>DATBYA010000143.1:0-57937 GCA_036514015.1 Candidatus Sulfotelmatobacter sp.
GCCGATGTGATTTACGAATTCGGAGAGGAAAGGAGGTCGCGGAGAATCGCCAGAGCCATTTGCCGGTCGCGGCCGATACGATCTACCGCACATCTTGCGGACGTCATATCAGCCGCGGCCCGGCCAATGAATTCTGAACAGCGGCGAATTCATCCGGCGACCCGAACCTTTCAAGCTCTTCGAATCTTCGTAAACCGCGAACTGGACGATTTGCGGGCGCTGCTGGAAGCGGCGCCGCGGATTCTGAAGCCAGGGGGGAGGGTGGTGGTGATCAGTTTTCACTCGCTGGAGGATCGCATCGTAAAGGATGCCTTCCGCGAGGGCGCGATAAAGAACAAGTACTTTCGTGTTCTAACCAAGAAGCCGGTAACGGCAACTGAATTAGAGAACGATCGCAATCCGCGGGCCCGCAGCGCAAAATTGCGGGCGGCGGAAAGAATTTGAAACTGGCTTTGGGCTCTCGGCTTCTGGCTTTCGGAAAAAACGAAGCGGGAAAAGATGAGCTGAAGCCGGAACGCGGAAGCCAGAAGTGGCTTTCGGAGTTTGGCTCCGGAAAACCTGCCGGAGTTCCCGGCACCGCTGTAATGGCGTGCCGGGGCCTTCAAAATTCCGGCCAAGGCGGACAAAGATCCGCTGGATGAGGAAAGCAATGGTTTGCCGGAGTCCGAGAGCGGACGCCGGAAACAGGGTTCCGTGGTAGGAATCCAAATTTGAGGTAGCGGGCAATGTACAGCGCCACAATGCACACAGGAACATTGATCAGCGATTTGATGGCAACGGTAGAGCGGGTCGAGCGGGCGGGGCAACAGCAGGAAGCCGCCGACCAGCAGGAACTGCATGCAATTTTCGCCATGCAGATTCCGGTGACAAAAAGTGACCAGGTTTTCATGGGGGCGGCATAATGGCGGCAGCGGCGGCAACAATTCGTAGCGCGGTTCCGGTGGCTGGGCGTCGATCGTTTTGGACAGGTACACCCGAGATCTACTTTTCCAAGACGATCGACAATTCACGACTGGTCAAGGTCGAAGATCCGCGGCGCAACCGCGAGATGAAGCAATTTGGCACCGCACTGGCTTGCCTGTTCCTGCTGGTCTTTACGTACGCCTGGCAGCACTTCAAGGCAATCGAGTACGGTTACCAGATTGAATCGGCCAAGCGCGAACTCAGCGAACGCACCGAGATGAATCATGCCCTGCGCCTGGAAGATGCCTCGCTGCGCGATCCGGAACGCATTGACGTGCTGGCGCGGCGCATCGGCCTGGTCCCGCCAGAGCCTGGACAGGTGATCCGCATGGATGTGACCTCGGGCGATGGGCAAGGCCCGGTGATGGCAAGCGCCACTCCGGGGATGGTGATTCCGGGGCGGTAAGGGCGCAAGCGGGAAACCGCGTCGAGCTTCGCTCGGCATGGCCGGTGCAGAGACCGGCCCCACACGAACGTATTTGGCGGTCCGCCTGACTGGTGGGCCGCCATGTTGTCTCCGGTGCAAAAGAGCAACCGTCATGGCGACCGCCAATTCTTATCCCGGCAAGAACTCCCGTCTCTACCTGCTGAGTGCCGTGCTCGTGCTGTGGTGTGTCGCGATCTGCGGGCGGCTGGTGTTTCTCCAGATTTTCAGCTATGGCAAGTTTGTAAAGCAGGCTGGACATCAGCAGCAGCGCGCCATTCCGCTGGCCGCCAAGCGCGGAGTGATCTACGACCGCGCCGGCCACGAGTTGGCCATGTCGGTCCTGGTCGATTCCGCATTCGCCGTGCCCACAGAAGTCAAGGATCTTCCCACGGCGCTTTCTCTCATTACGCGCATCACCGGCGATGACTACAACGTGGTTCTGGCGGACTGCCGGGCGCACAAGACGTTTTGCTGGGTGGCGCGCAAGGCCAACGACGAGACCATCCAACGCATCAACTCCCTGAAACTGCAGGGCATTCACTTTCAGAAAGAGCCGAAGCGCTTTTATCCCGCGCGCGATCTGGCCGCGCAGGTGCTGGGTTCGGTCGGCATGGAGGATGCCGGGCAAAGCGGCATTGAGCACGAATTCGAGGACGAACTGCGAGGGCGTGCAGGGAAGATGTTCATCTCGGTCGATGCCCGCCGGCAGTGGTTCGCCGATGTCGAGACCCAGCCCGACCCGGGCGACAATCTGGTGTTGACTCTCGACAAAAATATCCAATACATCGCCGAAAAAGAACTGGACCAGGCAATTCACGACACGCAGGCCATCGCGGGGACTGTGATTGTCGAGAACCCGCACACTGGAGAAATCCTGGCGCTGGCTAACCGGCCAACCTTCAATCCGAATTTGCGCAAGCAGATTACTCCCGGCGCGCTGACCAACCGGGCCGTGAGTTACGCCTATGAGCCGGGATCGACTTTCAAGCTGGTCACGATTTCGGCGGCGCTGGAAGAAAAAGTCACGAACCCGGACGAAGTGTTCGACTGCCAGATGGGATCGATCGTTTACAACGGGATGCGCATCCGGGATTCGAAGCCGCACGGCTTGCTGCCGGTGTGGGGCGTGCTGGCGGAATCGAGCGATGTGGGCTCGATCAAAATTGCCCTGCGCCTGGGCGAGGACCGTTTCTATAAATACATTCGCGCCTTCGGATTCGGCCAGCAGACCGGGATCGAGTTGCCCGGCGAGACGCGCGGAATGACCAAGCCGGTGAGCCGCTGGTCGAAAGTTTCGATCGCCGCTATTTCGATGGGACAGGAGATCGGCATTTCGCCGATCCAGTTGACCAGCCTCATCTCGACCTTTGCCAATGACGGGGTGTGGGTTGCGCCGCGCATCGTGGCCGGCACGGTCCAGCCGCGGGGCACGCCGCAGACTGTCGCCTTTCACCCCGGCGCATCGCATCGCGTGATTTCTTCCTATACCGCCGCGGAGATGCGCTCCATGATGCAGAAAGTCGTGCTTGAGGGCACCGGCCGCAAGGCCATTCTCGAAGGCTACACTTCGGCGGGAAAGACCGGCACCGGGCAGAAAGTTGATCCGGCGACGGGAGTCTATTCGAAAACGAAATATATCGGATCGTTTGCCGGATTCGCGCCTTTGAACAATCCGCAGATCGTGGTTGCGGTGATTTTGGATTCGGCGGTGGGGCTCCACCAGGGCGGCCAGATAGCGGCGCCAGTGTTTCGCCGCATTTCGCAGCAAGTTCTCGAGTATTTGCACGTGCCGCATGATCTGCCGCTCGCCCCTCAGCATCAATTGCTGCTGGCAAAAATGAAGGATAAAGATTTGGAAGAAGGCACTCCGGATCATCCCGGCGAGACGTTGGAGACCGCGGAAGTGAACGGCGATTCTTCCGAGTCGACGAAGTCGACCAGTTTGGCGCAATCGCCCGTGCCCCCCAGTGTCGGCAGCGACGGAGACGTCGTGCAAGCGGCAATGCGTGAGCCGGTTTCGCAAAATTTACCCCCAGCGTCTGACAGTCCGGCGATTTCGTCGAAGACTCCAGAACCAGCAATCGCAGCCCAAGTAAGACTGCCTTCCAGCGGCACCGTGGTGCTGGACGTAGAGCAAGGTGGCATCGAAGTGCCGTCATTTGTGGGCAAAACAGTGCGTGGGGCCGTTGAGTCTGCTCAGGACAGTGGGCTGGAACTGGACGCCGTCGGCAGCGGCGTCGCCCGCCAGCAGACTCCCGCCGCCGGCACGCACGTGGCTGCGGGGGCGCGGGTGACAGTGCAATTCGGGCGTTAGAATGTCAGACTTGGCCGTTCGTTCTTGAGGGCCTCGTCCCCGGCGTTTTTCAGATGGGGGAGCGATCTCGCGTCGGAGGCCTGCCTCGCGCGATGCCGCTCTGGGTGCAAGATCTTTCCTCCGCCTGAAGAACGGCTTCGGTCAGGATACTCCCGCTGGAATTGTTTTCGAAACTCTCGCACGCTCTCCACCCGCGAATGCCTCTTCGGTTTGACCCGCAGAAAAAGCGCGTGATACGGTAAACAGTCACACCTATCCCGGCGGGCCAGCCACTGTCCGCTGATTGAGGTCTATTTTGTCTTCGGTTGAGGCGATGCCCGCCATCCGCAAAACTGCGCTGAACGCCGTCCATCGCCAGATGGGCGCGAAGATGGTGGAGTTCAACGGCTGGGACATGCCCGTGGAATATCCCGCGTCGCTCGGCGGTGGGATTATTGCCGAGCACACGGCCGTACGCACCGCTGTTGGCGTCTTCGATGTCAGCCACATGGGCGACATTCGCCTGGCCGGACCGCAGGCTCTCGCCGCGGTGCAGCATATCTCCATGAATGATGCCTCGCGGCTGGCGGTCGGCCAGGCGCAATATTCCGCGCTGCTCTATCCGGAGGGAACGTTTGTCGATGACGTGATCGTCCATCGCCTGGGCGAGGACGAATATCTTCTGGTCATTAATGCCGGCACGCGGGAAAAAGATTTCAGCTGGGTGCGCGACCACACACGCGAGTTCGACTGCGTGCTGCAAAATCTTTCCGATGACTACACGCAGATTGCGATCCAGGGGCCGAAGGGCGTGAATCTTCTGCAGAAGCTCACCGACGCCGATCTGAGCGCGGTGAAGTTTTACTGGGTGACACGCGGCAAGCTGTGCGGCCTGAACAATATTCTGATGGGCCGTACGGGATATACCGCCGAAGATGGATTTGAGATTTACGTCCCCGCCGACGAAGCCACCAGCGCGCGCGTGTGGAATGCGGTTCTAGTTGCGGGCAGGGAGTTCGGCGTCGTGCCTTGCGGACTTGGGGCGCGCAACACGCTACGCCTCGAAGGCAAGCTGCCACTCTACGGACATGAAATTTCCGATACCATTAATGTCTGGGAAGCGGGGCTTGACCGGTTCTGCAAAATGGAAAAGCCGGAATTCATGGGGCGGGCGGCGCTGGAGAAAGCCAAAGCCGCTGGCGTAGGGCGAACTCTGGTTGGCCTGGAGATGACGGAACGCGGCATTGCCCGCGACGGATACAAAGTGCTCGACGGCGGTGGTTGCGAAATTGGTTACGTTACAAGTGGATCTCCCGCGCCGTTTTTGAAGAAAAATATCGCGCTGTCCTACGTGCCGCGGGAGTTGGCCGCGGTGGGTACGAAGGTTAAGGTTGAGATTCGAGGGCAAGCCGTCGGCGCGGTGGTAGTGCCGACTCCTTTTTATAAGCGACAAAAGAAAACTGCATAACCACCGACGGACACAAAGCAGCCCGGAGGAATTTGCTAGAAGCTAGGAGCTAGAAGCTGGTATGGCCTACCCGACAGATCGCAAATATACGAAAGAGCACGAGTGGATTGAGGTGAACGGAACTACTGGCACGGTCGGCATCACCGATTACGCGCAACAGTCGCTGGGAGATATCGTATTTGTCGAGACCCCTAAGGTGGGCGCCGAACTGGCTGCCGGCAAAGCGTTTGGCACGGTCGAGTCGGTGAAAGCTGTGTCGGACCTCTTTGCTCCCGCTTCTGGAACCGTGACCGAGGTGAACGCGGAATTGGCCACCTCCCCCGAGAAGGTCAATCAAAATGCTCATGGCTCGTGGATGCTCAAGCTTACGCTGAAGAATCCAAGCGAATTGGATCGCCTGCTCTCCGCCGCCGAGTATGAGAAGTTTGTAGCGGAAGAGGCCGGGCACTGAAAAATTTCACTTCAGCCCTTGGACCCGAGACCGCACCCGGGTCTGGTCCACTTCTGAGGTCCGAGGTTCGAGCTCTAACGCCGCCGATACTGACTTTGCGCGCTGCCACCATCCGCGCGACCCCGAGGCACATCTAAAGAATTCTATGCGCTATTTGCCTAAGTCTCCTGCCGACCGCGAAGCGATGCTGAACGCGATTGGCTTGCGCTCGGTCGACGATCTGTTTGCACCGATTCCGGCGGAGTACCGGCTGACCCGCGATCTCAACGTCCCGCGCCAGATGGCCGAGTCCGAGATTGTCGACTTCTTTCGCCAGCGCTCGCGTGAGAACGGCGAGGGCTACACCAGCTTTCTGGGCGCGGGCGCCTATTTCCATTATCGACCGGTCATCATTGATTCCCTGATTTCGCGCGGTGAGTTCCTGACCGCCTACACTCCCTATCAGGCGGAGATTTCCCAGGGCACGCTGCAATCCATATTCGAATTTCAGACTATGATTTGCGAGTTAACGGCCATGGAAGTGGCGAACGCCTCCATGTATGACGGTTCCACCGCCGCGGCGGAAGCCGTGATGATGGCGGTTCGTCTGACCGGCCGGCGCTCGGTCGTGGTGGCGCGCAGCCTGCACCCTGAATATCGAGAGGTCTTGGCAACTTACGCCACGCATCAGGGCATGCCGTTGGCGGTCGCAGATTTCACCGACGATGGCCGGCTGAACTTGCCAGGACTCGAGAAGTCGATGACGCCGGAGACGGCGTGTGTAATCGTGCAGTCGCCGAATTTCTTCGGCACGATTGAAGATGTCGGAGCGATTGCGGAGATTGCTCACAAGAACGGGGCGATGCTGGTGGTCTCGATCGCGGAAGCGGTCTCGCTGGGAATCGTGGAACCGCCGCGGCAAGCCGACGTGATTGCCATGGAGGCGCAGTCCTTCGGCGTGCCCGTCGGATTCGGGGGCCCGTATTGCGGGGTTATCGCCACGCGCGAAAAATATGTGAGGCAAATGCCGGGTCGTCTGGTGGGACAGACGGTCGACAAACAGGGGAGACGCGGATTCGTCCTTACCCTGGCCACGCGCGAGCAGCACATCCGCCGCGAGAAAGCCACCTCGAATATCTGCACAAACCAGGCTCTGGTCGCGCTGATGGTCAATATCTTTATGACCATCTACGGCAAAGTCGGCTTGAAGGAATTAGCCAAGCAGAATCTGGCGAAGGCGGCTTACGCTGCTAGCCAGTTCGCGAAACAGGGCAAGGTTCTGTTCGGCGCTGCGCCCCGATTCAATGAGTTCGTGGTGCAGACTCGCGAAGATCCCTACGCAATCAACGAGCGGCTGTTGCAGCATAAGATGGTCGGTGGTTTGCCTCTGAACAAGTTCTACCCCGAACTGGGGAACGCCGCCGTGTGGTGCTGTACGGAATTGACGACGCGCGGCGCGATCGACACAGCCGTGGAATTGGCGGCCGAGAGCGAGCCGGCCGTGGGATCTTCCAAGGCCGAGGACGCGGAAGAGGTGGCGCGATGAAGCATCCTACGCGCAAAGCCACCCTGCAGGTGAATCAAAACGAAGGCTTGATCTTCGAGAAGTCGTCGGCAGGCAAGGCCGCCTGGAAGTTGCCGCCGCTGGACGTGCCAGAAGTGGATGCCGCCCAGCTTCTGGGAGCATATGAAAGAAAAGAACTCGGCTGCATGCCGGAAGTGAGTGAGATCGAGATCATCCGTCATTTCACACGACTTTCCACGTGGAACTATGCCATTGACCTGGGTATGTATCCCCTGGGTTCCTGCACCATGAAGTACAACCCGCGGGTGAACGAGGCGGTCGCGCGGGTGGAGGGAATCGCGAACGGGCATCCCTATCAGCCGGAGAAGATTTCCCAGGGCGCCCTCGCCATCATCAAAACGCTGAGCGAGCAGTTGATCGAAATCACCGGCATGGATGCGATCACGCTGCAGCCGGCCGCGGGCGCGCATGGCGAGATGACCGGCCTGCTGATGGTGCGCGCCTATCACGAGTCAAAGGGGAATGCGCGCAAGAAAATTCTGATTCCCGATTCCGCCCACGGCACCAATCCTGCCACCGCCGCAATGGTGAACTATGCTGTTGAGAATCTAAAGTCGGACTCGCGCGGTATGGTCGATTTTGCCGCGCTGGCGGCGCAGATGAATGAAGATGTCGCCGCCCTCATGCTCACGAATCCCAACACGCTGGGCGTGTTCGAGCAGGACATCCATAAGATTGCCGATATCCTGCATGCAAAAGGTGGCCTTCTCTATATGGACGGCGCCAACATGAACGCGTTGGTCGGTAAGGTGCGCCCCGGCGACTTCGGCGTCGACGTCATGCATCTCAACCTGCACAAGACTTTCTCGACTCCGCACGGCGGCGGAGGCCCGGGTTCGGGCCCGGTGGCTGTCAAGAAAGGCCTGGAACCTTTCTTGCCGACGCCGGTGGTGATCACCAAATCGGACGGCACTCTGGCGTTCGAGGGCAACCGTCCGCAGTCGGTGGGACGGGTGCGCGCTTTCTACGGCAACTTTGGAATGTTCGTCCGCGCGCTGGCTTATATTCAGGCGAATGGCCCCGATGGCCTGCGGCAAACCACGGAAGACGCGGTTCTCAACGCAAACTACATCCGAAAGGGCCTCGAAGGAATCTACGATCTCCCTTACTCCACGCCGACCATGCACGAAGTGGTTTTCAGCGACAGACGGCAGTTGAAAAAAGGCGTGCGCACGATGGACATCGCCAAGCGCCTGATCGATTACGGATTCCATCCTTACACGACAGCGTTTCCGCTGATCGTTCCGGGCGCGCTCATGATTGAGCCCACCGAGAGCGAATCCAAGGAAGAGATGGATCTGTTTATTGAGGCGATGAAGTCGATCGCGGAAGAAGCGGAAGAAGATCCGCAGACGGTGCTCGACGCCCCGCACACAACCCGCGTGTCGCGGTTGGATGAAACTGCCGCGGCCAGGAAACCGGTGTTGCGCTGGAAGCCGGCGAACTAACTTCCGATTGCTGATTGCCGATTTCCTGATTGCGGATTGAAAGATTGCTGATTGAAACGCCGCACCAGCTGGAATCCGACTTGTTTTCAATCAGCAATCAACAATTTTCCACCCTATTACTTAGCTGTAATGTCTACCGACGCGCGGGTAGTTTCCCAGTCGATGTGCAGAGTGCAGCCACGTCCGGACTTGTCGTAGGAGATGTTGAAATTTTCCACCGGAGCCGGCAGTTTCGAGACCTGCATATCCACGCGTGCCAGTTCGTCGCTCTCATACTTGTAAGGGATTCCCCATATTGGTTTTCCGGCCTCTGTGGTCTTCTTGTTGATGATGAGAGTCCACTTGTCGGCGTTGGGAACGGTAAACATCGTGTAACTGCCGGCGGGCACGGTTTTGCCGCCAACGACTACATCTGCGCTGGTGACGAAGGTGGTCGCTTCGTTCGCTCCGGTACGCCAGACTTCACCAAACGGAACGAGATCGCCATAGATTTTGCGTCCCTTCATGCGGGGACTTGAATAATCCGTCTTGATGGTCTTGCCGCCACTGAGATCGCACGATGCGGAAGCGGCGGGACTGGGTTTGCCCTGACAGGCGGCGAAAAGGGTGAGTGTGAAAATCGTGCCGATGATACAGGCAATTCGTTTCTGCATGGTTTCTCCTTGAAATACCGGTAGTACTAAGAGCTTTGACGTTTGAGCATGCTTTAGGTCAGCGGCCCATTATGCCGCACGCGGCGGCGCGGTTACAATCCTCGCATGCCGGTATTCGACGAAAAGCAGGAAGAACTGGAACACTACGAGATGATGATGGGCGTGCCCCGCGGCCGCCTGGCCGTCACCATGGACACGATCACAGACGCGATGGCCTTGGTCGGCCAGCACGGCGTCTATTGCCAGAGCCAGCGCTGGCCCGGCAAGCCCGTCATGGACATCCAAATCATTATGAAGAGCCTGACCGACGCCAAAGAACTGATTCAGAGCGTGATGGAAGAGCTGAAAGAAAAAAACAAGAGCTGATGAGACTTCTGTATCCTTAGCCCTCGGGTCGCACCTCGAGTCACATCTTCAGGAGGATGTTCATGCAAGCAAGAAAGACCACGGCAATTCTGATCCAGGCGATGTTTTGTGTGGCACTGGCCCCGGCGGTAGCCCAGTCCGCACCACCAACCGCGACCTCCACGATTACTCCCGAAGAGCGCGCATCGGCGCTGCAACAGTTTCAAACCACCCGCGACAATTTCCTCAAGTCGATTGCAGGGCTCTCGCAGAAGCAGTGGACATTCAAATCTGCCCCGGACCGCTGGTCCGTAGCGGAGGTCGCCGAACATATCACGGTCTCAGAATCGACGATTTTCGGCCTTGTGCACAAGATGATGCAGTCACCTGCGACTCCGGAGAAACGAGAGCAGGTCAAGGGGAAAGATCAATTGATTCTGGAGAAGATGCCCGACCGCAGCCACAAGGCGCAGGCGCCCGAGATGCTGCGTCCCACGGGTCGCTGGGCTACGCAGGCGGAACTGACCAAGACATTTGAAGACAGCCGCAAGGCGACAATGGACTACATTCGGACCACGAATGACGATCTGCGGGACCATTTCTTCGACCATCCGGCATTCGGAATCTTGGACGGCTATCAGTGGCTGCTGCTGATCTCGGCGCACAGCGCCCGCCACACCGCCCAGATCGAAGAAGTGAAAGCCGACCCTAACTTCCCGAAAGAATAGAGCAGATTGCCGGACTACAAAGGACAGGGAAATCCACTCTGAACGATACAGGAGTGACGCGTCCTTCCTTTCGTGGTCTGATTCACTTACGGTTTCACCGTGATCATCACAACCCCATGCGACGGCACCGTCGCCGAGAATTTCCCTGCGAACTTTCCCAGGTCTTTGTGCTGCCACAGGTCGCGCACCGAAGCGCTGATGTCGTTGGGATAGCCGAGATCCTCCCAGCTTACCGAGACTGGTTGTTCGGCTCCGCCGCCATTCAGCAGCACCAGCGCGCGGCTCCCGTCTTTCAGTTGCTTGGCCCAGACTTGCGCGTCGCCATGCTTCGCGACGCGCTCGCCTTCGCGCCCCAGGGCGTCCTGATCCACTGCAATCACTTCTTTATTCGTCAGAATTTCGTGAATTTCCGGCCGCATGTTGCGCAGATCATTGCCCGCAATCAGTGGCGCTGCCAGGATCGCCCACAGACTGAAATGAGAGCGGTATTCGAGGTCCGTCATTCCACCGTTACCGACCTCGAGCATGTCAGGGTCGTTCCAGTGGCCCGGCCCGGCATAAGATTGCAAACCAGCCTGAAGGTCGAGAATCGCCAGCATTCCGTTCGAGCAGCAACTGCCGTCCGGCCACTTGCTCGAACCGGCCCACTTGTCGGTGATATCACCCGTGGTACGCCACAGATTCCCGCCAACTTCCTTGCCCCACAGCCAGGGCTTCGCCGTGCCCCATTCGCAAATGCTCAACACGATGGGTCGTCCCGACGCGTCAAGAGCCGCGCGGATGTTGGCATAGGATGCCTTCGCGTCCTGCGTGGTGGTGTGGCACCAGTCGTACTTCAAATAATCTACGCCCCACGCGGCATACTGGACGGCATCCTGATACTCATGACCTAGGCCGCCGGGACGACCGGCGCAAGTCTTCGACCCTGCGTCGGAATAGACGCCGAACTTCAACCCCAGCGAATGAATGTAATCGCCCACCGGCTTCATGCCATGGGGAAAGCGCTTCGGGTCGACGACGATGTTGGCATTCGCGTCACGGCTCACCTGCCAGCAGTCGTCAATGTTGACGTACACGTAGCCCGCATCCTTCATTCCGGACTTTACGACAGCGTCGGCCATGCCCTTGATCAGATCCTCGCTGACATTGCAGGCGAACTTGTTCCACGAGTTCCAGCCCATGGGTGGCGTCAGCGCCAGATTCGCGGACGGGGAACCGCCCTCTTGCGCGACCCCTCCGGTGACGAGAAGCAGAGTGCAGAAGAATAAGAATGTGGTAGAAACGACGCGGCTCATTTTCATGCAGACGTTTTACCAGAAGTGAGTGCAGATTGGTATCGCTGGTTGAGTTTTGCGGGTGGCCGTTCCACTGGTCGCCGTTCCACTGGGTCATCCTGTGAGGAGCCGTTTTTCAGACGGACGGAACGATCTCGCCCGTAGAACGACGCGTCCAAAGGGACCCCGAAAATCAAACAACGGACAGCTCGCGCTGATCCATTTACAATGCCGGATGCAGCAAACCGGTCGTACCCGCGGAGGACTTACATGCGTAGTCTTCGTTCGCTCATTCTTCGTAATCTGACGATGGTTGCGCTCATAAGTTGTATTTCTGCCGTGATCGGCGGTTCCGCGGGGGCACAAGATAGCGCGGCGCCAGTCGGACTCTTCGAAGGACACAGCGATGTAGGCACCGTGTTGCACCCAGGCTCTGTTGACTACGACACCTCCCAGCGAACATACACGATCAGCGGCAGCGGCGAAAACATGTGGTTCGCGGCGGATGCTTTTCAGTTCGCATGGAAAAAAGTCTCCGGCGATGTGACTTTGGCGGCCGATATTTCCTTTCTGACTACTACGGGGAATGAACACAAGAAAGCGGCGCTCGTGCTGCGGCAGAGTCTGGATGCCGATTCCGTCTACGCCGACGTAGCGCTGCACGCCAGCGGGCTGACCTCGTTGCAATTCCGCGATGAAAAAGGCGCGATCACGCGCGAGATTCAAGCCAACATCTCAGCCCCAAAGCGCCTGCGCATTACCAGACGAGGCGATTACGTCTACATGTCCCTGGCAGCGGACGGCGAACCAAGAGTGTCTGGCGGTTGGCTGCGCATCCCGCTGCAAGGCACGTTCTACGTCGGGCTCGGCGTATGTTCCCACGACAAGGATGTGGTGGAAAAAGCAGTGTTCTCTAACGTCGAGTTGACGCAACCTGCTTCCGCCGCGGGAGCCAAGCCGACTCTCTATAGCACGCTCGAAACGGTCGCCATTGATTCTGCCGACCGCCGCGTCGCCTATCTTGCGCCAGGACGATTCGAAGCGCCCAACTGGACGCATGACGGCAGCGCGTTTCTGTTCAATCGCGATGGCCACATCGAGCGCCTCGCGGTTGGCGGCGACAAGCCCGTGGTCATCGATACGGGCTTCGCGAATCGCTGCAACAACGATCACGGTCTTTCCCCTGACGCCATCCAGATTGCGATCAGTGACAATTCGCAGGGCGACCACAATTCGCTCGTGTACATCGTCCCGATTACAGGAGGGACGCCGCGCCGCATTACGCAGAACTCTCCGTCCTACTGGCATGGCTGGTCGCCCGACGGCAAGACGCTCGCATTTGTCGGCCAGCGCAACGGCGACTTTGATATTTATGCGATCGCGGCGGCGGGCGGCGAAGAAAAACGATTGACCACCGCCAAAGGGCTCGATGATGGTCCGGAATACTCTCCGGATGGAAAGTACATTTATTTCAACTCCGAGCGCACCGGCCACATGCAGATTTGGCGCATGAAGCCCGACGGCAGCGAGCAGGAGCAGGTCTTCTCCGATGATCTCAATAACTGGTTCCCACACATTTCTCCCGACGGCCAGTGGATGGTGTTCCTCACCTACGCAGCGGAGGTGACGGGCCATCCGGAGAATAAAGACGTGATGCTGCGGCTGATGTCGCTCAGTGATTCGAAAAGCAGTGATTCGAAAAGCAGCGATAAGAAGATTACGGTGCTGGCGAAACTATTTGGCGGGCAGGGAACGATCAACGTGCCATCCTGGTCGCCAGACAACAAGCGAGTCGCGTTTGTGAGCTACCTGCTCGTGCCGCAGGAAAATGGAAGCAAATAGCGAACTTCATTCCGATCGATAGGATCCGTTGGGACGGTTTCTATCGCGCCAGCCGTTCGTCGAAGAACTCTGCCATCAGTTCCAGCGCCTCTTTGGTTTCCGGCAACTGAAAATGGTACCAGAAGGCATGCGGCAGCGCTTCGAACACCACGAGACGCGCATCCACGCCCGACCGCAGCAGCGCACGATGAAGCGTGGTCGTGTCACTCAGCAGAATATCGCGAGTGCTGGTGATGAGTAGGCTGGGCGGCATGCCGTGAAGATCAGCGAACAGGGGCGACAGCACGGGATCTTTGCGATCCGTCTTGCCGACATATTGATCGTCGGGCAAATGATGGGGATCGATCGGCTGCATCTCGCCGGGAAGGCCATTCAGGGTAAATAACTGCCGGGAATCGCCCATGCGGCTGAAGTCGCCGAGGCCGGAGAAAATTCCCATGGCCGCCGGCAGCGGCAGACCTAATTGTTTGAGACCCACTGCTACTTCGGCAGTCAAGATCGCGCCCGCCGAGGTTCCGAAAATTCCAATGCTGCCCGGCTTATACGTCTTGAGCAGTTCCTTGTAAACTGCGACCACATCATCCACCGCGGCGGGGAAGGGATTCTCCGGCGCGAGGCGATAATACACGGACACAACTTTCGTCTTAGCCAGATTCGCGATTGGAATGCCCTCGATCAAAGAGCCCGAGTCGGAATTAAATCCGCCGCCGTGCAGGTTGATCAGGACGCGGCTACGATTCGCTGCGGGCATGGTCAGCGGCGTGATGATATCGGTACGGACGCCAGCAGTCGTCGTCTCCTCCACGTTCGCGGGATAATACTTGCGCGCTTCCCCGGAGCCGAACCTCCGCCATTCATCCGTGCGCGCGCGTCGTTCTGCCAGGGTCTGCTGTCCGCCTTGGTTCTGGGTCAGTGATGCCAGCCATTGCTGTGCCTCGGGACTAATGGTCGAGGGCATGGGCACGATACGCGTGATGTGAGCCGTACCATCAGGGTCGAAAGTAGCTGAATCCTGCGGCGCGGCTGCATTCGATTGCCCCGCCAGAGCCCGGGAGAACATGAATACGGCAAAAAAGTACAACACTTTGGTTTTCATGGGGACATTTGTACCAGAGCGGAAGGAAGAAGCAAAAAACGAACCGCAGCGGGCACTGGACCCATACAAGGGTCCCCCGGCGAATCTCTGTGCCGTCTGTTGTTTAAATTTCTGCGGGTGCGAATTTAAGCCAGCGTGTACTTTCCACGTTCAATCATCTTTTGCGCGATCTGCTGCCGCAGTTCGATGGTGTTGAACGGCTCATACTTCGCCAGGCGGCGCAGGATCGCCAACTGCGTGCGCATCATATCGCCGTCGGCAACGGCCGCGATCACCTTCCGCGCCGCGGACTCAACTCTTTCCATCGCTTGCGACAGATACACTCGCGTCATCGCAATCGGCAAAGCCGCTCCATCTTCACCCTTCGTCTGCACAATCTTCTGCGCCCGCAGCACGGCCGATTCCATGGCATAAGTCTCAATGGTCATGTCCGCGATCGCACCCATGATCTCCTGCTGATCCTGAATCGTCTGCATATATTTTTGCGTGGCCGCGCCCGCCACAAACAGTCCCAGCTTCTTGGCTTGCGCCACCAATTTACGTTCTTCCGGGAACGCGCCTTCCAGTTCTTCCGCCATCGATGGACCTGAGAGAACCTCGTCCATCAGTTGTTTGATCGCCGGCATCAGCGGCAACTGTCCGGTCATCGCGCGCTTCAGCAGGAAGCCGGTGATGATCAGCCGGTTAATCTCGTTGGTCCCTTCGAAGATGCGATTGATGCGGGCGTCGCGGTAGGCGCGTTCGGCGGGGTACTCTTCCACGAATCCGTAGCCCGCGTAAATCTGCACCGTCTCATCGACAATGTAATCAATCATCTCCGAGCCCCACACTTTAATGATGGAGCACTCGACCGCATACTCCTCGATCGCCTTTAACGTCTGCTTGCCCGCGTCGGCGGCCGACTTGTCGACATCGGCGAGAGCAACGTCCATCATCCCGACCGTACGATAGACTAGCGATTCGCCGACATAAATCAGAGTCGCCATGTTGGCGATCTTTTCCCGCACCAGCCCGAAGTCTGCAATTACTTTGTTGAAGGCCTTGCGCTGCTTGGCATAGCCAATGGCATTCTCCAGCGACACCCGGCCTCCGCCTACGCACATCGCGCCCAATTTGAAGCGGCCGACGTTCAAAATATTGAAGGCAATCACGTGGCCTTTGCCGATTTCGCCAAGCAGGTTTTCCGCTGGTACTTTGCAGTCATTCAGAATGATGGGGCAGGTCGACGACCCGCGGATGCCCATCTTGTGCTCTTCGGCGCCGACGGAGAAACCGGGAAAATTCCTTTCGACCAGGAATGCGCTGAACCTTTCGCCGTTGACTTTGGCGAAGACCGTGAACAGATCGGCGAATCCGGCGTTGGTAATCCACATCTTTTCGCCGTTGAGAAGGTAGTGCTTGCCGTCGGACGAAATCTGGGCGCGAGCGCGGCAGTTGAGAGCGTCCGATCCCGACGAAGCTTCCGACAAGGCATAGGCGCCGACAATTTCGCCGGAGGCCAGGCGCGGCAGATATTTGTTCTTTTGTTCCTCGGTGCCGAAGTACACGATGGGCAACATTCCGATGCCACTGTGCGCACCCCAGGTAGTAGCGAAGCCCGCATACTTAGCGATGTGGTCGGCGATGACCGCGGCGGTCACCTTATCCATTTCCAGACCACCGTAGGCTTCAGGGATCTCAACGCCACTCAGTCCGAGTTCGCCGGCCTTTTTCAGAAGGCCGCGAGAAACCGAGAAATCCTTGTGTTCAATCTTTTCGACGTTGGGCAGGATTTCATTCACGGCAAACTCTTCCGCCGTCTGCCCGATCAACCGGTGCTGTTCGCTGAAATCCTCAGGCGTGAAAACTTCTTCGGGCTGTCTGGATTCCAGCAGAAAGCTGCCGCCGGGAATCTTGTTCTTCGGAACTGCCGTGGTCGTTGCCATGTCTTCTCCCCTGAGAAACCGCGAACCCGCGAAAGACGCGGCGGAATCCACACTGCAATTCTAATGCGGGCAGGAAGGGAATGATAGGGCGGGAACTCCGGGTTTCGTGCCGGAAGTTTGGGTTTTCCCGAATTTCGGCTGGTCGAGAGCCGCTGGCGCGACAGGCTCGACGATACTTTTCTAGCGATAATTCACATCCGTTCCCAATCGGTCAAACAGCAGGCGCGGCCGATCGCTCGAGCTTCCGAGGCCGCTGAACGGATATGCGGTTAGTGAGCGCCGCCGGCACGTCCGATATCGTTCTTGGAGTGTTCCATACAGACTGGTTTCGCTCTGCGCTCCACCGGCGCGGTCTGAGCATTCCTCGCGGGATCCTGCGGAACACGCGCTTTGCCGCGCCCTCTCCGCCGCTTGCATGCGTTGTGCCTGCTGTTCCAAGGCGAGTCGCATTCCACTGCAGTCATCCAGAAAAGACGTTTGCAGCAGGCAAGCGCCGCCGCTCCAAATCTCCTTAGTCGAGCAGAGGTTGCGTCTGTGGTTGACGACAAGTCCCGCACATACGCCGCTGGCATGTCCTGCGGGACAGATCAAACACGGGCCCTTGAAACAGATCGGGCGCCGCAGGTCTGCGGCGATCTTGGCCTTCAGGTCCGTCTTGGGTTCAGGCTTTCGAAAGGGATGGCGCAAGAATGAGAAAAAACCTCTCCTGCCAGATGTTTCAAACTTGGTTCTTACTCCGGCACCTGGAGCACTCTTCGTGCGCGCAGGACTCGATCCATGCGAAGTCGCCGAGCCGTGCGCAGCTGAGCCACCGGAACTGTGGCTGGTCGTAGAACTACCTGCAGTGGAACCGCCCGAGGAACTGTGAGACCCGCCGCCCGAACCGCCGGAACTACCCCCCGAACTGCCGCCACCTCCGGAAGAATGTTGTGCGAATGCTGCCGCCGAACAGATTAGAACGGCCGTTATACAAAGGCTGGAGAGCCGCATAGAGCACCTCTTGCCAACCGAATCCAAGGCTGGGAAAGCCCTGTTTCCTTTGGACCTTTGAGCCCAGTAAAAACGATACCTCTCAACCGTGTCAAAGAGCGTACTAATCAGGTCAAGTTAAAGATAATCAGGTAAAGAAGTGTCACGCCAGAGCGCGTCAGCGCTCCAACCAAACCGATCGTTCCTCCGTGGTTTTGATCCCGTATCGGGACGCTGGCTGGCAGGTCGAATAGCCGGTCATGTGGGTGGAGTCAGAATCCTTGGAATCGCGCGCCACCACATAGCTGCGAATCGTGTAGCACGTCGGATCGCTATCGAGTGCCCCGTCCCCACTCATGACCAGCGTGCGAGCCTTGGGTTGTGACTTGGCATGGCCGGTGAGGAGATCAAGGCTATCCGGATCGAGACGGTACTGATCAACACGAATGCGATTCGTTGAATCGGTGTCGAATTCCGAAGATGGATTGGGAACGATCTTCCATGCCGCGGAGGGTTCTTTCATAGCGCTCAGGAAATTTGTAACCGGGGGAATCATATCGCCCGAATAGGGTTTAACGGCGGCCGGAAGTTTTCCGGTTTGCAACTCCTGAGTGAAGGCAGGCATGCAGCAAAACAGCAGCGCAGCGATGAGAAGGCGAGCGAGAGTCATGGGGAACCCTCCTGAGGCGAATTTTGAACCTCTCCGCCCTGAAAGGGCGAAGATTCTCAGGCTACGCTTGTGCTTGAAAGCGCACTACGTCAACGCCTGAAGGCTCGCACCGAGCCTACTTAGTACGTCAAGAGGAAACCTTGACCCAAGGATATTGTAGCAAAACACGGCTTATATCTCCGCCCTGAAGGGCGAAGTTTTACGCCGCTCCAAAGATAACGCCGTTGTCAGCCAAGATCTTCGAAAATTCCGGCGGCCCCCATGCCACCGCCCACGCACATGGTCACCAGGCCGTAGCGGCCCTTGCGCCGCTTGAGTTCGCGAATCAGGCTTGCCGTCAGCTTGGCTCCGGTGCATCCCAGTGGATGTCCCAAGGCAATCGCGCCTCCGTTCGGATTCACTCTTGCCGGGTCCAATCCCGCTTCCTGAATCACGGCCAGCGACTGCGCCGCGAAGGCTTCGTTCAACTCGATCACGTCAATGTCGGAAAGCTTCAGTCCCGCCATCTTGAGTGCCTTGGGAATGGCGAATACGGGTCCTAAGCCCATTTCTTCTGGCTTGTAACCTGCGGTTGCGAACGAGACATAGCGAGCCAGAGGCTGGATGCCCAGAGCTTTCGCCCGCTCGGCAGACATCATCACGGCGGCCGCCGCGCCATCCGACATCTGCGACGAGTTTCCGGCAGTCACCGTGCCCTTCAAGTGGAATGCAGGCTTCAGAGCCAGCAAGGCCTCGAGAGAGGTGTCGCCCCGCGGCCCTTCGTCCACTTTAAATACACTTTCCTGACGCTTCGGCTTGGAACCATTCGGCGTGCTGAAACTCACCGGCACGGGCACAACTTCATCGTCGAACTTTCCTGCCTGAATGGCCGCCAGCGCCTTCTGGTGGCTGCGCAGCGAGAACTCATCCGCAGCCTGCCGCGTGACGCCGAATCGCTTTCCCACGCGCTCGGCCGTTAGTCCCATGGACAGATAGGCGTCGGGGTAATGGTCGACGAGCCACGGATTGGGGGAAATCTTGTGCCCGCCCATCGGAATCATCGACATCGACTCGGTTCCGCCGGCGACGATCGCTTCCGCGCCGCCGCTCATAATGCGCTCCGCCGCCATGGCAATCGCCTGCAGTCCTGAGGAACAGAAGCGGTTGATGGTGAGCGCAGAGACCTCGACCGGAAGACCCGCGCGCAGCGAGGCAATGCGGGCCACGTTCATCCCCTGCTCGGCCTCAGGCATGGCGCAGCCCAGAATGACGTCTTCGATTTCTTTAGGGTCGAGTTGCGGCACGCGTTCTAGCGCTCCTTGGATCGCGATGGCGGCGAGTTCATCGGGACGCGTGGAACGGAGCGTGCCCCTGTAGGCGCGTCCCACCGGAGTGCGGACGGAAGAAGCAATGATGACTTCACGCATATCGTGTATCCGTTCTTGGGCAGCTATCCCATTGGATGCATGTCATTCTGTGCCGGCTTCAGGCGCATGCGATCACTTTGCCGGGGCATAAAAATAATAATCGGCGGTGTAATCGCTCTTCGCTTCCGCACCTTTGTGCGACTCATCGCACGCGTCATTGCCGGGTTTACCGCCGTGCGTATGCACACGCTGAATCGTCGTCACATTCGTCAGCAGACCACTTTTTCCTGCATGGCCTTCGACGTTCAAGAGCAGCCACGGAATCGAGTCCTCATCGAGCGAGTCGACATGGGCGACCGCCTTGCCCGTGACTTCGCTGCCGTCTTTTAGCTTCCAGGTCGGCCCGGCGGTGTGCTGTCCGATGATTTTGTCCTTGCGATCTTTTAACTCCGCCTCGGGACCTTTGAGCGTCCAGCTGAACTTGCCGTCCGCTCCGGCCTGACAAGTATAGATTTGCGATCCCTTGGCGCGGACGAACAACACAGGCTCAAGGCCTGCAGGCACAGCGATGCCGTCGGGCACGTCGGGCGCGGATTCTTTCGCGGGAGCGTCTTGCTGCGGGTTGGATTCGGCATTTGCGAGTGAAATTGCGGGAAGGAGGACGGTCAGACCGATGACCGCGGCGGTTGCTAGCAGAGGTCTTCGCATGGGGCGATTGTAGCAGCCACGGCTCTTGGTAAGGCGACGAGAACACGCAGGCCTACGATCGTTCCGCCCAGTCTTGTCAAGCGAGTGCGATGCGCGAGAGCCCGGAGACCTTCGCCGCTACCAGCCTGAGGCAACGCGCCAATGCCTGACCGGCGATCCGAAGATCGGAGGTTCCAATGGCGTTAAGCTCGGAGCGCGAACTTCTAGAAACACCTTACCTTACATACTTCGAACGTGACCAAACGGGATCATTGATCTCGGCGCTGGACTGTCGCTCCTCAGTTCCTCAATGTTTTGCCTGTCTTCAGGGTGAACTGAATTCTTTCTTGCGTTTTCTTTTCGCCGCAGAGGGATTTGAAGCCTTCGCGCTCCAAGTCGAGGATGTACTGCTCGCTTACTGGGGTGCCGGGAGTGACGTTTCCGCCGCAGAGGACTTCGGCGATCTTGCCGCCCAGTTTCACTTCATAGTCGGTGATGAAGTCGCCTTGGCGCATGAGGTGGACCCCCATCTTAAGCGCGGCCAGAAGGCTTTCGCCGGGCGCGGGGATATCGGTGCGCGGCACCGGTGGTTCGTATCCTGCTCGTGCAAGTTCGAGGGCCCGCGCCTTGGCGTCCGAGAGGACGCGCTCGCGGTTCATGGTGATACGGTCGGAGTCGGCGAGGAAGCCGAGGCCGCGCGCTTCCTGCGCCGAGGTGGCAACCTTGGCGGTGGCGATGGCTTCGAAAGCTTTCTTGATCGCTTCCATCATTTCGACGGAACCGGCGAGAGCTTGACCGGAAACTGTTCCGCGAGACGCTGCTGCACTGTCGACAGCGCGCAACAGCATCTCCTTGCAGCCTCCGCCGCCGGGCAGCAAACCCACTCCGACCTCGACCAGGCCGGTGTAGAGTTCGGCGTGCGGCTGGCGCGCAGCGGCGTGCAATGAGATTTCGGTGCCTCCGCCCAGGCATAGGCCGAAGGGCGCGGATATGACCGGCTTGGGCGAGAACTTGATCGCCTGCGTCATCCCCTGGAATTGGCGGATCGCGAGGTCAACGTCGTCCCACTCTTCTTCCTGCACGCTCATGAGCAGCAGCATCAGGTTGGCGCCTACGGAAAAATTCG
The DNA here is from genome assembly GCA_036514015.1 of Candidatus Sulfotelmatobacter sp. Classification (GTDB taxonomy): domain Bacteria; phylum Acidobacteriota; class Terriglobia; order Terriglobales; family Acidobacteriaceae; genus Sulfotelmatobacter. The sequence continues at coordinate 21,276 of DATBYA010000143.1, forward strand.
TGGCATCGTTGGTGATGACGAAGGCGTCGAAGTTGTCGCCGGGACCGCCGGGCTTCAACGATTGAAGAATCAAACCAACAATGTCAGCGCCCAAGGAGTTCATCTTGCTGTGGAACTCGATGCAAGCAACGCCGTTGCCGAGATCCACCAACGAGGCTCCGGAATTCTTCTTCACGACGCCGTTGGATTTCTTCGCGACGGCGACCGACCACACCCCGGCCGGGACTTCGACCGGTTTCCAGTGGCTGCCGGCTAGGTCCCAGTACTTACGGCCTGACAGAGTCTTCGGGTCATCGGAATACCAGGATTTTTGTCCCGCCGCCAACAACTTTTCGACATTGGCCGCGACCGGCTTGCCTTCTTTCTTCAGGCGAGCAACTGTGGTTTCGACCCCGGCTGCGTCCCACAGTTCGAATGGGCCAAGTTCCCAGTTGAAGCCGAGGCGCATGGCGCGATCGATTTCAACGACGGAGTCGGAGATTTCAGGCACACGGTTGGCGGAGTAGGTCCACAGATCGGAGAGTGCAGCCCAAAGAAATGCTCCCGGTCTGTCGTTCTTTTGCGGAGCGCTGCCCTCCATGCCGAGCAGGGTGCGCAGGCGAGTGCCCGTGTCCTCGATGTTTTTCGCCATGTCGAGCGCGGGAAATCTCGGCCTTTGGCGGGGATGGTATTCCAGGGTCTTCCAGTCCAGCGCCAACCGTTCGTCTGCTTTGCCGGACTCGGCTGGCGAGCCAGATTCGGCGGACGCGAGAGTCGCCGCTATATTTTTCTTGTAGAAGCCGCCTTTGGTCTTGTCGCCTAGCCATTTGCGCTCCACCATCTGCTGATAGAAGTGGGGAAGTTTGAGATCACTGCGCTCGTCGAGAGCGGCCGGCGAGGCGCCCGCATCCACACCGGCATGGTTGGTCATATTGCGGACTACGTGACCGAGTATGTCGAGCCCGACCAGATCAATGGTGCGGAACGTGGCTGACTTGGGCCATCCCACAGCTTGTCCGGTGAGGGCGTCTACTTCCTCAATCGTCAATCCCATTTCCTGCATCAAGCGCATGACATTCAAAACCGAGAACGTGCCGATGCGATTGCCAATAAAGTTGGGCGTATCTTTGGCGATCACGACACCCTTGCCCAGCAGGACGTCGCAGAAGTCAGCGACGGCGTCGATCGCGGCCCGGTCCGCCTGCGGAGTGGGAATGATTTCCAGCAAGCGCATGTAGCGCGGCGGATTAAAGAAGTGTGTGCCAAACCAGGAGCGGCGGAAATCGTCGGAAAATCCTTCCGCAATTTTCCCAACCGGCAGTCCGCTCGTGTTGGTGGTGATCACCGTCCCCGGCTTGCGCACGGCTTCCACTCTCCTCAACAAGGATCGCTTAATCTCGAGATTTTCGACTACCGCTTCGATGATCCAATCGACGTCGGCGAGTTTCTTAATGTCATCTTCGAAATTGCCTACCGTGACAAAGCGGGCAAGTGACGGTCCCATGAACGCCGCTGGCTTGGATTTCCTGGCGGCCTCGAGTCCGGCAGCGGCAATCTGGTTTCGCCGCGGGCCGTCGGCGTCCGGAGGGACAATATCTAACAGATAACTGGGTACGCCGGCATTGGCAAAGTGCGCGGCGATACGGCAGCCCATCGTACCGGCGCCAAGAATCGCGACTTTATTGATGCGCTTCATAATCGGGCCTCGAGATGAAAACATGCAGGACAAATTGGAGAATGGTGGAGTTGCAACTTTAGAAGCCTGGCAATGATGAACGATGGCATGGGGCTGGTCCCCGGCGGGGGGACTTGTGAACTAGCAATGGTAATCGCTGGAAGGTCAATTTATCCACGGGAGCGTAAAACCCCGCACCTCGGGGAAAAAGCGGAGTAGCGGCGGCGTCCCGCTGGTCATCGCGAGAACCCGTCCCGACCCGACATCCTGTATTCGCGTTCTTGCTCACATCCCGGCGTGGGCTTCGATATACTCCAACGCCCGGCGCGCCATTTGTTTTTCGCCCCCATAGGCTAATAGCTGAGCCGCGTCCGACAGGAGCAGCCACTTTGCTCGTCCGACTTCGACGCGCATCTCCTCAGCGATATCGTCGATCTCGCCCGACTCATAGCGCAACAGATAAAAACTGACAAGCTTGAAGACGCGCTGCCCATCGCCCCAGGTTCGCACGTATACATATTTGATGTCGCCGAGTTTGGCGATGGGAGCCGCGATGATTCCGGTTTCCTCTCGAACTTCGCGCAGGGCCGCGTCGAGCGCCTTTTCGCCGGGATCGATCAGACCTTTGGGGAGGCACAAAACTGCCTTGGTTTTGGAGCGAACGGATCTTCTCCCGGGGTCGGAGACCGCTTTCGCCGCCACGGGCAACTCAATCGCCGCCATCCACCAAACGCTGTCTTGCTTGCGGACGACCACGCCGCCGGCCGAAATCTCGCGCATCATACTGTCCGCAACTTAGCAGGTCTACAGGACTTTCGTCACGCGCCTGCTGTCCCCATGGTAACTGTTACCAGCCGCTAAGGGCTCCCCAAGGTAATCCCCCGTGGGCACCGTTGTGCTCTTACAACCTTCGGACAATTGTGGCATCTTACATGCTAGGTAAGGGTTTTAGGATTCGGGTTGAGCGGGCCGGAAACGCGGAGTTTGTCGTGAATGGTCTGGGAAAGATTATTCGGTCAGTACAAGCCCTCGGGCGGGAACTCTCCCGCCAGGCTAGCCCGATTCTACCCTCCCGGGTTCCAGCCATTGGAGTCGCTTTGGGCGGAGGTTTTGCCCGCGGCATCGCCCACGTTGGAGTTCTGAAGGTCCTCGAACAAGAAGGCATTCCGGTTCGCGTTGTCGCCGGCACGAGCGTAGGCGCGCTGATCGGGGCGGCTTATTGCAGCGGTGTTTCGCTCCAGGAATTGGAAGACATGGCGGCCAGCGTCCGCTTCAACAACTTTGCCCGCTGGACGCTCTCGCGGTGCGGATTCGCCTCCAACGATCGCATGATTTCATTTCTGACTCGCATCTTGAAGGTGAAGACTTTCGAGGAGCTGCGCATCCCTCTTGGAGTCACCGCCACTGATTTCAATACCGGTGAAGGTGTGGTGTTTCATTCCGGTTCAATTATCGACCCGGTTCGTGCCAGTTGCGCCTATCCTGGAATGTTTCTTCCGGTGCAGATTCGCGGCCGCTACCTGGTGGATGGCATGCTTTCGCACCCAGTGCCCACGCGCCCTCTGCGCGAGATGGGCGCCGAGCGCGTGCTGGCGGTGCATTTGAAAGGTACGTGGACCAACGGCGGGGCCCCGCGGAATTTGTTCGACGTCATCGGACAATCGTTCGCGATAGCGCAGGATGCGATGTCTTGCATCTGGCGCGAAGCTGCCGACCTGGTCATTGAACCCGACGTCGCCGGATTCGCCTACGATGATTTCAAGCGCGCCAAAGACCTGATCCGGGTCGGCGAGGCAGCGATGCGGCAGGCGCTGCCGGAAGTGCGGAGGTGGCTGGCAAGGCCGGAGGAAGCATCGGATCTTACAAACTCTCGTCCCGTGGCGGCGCGCCCGGCGCCCATGTCGGCGGATTGAGAAAAGCAGTTCGCGTCGCGCTCCAAACCCTATCAGCTGGGAATCTTCTAGGACGATCGGTCAACTCTCCCTGCTTCCTCCCGAATTCGCTTCCACGCATTCTCCACGTGCCGCGCTTGCGTATTGGTCTGTCCCACGCTCAATCGTAGCGTGAGCTTGCCCTTCAGTTTGGTGTGGGTTAGATACAAATCGCCGCTGTGGTTCAGCCGTTCCATAATGCCTTGATTCGCGAAATCGCCACCCTTATGCCGGAAACAAACCAGATTCAGCGGCACGGGCGCGGCCAACTCAAAGCGATCGTCGTTCCCCATCCATTCCGCGAACTGCTGCGCCAGTTTCACGTGCTCGCGAATGTGGTGCTGTAGTCCCTCGACGCCGTAGTGCCGAATGACGAACCACAACTTCAAGGATCGGAAGCGGCGCCCGAGTTGGATATGCCAGTCGCGGTAGTCGATGACCGCGCCCGACTCCGTGGCCTGATTGCGCAGGTACTCCGGCAGAATGCTCAACGTCTGAATCAGCGACTTCCGATCTGCGACCCAGAAGCAGTTGCAGTCGAAGTTGGTGAACATCCATTTATGCGGATTGAAGTTATAGCTGTCGGCGAGTTCGACTCCGCTTTGCAGGTGGCGGAATTCAGGGCAGAGCATCGCCGTGCCCGACATGGCGGCGTCCACGTGCAGCCAAAGATTGTGCCGGCGGCAGATCTTGCCGATCGCGGCTATCGGATCCATCGCGTTCGAAGAGGTCGTGCCGATCGTAGCGCACACAAAAAACGGAGTGAGCCCGGCGTGTTGATCGGCGTCCACTTGGCGTGCCAGGGCATCGGGCTGCATGGCGAGATTCTGGTCAACTTCGATCCGCCGCAGATTCTCTATTCCAATGCCGGCAATCATCGCCGCCTTTTCCAGCGAGGAATGAGTCTCGGTCGAAGCGTAAGCCACCAGGCCTCGCTCGCACCCTTTCTTATTGCTTCGATAGTTGGTCGCATGCTCGCGCGCCGCCAGCAGGGCGCAGAGCGCGGCGCTCGAAGCTGTATCCTGAATGACGCCGCCGCCGGTTCCCGACGACAGGAATTTTTCCGGTAGACCGAGCATTCCGACCAGCCAGTCCATTACGTGCGTTTCCAGTTCGGTGCAGGCCGGGCTGGTCGACCACAGCATTCCCTGCACGCCTAATCCGGAAGACAGTAGATCGCCCAGAATCCCAGGGCCCGATGCATTGCATGGAAAGTAAGCGAAGAAATTCGGCGACTGCCAATGGGTGATGCCGGGCAGAATCAATTGCTCCACATCCTTCAACCAGGCCGAAAACGGCTCGCCCTGCGCCGGAGGATTCGCCGGAAGCGCGGCGCGAATCTCTCCCGGCTTTACCTGCGACAGCACGGGGAACGACTCGATGCGCTTGTGGTAGTCGGCGATCCAGTCCACCACGGCATGGCCGTGGCGGCGAAATTCGTCGGGCGTCATATGAAAGGATTTTTCGTCGAACAAGTTATTCTCCCGGTCCCGTCACTTCAATCTTCCAAAGTAGACTCGCGTTTTGTAGTCGAAAGTCGCGTGTCCCGCAATGGCATGCGCTTCGAAAATCCGCCGCAGTTCCCGCAGCATGGGCTCGTAGTTCGCATGCTCCGGCCCAGGCGAATACGACGAAGACATCAGCCGGCCCGCGACACCTGCGTAGTCGAACTCCTGCTGCATCTTGAACACCCGCTCTTGAAACGGTGCCGGATTGAAGAACTCATGTACCGCGCCGGTGGTCCGCTCCTGCCGCACGTCTTGGTAATCCGTGGCCCAGGTCAGTAGCAGTTGCTCATAATCGCGCAGAAACGCAGTGGTATCGGTGAGCCGCTCGTTCCACAGCAGCACGAGCCACCCCCCGGGCCTCAGAATGCGCACAAATTCGCGCCGAGCCCGCTCGCGATCAAACCAATGCGCGGCCTGTGCCGCAGTCACGAAATCCACCGTGTTATCCGGCAACCCGCTTTCTTCAGCCGTTCCCGCCACGCTGGTAAACTTCGGAAGCGCTCTCAGCAGCCGCTCGCCTGCCTGGCGCATTTCGGGGTTGGGCTCGACGCCGAAAACGGAATTCCCATTTTCCAGCAGCCTACGAGTCCAAATCCCGGTGCCCGAGGCGATGTCGGCGACCACATGATCAGGCGCAAGTCGGCACTCGCGCTGGAGAGCTCTCAACGCGTCCGGAGGATAACCGGGCCGGTAACGCACATAATTTTCTACCCGATCGGAAAAGCGACTGGTAGCGTTCGGAGCAGGCATAAAGGATGCCACCGGGCAGAGCGTTTTCGCCTTGCCAGAAAGCCATTCTAACGGCAGGATAGAGATGTTGTCCCTCCCTGCAGAAGTCGCCGGGTTCGCCAGTCGAAGTTTCGCGGCAGCGAAGAAGATTGCATTCGCCCCGCCCGCAGCCCATTTCAGCGATGCGAGTCGTGATCAAAGTCGGCACCAGCCTCATCGCTCCCGGCGGGCACATCGATATCAACCTCCTGCGCGGAATCGTAGACCAATTCGACCTGTCGAAAAATGAATACCTCGTCGTCACCTCCGGTGCCATTGCTGCCGGAATGTCCGGACTGGCTCTGCAGAAGCGGCCGAGCAATGTTCCGCGCATGCAGGCTTGTGCCGCGGTTGGCCAAAGCAAGCTGATGCACACCTACGAGCGTTTGTTCTTCGGCAAGAAGGTGGTGGCGCAATTGCTGCTGTCGAGCGACGACTTCACTTCGCCCCTGCGCTATCGTAATCTGCAGAACGCGCTTGCGGAGTTACTCGCGCTGGGTGTCGTACCCATCGTGAACGAGAACGACAGTGTCTCGGTGCGCGAGTTGGAAGGCGCCTTTGGCGACAACGATGAGTTGAGTTCGCTGTTGGCGACCGCCGTCAAGGCGGACTGGCTGCTGCTGCTGACCAATGTCGATGGATTCCTGGTTCCGAAAGGCGGCCCGAAAGGCGGCAAGAAGCCGCGTCTGCAGCGGGTGATTCGCAAGCTCACTCCCGCTCTCGAGGCCCAATGCAAGGGCAAGAGTTCGCTGGGCCGCGGGGGCATGCTTTCGAAACTCCGCGCCGCCAAACTGGCGAGCGAGGGCGGAGTTCACGTGGCGATCGTGAATGGGAGGCATCCCAAGGCGATTATGCTTGGCATCGAACGAAAAATCGGAACCTATTTTCCGTCGCACAAGGTTCAGTAGACAAGCCCATGGCTGCTGCTCCGATCCCCGACTCCTCGACGCAACAAAGATTGCTGCGGGCACGAGCCGCGTCCGCCAAGCTGGCGTTGCTGTCCACGGAGGCAAAAGACGCGCTGTTGCTGGCGATTGCGGATGCGATCGAAGCCAACGAGAAAAGCATCCTGGATGCGAACCGGGAGGACGTGGAGGATTCCGCTCTCGAAGGCGCCATGCGCGACCGCCTGGCGCTGACTTCTTCGCGGATCAAAGACATGGCGCGCGGGGTGCGCGAGGTGGCGATTTTGCCCGATCCAATCGGCGACACCATGGCGGAATGGACCAAGTCAAATGGGCTGCGCATCCGCAAAGTGCGTGTGCCGCTGGGGGTGATAGGGATCATTTACGAGTCGCGGCCGAACGTGACCGTCGATACCGCGGTGCTGGCGCTCAAGACCGGTAACGCCATCGTTCTCCGCGGCGGCCGAGAAGCCATGCGGAGCAGCCAGCGCCTGGTTGAGATTATGACTGCGATTCCTGGCTTGCCCGAGGGGGCCATCGAACTGCTCGATTCGAGCACGCGGCAGACGGTGCATGAGTTGATTACAGCCCGCGGCTTGGTTGACGTCATCATTCCGCGCGGCGGCGCCGGGCTCATCACATTCGTCACCGAAAATTCCGCGGTGCCGGTGATCGAGACTGGAGCAGGGAATTGCCACATCTTCGTGGACGAGACGGCCGATTTCGATATGGCGGACCGCATCGTCATCAACGCCAAGACGCATCGTCCGTCCGTTTGCAATGCCGCCGAAAAGTTGCTGGTGCATGAACGCATCGCTTCTGAATATGTGCCCCGCATCGTCAAGAAGCTCATTGAAGTCGGTGTCGAAGTGCGTGGCGATGGAAAAGCTCGCAGCCTGGCTGGCGGATTGCAAGTTGCGTCCGCGGCCGAGCAAGACTGGTTCGAGGAGTATCTGCGGCTGTGCATGGCTGTGGCTGTGGTCGCCAATGTCGAGGACGCAATCGGACACATTAACCGCTATTCCACCAAGCACAGCGACGCCATCGTCACGCGTGACGAGGCGAACGCCCGCAAGTTCCTGCGCGGCGTGGATTCGGCTGCCGTGTACTGGAATGCATCCACTCGCTTCACCGACGGCGCTGAATTCGGTTTCGGTGCCGAGATGGGCATCAGCACGCAGAAATTGCACTGCCGCGGTCCCTTTGCTCTGGCGGAGTTGACTTCGTCGAAATATGAAATTATCGGAACGGGACAGATAAGGTAGTTGCTCGGCGGGGTCGGTGTTTCTTGGGCGAGAAACCCGTAAGCTCATGGTCGCGCTTTTGGTTTACGGCGCTGCAGCCACTGCCGCGCCTCGCCCGCCTGATGTTTCGAGGGTTGGCTGCGCGATTCATACGGGTTGGGCGTGTGAAGCCCAGCTACCTATGTTACCTTACTACCTTTCACCGCAGGAGCTTGATGAAACTTTTTTCATCCGCCATTCTGTTTTTCGCACTATTTCTTTCTGCATCGTCTCCGACAGCGGGCGGCAACCCTGCCGCTCCTGCCCTTTTCGGTTTTCGCGATGCGGCTGCGGAGCAGAGCACGGAATCGCGCTTCCTGGCGGTTCCGGATTCCAGGCTCGCGGAAGAGCACCTGCGCATCCTGACCAAGGATCCGCACATGGCGGGAACCATTGAGGACCGGGCGACCGCCGACTATGTCGCGCAGAAATTCCGCAGCGCCGGTCTAGACACTCAAATCGTCGAGTACAAAGTCTGGATGAATTATCCCGCGGAAATCAGAGTTGATATGACCGCGCCTGCCGGAATCGAAATGCATGGTCCGACGCGCGAGCGGGTCGACGGCGATCCCTATCAGGATGATCCTCGCGTGGTGATGCCGTTCAACGGCATGTCGCCCTCCGGCGATGCGGAGGCCGAAGTGGTTTACGCCAACTACGGCACTCCCGAGGACTTTGAAAAGCTCGAAAAGCTGAAGATCGACGTACGCGGCAAAATTGTGCTGGTGCGCTATGGGCAAAATTTTCGCGGCGTCAAAGTTTTCGTCGCGCAGGAACACGGCGCTGCGGGGGTGATCATCTACTCCGATCCCGCGGATGATGGGTGGCGGCGCGGGGATAAATATCCCGAGGGGCCGTGGCGGCCGGACACCGGTGTGCAGCGCGGGTCGGTGGGATACATGTTCGAGTTTCCCGGAGATCCGACCACTCCCGGGGTCGCGTCGGTGCCGTCGCTGCCCGAGTCGCAGCGCATTTCTCCGCAGCAGTCGTCGCAGATGCCCAAGATTCCGGTGACTCCGCTGTCCTATCACGACGCTTGGCCGGTGCTGCAACACCTGGGTGGGCCGGATTCGCCGCGCGAGTGGCAGGGCGCGCTGCCGTTCACCTACCATGTGGGTCCGGGACCGGCGAAGTTGAGAATGCATCTTCGGCAGGATTATCAGTTTCGCACCTTGTGGGACGTTATTGGCCGGGTTCGTGGCAGTGAACTGCCGGAAGAGTGGGTGGTCGCGGGCAACCATCGCGACGCGTGGGTGTACGGCGCGGTCGATCCCAACAGCGGTACAGCGGCCATGCTGGAGGCGGTGCACGGCGTAGGCGACTTGCTGAAATCAGGGTGGAAGCCGAAACGCACTCTGATTTTCGCCAGTTGGGATGGCGAAGAAGAAGGCCTGATGGGCTCGACCGAGTGGGTGGAGCAGCACGAGTCCGAGTTGGCGAATGCGGCGGCCTATTTCAATATGGACGTCGCGGTTTCGGGGCCGAAGTTCGGTGCGTCGGCTGTGCCCAGTCTGAAACAATTTCTGCGCGACGTAACCAAAGTTGTGCCCAGTCCGAAAGGTGGGACCGTTTATGAAGCCTGGCAGAAAGCGGCGTTGGCGGACGCGCCTTCAACGCAGTCTCCTGCCGAGGCGATTGGAGACGGCCGTCGCCTTCCCGTGGCGCAAGTGAAAAGCGACGTCCCGGTCGGGGACCTGGGCAGTGGTTCCGACTACACCGCTTTCTTCCAACATCTGGGGATTCCGTCGAGTGACGTGAGTTCGAGCGGTGCCTACGGTGTCTATCACTCTGCCTTCGACGATTTCGCTTGGTTCAAGAAATTCGGCGATCCGGATTTTGTTTATGTTCAGGAAATGGCCCGCGTCTTTGGACTGGAAGCGGTTCGCATGGCGGATGCCGACGTTTTGCCCTATGACTACGAGGAATACGGAAAAGAGACTACCGCGTATGTCGACGTTGCCCACAAGCGGGCGGAGGATAAATTCGGCGAACACGTGCTTGACTTCGGCGCGGTGAACGCTGCTGCCCGCCATTTTGAGGCCGCTGGCGTGAAGATTCTGGCGAAGCAGAAAAATCCGCCGCAGGATGCCGCGAAGCTGAACCAGGCTTTACGCGGGGCGGAGCGAGCAATGCTGAGCGAGCAGGGACTGCCGCATCGTCCCTGGTTTCGCCATGTGATTTATGCGCCTGGGGAATATACCGGTTACGCGGCGGTTGTGATCCCGGGAGTGAATGAGGCGCTCGACAAGGGCGATAGCGAGCGGGCGCGGCAGCAATTGGCGGCACTTGCGGCCGCGCTGGATCGTGCGGCGAAGGCACTGGACGGATACCGCTAGGATTGAATATTACCAAGGACGTGGACACCGGCAATCCGTTTACGGCGGGCCAATTTCAATATGACTTCCGCTCACGCTCTTGGACAATTCCTGCGTACGCTGCCGGCCTCCGCGGCGGCGACGTTCCTGGCGCTATTTCCGATCGTCGATCCCTTCGGCGGCATTCCTATCTTCTTCACCATGACCTCGTCCTGGACGGCGCGGGAGCGGAACCGGACTGCGTTCAAGACTGGGGTATGGGTCTTCATCATCCTGGTAACCTTCCTTTTCTTTGGCCGCTTTGTGCTCCACTTCTTCGGTATCTCGCTGCCTGTGCTCAAAATTGCCGGCGGATTGATCGTCGCCAACACGGCTTGGGGAATGGTGACCTCGACGGCGCGAATCACGGCAGCAGAGAGTCATGAGGCCGAAAGCAAACAGGACATCTCCCTCACTCCGCTGGCTATGCCGCTGATGTCGGGGCCGGGCGCGATCGGAGTGGTGATGGCGCTCGCGGCCCACGTGGACAACGCGGCGGCGTATCTGGGCATGGTCCTGGGGGTGGCGGCGATTGCGCTCAGCGTTGCCTTGTTCTTCTGCATGGGCGGACCGCTGGTGCGGCGTCTTGGTCCGAGCGCGGTGGGGCGATCAACAAGATCTTCGGCTTCCTGATTCTGGCCATTGCCGTCCAGCTGGTGTGGGACGGCGTTGCAGACTTTGGGAACTAAGCCGGGCCTGAGAATTCCGGAACTTCGCTGCTTTCATGGCCGTATTACGAGCAGGCGCCTTTGCGCCCGGGGGGTGCTTCATGCCCGGAATGTCTGTTGTCCGATTGCATCCGCTTTACACTGCAGTTCTGATGTCTCTGGTCCTGGTCTCGGTGGCTCCGTTGTGCGCGGCCAGCGATTGGAACTATGAAGAGACGCATAGCGATGGCCGCGAGTTTGTTGCGGGGGGCTTCGTACACGTGCGGCTGAGTGTGGGCGATATGCACATCCGGCGCGGGGATTCGAATAAGCTCAGCCTGCGCTATACCATCAAGTCGCGCCAGGAGCGCAACCTCAAAGACGCGCATGTGGACTTCGACGTTCGCGGCAGCGATGCGACGATTGCGTTTCACGCGCCTGCCGGAGCGAACACGCAGTTTGACGTGGAACTCGAGCTGCCGGCAAAGACGAATCTCGACGTGCATGACAAAGTCGGCGACGTGACCGTGGAAGACATTGAGGGCGACAAGGATCTTACGCTCGGCGTCGGCGACATCCGGGTGTCGAACGCAGGCTCAACCTATCGGCTGATCAACGCGAGTACCGGCATCGGCGACGTGAATAGCGATGGTTATGGTGAGACCAGCGGCTGGCTGGGTAAGACGTTAAAGTATCACGGCGAAGGCAAATACGAGCTACGAGCGCACGTGGGAGTGGGCGATATTCGCCTGGAAGGTAACTAGAGTCTCGGCCTAGGCATTCTGTAAATGTTGCTGGCAATGTTCAGCTCCAACATTAAAATCCCCCCGTTGCGCCAAGACGGGAAAGGGTGGGGCACCCTGATTTTGTTCCATCCCAGCAATCAGTCTGGACCGGTTCATCCAGCAATTCCAGAGGTTTGCTCTTGAAGCGTATTTTCCCTCTCCGAACGGTCGGCTGCCGGTAAGGGCAGCGAGAGCGAGATTGTTGTTCCGGTGCGGGTCGACTGAATCCGCATCGCGCCATTGAAATGGCGAACTCGCTCCCGCATTCCCGTGATCCCCACGCCGGAGCGTTGCGCGCGAATGCCATCCAGCTTTTCGGCCGGTATTCCTTTGCCTTGATCTTGCACTTCCAGCCTAACGCCGTCGGCGTCGCGGGATAGGCGAAGGGCTGCGGTCTTGCTGCCGGAATGGCGATGAATGTTGGTCACGCACTCCTGTATGATGCGAAACATCGCTAACTCCATCTCGGTGGGGAGTCGACCGAAGTCCTCGGCAATGTTCAGGTCAACCTTCAGACCGCTACGTTCCATCAGACCCTGCAAATACCAACGAATGGCCTCAGGCAGGCCGTTTTCATCCAATAGCGGAGGATGCAACAGATACGATGTGGTGCGTATCTCTTTGTTCAGTTGCTGAAGCAGGCTCTGGCTGTCGTCGAGAGCTTTGCCGAGCACGGGATTCTTCCTTGCGTGTTGAGTCATGCTGGCCAGGTCCATGCCTAAGGCGGCTATAATTTGCCCGGCGCTATCGTGTAATTCGCGGGCAATGTTACGGCGCTCATCGTCCTGAGTTTGCAGCAGGCGGTTGGAGAGTTCGCGAAGCTGCTCCGACTGTTGCAGAACTTCGGCGTTTCGCAGTTCCAGTTCCTGGGTGCGGTGATGCACTTGCTTTTCGAGTTGGTCGGCCAGGGTTCGCAGCCCCTCTTCGCTCCTGCGCAATTGTTCCTGCACGAGCACTCGCTCCGTGATGTCGCCCGTAATCCCAAGTTGAACGACACTTCCATCCGCCATGCGCAGCGGGGCGGCGTGGGTTTCCATGTGATGGGGCCTGCCGTCCAGGGCCACGATGTCAAATTCCAGCGAACCTTTTTCTCCGCGGCAGATTCTTTCATTGAAGGCACGGAACTTGTCCCGATCATGAGGCGCGATGAGGTCATAAACATTCTTGCCGACGACCTTCTCCGCAGACTCAGCACCAACCATGGCCAGGCCGGGCGGATTCATATGAAGCAAGGTGCCGTCAAACGCCACAAGTTTGACGCATTCCGGAGTGGTCTCAACGATAGCCCGGAAACGTTCCTCGCTTTCGCGTAATGCGCGTTCCGCGCGCTTTCGCTCGGTGATGTCGTGCGCCACCTTCGAAGCCCCCACGATAACCCCCGCCGCATCTCTTACGGGTGAAATCGAAAGAGAAACGTCCAACAACGTTCCGTCTTTGCGTACCCGGACGGTTTCGAAATGATCGACCCGCTCGCCTCGCTTGAGCTGCCCAAGAATCTTGGTCTCCTCGTTGCGGCGATCCGCCGGAATGATCAGGGTGATGTGCTGGCCGATGGCTTCTCTGGCGGTATAACCGAACATCCGTTCCGCAGACTTGTTCCAACTTGTGATAACGCCATCCAGGCTTTTGCTGACAATGGCATCGTCTGAGGAGCCGACGATCGCAGCCAGTAAATTGTTGGCGCGGTCTGCTTGCTTGGCCTGAGTAATATCGATATTTGCTTCCATTATTAATTCTGAGTCTGTTTCCTCGTCGCGCGTCAATGCCCAGCGCGAGAGCACGGTAAGAGTCGTACCATTCTTGCGGGTATGGGTAAGTTCTCCCTGCCAGCGTTTTTCGCGGTGAAAACGGGCAATGATCAAATGCAGCGGCTCCGGGAATTGGGTTTGAAATAACCTGTGGGTGATCTGCCCCAGGATCTCGTCCCGCGTCCAGCCGTAGAGCTCCTCGGCTCCCTTGTTCCAATATGTGATCCGGTCTTCTTTGTCGCGCAGAATGACCGCATTGAAGCTCAGGTCCAGCAATTCAGACTGCCTGGCTAACTCGGCATCTTTATTTCTCTGCTTTCGCTCAGCTTGTTCTCCACGCGCGACGTTCGAGCAGGGTTGGCTTTTTTGTCCTGTGCTTCTTTTTCTCTCCTTGCCTTCAGCAAGTACTCTGTCCATGGTGGGCAGCAACTGGTGTGACAGATCGCTTTTGGCGACGTATCCGCTGGCGTCCACTTCGGCGGCCTGTCTCGCCACCAGTTTTGGATCGTTCTGACTTACGATAACCACTTGGGATTCGGGGAAGTCGCGGCGGATAATTCTGGTTGCCTGGACGCCGTCCATTCGGGGCATGGATATGTCCATGAGCACGAGGTCGGGTCGCGTGCTCTTGACCTTTTCAACCGCTTCGACGCCATCTTTGGCTTCGCCACAGACGAGCCAGTCGGTCCGCGAAGCTAACAGAGACCGGACCCCCCGCAGAATGGCCTCGTGGTCGTCAACGATTAGGATGCGCAGAGAATCCATAGGCCTCCCTCAAAAAACGCTTCTTCCGACGACGTGAGACAGTCGAAAAACACCACATCGTAAATCAGATTCCGAGCCATATGAATACCCTGCGTTCGGCGGATGAGTACAGCAATCACCCGATGGTTTCAGAGCCGCGGCAATGGGAAAGTCTGCGCCGCCCGTCGGTTCACAGCGGCAAGTGCGCTCCTCCGGAACCCTTGGCCGCGTCGGTCGACACGGTGGCGGAAATGGAGACCGACGTAACAGTCGCAGCGGACGTCGGCACAGACGTGGAACGTTGGACGAAGATGGGCTCGACGGGTTCCGAGGCGGTCTCGGCGCGCAAGTCGTTTTTATCACCTTTATCTTTATCTTTATTTTTGCAAACTGGCGCGACCCCAACTTCCTGGGGAGGGCAACTGCGGGCGGGAATCCTGACCTCAACCCGCATGCCAGGGTTACAATTTTCCAGGCGTAATTCGCCACCAAATTCCTTCACCCGTTGTCGCATACCTCCCAAGCCGACGCCGATGCTGTCCGGCCGGCCCTCCATCACACCCGCGCTAATCCCCTTGCCGTCGTCGCGGACGCTGACCATCAAGTCGCCCTCCCGGTGCTTCAGCGCAATCCAGGTGTTGCGCGCCGCCGAATGGCGGAAGACATTGTTCAATGCCTCCTGGACGATGCGAAACATCGCCGTTTCCAATTCCGGGGCAAACCGGGGGAACTGCGGTGGTTGCATATCAAGCGAGGTAGAGATGCCGCTACGCTTGGTGAAACCTTCGAGAAACCAGGCGACGGCGGAACTCAGGCCGACTTCATCGAGCAGAGGAGGATGCAAGAGATGGGAAATGCTGCGGACCTGCAGGAGGGCGCGCTCAAGCATGGCACTGGCGTCCGCGGCGGCCAGTGTTTTCTCTGCGGCAGAAGGCTCCCCTTGAGAAAGAATTCCATCCAAAACCATCTTTGCGGCGCTGAGTTCCTGACCCAAGCCGTCGTGCATGGCGCGTGCGATGCGACGTCGTTCGTTATCCTGCGCGGCAATGAGGCTGTTGGAAAGACGAACGAGTTCGCAATTGAGTCCAATTAGCTGCTGCGCTCTGCGGTGCAATTCCGCAAAAACCGAAACCTTGGCGCGCAGCAATTCAGGAATGATGGGCACGGAAATATAATCCACGGCCCCGGTTTGGTAGCCCTTGAGCCGGTCGAGATCGGATAGGCACACGGCCGAAATAAAGATGATCGCCATCTGCTGGAAGCGGGGATGCTGGTGGATGGTGTCGGCGAGCTCAAAACCATCCATTCCCGGCATGCTTACGTCGGTGAGGACGACGGCAACATCATTTTTCAAGAGCAGTTCGAGTGCTTCGCTGCCGGACTTAGCGGGAATAAGATTTTCGCCCAACTCGGCGAGTATGGCTTCGTAAGTGAGCAGCTTGGCGGGCTGATCGTCTACCATTAGCACGTTTACTTTTTCCTTGGCGCGCATCGTGGGTTCTCCAATCTGCAGTGGTGGCGTCACTCGGATTCGATTAAGAACGTGTCGGTCGGAGCGCTGGGCGGCGTCTTCGGCTTTCAAAACCTTCCGCTTCGTCCCAGTTTGCGATCAGAGGCAGAGCCGAAACGGGGAGCAACACTGACCGCGTTTTATCACGACACGGAGCGGGAAAGCCTTACGGTGTTTGCTGTAGAATGCGTGGATGGCGGCGAGACCGGCGGGACGGGACGATGAGGATAACCCTTGGACGAATGGTACTTTCGGTCCTGCCTGAGGCGTGGACTCCGAGACCCTCCCTTACCTTTTGGTCTCGAATTGTTCTCCGGCTTGCCACCGGGGCAGCCCGAGCGCCGCTGGGCCGGACAGCCGATGGCGGCGGTTCCAACGGGCGGACAGGCTATTCCTATCCGGCGCCCCACCACCCGGCCCGTCGAGGAATCTTCCCACCAGGGATGAAGAGTTCTGCACACATGCTGCACTTATTGGGTGCAAGAAACGCCCGCGCATTGATGTAGCGCTTGCAGCTTTGGCCCGCTAAGTGCACAATCTTGAGTGCCACGCAAGTGGCTGGAGTGGACTCCTTCGATGCGCCACTCGGGAGAAGATCGAAAATGACACCTCGCACATTCCTACCGCTGCTCTTGGCCACCGCATTGGCGCTTCCAGGGCTGGCGCAGCAAGCCAACTCGCCCGGCCAGCCGGCAGCCTCCGGAGATCAGGCAGCCTCTGGGTCTCAAAGCATGAGCACCAGCGACCGGCAACCGGTACCACCTCCGGCTTCGACCAATTTCTGGGACGGCGACGATCCCAACCTGGTTAATCTGGTCGCGCACCCTTTTGCCAACAAGAAGTACGTGGAGCGGAGGGTGGGACCTATCCGGGACCGCCTCAATGAACTGGACCAGTTGACGTCAGAAAACAAGAGGACGATCAAAGACGTGGACGGCCGGGCGCAGCAGGGCATTCAGCTGGCGTCGGAAAAGGTCACCCTCGCGGATCAGCATGCCTCGGACGCCGGCGATAAGGCGCGGATGGCGCAGACAACCGCGACGCAAGCCTCGACTCGGGTCGCGTCGGTGGAGCAGATGGTAAGCAACCTCGATCAGTATAAAGGGGACGCGCAGACCGAAATTCGTTTCCGTCCCGGTCAGAGCCTTCTAAGCAAGTCAGCAAAGGATGCGCTCGATCAGATGGCCGCTCCGCTGAAGGATCAGCGCAGCTACATCATTGAGGTCCGTGGTTTTGCGGCAGGTCACGGCGCCGCAGCGATTGCGAGCTCCAGGAAGATGGCGGATTCGGTGGTGCGTTACCTGGTACTCAACCACGAGATCCCGGTCTATCGGGTTTACGTGATGAGCATGGGAAATGCGGCTGCGGCTGACGCTGACGGAACCATGGCGAAGAACAGCCGCGGGGGACGGGTGGAAATCAGTGTGATGAAGAATGATCTGATGGGTTCTGTGCAGCACTGAAATTCGAGCGGCCAGCGAAGGTAATAAGTCACGTCTTAGAAGAATCAGCGGGCGAGTCGATAAGGACTCGCCCGTTTTCAATTTCCGGTTTCCGCACGAGGAGGGCTGGACAGGGTAACTGCTGCTGGAGTGCCCATTAGTAATTTGTGATTATGTGAGGTCGCAGGCAAAATCGATCTGCCCACCACTTCACAGTCCAGCAATCGTAGCTTGCCGTAGGGAGCTTCGGAGCTGAACCAAACTAAAACCTGGCCGGAACCGGAAGTTGAAGAGTCATGTCTCGCGCAAAGGCAACCATTCTCTGCATTGACGATCACTGGAACGGGCTGATTGGCCGCAAGATGCTGCTCGAACAGAGCGGCTATGAGGTTTTAGAGGCTAGCGATGGCGACGAAGGATTGAAGCTGTTCCGCTCGCATCTCGTGGATGCGGTGGTCCTCGATTATCAAATGCCTGGGATGAACGGCGATGTGGTCGCCGCGAAGATGAAGCGCATTAATTCGCAGGTCCCGATCATGCTTTTGTCGGCCTACGGACCTCTGCCAAAGAGCAAATTGAGTTCAGTGGATTCGTTTTTATCGAAATCTCAACCTCCGAACATTCTCCTGGGAACCCTCCGGGATCTGCTGGGCGACCGTTCCAAACCCTTTTTCTCCCGTTGGCTCGATACTTGGAAGAGCCGAAACCAGGTGGTGACCCATTGAACTTCTTCAAGCAACTTCTTGGGCGAGGATGTGCGCACCGGTTCTCGTGGCCGCGCATCGACGACAACGGCCGTCATTATCAGATATGTCTGGCTTGTGGAACGGCCTATGAGTACGACTGGAAAGGAATGCGCCGGACGGATCGGCTGCTGCCAGCCGTCATCGAACGCGGTTTGCAGGGTGATACCTGCTCCCATTTGCGTGCCGTGCGGTAGCCAAGTGAATCGAAGCGCTCATGACTGAATCTGGGAGATTGCGGCCAGCCCCACGCGCGCCCCGCGTCAATTTGCGCGGAGCTGTTTCAGTCCTCATTCACCTGGAGAATCTTCGACGCATTCCCGGTAAACTTCATCAACTTTCGGTCACAGGAGGGTTGCTGGAGCTTGCGGTTTACCTCGACGAGCGAGCTAAGGTCGACCTGACGCTCCCGGTGGGTACCAGCACGGTGCGCCCCAAGGCCGAAATGCTTTTTCCGATGCGGGCCATGCACGGCTACATGCAGCCGTTTCGTTTTACTCGTCTTTGGCCGGAAGAGAGCCAGATACTAGAAGCGGAAATCACTCAACTGCTAAAGCAAAGCATGGCGCCTGCAACTCCAGGCCACGGGGCAGCCTTCCGGCCACGCCGATTCTATTTGGAGTCGTTCTAGTCCGGTTGCATCCCATCCCATCAATCGATTTCTACAAGTCTCCGCCACCAACCGCGATCTGGGGCAGAACCTTGCCGACAAAGAGTTTCGCGAAGATCTCTTCTACCGTCTCACTGTCTTCCCCGTTGGCTTGCTGTCGCTTGCGGCAGCGGCCTACCGACATCCCCATCCCCCGGTTCATCATTTTGTCGGCAAACATTCCGCACGCATGGGAAAGCGCATTGGCACCGTCTCCGACGACACGATGGCTGAGCTTCAGACTGGAACTGGCCTGGAAACATTCGCGAGCTTGAGAACATGATTGCGCGCTTGGTCATCTTGAGCAAAAGCCGGTGCTGGCCGCGCCGCCGGTGGGATTAGAAGCACCGCAGGAACGCACGGAAGACCAGTCTTAGGGAGAGGGAACGCGAGCACATGGTTCGCGTTTTGAGGCAGACCGAAGGAATGCGGTCGGCTGAGGATGGAGCTGCCAGCCGCCTCGGGATCAAGCGCACGACGCTGCCATCGACGCTCAAACGATTGGAATCGAATTGCAGAACCATGGGCGCAGAAGCGGCAAAGCGTCCATTGAGATCAGAAAGTTAAAATCCCCACTCTCTCGCATACAGCGCGAAGGGTGGGACACCCTGCGATTTTCTTCCTCGATTATTTTGCTAAGCGATTGTATTTTCTTAGCGCTTCACGGAGACGTTCGTGGGGCAGCGCGATCACCGTGTGATTGTTGATGCCGGTCATGGTTTCGGCCGCGACCATGGCATTCACCACGGCTTCTTCGGTCGCCTGGACGGTCGCCAGAAAAATTGGATCGAGTGAATCGTTGGGAAGCATGGTGAGCTGGTGCAGTCCCTGGCTGCCGACGGCGCCGGGGTTTGCCGTGGAGAAGGCAATGAATATGTCACCCGAGCCGTCGCCGGAATAGCTGCCATCCCGACCCAGGCCGAGCGATATTTTTCTGGCGACGCGCTTCAGTTGCGTAGGGATCAGGGGAGCATCGGTGGCGAGCACCACGATAATGGAGCCGAGATCGTCCTGAAAGATGGTGCGCTCGGGAATCTCGCGGCCCACGTTTATGCCTGCAATGCGAAGCTGCTCGCGCGAGCCATAGTTGCACTGCACGAGGACCCCGACGGTATAGCCTCCGAGTTTTGCGTCGAGCACGCGAGAAGAAGTGCCGATGCCACCTTTGAATTGGTTGCAGATCATGCCCGTGCCGCCGCCGACACTGCCTTCTTCGACTGGACCGGAGTGCGCGGTATCGAGGGCGTGAAAGGCGTCTTCAGGCTTGACGTGGAATCCGTTGATGTCGTTGAGGTAGCCATCCCAAGTCTCGGCGACTACGGGAAGTGACCACCAGTAGCCTTCCATGTCGGGAGTGCCGCGCTTGACCTTCCAGGCGATGACGGCGTCGCGCACGACTCCTACGCTGTGAGTGTTGGTGATCATGACGGGGCCATTGAGGAAGCCGGAGTCGTCGACCCAGGTGGTGCCGGTCATTTCGCCGTTGCCGTTGAGGGTGAACCATGCGGCGAAAACGGCGTCGTTGCTGGCCTTTCCCCGAGGATGAATGGCCGTGACGCCGGTTCGAACCGGACCCTTGCCAATTTCGAGTTTGCCTTCGCCGGAAATAAGTGTCGTGTGGCCGACCTCAACTCCTTTCACATCGGTGATGGCATTGTTGGTGCCCGGAGTTCCATCGAATGGAACGCCCAGATCGCGGGCCCGCGGCCTGGGTTGGGCTGAGAGCGTTGTGGCCAGAGCGCAGAGCAAAATGAATACGGTTAGGCGAACTTGTGTCGGGAACATGCGGCCTCCAGCAAAGGAGGAAGTATACGGTAGGAAAAGAAGATGAGGTTGCGGTGTTTGCAGGGCGGCCTGCTGCACGGCGAGGCCGACGCTGGCGGTGCATCGAACCCGCGGAAATCGGCGCTTCCGGGATAATCTGTGTCGCCCAGTCTGGCATCGACAAGTTCGGGAGAAATCCGCAAGACGTCGGCCGTGATCCGGGTCATGATCGTATCCATGCCGGTTCCGATTTCCGGACCCCGCGAGGCAACCGGAACTCTGCCGTCCGGCTGCAGACGAACCAGCGCTTTCGAGGGAAGATTCTTGGCGGGGTAGGTTTCGGCCGCTGGGATTGCACTCACAATTCCGGGATTGGCCCCGCAGCGGCAATGTTTCCCCTCATGCGCAGCCCAAGTCATCATATTTCTCCATTTTTCTCCGTTGAATTACTCGACTTAATTTGCTTGTCTCGATTTCCGGCTACCATGAATCGAACCCATTCAGATGCCGAGTGCTCGGCGAGGTTTTTGGCCTTTTGGTCGAGCTGGAAATCCATCGGGTTTCCGCTGTAGGAACAACCAGGGCCCCGCACGCATCCTAGTGAGGCGTCCTACGTCTCGAAGTCCGGGAAACTTGGGTCCCGGGAGCTCAAAACAAAATCAATGGCGTGCCGAGCGGGGCGACTGCCCCACTCCGAAAGATGAGATCACCTATGAAATCACTTACGAAAGGCTTGCGTTCGACAATCACCCTGTTGGCAGCAGCATCACTCCTGGGTACTGCGCTGGTACCGCGAGTAGTGGCGCAGGACCAGTACGACCAAGATGATCCACCGAGCCGTGTGGCCCGTCTGGGATTCTTGCAAGGTTCCGTTTCATTTCAGCCTGCCGGGGAGTCGGAATGGGTGGAAGCCGCTCAGAACCGGCCGATGACCACGGGCGATCAGCTCTGGGCCGACCAGGACTCTCGCGCCGAACTCTCGCTGGGATCGGCTGTGATCGATTTGAACAGCAATACGGGAATCTCCCTTCTCAATCTGGACGATCGCAGCACGCAAATCCAGCTCAGTTCGGGATCCATCAACGTACGGGTTCGACATTTGAACCCTGATGATGCGTTTGAGATCGACACTCCCAATCAGGCATTCTCGATTTTCCAGCCGGGACGATACCGTGTGGAAGCGAGTGAGGATGGAAGTTACACCGTGGTTAGCATTCGCCAGGGTGAGGGCGAATCGACCGGCAACGGGGAAACCTACACACTGCATGCGGGCCAGCGCGCCACTTTCGATGGAACCGATGCGCTGAATGCCCAAGTCGAGGATCTCGGTGGACCTGACGACTTCGATAATTGGAGCGACGGCCGCTATCAGCGCTATGAAAACTCGCGGTCGGCGAGATATGTCTCGCCCGATGTGGTCGGCTACGAGGACCTGGACGAAAACGGCGACTGGCGTCCGGAGTCCAGCTACGGGAACGTCTGGTTTCCTCATGTATCAGAAGGATGGGCTCCTTATCGTGAAGGGCACTGGGCCTGGGTTGATCCCTGGGGATGGACCTGGGTGGACGACGAACCTTGGGGCTATGCTCCCTTTCACTACGGCCGCTGGATGTCGGTGGACGGACGCTGGGGTTGGGTGCCGGGACCGATGGAAGTAGCGCCGGTGTACGCGCCGGCTTTGGTCGTGTTTGTTGGCGGAGGCGGCGGATTCGGCGGCAATATGGGCTGGTTTCCGTTAGGCCCCCGAGAAGTATATGTGCCGTCGTACGCGGTGAGTCGCGGATACGTCAACCGCGTCAACGTCAGCAACACCACCGTCAGCACCATGACGGTGACCAACATCTATAACACTACCATTGTTAATAAAACGACCGTGATCAACAATGTCACGTATGCGAACAGAAACGTTTCGGGGGCGGTGACGGCTGTTCCGCAACAGGCCTTCGCCAGCGGACAGCCGGTTGCCAGGGCGGCAGTGGCCGTCAACGCAAGGGAGATCGCATCGGCGCCGGTGAACGCTAGAGCGGTAGTCGCGCCGACCGCCAACAGCGTATTTGGATCGCATGCCAGTACCGCGAACCACGTGAAAGCGCCGCCGGCCCCGGTGGCCAGCCGTGCGATCGTAGCAAAGGCAAAAGTGCCGGCTCCCCCAGTGCCATTCGCGGCCCGGCAACAGGCGCTGGCAGCCCATCCCGGGGAGCCGATTGGCCGGCAGGAGATGCAGCATTTACAGCCGACGAATAATTCAGTGGCTGCGCGTCCTCAGGTGAAGCAGGCCCCGCCGGGAAAACCCGCTACTGCCACCGCGGCGAAACCAGGTACTCAACCCGGCAGGCCGCAGGGCAATCAACCCGCAAATCGACCGGCTCCTCCACCCGCTGCAAACGAGCGTCCGGGCGCAAGCCCCGCGCCACCGAACCGCCTTGCCCCGAGTAATCCCCCGGCGCCGAATAACCGTCCGGAACCGACGCCGAATAACCGTCCGGAACCGATGCCGAATAACCGTCCGGCAGAGCCGCCGGCGCGAACGGATCGTCCGCCCCAAGCGCAACCAAACAACCGTCCCGCGCCGAACCAGCCCGCACCAGGCCGACCCGAACCGAATCGGCCAGAGACGAATCGTCCGGCAGAGCCGCCCGCGCAACACAACGCGCCGGCTGCGCGTCCTTCGACTCTTCCGCCCAGCGCCCGTCCGCCGCAAAACACTCCACCTCCGGCGCAGGCGCGCCCGGCGAAGCCAGCTCCGCGTGCGCAAACTCCTGAGGAGAAGAAGAAACAAGAAGAAGAACCGAAGAAGCCTCAGTGATGAGAGCTGGAAACGCGTGATTCAGGTTGGCAAAAGGGCGTCCGCTGTTGCAGGCGCCCTTGGTTTGAGGCGGTGCGTTTCGGGGAAACGCCGGAGGGTTCAATCCTCGGAAGCTGACGTCTCAGTGCCCGTGGAATAGATGATCCAGCAGGACGAAGACTCCAGCACCCACGAAGACGAGCAGAGCCATCTTCATCGCTGGTTCCTTGTTGACTTCGGGAATCAAGTCGGAAGCCGCGACGTAAATCGTAACTCCGGCGGCGAGAGGCAGCCCGGCGCCGACGTGATGACGGAACAGCGCCATGGTGAGAACGCCGGCAAGAGTTGATCCGCCCAGAACCACCGATGCACCCCAGGCGGTGCCACGACTGCGGCCGCTCGCCAGCATCACGGAGCTTACCGTGAAGCCTTCAGGAATTTTGTGCACAAAAATCGCCAGAAAGATCAGCCAACCCAACCAGTTCGAAACCAGAAATCCCGAGGCAATGGCGATGCCGTCGAAGAACGTATGAATGATGAGGCCGAGCAAGACGGAGTAGCTCTTGTGGGAATGGATGAACTCGTCGCGATGCGTTTCTTCGCCAAAGTGGAAGTGCGGCGTAACCGTGTGTTCAAAGAAGTGAATGATCAGATAACCCAGCAGCACAAGGAATGCTGCGGAGCTTCCGCGCAGCGCAAGACTCTCTGGAACCATCTCAATCAGCGCTGTGGCCAGCATGAATCCCGCGCCCAGGGCGATAAAGTAGCGAAGGTAACGCCGCTCCCAGTGCCGCTGCACGATGATTGCGCCGCCGAAAACATTCGCGGCGGCCGCGGTGAGGCCTAAGAGGACGCTCATTGTGATGGGGTACATAGGGAGTACCGAGTATCTAGTACCGAGCCGAATTCCTATGGCGCCTGCTCCTTCAGAGAATCGATAAGGCCGCTCAAGATGCAGCTTACTTCTTCCGCTTGTTTCTCGAGATCAGCAGCCTGAGTTTCGCACCCAGAGCTCCGTCGTTGAGCGATGAGCACTTGGTCTCAAGTTCGGTCAGAGAAGCGCGACAGTGGCGAAGCAAGTCAATACATTCACGTTTGCTGTAGTGCGTTTTTCCTGCGCCGATGTTGCTAGGAATCGAGACTGCCGCCCGTCGGATCTGGTCGGTTACGCTGTAGGTCTCGGCCTTGGGGAAAGTACTCGTAGCCTCGCACACGGGATTGACCAACTGCATCGCCTTCTGCCAAGCGATGAGATCCTTGTAATTCTGCGCCATCCTCTCCCCAGCATATAACCAATTGCTCGGAACTCGGAACTCGGTACTCGCACCTGGGTACTCATCCCGAATGCCGAATATGCATCACGTCGCCATCCTGCACAATGTAGTCTTTGCCCTCGAGGCGCAGCGTACCTTTGGCGCGGGCGTTGGCTTCCGAGCCGGCTTCGAGAAGTTGATCCCAGCGGATGGTTTCGGCGCGAATGAAATGTTTTTGCAGATCGGAGTGGATAGCTCCCGCGCCTTCCTGGGCGCGGGTGTTGGCTGGAATCTGCCAGGCGCGGCACTCGTCTTCGCCCGCCGTGAAAAATGAGATCAGGCCCAGCAACCTGTAAGTCGTGCGAATAAGGCGGACCAGACCGCTTTCCTTAAGACCGTAGCTGCAGAGAAATTCTGCGGCATCGGCATCGCTCATTTCGGCGAGCTCGGCTTCGACCTTTCCGCAGATGGCCGTTGCCGCCGCGTTGGGTCGAGCGGCAATCTCGGTGAGCTTGTACTTACTCACGGCTTCGTCGAGTTCTTTGCCCAATTCCGTCGACTCGCCAATGTTCAGCACATAGAAAATCGGCTTCTCGCTAAGGAACATGAATCCGCGCAGACGTTTCTTGTCTTCGGGCGTCATCTCCATTTCGCGCAGCGGTTTCTCGGATCCGAGATGGGCATTGGCGCGCTTGAGCAGCTCGAATTCTTTTTCGAGTTCCGGCGTCTTCATCTTCTTGAGGTCTTTTTCCAAGCGCTCGAGACGTTTTTCGATCTGGCCAAGATCGCTCACCATGAGGTCGAACTCGACATTCTTGATGTCGCGCAGCGGATCAATTTCCGCTACGAGCGCGACTGCCGGGTCCTCGAATACGCGTACTACGTGAGCCAGAGCGTCCACCTGTCGCAAATGGCCGATGTAGGCACTTTCCTTCAAGGCATCCTGACCGATGGCGCCGAGGTCGACATACTCCACCGAGGTGTAAGTTAGCTTCTTGGGGTTGTAGAGGGCGGCCAGACGGTGCAGGCGGTCGTCGGGAACTTTCGCGACTCCGATGTGGGCATCGCGCGGGTTGGCTTGAGCGGAAAGATGCGCCTTGGTCAGAATTCGAAACAGAGATGTCTTGCCTACCTGGGGCAGGCCGATAATGCCGGTTTTCATAAAGGGCTTTTAGCTCTTAGCAACTGCGCTGAGTTTCGCACAGGGTTGACGGAATGTGCAGCCGGCCTCAAGACAACTTTTAAGGATAAAGGATAAATGATCGAGTGGAAATTGCCCAAACTCGTGTCGAGGTGGGAACTACTGTCTTTCTGCGGGGAAATTGAGACGCAATCCGACGCGGTATAAGAATGGCGGCCCGATGTTGAACAGCGATCCGGTGGCAGTGGGCGTATTTGCCACGTTGTAGCGCGTGTCCGTAAGGTTTTCGGCAGCGGCAAAGACTTCCAGGTTGCGCGTGACGTTGCGCCCAATCTGTAAATCCATCGTGTAGAAGCGGCCCAGCGGGTACTGATTCTGATCGTCGTCAAACTGGTTGCCGACAAAGCGTCCCTGGACGCTAAGCAGGATGCGCGAAGGGTTCCAGTAGCGAGCTTCCCAGGTAAAGACATTGCGCGGAACTTGCGCGACCTTGTTTCCCAGCAGAGAAATCTCGCCCGGCGGCACTGTATAGTTGACTACGGTCGCTGCCGTGAAATCGTAGCCAGCCGAGAGTTGAATATCGTGGGCGACATGCACAACCCCGTCCAGTTCAACCCCACGCGAGCGGGTACGTCCCAGATTCTCCTTTTGCCGGAGGACCGGAGAGGACGTCGGGTTGATGGTCACGTTCTGCACCGGATCCACGATGTCGCTCCAGAAAAATGTTCCGCGAAGATCGAGCTTGCGTTCGAGCGTGGTGATGTTCGCTCCTGCCTCCGCGCCGGTGAGACGTTCGGCGTTGAGGTAGGGATTGTTCTCCGTAAGCACGTTGGCCAGCCGAAAACTGCGATACAGTTCGTTCAGAGTGGGTGCGCGAAAAGCCCGGTACATCGATCCCGTGACGGAAACGTTGCGGCTCAGAGAACGTAGCACCGAGAGCCGAGGGCTGAAAGCAAGATCGTTCCGCGATGGATACAGTACGCTGGGAGAGGAAGTGCACGAGCCGGAGACGGGCGTGCAGATCGAGCTGGCATTGAAATTGTTCCAGTTGTCGAAGCGGCCGGCGAGGATGATTGTCCAATTGTTTAACCGGACGAGATCTTCCCCAAACCCCCCGAGAATGCGCTGCCGCCCTCCCGATGCGTTGTTTCGCGTATGCGTGCCGGAAGAGAAAAGCTGTTCATCGCTTGCACCCATCACTTCCATCAAGTCCATACCAGCGATCAGCGTCTGACGCCTGCCGAGAAAATGCGTCCACTGGGCCGCGCCTCCACCCACCTGTTCGGGAACGTACTGGAGATCGGTGAGCGCTTCACTGTCTCGGTTGGCCGCGACGGAGGAGAATCGCTGATCGTATCCTTGGACCTGACCGTATGCGCGGAAGGTGAGGGAATCGCTGCCACCGAATTGCTGATCGAATCCAACCCCGCCCTCTCCCATGCGTGTGTCGTTGGTCTCGATGGGCGTGCCGTTGTTGCGGAATTCGGTGTAGAAGCTGCCCCGCGCGAAGACCCGGCCCTTGTCGCTGAGCTTATGACCGACAGTGAAGTCGACCGTCGCGTCCTCCGAATTGGCCGCTGCGTCCACGCTTCCACGCTGCCAGGTAGGAACGATGATGTAACCATCGGTGCGGAACATTTCGGAAGCGAGCGATATATCCCACTTTCCGACGCGCGTTCCGGTCCAGAAAGAAAGATCGGGCGTGCGTTCGTTGCCGTAGGAAGTCTCCAAGGTGAAAGCCGGCCGGCCGAGCTGGCTAGTCTCGGGCTGACGAGTGATGAATTGCACAACTCCGCCGAGGGCGTCGCTGCCGTAAAGATTGGACGCTCCGCCGCGGAAAACTTCCACATTGGCGAGTGACGCCCGCGGAACGCGGTCCCAGTAGACCCAGCCTCCGAAGGCATCGACCAGCGGAAGTCCATCTTCGAGAATGAGCGCACGGCTGGCGGCGGTTCCACCCAGGCCTCGCAGCGACACCCCCTGATTCGAGGCATTGGCCGTGCGACTGTCTGAGCGACGATAGAGAGAAAATCCAGGGACCTGGAGAAGCACGTCGTCGACGCGCAGCGCGGGAGCCGCGGTGACATCGGTATTGGTAAGCAGAATTGTGCTGCCTGGGGTCTCAGAAAGGCGTACTTCGGTCCGCGCTGCCGAAACGGTGAGCTGTTCGTTGGCCGTCGCCGGTTGCAGGATAATTTCAAGCTTGACCCTGCTCGCCGCTCCCGCGTTCCATGACTGGCGAATTGGGTTGAATCCGTCGCGGCTGATCTCCACGGTTCCCGAGGTAGACGGAACGGAGGGGAGCAGGAAATGTCCGTCGGCGTCGGTCTTGGCTGCGAGCTGATGGGAGCCGGCGCTTAGAACGACCGATGCATTTGCGATTACCGCGCCGCTGGCATCGCGAACAGTTCCCTCGACCGGAACGGTCTGCGCGTACAGGCAGGGGAGAACGACGGCCCAGAGCAGCCAAGCCAGCAGGCGGATCGTTTGTCGATTCAGCATCGGCGACGGGCGCAGTGTCGATTCAAGAAATCGAACTTGAAATTCAGACTTGAAATTCCCAGCCCCGCCATCCTGTCGCGAAATTTCGCAAACGGGGATGGGGGCTACACGCCGAGCGTTTTCGGCCAGTGTATGTGATTCTAATCACACTTAAACGTGACACGCAAAACAGAGGCTACCTTCCGCTCGGAATAGTCTCCAGCACCGCGAAAAAATCCGGGTTTGATCATTGCCCGCGCATGCGAAATATAGCCGCCGGAAGCGGATATACTTCTTCTTCTATCCGGTTTCCGTATCGATCGTAGGTCCATGACACATCAATCTGGAAAGCCAACTTCACGCTCATTTCTTGGGTGGGCGGTTAAACATCACAAAGCAGGGCGCGTCGGATCGCGCCACGACGACATCGGGCCATCCGTCCCCATCCAGATCGGCAGCCGCCATGCCATAGATGGCTCCCTTGCCGTCGCCGAAGGGCACCGGCTGATACCTCCTTCCCGTGCCATCGTTGAAATAGATTACGCCCGGAGCGTCAACATAGCCGACAATGATGTCTGGCCGGCCGTCGTGATTAAGATCCGCGGCGATCATGGAGTAGGGAACCGCCGCAGGCTTGTCGAATTGAATGCCTTTGCCGAAGTGGGCTTTGCCGTCGTTGAAGTAGACAAAGCAGCCCAGATTCTCGTGGCAGGCGGCGATATCGAGATGACCATCGCCGTTAAGGTCGGCGACCGCCAAGGCTCGAGTCGATGATTTGGGAGGTCCCCAGAGCTCTTTGCGCGTGAAGTTTCCCTTGCCATCGTTGAAATAGACAGTGCTTCGGCATTCATCCCGGCAGGCGTAAATCACATCATTCGCGCCGTCGCCGTCAATGTCCGCAATGGCCACCGTCGCCGCGCTCGGCGAGTCCGGCAGGGGACGGCAATCGAAATGGAGCTTGCCGTCATTCATGCAGACATAGCTCGCCATGCCACGATTCGCGACCGCGATATCCGGATAGCCGTCGCCGTTCAAGTCCCCAACCGCTGCGTTTCTAGTTGACCACTTTGGGTCGCCATAAGTCCCGCCCACGGTGAAATTACCTTTGCCATCGTTGAGCAGGACCAACTTCGGTTCCGGCTCATCATTGCTCAGCACCATATCGAGGTGGCCACTCTTGGTCATATCGGCCAAGGACGCCGAGTAGGTCTTGGTGGCCTTACTCGGAAGAGCCGGCCCCGGCGTGAACTTTCCTTTGCCGTCGCCAAAAAAAATCCGACTTGGCACCTCCCAATGACGACCCTTGGCCAACACGATATCGGGGCGCCCGTCGCCGTTGAGGTCGCCAATGCTGGCGTTCGCGGAAGTTTCCGAGACGGTCTCCAACGGAACAATTTCAAACGAACGCAGGCCGCCGGACTTGAACGATTCCCCCTGGGGTTGACTGGCCAGCGTCGCCAGAGCATGTGCATGGGAAACCGCTAACTCGGCGGCCGCGAATGCCGTCACGATAAATGCACAATACACACAATACAGAAGACTGCTCTTCATGTGGGCTGCTGGGAAGTTGCCGATAATACTTCTCCATCGGATTGAGACGAAATCATTAACTGAGATCATTGGCTTGTGGATCGTACGCTTCTCCTTGCCTTAGGGGACACGCGGACTTGCCCTGCGGAGGCTGAGATCAGATCACTCTGCCGAGGTTATCGTAATATTCCGAAAGGCGACGTGACCGACTTCACTACCCTGCAGATAGATCGGACCGGGCAGTGCCTCGTGACTGTCCAAAGCCCCGCCGGTGATGCCCGGAATTTCCTGCTTATCAATGATGGTATGACCATTCTGGACAACGGTGACCACTCGTCCCACGAGCGTGATTTCGTAGGTCTGCCACTCTCCCGGCCGGCGCGGCTGTTCGGACGAGGGAGCCAGGAAGCCATATATGCCCCCGGTGCGCATAGTTGGCCCTTCGGGCTCCGGATCGTCTTCGATCTGGAGTTCGTACCGACCGCGTAGATACACGCCGCTATTCGATCCCGGAGCGCAATTGAATTCAACGTGTAATTTGAAATTTTCAAACTTGGCATCGGTAATGAGTTCAGGACCATGTCCAGGACTTACCAGCGTTCCATTTTCGACCTTCCAACTCGCCGCTGATCCCAGATCGCTTGGCGTCCATCCGCTCAGGTCCCTGCCGTTGAACAACGGTGTCGGCTTTCCCCACTGCGGAGCACTCTCTCTCTTCAGGAATGGCGCTCTCTCGCCGATCCATTGCCACGCAGTTCCATCCGGACCGGTCGTGGTCCCCGCAAGCATCTTCCCGGATCGCTTGCCCTCAAAGACCATGTCGTCTTTCCTGTCTTCCTCCTCCTTGGGAGAAACGAACGTGATCCGGCCATTCGAGATCTCAATTTTCGGCAACGGACGCGCGTGTCCCCAACGGCTCACCATTCGAGCTTTGATCTGCCCATCTTCCTGGGTGATCTCCAACCACGAGGGATATTCGCGAAGTGGAGTCTTCAGGGTCAAATCCCAACGTCCCAGAAAAGACTGAATCGGCGCCGCGCTGTCCGCAGAGTTCTTTTGCCCGGAATACACCCGCATCGAAAACATCAGGATCAACCCTGTTATCGCTAAGACTCTCCGCCGCAGCCCCTCATGGTTACGATTCCATTTCACCTGATTGGCCATGATCCTTATCCTCCGGGAACCGATTGTAATTTATCCGGTGGAGCGTAAACCCCGTCCTTCAGGAGGGGGATATAAGCGACTTAGCTAGGAGTCTTTTGCTGGTCAATATACTCTTTGAGGATGCTGATTGGCTGTCACAACGTCTCAACTGTCACGCGCGCTCGTGATTATTCCGCGTTGCGATTCTGATCATTGCAGCTACACTCCGCTCGACATCCTCATCGGTGGTAGCCCAACTGGACACGCTGATTCGCATCGCCGTATGCCCGTGCCACTGCGTTCCCCCACACCAGCAGGTCCCATCGTTCTGGATATCTGTGATGACCCTCCGCGTGTCCTCGGCGCTGCCGAACGAGACTAGCACCTGGTTTAGGACCACGTTGTTCAAGATAGCGAACCCGGCCTTGTGCAGACGTTCCGCGAACACTTTCGCTTGGCGGCAGTTTCGCTCGATCATTTCCCGTAACCCGCTGCGTCCGAGTGAGCGCATCGCTGCCCACAACTCGACCCCGCGGGCCCGCCGCGAGGCTTCCGGCGCATAGTGCCAGGGCTGGCGCCCATCGCTCGGCGTCAGATAGGCGGCACTCAGCGTCATGGCCGTGTGGAGATACTCCGGCGTTCGCACCACGGCGATACCCGAATCGTAGGGCACGTTCAGCCACTTATGGCAATCAATCGCCCAGGAATCGGCAGAGCCTGCGCCTGCCAGCAAAGGTGCGTACAGCGACGAGACGGCTGCCCAGAGCCCAAAAGCGCCATCCACATGCACCCAGGAACTTGCCTCATGCGCACGGGCGCAGATTTCTCCTGCGGGATCAAACGCTCCGGTATTTACGTTTCCCGCTTGAACACACACAAGCGTCTGATCGTTAAGGGGAGGTAGTGCCTCGAGTCGTATCCGTCCCTGGTCGTCCACCGGAACCCGCGTGACTCGCGAACGCCCCAGCCCGAGCATCGACAGTGCTTTCAGCACCGAAACGTGAACTTCATCGCTCACCACCACGTGAATGGGCGGCGCTCCAAACAATCCGTCCTCCTCAACGTCCCATCCCGCACGTTTCAGCAGCGCGGTCCGTGCCGCCGCCAAGGCTGAAAAGTTTGCCATGGTCGTGCCAGTAACAAATCCGGCCCCCGACCCAGACGGCAGACCTAGCACGTCCACGATCCACTCCAGGACTATTTCCTCCAACTTCGCCGCCACTGGAGACATCACTTGCATCGACGCATTCTGGTCCCAGGCTCCCGCCAGCCAGTTTGCCCCCAGTGCCGCAGGAAGCGAGCCGCCGATGACGAATCCGAAATAGCGGCCGCCGGTCGTTGCCACCGTCGCAGGCGACCCGATGTCATCGAGTAAGGATAAGACCTCTGAGGGATCTGATGGCAATTGAGGCAGCGGCCCTCCCAGAGCTTCCAATCGGGCTACATCCGCAGGCAACGGTGCGACCCGTCGATCGCTAATCCCCGCGATGTATCGGGCTGCTCGATCGGCAGTTTCTACCAGCAATTTCTTCATGGATGCCTCCGATCTAGTGGCAGAGCACCTCGCCCATTCTGCTCACGCCGCACAGCGACTAAATTTCATGCGTTCCGAATTTGGCTTTAGAGGCTAGAAACATGAGCGCGCGTCATTATAGTTCCGCTAGGAGGTTGCAGCCGATGCCCTGATTCTGAATGGATTTTCGGCAAGCCTCCCTAATGGATAAGTTAAGGGTTGCCCGCGGATTCCTCTCTCTTTGACAATCTAGGAGAGCGTTGCTCGGGAGCCTTGTTCATCCATAACTGGTCGGGAGAAGTGCCGCCGTTGCCCGGCGAGCAGTCGATTACCCTTAACCAAAAACCGCGCAGGTCCCGGAGCCTACGCGGCTTGATTCATGTCTGCGATACGGAGGCTCTCTCGATTGGCCGAGGGCTCACAGACGCAGGATGGAAACAGAAAGCTACACTGGGCCCTATTGCTCGCTCAATACGATCGCCGGATCAACTTGCATGGCACGTCGCGCCGGCAACATGCACGCTGCCAAAGAAATCAGTCCAAAAATGATCGCAACGCTCCCAATCACCAGCGGATCAAGAGAACCCACTCCATAAATCTCACTTGCAATTATCGTGCGTAACGATATCGACCCTATTACTCCCAAAATCAGACCGATTCCAACCAGAACAAACCCCTCTCGCAGGATCAGCTTTACGATCCGTCCCCGTGTGCTACCCAACGCCACGCGTATGCCAATCTCACGCCGGCGCTGTGCGACCAGATAGGACAACACTCCGTAAATGCCCACCGCTGCCAGAAACAAAGCCAACAGTCCGAAAGCCAGGGCCAGTAGCATTGACGTTCGCCGTGACGACAGGGATAACTCTTCGCGCTCCCCCATTGTCCTCAGATCAAACAGCGGCAGTTCCGGATCCAACGCCGCAATTCCCGAGCGAACACTCTGAGCCACTGCTGCACTGTCCACCGCAGCCCTCACTGCAATGGTGTAATTGTTCGAGGTATTTTGCGCGAAGGGAAAATAGTATGCGCCTTCCGGATTGCCTTTACCCGACAAATCTTCCAGTCGCACCGACCGAACCACTCCCAGGACCCGATACCAGATGGTGTTGCGACCTGTCTCCGTCAGATTGCTTGGATCAGGCTCATACATGCGCAGCCCCACCGGATCGCGATGCCCCCAAAATCTCTGCGCCAGCTTTTCATCGACAATGATCGCCGGCGGCGCATTCCGGTCGTCGCTTTCCAGGAAATAACGGCCGCTGAGCAGCGATATGCCCATCGTCTCCAGGTATCCCGGCGTAACCGAGATCCGCCGCGGCGAAACGACCGACTCGCCCGGCTTCATGACATATCCTTCGGCCAGGATCACGCTGTCATCGTAGCTACCGCCAAGCGGGATTGTAGTAGTCGCCCCCGCCGATATGATTCCGGGTAATTTGCGGATCGCGTCGAGCGACCGGCTCATGAGCCCGTTTAATTGGGCTGCGTCGCCGTACCTGCTTTCAGGGGCGCTCACGGACGCAGTCAAGATTCCGGTAGTTCTGAATCCGGGATTCACCCTGAGAAGCTCTCGAAAACTCGCCAGCAGCACTCCGGCCCCCACCAGTAGCGAGAAAGCAAATCCGATCTGCGCGACGACTAACCCGCTTCGCACCGCGCGGGCCTTACCCGCCGTACCCGTTCTTTCATCGTCGCGCAAAATGTCGTGGAATCCTGTTCTCGACAGACCCACGAGCGACAGACTGCTAATCAGTGCACTCGCGCCCAAAGCCATCAGCACGGCGACAAACACGACTTCGCCGTCCACTTTCACTTCATACGCGCGCGGAAAATGGTTCAGCCCCAAGGCAGCTACCATGCGCAGGAATATCGCGCCAAGGATCACTCCACCCAGTACGCTGGCCGCAGCCAGAAGCAGGTTTTCCATCATGAGCTGCCGCATTAACTGCGCTCGTCCGGCGCCCAGGGCCAGCCGGGTAGCGAATTCTTTTCCTCGCAGGCTCAGCCGAGCCAGCGCTAGATTCGCCACATTCAGTACCCCGATCAGCAGGACGAACACCGAGCCAGCCCACAGCAGACGCAAGATCGATCTCACATCTTTCACGATCATGTCTTCGAGCGGTTCGACCACAGTGTGAAAGCCTGCGTTAACCAGCACATCTTTCATCTGGGGGAACTTTTCGAGATTCGCGGCATTTAGAGCGTCAATCTGCGCCTGCACCTGCTGAATTGTCGCCCCAGACCTTAAGCGCCCAATGTCGTACCAATTGTTGCTGTGATGAACTGTTTTTTCCTGGGCCGTGAACGCCGTAGGTATCCAGAGCTGCACTTCGGGATTGATGAAGACAAAACTCCGCGGCATGACTCCCACCACGGTGAACGGTCGGCCGCTCAACCGCAATTCGCCACCTACAGCCGCCGGGTCGCTGCCATAGAGCTGTAGCCATAACCCATAGCTCAAAATAACCTTTTGCTGCGCCCCGACTTCTCCCTCGGCGGACGTAAAAAATCTGCCCAGCAGAGGTTTCACTTGCAAAAGACTGAAAAGCGACGGTGTGGCCGTCATTCCGGTTACGCGTTCCGCCGCACCATTGATGTCGATCGTCTGGTTGACAAAGCGGAATTCCGCCTGCTCCGGCAATGCAGGCACGTTTTCCACGCGGTCGTAATAATCGCCGGAACTGCTCTCATTCAGTTCGCCCACTCCGGCTTTCGGATAGCGATTCGCCATCAAAACGATTTCTTGCGCTTTGGGAACGGGCAAAGGTCGCAGCAGAACCGAGTTAACGATCGCAAAGATGGCAACATTAACCGCGATGCACGCTGACAGCGTCAGGATCACCGCTGCCGGATAGCCCTTGCTTCTCACCAACGACCTGCCGGCATACCGGAGATCACGAATCAACTTTTCCATCGTATCCCTCACTACGAAACATTTCTTTGGAACATTTCTTTTGTCTTATTCGTCGCGTCACTGGGTCGCGCCATCGCGCAGTCGTGCAATTGCTTCAAAGTTTGTTCCCTCTCCTTCGCCACCGCGGCTGGGCCGAAGGGCCACTGCATCCGGGCTGCCGAAGTCCAGCGCTCGGAAAAGCGACAAGTCGTGGAGTCTATACCACCGACGCCAGGCTCCGTCCGTGTCCGCAGTGTCCGTTTCCGAACATCCCTGTGCGCGAATGGACAGGCATTCGCCCTCCCCTGATATTACGTGTACCGCCCACTAGCGGTTCAGAGA
The DNA here is from genome assembly GCA_036514015.1 of Candidatus Sulfotelmatobacter sp. Lineage (GTDB taxonomy): Bacteria > Acidobacteriota > Terriglobia > Terriglobales > Acidobacteriaceae > Sulfotelmatobacter. The sequence continues at coordinate 56,795 of DATBYA010000143.1, forward strand.
AGACAAGGGCCTAGCCGTGCCTTGAACGCGACCGACAAGGAACGTTACTCACTCGAAAGGATCTAAAAGCAGCTTGTCATGTCAGACAACTGGTCGTGGCCGACACACTCGACGTCCACATAGTGGTTAGGGACTGTTCGACTCCCTCCGCCGCACCACATGTTTCCTCACTGAACCGCGGCACCCACTCGACACACATGCACTCCGCGCAGTTAGCGGAAAATTACGAGTTCTTGGTGTCCGACAGTCAATGGGAAATGCCGCTCGCGGTCAGCCAGTCTGGCGTATGCTCGCGGCACACAACGCTGGTGCCACCCATGACCTCGGGATGCCCGTTTTCCGGAGAGTGGTCGAACCAGATGCCGAGGCATCGTAATAAGAGCTACTTCCTCGATCCATAAGTGGCGGCATCGACATTTTCTCAATAATACTATTGCAGAAATAGGTATGTGCGGTATTATAATATCGCCTTATGGCTAAAAATCCCGAACATCGTGACTTGTTTGCTGGCGCGTTGGAGCTGATGATCCTGCACTCACTTCGCGTGAAGCCGATGCATGGTTATGCACTGGCTAAACACATCCAACTCGTTTCTGACGATCTGTTGCAGATCGAAGAAGGATCTCTGTATCCAGCACTACAGCGCCTGTTGCGAGCTGGCCTGTTGGAATCCAAAGAGGGCATTTCGGCGAAAGGACGGCCAACCCGGATTTACCGACTGACCCGAGCCGGCATCGGGCACCTCGAGCGGGAAAAATCCGGCTTCGAAACAATGTTCGCTGGCATTACTCGTGTGCTCGCGGTGAGTAAAACGTAGGAGGCTGTATGGAATGGATCAGACGACTCTTCCGCCGTCGTCGCTATCAGGACCTCTCGGTGTCGATTCAAGAGCATCTGCAAGAGAAAGCCGATGAACTGATGGAAGATGGCATGTCACGCGAAGAAGCCAGGCAAGCCGCACGCCGCGCCTTCGGCAACGTCGGGCTCATTGAGGAACGCAGTCGCGAAGAATGGGTCTGGCCAGAACTCGACGGCCTGCGCGCTGACCTGAAGTATGCCCTGCGCCAGTTATGGAAGCATCCTGGGTTTGCTTTGACGGCCATTCTCACGTTGTCTCTGGGGATCGGAGCGAATGTCGTAGTC
>DATBYA010000144.1:0-9816 GCA_036514015.1 Candidatus Sulfotelmatobacter sp.
AGTGTCCTGTCGACTGCGTCCGCTCGCGGAAGTATGTTTCGTTCTACTGCAACGATATAGACGCTGAGCCCCATTCCCACCGCTGCGATGCTCGAAGGCGATCCGGGCTGGGTCCTGTCTGCGATCAGGCCGTTTCGTAGATTGGCCTCATTGAGATAATAATCGACGATGGCACGCCGTAGATTGTCCAGCATTTCTGGATCCGGCGCCTGCGGATTCCAATTGAATGACTCATCTCTCAACGAAGTCTCCTTCGCAGATAATTCTGTCACCCTCGAGAACGCAAATCCCGCTGACACGGCGCTTGCTGATCGTAGAAAATCACGACGATTCACAGTCCGTCCCAGTTAGTCACAATTTCCGTTTTGCGTTTTCCGCCAGCCCCAAAGTACATGAGAATTGGTTCTTAGGTGATCTCAACGGCACGCTTGCAAGCTAAAATAGAGTAGTGCATTTGAAAGCGGGATGGACAGGTTTTCTCGTTAATGCAGCGTCGCAGGAAATCGGTATCCGGCACGAAACGAAAAGCGGACGATCCAAAACCCGACAAAGAGAAAACCGCCCTGTTTGCAATCAGGCCGGAAGAAGAAGACAGCCTTCACGGACTTGCTGATCCGCGGAATGTTGGGAGCGGCCTTGGTTGCCCTTGGGCATCGCAGCTGCAGCGGGCATTGGTGGTCATAAATATTGCCAGAGCAGAGTGAGAAGTCCGTCGAGGGATACGATTCCGACGATCCGGAGGCGGTCAAGGAATTAAAGGTTTAGCGCGTTCGGGATATTCCGATTGTGTTCTGATATCCCCCTCTTCTCCTCCGCTAGCGTCTCGTCGTTGTGAATCCGGTAACTTTCCCAATCGGTCGCGTCTCTGACCACCGCGAACCGGTCTCCCGCGTTTCAGAAGCAATCCGCTAAAGTCATTCCCTCAATGAGGCCGGGTTGCCCGACCTGCTCGATCGAACCAAATTCATACCCAGAGGATCAACACGCAAATGTCGACTGCATATGAAATCGTCACCGAATTCATCATCAAGCAACTGGAATCGGGTGTGGCGCCCTGGCGCAAACCCTGGGGCACCGGGACGCCCGCAAACCTCGCCAGCAAGAAAGAATATCGGGGAATCAACATTTTCCTTCTCGCCTCGCAGGGTTACGGCTCGCGGTACTGGGTTACCTATCGTCAAGCCCAAGCACTGGGCGGAGCTGTAAGGAACGGCCAACACGGGTCCAAAGTTGTGTTCTGGAAGATCCGCGAATACCGAAGCGAGAACCAGAAGTCAGAAGAAACAGGAAATCGCAAGTCCATTCTGCTGCGCTGCTACAACGTATTCAACCTGGAGCAGTGCGAGGGAATTAAGTTCCCCGACAGAGTCCGAGCGATCATTCCGATCGAGCCATGCGAAAACATTGTCAGAGCCATGCCGAATCCGCCGGGATTCGTGCAGGACGCGCGGGCCTGCTACTCGCCTTCAACCGACACCGTCGGCATGCCGGCCCGGTCCGCGTTCCTTGCCGCCGAAGAGTATTACTCCACGCTGTTCCACGAAATAACGCACTCGACTGGACACCCTTCTCGCTTGGGCCGTGAAGGGATCATGAACCACAGCCCATTCGGCAGTGAGGATTACTCGAAAGAGGAACTTGTTGCCGAGATGGGTGCTGCGATGCTCTGCGGCACTGCCGGCATCGAATCTCGAACGCTCGGTAACTCCGCGGCCTACCTACAGACCTGGATCAACAAACTGAAATCGGACGCCCGCTTGATTGTATGCGCCGCATCGCAAGCCCAGAAGGCGGCCGACTACATTCTTAGCAAGGGCGGGGCAGAAACCGATTCCGCAACGAAAGGCGAAAACGAACTCGAAATCCTTTGACTGAAGATGGCTACTGAAAGGTTACCCGCGGCTGCAGATCCTCTTGCGGCCTGGCAATGTAAGTAGCCCCCATTGGCAGTTGCATAAGCGCCGATAAGAATAATCAGCTGTTAAGCCCGGGCTGCAGGGCGTGCTGAACGGAATTACTAAACTATTTGGATCGTTGCAGGCCTACGCAACCAGAACCCATTCCGCGGCAATACTCTCCCACGAGCGCCGGTCTGCTGGTCTTTCGATTGGATATTTTGTTAGAGTCTGAGCGAAGCGCTGCATGATCTTCGAGGAGTGCTTGGAGGTTTGATATGGCGAAGGCCCCATTGATTTTTACGTATTACATCGCCGCCCCCGCGGAGAAGGTCTGGGATGGGTTCGTGTCGAAGGAGGCGAATCGGACGATCTTCATGGGCGCGGACTTTGAGCTGGACTTGAAGCCCGGTGGGGCGATGACCTGGTCGGGGCCGGGCAAGGATGGGAAACCGATGCGGTATGTGACGGGCGAGGTGTTGCGGGCTGAGCCGCCGAAGTTGTTTGAGTACAAGTTCGGCATGGGAGACGGGGCGGTGATGTCGAGAGTGAAAGTGGAGCTGACTCCGGAGACCGAGGCCGTGAAGGTTGTGGTAACGAACGATGACTGAGCGGAGGACGACCCGGCGTATGCTCAGAACGCGGATGGGTGGCCGCGAATTCTCTCGCGATTGAAAACCCTGCTGGAGACGGGGAAAACCTTCCGACCACATTAGGCTAGTTTCAGAATGACCGTGAGTTGACATTCAATTCCGCGCCTGCGATGCGCCACGCAGAGCAAGATGCAATGTGGTGTATCTATATGCCGCTATATTGTAGCCGCCGGTCTTAAATGCCTTGTGGAACCAGGAGCTGGCCGTTTTCTTCGCCAGGCCGACAAGGTGGCTGCTTCCGATTCCAGCGTTTCGCTTCTCCGGCGAAACCGGGGCTGGCAAGGAATTGATCCACTTGCGCCATCCACAAACCCTGCAACCAATCGATTCTGGGACTCTCATTGTTGCCGGCCGAGGAATATCGCGAGTTCGGTTCCTGCTGCGACCTTCCCGCGACGTAATTTCCGGGGCGGCGATTCGCGGCGTATTGGATCGAAAACATAAGCGCCATCACCGCGGCTGCGCCAGATTCGCCAGTCAATGTCAGCGCGCCGAGTGACACCGATTGTTCCAGCAATCCTAGTGAACGGAGACTTTCCCACCCTTGCCTGGTTCGTTCTTTTTCAGAAGGAACGAGCTGAAAAACATGAGCGCCGAGCACATGGAAAGCAGCCAATACGCATCCACATAAGAGAGAACTGCGGCTTGCGACTGAAGCAAAGCGTACAGGCGGCCGAGTGCCTGTTGTTGCGCGGTATGGGCGCTCAAGCCAACCCGAGTAAGGCTCATCGAAAGAGCTGCCAGACTATTGCGAAAGCGGCCGGAGCCCGTGTATTCCGCTAAAACGGATTGATGATATTGGCTGCGCCGAGCGATCAGGGTAGTGACCGCGGATGTCCCAACGCTTTGCCCGATGTTGCGCATAAAATTCATGAGCCCAGCGGCCGCGTTGGTTTTTTCGGCGGAGAGGCCGACGTATCCGGCAAGCGTTAGCGGCACGAATAGAAAGGCTACGGGAATGTACTGCCATATTCGTAACCAGGTGGCCGATCGGAAACTCATGAGCAGGTCGATCTGCTTGGACGATGTATACATGCTGATTGCAAGGGTCATCCAACCAAAAGCGATGAGGTAGCGTGCCTGGAATCTGGTGGTAAGTTTGCCAACCATGGGCAGCACCACCAGCACCACCACGGCCCCGGCTGAAAGAACCATTCCTGCCTTTTGTGCGGTGTATCCCATGAGAGTCTGGAGGAGTTGCGGCATAAGGACTGTGGAGCTGAATAGCGCCATTCCCAACATCAGAAACATTAGACTGCTCGTCGCGAAATTGAAGTTCTTAAACAGGCGCACGTCCACGATGGGTTCTTTGTGAAACCATTCCCAGAGGACCAAGGAAACCAGACCTGCGACGGCGATCACGACGAGAATCGTAATGAAGTGTGATCCGAACCAATCGTCTTCCTGTCCCTTGTCGAGGGCGATCTGCAAGGCACCTACGCCGAGGGTCAGCAGGGAAAATCCGATGAAGTCGAATCCGGAAAGATTCTTCTTTTTGCGTGCCAAGTAGGGCGGATCTTCGACGAGGCGGTAAACGAGCAGCAGAGCCAGAACGCCCACGGGAACGTTGATGTAGAAAACCCACCGCCAGGAGTAGCTATCGGTGATCCAGCCGCCTAGCGTCGGACCGATCGCAGGAGCGCAAATCGCGGTGATTCCGTACAGCGCGAAGGCCAAGCCTCGCTTCTCGGGAGGGAACGTATCGCCCAAGATGGCCTGAGCCATCGGCTGCAACCCTCCACCAAACGCGCCTTGCAAGACTCGGAACAGGAGAAGAAGCCCCAGGCTCGGTGCAATCCCGCACAGAAAGGAACTGACCGTGAAAAACACAATGCACGTCAAAAAGAATCTCTTCCGCCCAAGCCATCCGACCAGCCATCCACTGATCGGCAGAACGATCGCGTTGGACACAAGATAGCTGGTCAACACCCAGGTGCTCTCGTCGTTGCTAGCTCCCAGGTTGCCCGCGATGTGAGGCAGCGCCACGTTGGCAATGCTCGTGTCGAGCACTTCCATGAATGCCGCGAGCGAAACCGCGACCGCGATGATCCACGGGTTTCCTTTGGGCTGCCAGACATCCTCTCCCGAGGAAACAGATGCGCCATCCGTCATCGCACCCTCACGTCAGGTTGAACGGACAAGCCGGGCTTTAATAACCCATCCGCGTTGAACTCCTCTCCTGCCGCAGCGCGTTCAAAATCAATGCGCACTGGCACGCGCTGCACCACCTTCACGTAGTTTCCCGTGGCGTTCTCTGGAGGCAGCAGACTGAAGATCGATCCTGTACCGCCGCCGATATTGGTAACGTGCGCCCTCCAAGTGCGGCCGTAGGCGTCCAGCTTGATTTCGACGGTTTGCCCTGGCCGCATGTGGGCCAGTTGCGTCTCCTTAAAGTTTGCCGTAACCCAGACATCGGCAAGCGGCACTACTTCTACCAGTTCCTGTCCGATGCTGACGTTCTGGCCCACTTCGACTGACTTCTTGCCGACGATTCCTGTGACGGGCGACCGGACGATGGTGTAGCCGAGGTTAAGCTCGGTTTGAGCGAGCTGCGCTTTGCGTTGCAGCACCTGCGCATCGGCTGCATCCGCTCTTGCGCGGATCAGTGAGACCTGCTGCGGCGCGGTCTGTGCGCTCCGTAAATCGTCGCTCGCCTGCAGGAGTTTCCCTTGCGCCTGCCGAACGGCTTGTTCGGCCGAGTGCGCCAGGGCTGTTGCCGATGCTACGGCCGCTCTATTCGCCGCTGCTGCGGCTACCGCCGCGTCATACTGCAGGTGCGAAATTTCCTCCTTTGCGACAAGTTTTCCATAGCGAGCCAGGTCCGCGTTGCTCTTGGTCGAATTGGCTTCCGCTTGCTCCAGGGACGCCTTAGTAGACTCGAAATTCTGCTCGGCGGCCCGAAGTCCCGCCTGCGCGTTTGTAACCGCAGTTCCGGCTGATTCCAGGTTGCTGCGTGTGGCAACGGAAGTGATCGGTACGTTGTAGCGAGAGCTGGCGGCGCTGGCGAGCGCGTCCGCAAGTGCTGCCTGCGCCTGATTCTCTGCAATCCTGTAGTCCTGGGGGTCAATGGTCACGAGCACATCACCGGCGCGGACGAGCTGCCCCTCGATCACCGGGACTTCCAGGACGTATCCACTGATCCGCGCACTCAACGGCATGATGTGGCCATCGACCTGTGCGTCATCGGTGCTTTCAAATAGAAATGCGTTGCGGATGAAATAGACAGCGCCGGCAACAATGACAAGAAGAACGACGAATCCGGCTAAGGCCTTCCGCGGATGGTCCTGTAACGCGCGGTGAGCGCGGCTCGCCTGAGTGCCTCTTTCTTGAGACTCGAGCACAGGCGCCTCGGACCGCTCTGCGGCCTGACTGCTTTCCTCCGTCGCTACGGCAGAGTTCTTTCTGCTCGAGTCTCCGTTGTTAACGGGCATCATTTATCTCCATCCAATTAACGGCGACGGCCGCGACCAAACTCGCGAAACCAATCGGAAACGCTTAGAAAACGAAGGATCGCCAGGGCGGCGATCAGTACCCAGGCGATCACAATCTTTCCCCTAGACTGAATTCCTTCCCGAGAACCGAGCGAGCTCCCTCGGCCGAAAATATCTCGTCAATGCCCGGCGCAGCCTTTTCCGGCCGCGATGCACTCGCGACTTCACGGTAGTGATCGAGAGCTTCAACATCATTGCGGTTTCCTCGGTTGAATATTCCTCTAGCTCGTGGAGGCGCAGAGCCTCCCGGAAAGTTACGGGAAGCTCACCCATCGCTGATGAGAGAGCCTTCTGAAGCTCTTCTTGCGAGTGGCATTGTTCAGGGTTCGGAGCGTCGTCTGCGATTTCGGCGAGGAAAAAGCTATCTCCGCTGGCGACAGGCTGGTCGAAGTGGAACTCGCCCGCTCGGCGCGCGCGCAACTTCATGAGCGACCCATTAATCGCGATGCGCGCGAGCCAGGTATAAAAGCGAGAGTCTCCACGAAAGGTGTCCAGGTGCAGGAAAGCCCGCACAAAAGAATCCTGAGCAACGTCCTCGGCATCCTCGTGGTTGCGGGTAATCTTTTGCGCCAGGCGCAGAATCCTTGGGCCGTATCTTGCCACCAGCTCTGCGAAAGCATCCGGATCGCGACTCCTGGCGGCGTTCACGAGCGCCGATTCTTTGCTGCCCCCCAGGCGACCGAGTGAACCGGACGGCTCTTCGTCATTACCGATCGTGTCTAGCAAATCAGATGGCATAGCCTTGCTCCTGTTTCCCGGTGCACATTGGAACTGCTGCGTTCGACGCAGGCGCTGCGACGTTTCGCACGGATCTTTCCAGCTTTAGAAATCATTGGCGTGAGAGCCGCAAAAATGACGTAATCATTCGCGATAGCCCGCGCTTGCTGCTTATTTTCAGTTCGTCAATCAGCGGCCTGTTGTGCAGTCCGCCCGCTACGAATTGCGCTCCATCTCTTGACATGGCACGCAACAGCCTCCGCCCACGTTTGTCCAGGAATGTGAGTTCTTCAAGATCCACGATGCAGGTGCGCCCCTTGCGCATGCGGTTTGCCGTGCTCCAATTTCCCTTCACCCGGGTAACCTGGGATCCGGACAGGCGGCCTTGCAGGACCCACCGTATTTCCGTTGGGGTTTCAGTGATGATGATTTTCAGCACTTTTCCATCTTTCGCGTCCGCATCGGATGCAACTACACGCCAATATCCGACGCAGGGAACCAGCGGGATCAGCAGGATGGTGGCGGCCGGATTCTTTGCACCGTCGAGAATTCCTGTTCGGGTCATTGGGCGCATTTCTTTCGCATATGGACTTCGGTGCCTTCACACGCAAACCAGACCTCGTCCATCTGCGATTTCATTAGCAAGATGCCTCGCCCATCCTCAGCTCTGAGATTTTCGGCAGCCAAAGGATCGGGGATTGCGTTTGGGTCAAATCCCCTCCCCTGATCCCTGACGACTACCGACACGCCTTTGCCCAATTCGCATCGGCAATAGACGTGGACCAGCTTCGCCGGATCCAAGCGGTTGCCGTGAAGCACCGCATTATTCAGAGCCTCACGAAGGGCGAGCTCCACGGAAAACTCCTCGCCGGAAACGACGCGTGATTCTGCGATTAAGCGCATCAACCGGTCCACCAACGGCGAGATGGCCTTCACTTCACTGGGCACCCGAGCCTCGATGTCCAGGCACCCGCTCGTCCCGCATGTTCCCAAAAACTCGTTTCGCAACTTCGCTGGATTGCTCATGCTGAGCACTCCCTGGATCAAGCGCGTCGCTCGTTTTCCACACGCAGGAAACGTTGCAATGCGCCCGCCAAGAGCACGCTGGAACAGAATTCGCGCCAAATGATTGAAGACAGACGAGCTGTGCGCGGTGACCCGCGTGGCCTCAAGCGAAACTGTCGGCGCTTCCGACACTTTTCCCGACACGTGTCGAGCGTCTACGACACCTGGATCCAGCTACCAGCTGTCTTTGGTCTGGACTCTTTGCCGGAAACCGCTTGTTGTTCTGTTGCTTAGGCATTGCTCGCGTTCGGTCCAGATCCAGTCTTCTGGCCCTGCATTTGCACTGTCGATCGACAGAGCGCAAGGAGTGTTGAGGATCACGGCCTAGGAGGCGAGGGTCGGATCGCGAAACGACAGAAATACGGGAGACACGAAAATGAGCTTAAACAGATCAGTAAGGGAACGAATCATGGAAAGGGAATTCGAGTCTCAGTCGAAGGTGCGCGTTGTTTCACCTTTGCAGCATCCGAGTGATGAGGAGGTTCGACGAAGAGCCTCCCAGATTCACTTTGAACGGGGCGGGATCCGGGGATACGACCTCGATGACTGGCTGGAAGCGGAGAAAGAGCTGACGCAGAAGCTGCAGCGCTAGAGAAAAACCGGCGCCGGTGTAGGCCGAACCGTCGCGCTGGTCCTGAATTTACATTCTCCAAAAGCTGCCGAGAAGGAACGGATGCTGAAGATTACGATCACGAGCACGGCGAAGCAAGAACTGTGGATCCTGCAAGGCCGCCTCGTCGCGCCGTGGGTCAAGGAACTGAAGGCAAATTGGAAGAGGGCACACCGCGCAACGCAGGGCCGAAGGTGCATCGTGAATCTCCATGACGTCACGTTCATCGACAGGAGCGGGGAAAGGATGTTGCGCTGCATGTTCAACCAGGGCGCGCAACTTGTCGCCAGCGATGTGTATGTCAAGCAGGTGCTTGATCGCCTTCGAGGAAAGCCCGGTTAGTGGAGCGAAGTCGCACGTCCAGGGATCTGCCCAATGAGTGATTTCGTGCAGAGCAAAACGCCGCAATCGCTGCAAGAAATGGAATCCATTTTCGAAACACTGAATGACGGCGTCGTTATCGCGGACGATTCCGATCAGATTCTTTTTGTCAACGCGGTCTTCGAGGAAATGACGGGATTCCCGCGCAGCCAAATCATTGGCCGCGACGCCCGCCAGTTCTATCACCGGGCCGAAGAGCTTGCCTTCGCCCGGTCGCTCAACCGGAAATCCCGGGAGCTGGGGCGAGCCCGCGAAGAGTTCTTCCTGCCCACCAAAGACGGCGGGCGACTGCCCGTAGTGGTCAGTATTCGCGCCATGCAGGGGCCCGATGGAGGACGTTTCTCGGTCGTAACCTTGATCGATATTTCGGAACAAAAACGCACGGAAGAAAAGCTTCGCGCTGCAATCGCAGGGCTCGAAAAGCATCAGCGGGAGATCGAGCAAGACCTGCTGCTCGCGGCCAGGGTCCAGCAGAGTTTGGCACCTGAGTCCTTCCGCTGGGGAGCTTTGCGTGTCGACACTTTCTACCAACCGGCACATACCATCGGCGGTGACTTCGGCTTTGTGCGGCCGTCGGAAGAAAAACATCTGAATCTGCTGGTCTGCGATGTCTCAGGACACGGCATCAGCTCCGCGCTCGTCGCCAACCGAATATACTCGGAGACGGTCATGCTGCTGGGTAATCGGGCGCCGCTCGCTGACGTCCTCCGTCGCTTGAACTCTCTTGTGATTCGGAATATTGGCGCGCCGGGGTTTTTCTTTACCTTGGCGGCGGCCCGCATTGATCGCGGCGGCCGGACCATGGAGTTCGCCGGAGCCGGACACCCGCCGGCAATGATTGTTCAGCCGGGAGCCGAGCCTCGCTTGCTCCAGTCCCGAAGCATCGTCCTGGGCATGCTTCCGGATGCAGTCGATGCCGAGGCCACGCTTTGCACGGAACTCGAGTATGGTGATCGCATCGTGCTGTATACAGATGGCCTCACCGACGTGTTCAACTCGCGTAG
>DATBYA010000145.1:0-7618 GCA_036514015.1 Candidatus Sulfotelmatobacter sp.
GTTTGTTGAAAAACTCTTTCGGGTCGTCATTTCGATGTGCGCTGCGACATGGAATCTCTCTTTTTGTTGGCTTTTGGCGAGGAGGAATTCTTTATAGCGTTCGCGATGGCGTGTTCAGAAGCCTTTTTCAACAGCCTGTTAATCGTGCAGGACAACACTCAGAAGTGACGTGTTGATCTGAAGGCCGCCGTTGTACTCGATGAACCCGAGCTTTCTGAATTTGTTCATGAAAAAATTCACGCGTGACCGCGTGGTGCCGATCATTTCCGCCAGTGTCTCTTGCGGTATTTTGAGGAGTAGCCTTTGGGGTTTGCCTTCTTCGCCATAGCGCGCGAGTAATAACAGCGTCCGAGCGAGACGCTTCTCGCTAGAGTTAAAAAGCTGATCGACCAGATCCTCTTCGATACGGATGTTGCGCGAGAGCATGTAGGTAATGAATCGGTCGGAAAACGCGTGCTCGCTGTGCAGGACGCGGATCATTTCCTTCTTTTCGATGACCAGCACGGTAGTCCGCGTAACCGCTGTCGCCGTCCCTATGCGGATCGGCCGACCCGCGAGGCAACCTTCGCCGAAAAAATCGCCCGGGCCCAAGATCGCCACCACGGCTTCCTTGCCAGATTCATTTACGACGGAGAGCCTCACGCCTCCTTTTTGGATGTACAACACATTCTCGGCGGGATCGCCCTGCGAGAAGATCGTTTCTTTTTTCCGAAAGTCTACGAGCTTTCTCTTCAGTCCTGCCGAGTCGAGGAAAACTTGTAGAATGAAAGCGGGCTTCCGCGCGGTTTTTGTTCTGGAATTATTCTCGGCCGGAGTTTTGCTGGCTTGCATAGCACAGTTTCTTATGTACTAACTTATCATAATATTCAGGCTGGAAGCAATTGCGCGAGACTTGCAAAGATCTGTAGAAATCTACGGAAACGAATGTCATGAGGTAGGCTTGGACAATTCTTCAAATGCCTCGCTGAGAAGACTCGATACCCAAATCAAACGGTCGGTTCCGTTTGATGCGCGCTTTGTTTCACTGTGTTTGCTTGCCCGCTTCAGCAGATGGAGAAATCTGCGCAGCGTTCGAGCGTCGCGGCCAGAGCTGCCCCAGCCGCCGTCGCCCGCACCGAATATTCCCCGGCCCGAAGGTATCTACTCCAGAATATATGCCCAGAGAACTCAAGGCTGACTTTTGTCCCCCAAAAGAAGAAACTGGCGGATGAAATGGCTAAAACCAGGAAATTTCTGGTCCAACGAAAACTTCGAAAGCCGTCGACGTCAACTCGGGGCAGAAATCTTCGCCAACAGCAGGCGACCGACGCGTTTTGATCACGGCCTGGTACAAAACCCCCCGCGGTTGCGTAGACCACCTAAGGGCGCGATGCCACACCACGGTGCCGAGATTGCGATAGCCGCGATGATCAAAATAGTGGCCAAGACGGTCAGCAACTCGGTCAGCGAGAAGCCCTTCTGTTTCTTATTCATCGTCGCATCTCTCCTTAAATTGAATATCAAGAACAGTCGCGAGCAGCTTGCGGTGACGCATTCGTAGACGACGGAAAAAGAGAGCCGCACCCATAGGCATGGAAGTGAGATACAAGACCTCGCGCAAGTGAAAATAATCTTATTTACTATGCAAGATGAGCCAACCGACGTGGTACGGAAGTACCCTTGCTCAAAACTCCAGTAACAGGTGAACTAGAAAAGATTCGTTGCCGTACTCGCGGTAGTCGAGAGCGGCGTTTGTCGAATACAGCATTGTGCGCAGGCCGCACGTTCACAGTGTTCCCCTAGTACTCCGCTGCGATCCCCAGAATTTCGATACGCAAGCCTTCAGATATTGGGAGTCAACATGGTTATAGGTAACCGATTACGGACTCTGCGTGAACATAAAAATATGTCCCAAGGCGACATCGAGAAGCGCACGGGTCTGCTCCGTTGCTATATCTCTCGGGTGGAAAACGGCCACACAGTTCCGGCGATCGAAACACTGGAAAAAATGGCGCGGGCGTTGGAAATCCCGATGTACCAGCTATTCTATGATGGTGAAGAGCCTCCTGCTCCGAAGCTTCCGAAGATGGACAGCGGCTGGGGTAGTTCTGGTCGCGATGCCATAACGTTCGGCAAGTTTCGCCGCCTGCTCGCCCGGGTGAATGAATCAGACCGCGAGTTATTAATGGTCGTAGCAAAGAAAATGTCGCAGAAGCGGAGTGCGCCACGACGCAGCGCCCGCTAGGCGATCCACTGCGAACCATCCTGCTATTGTCTTATCCAGCTTCCGCAAGACAGGTATTGCCAAACTCGGCCTCGGCTCGTCTACTTTGTCACGGCTAGTCTATCCAAACCGAGCCCAGAGACGTGCAGGGACTGGGCTAGAGACAACGGGCCGGGTAACAATCCTCTTGGCGTCACTGCGGGCCACCGGCTCGTTGGCATTGGCGCGATTGGTGGCTTCGGCGGCTCTGCGATGCAGGTTGCGCGGTCCCGAGGTGCGCGCGTCGTCACGACCGTGCGCGGCAATGCCAACGAAGCTCGCCGTGCGTGCGTGTGGTTTCAGGAAAAGGCCAACTATTTAGAGCGCGAGCGATATTGTTCTGACACTTCAATGTAATTGTTAAGCCGCGTCGCCAGTTCGTCGCAAGTGAGAATATTCACATTCTTCAGCGTATGGGACATAAGAGGGGAATCATCCTTTTGCTGCTGATCCGTGAACGTGCGCGCATCTCCGGCCAAGATTATCTCGCGTGGCCTGACAACTTTCCGGTTTAGGCCGTACTTGTCTGGGATGAAACTTCGCACTTCGCAGGCAAAGCGAGCGACGTTCGCCAGGTAACTCTCAAGCTGAATGGTCGCTCGGGAAATGTCTGCATCTCAGTAATAATTATTTCCGCTGGCTCTAGCTTCAGTAGGGAGGCATCCTGCTTTTTTATTTCCAGGATGTCTCGATAATTGTCGTGTGTCAGCAGTGAGAAATCCGGGAACTTTGTCTCTCCCACTCCTACATTCATTTTGTCGATTGCCCGAATGTAGCCTTGCTGAACTAGAAGAAGCTTATTCTGAATGTAGGCCTGCCATCAGCTCTCGGCATGCGAAGAGGCGATCTCGCTCTCCAATTCCGAGGCCAACTCCTTCAAGCTTTCCACTTGGGTCGACGCTTTCAGCACGATCGCGCTCATTGCCTCGGTCTTCAGGTACTCGGGTAGAAACGCGTTCGGAGCCTCCTTATCTTTCGAGGATAATTTCTTGGCAACGCCCGGTCCGAGAATGCGGTGCAGCGCGCCGGGTGCATACACCGCCGGCGCAATTGTCCCAAACCGTCAGCGAAACCCGGGATTCAATTGAGAGTCTGTCCAAGAAATACGCACTACTTGTTATCTTCTGCACCCACCCATGCTGGACGAATTCGGGCTTGCGTCTGCACTCGACTGCTACCTAGAGGGACTGGGACAGCACAGCGGACTTAATATTGAGCTGAATGTATCTGCCGATTTCGGAAGGCTGGCCCCGGAGATGCAACTCGCCATATTTCGCCTAGTGCAGGAATGCCTGACAAACATTCATCGCCATTCAGGAAGCAAAACTGCGGTAATCCGTATCAATCGTGAGCCTGACAAAATTTAGGCCGAGATTCAGGATCACGGGAAGGGGATGTCGCCGGAACGATTCGCAGAGGTTCACTCCCAAGGTGCCGGCGTGGGCGTCGGGATTAGGGGAACGCGAGAGCGCGTGCGGCAGGCTCGTGGCGAATTAACGGTGGATTCCAACGCTTTGGGTACAACGATCCCCGCTATTTTTGCAGCCGCGGCACCCGCGGCGGACGAACCGGGCCCTAATTCGCGACACAGCGCCGCATGATTGTTTCGCGCAACAGTCAAATTCATGCAACTTTAGCTTTTCCGCGCGCCCGCGGATCGCTCGCGCCCTTTGCAGCTTCGATACCTGTTTAACAGTTTGTTGAAAAAGGCTTCTGAACACGCCATCGCGAGCGCTATAAAGAATTCCTCCTCGCCAAAAGCCAACAAAAAGAGAGATTCCATGTCGCAGCGCACCTCGAAATGACAACCCGAAAGAGTTTTTCAACAAACTGTTAATCGCGTAACCGGACTTGTTACACCGCTCAGGATTTTGCTAATCGTAAAATGCTGGACCAGAGGTTACCTGGAAATCGCAGTGCGGCAACTGAGTCATACCGCTGAAATGGCGCCGGCTGAGTCCGAAGCCATTCGTCCGCTACGCTTTGGTTCCCTTCATCGAAGCAATCAGCGTGTTTGTTGAAACGTGCATCACCCGAAACTCGTTATCAGTCAGATCTACTAATTCTCGCAATCTTCGGATCGCGTTCTCGTGGCCAGTTACACTGTCACGCCAAACCCGGGACCCATCTGGGAATACTTCGAACAAGTCGTATTCGCGCTCCATTCATCTCCTTAGAGAGCGGGACACACAGATTGCCACAGCTGATGTGCTGATGCTGTCTAAGGTTGAACAGCGCGGGCAAAATCGAAGATGTAAGCTTGCTGTAATGCCAAAATCGAAAGGCGAGATACCGGAGCTCCTGGCGACGAGTCCAATGAGCCTGTTGTGTCCCACGTGTATGTCGATGCCAGGGCGCGACTGCATCACGACCTCGGGCGGACTAGCTGCGATCCACTTCGCGAGGATCAACGCAGCTGCGTTGGCTGACAAAGAGAAGAAAAGAAAGTGAGAGCGCGCGTAGAGGCAGCTAGTGGTCCTCATGCACGTGCATCGGAACCGGAATTAGCAGCGCGCGCCGGACGAGAGCCGGCACGCGATATTGCCTATCGAGATTCAATGGTGACGCAATCGAGTTGCGGCGACGGCTAGGAGCGGGGTTCCCGACTCCCGGCAAACCTCGATAGGACCGACATCATTAGCTCTGACTGAAAGTCTTCGATAGCTATGTAGCCTGAAAGCGAGTACGGTCGAAGTGTCTCACTAGCATCCTGCCGCAACTCCCAACCCTGCTACGGCTACTTGCAAGTTCAGACGGCGTAGCTGACTGTGGATGTTTCCTCGACAGAAGACGTAACGCCAGAGGGGTCGAACATGGCCGAAAAACGAAAGTGTCCAAATTGCCGAAGCTTCGAGAATTCCCGCTCGCATCGGAATGGTCCTCTCGAAAAATATCTCCTCGGGGCCATCGGTGTGCGTCCATATCGTTGCCTCAATTGTGACGTCCGCTTCTATGCGTACTCGCGCTTCGATGAAAATACTTCAGTGAACAACAAGGCTGCGTGAGCAGACTTCTCTCAGGAGTCCAATATGACCGAGAATAACTGGTGGGAGCTATACCGGGCCGCTGTTCTTGAGATCGACCGAAACAAACTTCGGGATCGAGTTATGGCTGCCGAAGATGCAATTCGGGCCCGTGCGTCACTTGGTGGACAGGTTTCCAGCGAAGAGCGAATCTCGATACAAGACGCTATGGGTGCTTTGCTTGTGTTGAGGCGAGAGTTGGGGCACAGCCAGGTTGATAACGAGCGTCATCACTGAGATGGTCAAGAGTCAAGATGAGCGAAGCACAGACCCAACGGTGCGGGGCTGAGATTGATTTCAGTCGGAGGGTTGATTTCACGATGAAGAATGGAACGAGGGTCTGTGAGTCTTGCTTCGTCAAAGAAACTCCACGGTCGTCGCAGCACCACAAGGATTGGTCCAAGAAAGGCTGCAATTGTTGGGCGGGAGGAAAGCGATGCCCACAGTAGAAGAACTTGTACGAACCAACCCGAACGAGTTGGCAGTTCTTTGCCAGTGGGTCGCGGATAATCGTGCTGCTTACTTACCGGCCGCCGCCGAGGAAGCCGCTAAACTGAAGTTGGAATGGGAAAATCTACGAATGCCGCCAAGCTTAAACTACGCCCTGCAAACGAGAATCGAACAGCAGAAAGATCGTCTCAGAAGGCGCATGATTGGATTTCTCGCCGCGGTTCTCTAGGTTGCATCAGGCCCTTTTCGCCATTTTTGAGGCCATGTGAAACAGGAGCCCACGGTACTTCTTGTTCATGCGGGTGAGTAACTTGGCCAAAACCCGAAGCTCGCGCTCCTGTTTTGAGCTGACCATCCGACTCCGAATGAATTCCGCCGGCAGATTCGGTCTCTTTACGTGGGCTTCATCCGTGAACAGCCGGTACATAGGCACTTCCAGCGCGCGGGCAAACTTTTCCAACGTATCTACGGATGGAACTGTGTGTCCGTTTTCGACTCGTGAAATGTAACATCGGATTAGTCCGGTCCGTTTTTCGATGTCCCCCTGGGACAGGTTTTTCTGCATTCTCAAAGCCTTCAAGGTTTCACCGATTACCATCCAAATCCTCCGGGCGAAATCATACGCCGAGTCTACGGGAGCGGCAATCGACCAACAAACCGTCAATCAGGAAGCGATGGGTGCCGCAGAAACTCAGAGCCTGCACTGAACTCGTTTGAGTTTCGTGCCTCCGCTCGGGTTGGAGCCCGGCCGCGGCCCCAAGAACGCATCCGGGAGCACGAGGATGTCACTCATGGAGTTGAGCAGGTATTCGCGCCATCCTTGCCCATCTTGTGATTCGCTGACGCCACCCAGAAACCACGCACTCAGGACGAGATTGTCCGCTGGTGTCAAAGCAACTACATGCGGCTCGACCAATCGCCGCCCAGGCACATCGTCGGCGTAGTAGAATCGCAAAAGGCGTCGACCACGTATGGTGCTACAGAGAATGTCGACGGTCATGGACAGTTAGCTTCAGCATCTAGAATGTTTGGTGGAGACGTCCTGCACGACTTTGCGGCACTCTTCCGCGGAATACTCCCGAAGGTCGCACCATTTGGTTCCATCCAGACTTGTGAGCACGACACGACGGTCGCTTGGCGCTTTTTGTTGGACCACGCACGCTTTACGAAGAGTCTTGTGGCTGCTGACGATGCCCGCCCCTACTCGTACATCGTAGAATTCCATGTTCGCCTCTTACCTTCTCGCGCGATAGAATGCGCCCTTAGCGACACAGCGCGGTTTTTACGTTGCGTGTGACGCCTTAACGAAACTCCGTCAATCGTCGCTTCCGTTGTGCTTTACTTTTTGGTTTGTTGGAGCCGTCGGAGATCGGATTGTAGTTACCCGGGGGCCGGCCGCCTTTCATTTCGGGATGAACTAGCCCAGCTACAGCCGCTTTGCATATCTCTGCTTCGGTAAGGCCGGTTGTTTCGGCAGCAACAAAGGCAGCTCGCACGGCCTCGAGTGCCTTCATTTGTTCGTTGGTCATAATGATCCCCTTATCGCCAGTCTGGCACTTTCGTTCCTGCGACGCAATCGGGCGAGCCAAACCACGCCACCGTTTCGAATCGATCCCAGTGCAATTATCCAGCAACTAACCTGGTCACTTTCGGTTTGAACTGGGCGTTTCCGGGGCCGCGAGGATTGAACTGACAGTCAGTACCTGATAAACGCTGAGAGTTCAAAGGGTCGGCGCAACACCATCCAGTGCATTGATTCGGTAAGGAGAACCCTCGAAAGTTCTATGCGGTAGGTCTGCGGACCGAACCCGCGCTTATAGTCCGAGGCAGCTTCTGACGGATCACGATGATGCGGCATCGACCCGCGAATATCACCGTGATCAGCCGTCGCGAAAACTACCTC
>DATBYA010000146.1:0-62226 GCA_036514015.1 Candidatus Sulfotelmatobacter sp.
CAATTGCCCGAGGTTCCCTCCAGTATCCATTAGCGCCGGCGCATCTAAATCATTGAGTGCGGTTCCAAGATTGCTGGATTTCTACGGATTGCACGAGGAGAAGTACTGAAAGCTGGTGTCGGCCACCTCGATTTCGGGCCCGGGACCACTCGCCCCTTCTTTTCGTTGAGCATCGGATCGAACCTGCGGTAGAGGAAGAACTGGAGCGGTTCCGGCGCCTTGGCAGCGCCGGCTAAAGTTTGCATCGCCGACAACGTATAGATCAGCGGGTTGACATTGCCCAGGCGCCCGCCACTCAACTCGACAGCGACCGCCAGTCATCCAGACGGGTCGCGCGACGGCGTGTCACAGAACTTTCACATTCTTGTTAAATCCGTGTATATGAAATGGATTACCCTATGGTCAGGGCCGTTTTGATCGCTCGCGCCCGAAACGAGGTGCGAACGAGGGTGCCACATTTCTACGGATCGTTCCCGAATGATTGGCGCAGAACCTGTGCAGTTTCGCACGGACGAAGAAGCAAAGGAGCAACCCCATCCGATGAAGAAGATCACCTTGAACGTGAATGGTCAGCAGCATAGCGTGGCGGTTGATCCGGAAACGCCTCTGCTGTTTGTTCTGAACGACGAACTGGGGTTGCGCGGACCTCGATTCGGATGTGGCATGGCTCAGTGCGGAGCCTGCACCGTTATCATGCGTGGCCAGGTCGTGCGGTCTTGTGTCATGCCTATAAGTGTCGTCGGTCAAGACGAAGTCACGACGCTGGAGGGCTTGGGCACGCTTGAAAAGCCTCACCCAATTCAGCAGGCCTTCATTGAGGAAGGGGCGGCCCAATGCGGGTTTTGCCTCAGTGGCGTGATCCTGACGGCGAAGGCCGTACTCGACGTAAAACCGGATGCCTCCGATCAGGAGATTCGCGCTGCTCTGGGAGGCATTTTGTGCCGCTGTTTTACGCACACTCGTATGTTGCGGGCGGTTCGAAAGTATGCCGAGGCAAAACGAGCATGACTCAATCCCGCCGTGAGTTCCTGAACAATTGTGGCGTCTTGATTGTCAGTTTCAGTGCTGGACCCTTGAGAGTGTTGTCGGCACCGGGTCAAGGACGGTTCGGCACTCATCCCTCCCACATTGATCCGGAGAAGCTCGATTCGTGGTTAGCCGTCGGCGCCGATGGGATCATCACTGCCTATACAGGGAAATGCGATTTCGGGCAGGGCATTTTTACGGCTCAATCGCAGCTTGTCTCGGAGGAACTGTGTGTTCCGATTGCCCGCGTCAAGCTCATTCAGTGCGATACATCTGTCTGTCCGGATCAGGGAACCACGTCTGGAAGTCAATCGACTCCGACGAACTTTAACTCAGAGAGTCTTGCACTTGCTGCAGCGACCGCCCGGGAGGCTCTATTGAGTCTCGCTGCCAACAGGTTGGGAGAGCCCGTTGAGGAGCTTAGTCTGGCGGACGGCGTCATCCTAGGCAAGATGGGGCGCCGCGTCAGGTACGAGGAGCTGATTGGGAACAAGCACTTCAATCTCCCGCTGATCGCGACAGCGAAGCGGCGATCCGCTGCAGATTGGACGGTGCTCGGGAAACCAATTCCTTCACTGGACCGAAGCGCCCTGATGACTGGTCAGTTCGAGTTCGTTCACCACGCTCGGATCCCTGGGATGCTGCACGGTCGAGTCGTACGGCCTCCGGAGATGGGAGGAACCGTTGCGCATGTGGACGAACGATCGGTGCACAGTGTTCCAGGTCTGGTGAAGGTCGTCGTCCGTAAGAATTTTGTTGGCGTCGTAGCCGAGACTCAGTACCAGGCAGGATTGGCGGCCGGGAAGTTGGCGGTGCAGTGGAATCCCGGGCCGGAACTTCCATCGCAGAATAGCTTCTTCGAGTATCTCCAGAAACAGCCTTCCCGCGACGCCGTTAGCGTTGACTCCCGGGACACCGAGGCTCGGCTCGCTGCCGCAAGCAGGGTCATCCGGGCCAGGTACACCTATCCGTACCAAATGCATGGATCGGTTGGCGCATCGTGCGCCCTGGCCGACGTCAAGCCGGAGAGTGCAACCGTTTGGTCGGCAACACAGTCGGTTTATCCAACCAGAAGCATCGTTGCAAAGCTTCTGGATATGCCGATTGATAAAGTGCGTGTGATCTATCTGCGCGGCTCGGGCTGCTATGGACTGAATGGTGCCGACGCTGTCTCCTTCGACGCGGCCATACTCTCTCAGGCGGTGGGAAGACCGGTGCGCCTGCAGTTCTCCCGTCAGGACGAAATGATGTGGGAGAACTTCGGTTCCGCGTGTGCAGTGGAACATCGTGCCGGGCTGGCACGCGATGGACGCATCGTTGCCTGGGATCGGGAGGACTGGGTAGCTTCGCTGGGCAATCGACCGGGCTATGACCAACCGGGAAACGTTATCACCGGCATGTTGCTGGGGTATGAACCCGAGTTGCCCGAGCCTCGCCCCGTCAAGCCACCTGCTGGCAAGTTTCGCAACCAGAGCAACACAGTGCCATCCTACTTCGCAGGGTGCATTGCTGGCAGCTGTGGTGGCGGCGGAACCATTCGCAGTGAACGGGCACTGACGCATACCGTGCGTTCGCCGTTCTTCACCGGACCACTCCGATCACCGCTGCGAATTCAGAACACGTTCGCCAACGAATGCTTCATGGACGAACTCTGCGCGCACGCAAGGGCCGACCCTGTGGCTTTCAGACTGCAGCATTTGCAAAACTCACGAGTCATCGGCGTCCTCAAGGCTGCTGCCGATGCAGCGAGTTGGCAGGCCCGCCTCTCGCCCCGGGCGGACATCTCTGGGGCGCAAACGGTAAGCGGACGTGGTATCGCCTGCGTCGCGTATGAAGGAGACAACGGCTATGCTGCGCTGGTTGCCGAGGTCGACCTAGATCTACAAACAGGAACGGTCCGGCCGAAGCGCTTCGTAATTGCGTTGGACTGCGGTCCAGTCTCGAACCCTGATGGTCTGCGAAATCAGACCGAAGGTGGCATCCTGCAGGGTATGAGCCGCGCCTTGGTCGAAGAAGTTACCTGGAACAACCGGCGTGTGACCTCTGTCGATTGGGAGACCTATCACAGCTTGCATCTTGATTACGAGATGCCTACGGTCGAGACCGTCTTGGTGACGCCTGCCAATGTGCCTGCAACGGGTGCGGGGGAGACCGCCATCACAGTCACTCCCGCCGCGATCGGAAACGCTATCTTCGACGCGACGGGTGCACGACTCCGGGACCTGCCCTTCACGGCTGAGCGCGTGAAAGCTGCGCTACTTGCGCACCGAGCCGAGAGGGCGTGAGTATGAAGAATCGAAAATCGATTGTGTCCCTCTTCCTGGTCGGCGCAACCTATTGTCTCCTATCCTCGCTCGTCTTATGGGTTGCCGTGCCCGGGGTGGAATATGCCACGGCACAATTCGTTCATGAAGGAATGCGCGATGATGCCGGCGCAACTGCTGCTTTCGAAGCGATTGTGCCGGTGCTCCGCCATCCTCGCTGTATCAATTGTCATTCCCAAGGAGATTTTCCTCGACAAGGAGATGATAGTCATCGACACACCATGCAAGTCCGTCGTGGACCAGACGGGGAAGGGGTAAACGCAGTCGAATGCAGCACCTGTCATCAGGGCCACAATCTCGTGGGCTTGCACATGCCTCCGGGAGCTCCCGATTGGCATCTGCCATCTGCTGCGATGCCGATGATCTGGGAAGGGCTGACGGACCGTCAACTTTGTGAACTGTTCAAAGATCCCCAGAGGAACGGTCATCGTACGCCTGAGCAGATTGTGGAGCATATGCACACGCCACTTGTCCTCTGGGGTTGGTCCCCTGGCGACGGCCGCACTCCAGTCCCCATCCCTCAGCATGAGTTCTTCGCGAAAGTGCAAGAATGGGCGGAAAAAGGAGCGGCATGTCCCCTGGGGCAAGGGCCACAACATCCCCAGGGGTTCGGGTCTTATTCTGATCACTTCCCATAGGAAGGCTTATCGCTTTTGGGCCGTAAAACCACTCCCTTCAGGGAGTGGAGGGAGTGGATAGAAGGCTGCTGGATCTGACGACCGTAGAGGTCCGCTGTGACGGAGCTGATGTGTCTGAAAACCAGGCGAATGCAGCAAAGCTACAAGTGGGCCCGGGCAGGGCCTTCAGGCGCTAACGTAGGGAGATTAAGCCCATGCGTAGCCTGAGAAGGAATCCCCTCTCGTTAGGGCGGGGAGGATGTCAACATTACGAATCGCGGTACGCCCCCCCGCCGCCGGCATCAGATCAATTCCGGTGATCGCACGGAGGGCGGTACCCTGTGCGAATTCCCTCTAGTCCAGATAGCGGTTTGGCAGCCTCAGTCCAGTAAGTCCAGTTGCTATCCCGGGTCGTAGTTCAGGTTTTGCCCGAGCCAGCGCTCGATCTGTACCACGCTCATCCCCTTGCGTTGGCTATAGTCGGCGACTTGATCACGGTCGATCTTGCCGAGGCTGAAATATCGTGCTTCCGGGTGGGCGAAGTAGAGTCCACTCACGCTTGAACCGGGCCACATCGCAAACGACTCAGTGATCAGCATTCCGGTGTTCGCTTGGACATCGAGCAAGCGCCAAAGTGGGCCCTTCTCCGTGTGATCCGGGCACGCCGGGTAACCCGCAGCCGGCCTGATCCCACGGTACTTCTCCTGGATGAGATCCGCCTGGCTCAGACCTTCTTCACAACCGTAGCCCCATTCATCCCGCACTCGCTTGTGCAGGCATTCGGCAAAAGCTTCCGCCAGGCGATCCGCGATGGCCTCCGCCATGATCGCGTTGTAGTCGTCGTTCTCAGACCTGAAGCGGTCGCACAGTTCCTTCAGGCCGATCCCGCTCGTTACCGCGAAACCTCCGATGTGATCGGGTAGCCCGGTTTCCTTTGGCGCGATGAAGTCGGAGAGTGATCGGCATGGCTCGCTGCCTTCTTTATTTGATTGTTGCCGGAGGAAGTGGAATCGCTCTAACACCCGTTCGCGTGCGGCGTCGGTGTACAACTCGACATCGTCGCCGATAGCGTTGGCGGGAAACAAGCCATATACGCCGCGCGCCGTGATCATGTTCTTCTCGATCATGTTATCCAGAAGAGCATTGGCTTCGGTGAAGATCTGGCGCGCCTGTGCGCCTTGTCCTTCGTGCTCGAGAATGCGGGGATAAACACCCTTCAAACCCCAGGTGTGAAAGAACGGTGTCCAGTCAATGAACTCGCGCAGCGTCGCCAGCGGAAAATTATCCAGGACGCGCACGCCGGTAAACGCAGGCTTGGGCAAGTCTTCGGAACGCCATATAATCGGACTCCGCCTCGCGCGAGCCGCTTCGATCGAGATGACCGTTTGGCGCGGCGCAGAGTGGGCTTTGCGAAGCGCTTCGTAGTCGGCGCGCTGCTGCGCCACGAAGGGCGCCTTGCCTTCGTCGCTCAGAAGGTTGGTTGTTACAGGCACCGCACGGCTTGCATCCAAAACATGCACCACGGGCTCGCTGTAATGGGGCGCGATCTTGACGGCCGTGTGCGCTCGGCTCGTGGTTGCCCCCCCGATGAGCAGCGGCAACTTGAAGCCCTGACGCTCCATTTCGCGGGCAACGTGCACCATCTCGTCGAGAGACGGCGTGATTAGACCGCTGAGGCCGATCATGTCTGCCTTTTCCGCCTTGGCACGTTCGAGGATCTTCTCGCAAGGGACCATCACTCCCATGTCGATCACCTCGTAGTTATTGCAAGCCAGGACGACGCCAACGATATTCTTGCCAATATCGTGAACGTCGCCCTTGACCGTCGCCAGTACGATTTTCCCCTGCGCCTTGACCACCTGCCCCGACGCAGCCATTGCGACTTTCTCGGCTTCCATGAAGGGCGTCAGGTGCGCCACAGCCTTCTTCATCACCCGGGCAGACTTGACGACCTGGGGCAAGAACATCTTCCCGGCTCCGAAGAGATCGCCGACCACGCTCATGCCAGCCATCAGCGGCCCTTCGATCACCAATAGAGGGCGGCCAAGTTTGACGCGGGCTTCCTCGGCGTCGACTTCAATGTACGCGTCGATCCCTTTGACCAGCGCGTGAGAAAGCCGCTCCTCGACCGTGCCCGTGCGCCATTCTTCCGCCTTCTTTTCATTTACTTCCTTGCCCACGCCCTTCAGCGTTTCGCCGTAATCCACCAACCGCTCGGTCGCGTCGGGGCGTCGGTTAAGCAGCACGTCCTCGACCAGCACCTTCAGGTCGGGCTCAATCTCCTCATAGACCTCGAGCATTCCCGCATTCACGATGCCCATGTCCATGCCTGCGGCGATGGCGTGATAGAGAAATGCGGAGTGCATGGCCTCGCGAACCTTATTATTGCCTCGGAAACTGAACGAGATGTTGGAGACGCCCCCGCTCACCTTGGCGTGCGGCAGGTTGGCTTTGATCCAGCGCGTGGCGTTAATGAAGTCTACCGCGTAGTTGTTGTGCTCCTCCATACCAGTGGCAACGGTAAGGATATTCGGATCGAAGACGATGTCTTCGGGCGGGAACCCAACATCCTCGACCAGGATCCGGTAGGCGCGCTCGCAGACGCGGATTTTGTCCTCGTAAGTCGCGGCTTGGCCCTGCTCGTCGAAAGCCATCACTACCACCGCCGCGCCATATTTGAGGACGGTAGCCGCGTTCCGGCGAAATCTTTCTTCGCCTTCTTTCAGCGAGATCGAATTGACAATGCCCTTGCCCTGCAAACACTTCAGTCCCGCCTCGATGACCTCCCATTTCGAGGAGTCCACCATAAAAGGGACCTTGGCGACTTCGGGCTCGCTCGCCAGCAATTGCAGGAAGCGTGTCATTGCGTTGACGCCGTCGATCATGCCCTCATCCATGCAGATGTCGAGGATATTCGCCCCGTTCTCGACTTGCTGGCGAGCGACGCCGACAGCCGCTTCGTATTTGCCGACTTTGATCAGCTTCGCGAATTTCGGCGAACCGGCCACGTTGGTCCGCTCCCCGATCATGATGTAGACCCCGCGCTGCTGCGTGAATGGCTGTGAGCCCGAGAGACGAAGCGGCTTCGTCTCCGTGGACCCGGGCACAGTCGTGCTAGCGGGTAAGCTCACGCCCTACTCTCGCTTTGGAGGGCGTAGGATGCGGCGGTTTGCTGAGTCTGCCACCTTCGCGGAGGCTGGCCTTCGAGCGCTTTGGCTATAGCCGCGATGTGCTCGGGCGTATTTCCGCAGCAGCCGCCGGCAATGTTGATCAGTCCTCCCCGCGCGAAGTCGCCCAGATAACGGGCCATGTCCTGCGGCCGCAGATCGAAACCGGTCTCCGACAGAGGATTCGGCAAACCGGCATTTGGGTAGCACGAGATCGCCACATCCGCCTTTTCCGAGAGTTCCTCCAAGAACGGATACATCAGATCGGGACCGAGAGAGCAGTTGAGCCCCACCGCGAGCGGGTTTACGTGCCGCACCGCGTTCCAGAATGCCTCCGTGGTCTGCGCCGAAATCATCGTCTCGCCGCCGCGCCCCACCGCCGCTGAAATCATCACCGGCAGTTCCTTGCCACCTTGGTCGAATACCTCACGGATAGCGACCAGGGCTGCCTTGGCGTTCAGCGAGTCGAAGATTGTCTCGACCAGCAGCAAGTCTGCGCCGCCGGCGATGAGGGCGCGCACCTGCTGAGTGTAAGCCGCTTTGACCTGATCGAAAGTGACCACCCGAAAGCCTGGGTCATCGGCATCGGGTGAGTTCGACAATGACACGGTCAGCGGCCCGATCGCCCCAGCCACGAACCGTTGACGCGAGGTTGCGGTCCCGACACGATCGGCCCATTCGCGGCACTGCCGCGCCGATTGCTCATTGATATCCCACGCCAGGCTGCCAAGAAACGGATCCTCAATGATCTTCTGATAAAACGCGGGATCCTTGCGACCGCTGCGCTCCCGCGGATCGTCGACAAAGAATTCGCTCTGGGTGATGCTGGTTGCGCCGAAGGTGTTCGTCTCGATGATGTCCGCCCCGGCTTCGAGAAACCGTCGATGGATGTCGCCGATCATCTCTGGCTTGGTTAGCGAGAACAGGTCACCGTCGTTCAGAAGGCCCTTCGTCGAGTCCTTGAAACGCTCCCCGCGGATGTCCGCCTCCGTCATGCCATAGGTACGGATCGTCGTGCCCATCGCTCCGTCGATGATGGCAATTCGGTTCTCGAGTATCTTTTCCAGAGGATGTTGGTGGGCTTTCGTCATGTCTTTTTGATGACCTTAGGCAGCCTTCGATTCGAGCTTAACTTTGCGACATCACCGCAAAAGTACTCTTCTTTATTATAGCGATTGGCAGAATGTCCAAGCTCTGGCCTGTGTAACGTGTGTAATCCCTCAAGCAATCGTGATAGCGTTGAAGTACGTTGAAACCGCCGAAGATGCCTGACGGAGAAGGTTCTGCTGTCCGGGCATGACGGCAAGATTCCTTGCGGAGAATGGAAAAGAGTGCAACCCACAGCGGTTAGGTCTCACGCCGGGCGAATGCCCTTCGTGGCGGCGGGTGCGGTCACCGGCATCGGCAGTTTGCCTCTTACGTCCATTGCGTCGGCGATTCGTTCAATCGCCGAATTTTCGCCGGAAGTCCCCTTTTGGCCTCAGCTGCCGCAACTCTCAAAACAGGAGAGTATCGTCGGCCAAGGCCTCGGTATTGTGGGAGACCTGATTGAGCCTCGAAACCATGGCTACGGTTATCAGGTGAAAGAAGGCCGGCTCGATTCGGTGCTCGAACTCCTTCATCGGAGTAGTGGGGAGTTGACGCCTCGGAACGCAGCAGGGTTTATTGCGTTCGAAGAAGCATTATCATCCGGCCTCTTCCGATCTGCGGTTGCCGTTAAGGGGCAGATCGAAGGTCCAATCACGCTGTCCGCATATTTGTTCCACCAGGGCCGGCCTTTCCTGTCCGATCCTGCACTTTTTGCAGCCATCGCGTTCCATGTCTCACAGGTCATCTGTTGGCAGATTGATCGCCTGAAATCTATCGGCTTGCCTGTGCTGCTGTTTGTGGATGAACCGGCTCTCTGCCTGGAAGCGCCCGTCTCGAACGCTGTCTCAGAGGAAGAGAGGCTCAACGCATTGGCGATCACACTCGAGGACGCGCGACTTCGTGGAGCCTACGCCGGACTGCATTGTTGTGCAGCGCGTCCGTTCGAGCGCATGTGCCGTGCTAAGCCGGATATCATTTCGTTCGATGCCCATGAGGGACTTGACTTGTTTTTTGCCAATTGGCATGCGCTCGATTTCGTGAATCAGGGAGGAACGGTTGCCTATGGAATAGTCCCCACGCGGCCAGGTCTGAACGCCATCGATTCAGTGAGTATCTTTGTTCGCTGGCTGAAAGCGGCATCACTGGCTGGCGATCCCCAAAAATTCGCTCAGCGCGCGATGATCACTTCCACCTGCGGACTTGGGCTGCTGGATACCTCCTCGGTGAGAGAGTCCTTCAGCGTCGCCCACAGCGTAAGCAAACTGATCCGATCCTTAGCTGGTTCGCCCGAACCGTAACCCTTTCAAGACAGTTTGCATACCAATTCCAGCATTGAGTGAAGAGCTCTTCGGATGAGAGATGGAAAAGGCTGCTTCGGGTTCGGAAGAAGTTGCCGCTAACACGCTGGGCTGCAATCAATGATCGGAGGAGTGCCGCGACTGTAAGGTCAGAGTCGTCGCCCGTCACTCGCCCAGAATCGTTGGCAAAAAGCGGCTGTAGGTAGCTCTTGCAAGAAAAAGAGTCCTAACCGTCGAATGAATCATCTCTGGTTTTAAGTTATGGTGTTTGGAGCAGACCCATGGCAGCCAATCCAAACTTCACGGCACCGCTTCCCTCGAACCCTCGCCTCCTTGATCTGGACCAGGTAGAGGATCTCCTTAAGCTGCAAAAGGCAGCTCAGAAAATCAGCTCCATTCTTGACCTCGACCAACTCGTTGATAAGGTCGTAAATGAAATCGCCCGTTCTTTCGGATGTCTGGATTCTGACATCTACCTGCACAACCAAGAGCGAGGCGAACTGTTACTGGCGTGCGCCCATGGCTGCACCGGCTGCGACCTGCACGGCCCGGCCCACAGCCTAAAGATTGGGAAAGGCATGGTTGGATACGTCGCATCCACCGGCCAGATGCATTACGCGCCCGATGTGCGCCTGGACCCCTATTACATTGGCTGTGAAGAATCCACGCTCTCGGAAGTTGCCGTTCCCCTGCATGTAGAAGGGCAATTGGTAGGCGTATTCACCGCCTCCCACAACGAACTGGATGCCTTCACCCCCTGCCAGTTGCGGCTGCTCCAAGCCCTGTGCAGCGATGTGGCCGTGGCCATCCACAACGCTCGCCGATTTCAACAGGAACAGCGGCAAAGGGAGCAAATGAGTGGTGAGGCTCGGGAAGCCCGCGTCATTCAACAAGCACTTCTTCCCAAGACCCCTCCCTCCATTCCTGGTTTCACTGTATCCGGGCTTTCCATTCCCGTGGGCGCCGTAGGCGGCGACTGGTACGACTTCATTCCCATGGACAAAGGCCAGTGGGGGCTGGTGCTGGCCGACGTTTCCGGCAAGGGAACCGCTGCCGCGCTGCTCATGTCCGCTACTCGTGGCATCTTGCGATCCCTAGTCGAGGCCGCCTGCACTCCAGGTGAAGTGCTGACGAAGCTGAATCGGCTTCTGGTCGAGGACTTCCCTGCCGGCCGTTTTGTGACCATGGTGTATGCCGTGCTTGATCCTGTTAGGCGGACTCTGACCTTCGCCAATGCGGGTCACCCGCGGCCGCTCTTGATGACCGACACTTCAGCCCAGTTCCTCGACGTGGAGCGAGGAATTCCCCTGGGACTGGGACCAGGTGATTTCTCGGAGGTGGAAGTGAAGCTTCCCATGGGTTCTCGCTTGGTGTTTTACAGCGACGGCATTACCGAGGCGGAAAATCAACGGGACGAAGAATACGGATTGGTGCGTCTTCAGGAACATTTTCTGCGAACAGACGCCTCTGCCGAGAGCCTCCTCGATGACGTGCACTCGTTCGCCCACGGTTCGGGTCTGCGCGATGACGCCAGCGTCATCCTAGTGAAGGGTTAACCGAGTCAAAATGTCGGCGGACCGAGAATCCAGCAGAATCCCAAGCGCCTTCCCCGCTGGCCTTGCAGCATGGCACGCCGGCGACGATTCTGGGTGTGTTTATCGGCAATCCTTACCTTGGACGCATTGCCCGTGATCCGTCCAGAGCCGATGCCAAGTGAGGAGATCACCTCCTGCAAGTTCTAGTCGACGCGGCGAAATGCGTGGTCAATTGACTGGGCTCAGTTAGCCGGAGCAGCGTTCGATCCCGTTTTCTCACCGAACGGATGAGCAAGAAAACCGCTTCGCAACACGCTAGTTCCGCAACATTTCGGAGGACATAGATCGTGCCATGCGAATAGAACATTCAGCGCCTCCGAATTCTTGCTTACTTGCAGCACAAACATTCTATGCAGGGCGGGAGAGCTAGAACCGATTAGCATAAGGAGGATTAAATGCTTAATCGTACGTTTCAGTGGCTGCTGGTTGCTTGTCTGGTTACGGGCACGTTATGGGCTGCGAACGACCCCTTCCTAGGCAAATGGAAGGTGAATCCGTCCAAAAACAAACTCAACGACGAAATGAAGGTTGAGGTCGCGGGCGAAAACAGATACGCCATCACCTTTGCCCCCGGCGCAGTCGACACAGTCATAGCCGATGGGAGTGACCAGCCAGCCTTGCGCGGGACCACCCTATCTGTCACGGTGAAGGGACCCAACAGCTGGGAGGTCATCCGCAAGATGAAGGGCCGCACGCTCCTCACGGGGTATTGGACGCTTTCCGGAGACGGCAAAGCGCTTAACGACGCCTATACGGAATACGCGCCCGACGGTTCGACATCGTTGTTCTTGCCCTATGTATACGAGCGGACCGCGGGGAGTTCAGGTTTTCCGGGCACATGGGACAGCGACAGCGAGAAAGTGAAGTCGGGGATCGAGCTCCAGATTGAACCCTACGAGGGCGATGGCCTGTCATTTAATAGTCCCGATGCGGAAATGACTAAGAAGATGAAGTTCGATGGGAACGATTATCCGGACCTCGATCCGAATGGGGGTATAGGCTCTGCATCTTCGGGCCGCCGGGTGAACGAACGTACTCTGGAAATCACCGACAAATTCAAAGGCAAGATTACGGGCACGCGGCAGATCGAGCTTTCTACAGATCTCAAGACCTTGACGATGACCGTGCGCCTGGTGGGTCAAAACAAGCCCAAAAACATCTTTCTGTTTGATCGGGAATAGAGCAGAAGTGCACCCCTGCGCGTGTGGGTTCACGATTCCGGCGGGGGCACTGGCCGGACTCGCTTTAGAAAGACATTGCCACATACATTGCTTGGTATAGACACAAATGGACCTCATGGCAATCGGCGCTTTCATTGCCGTATTGCGAAGAATGATGTGCCGATCCCAGTCCAAGACCCTCGCCTCTGCGAATTCAGAACTCCAGCATGTATGTCTTCGATTCGGCCGTTGCGGAAGGCGTGAACAACGATGCTCTCGGCTTCCTGGCTAGAAGTGGGTCAATGACGAAGCGATGTTTTCGCGTTCCAAATGATAGAACCAGACGTTGTGTTGGCCTATAATCCGGGCAGGAGTGACCATGCCACTGTTCATCTGTCGTTGGCAGAATGGAGACTTTTCTGCTGTCAATGCAGCTTCACGTGCTGAAGCTATGGAACTGCTCGATGAAGTTGGCAATGCCGAGGTGGCCGACCTGTTTACCACGAAGAACTTCATGGTGCATTTTCGTCTCAAAACAGAAGCCGACAATGAAGACGTGGTGCCTGTCGAACTGGAAGGTTTCGGAGATGAGACTTACGACATGCTCTTGGAGCGCGTCTATCCGGTCTACTGCAAGATGTCGGCGAAGGTGGTTGACGACTTGCCGAGCAGCGGCGACGTACCCACGGAACAGCGTGAAGCTGCACTGAAAACGTTGAACGAAGCTCTCGTCACGGAGCGTATGCGGAAGTGGGATTCCAAGGAACCCAAGCTCTCTGACGACCAAGATGTTGCCGCACTTCAGAAGCTCGCCGACGTGCCCAGGCCGATGGCAGAGCAAGTAGTGAAGGAGCGTCGCCGTCGCGCAATCACTGAAATGCCTTCTCACAGCGACAAGGTTCAGTGAATTTGCTGACAGGCCTGTGTACTCCTCCGTGACCTGGGAGCAAACTACGAAGAGCATAACCTGGTGCGACCGCAGAGCTCGCCCCTATTGGGACACCGTCTGTTCACATGAGAAACCACACAAACGGGGATTCTACAAAAGTAGAGTGACGAGGCGGTGCCGGCGAGGATGGGAATTAGACTCCTATACCGTCTCCATGTTTCGGGTCGGCAGGCGCCTCTCTTACTTGCTCCCGAGTCATGGAGTCGGCCTGAGCCGCGACTTCCGTCGAGCTAGAGCAATGGAGCTACTCGTAACCCAAGGCAACGAGCGGATCAACCTCGGTCGCGTGCTGCGCAGGAACGGATGCCGCGAAAAGGTACAGGCGGCCAGAATCACGGCAGCTAAGACTAGAAGGGACGGATCGTAACTCTTTACGCCGTAGAGTTGACCCGCAAGCACGCGTGCGCCCGCCAGCGCGACGGGTACAAAACGTTGGACTTTCCTTCAAACAATAGTTCGACGGTCTCGCGTCAATCGAAAGTCCGGATCGTCTGGCCGCGGAATGTATAGGGAACACACGCACCTTCGGCAGATCTCATTGTGCTGTACGTCGAGGTTTGCTCGAAATTGTAACGCTTCCGAACCATTGAGGATGTCTGGTAATGCCTGCCGGTGAATGTTCCCCAACACAGGATGGAAAAAACATGGCCGAATGTCCCCCGATGCTTCGACCACAGCTGAAACCCAAGGTGCATTGCAGCGCGGCGCAACGTTGTTCGTTTGTCCAAGATGGGCCCGGAAATGCCTGACAATGCGCAGTAATTTTTCGGCAGTTTCAACCACAAATCCCGAATCCAAATCTGCTCGGTGTTCTTTGGTGAGATGTTCGACTTCTGCCTCCAGCGCGTCGACCTCTTCAGACGCAAGAGCGACGCGGCCGACGCGATCAGGCCCCCAGCCCTCAGAGCGGTTGAAGGCGACGGAAGTCAGGTCGGCTGCCAGGAAAGAAACCGAATTCAATCCGATATGTTTCGCGTACTCAACAACTGCGCGCAGCGAATGATGATTTCCCTTTTGTACCGTACAGCGGGCCCGAACCGGCATTTCAGGACGGATATGGTGTAATGCTTTGACCCCATCCGCCAACTGCTCAAACGCATGGGGAATTCGACGAATGCGGTTGTGGACCGCCGGTGGGCCATCGAGAGACACGATGACATCGTCGACGCTCTCAGTAATCGCCTGCGCCTGAGATTTCAGTAACAGCCCGGCTGTGAGCAAAGTAACTCGGCTTCCCGTCGAACGAAGCATTTGCGCCAGGCAACTCCACTTTTTATTCAATTGTGGCTCGCCGCCGGAAAAGACAAACCAGCGGACCCCGAGTTGCCGGAATGCACTGAGGTGTTGTTCGAGGTCTTCGGGCGTGATTTCCTTCGCCTCTCGAATTCGCCATATATCGCACATCACACAGCGGCAGTTGCACTGGTTGTGCGGAAAAATGACGACCACGGGGAGCGCATGAATCAGGTGCGCCGCCAGGGTGGCCGAATCGCCAAGAGTTGCAATTGATACCAGGGTGCTCATCGGTCAACCACTCACTGAAATCGTGCCCTCGCGCTGCAATCGCACCAACACGTGGTCGGCAAGCGCCCGAACGCCCGGGCATCGTGCCACGCATGAATCACCTCGTTCACAAAGTTGGAGCCACCGTGGATGACGCTGGGCCCAGGATTCAACGTAGCTAGGCGGCACAGCAATCCCAATGCCCTTGACTGATTTCAGCCGAAATTCGGGAGTAAACACGCGCACCAGCGAACTGACAGAAGGGTAATGGATCCGTACGCATGACCCATCTCCGATTTTGGCGGTGACGCCATCCGGACGCAGACGCCGGAACGCCTTGTCTCTTCTCCCTTGCGCAAGATACCAAAGCATTTCCCACAGGCAGTAGGGAGCCATCCAACACAGCAGCAACGTCGCGCCAGGTTTGAGCAGCTTGGCGAGGTCGCGAGCCAACCGCCTCAGATCCTCGACGCAATTCAATACGCCAAAGTTTGAGAAGGCTCCGTCAAACAATTCTTCCGTCGAGAAAGTGCCGATGTCTTCAGCGCGAAGCACAAGCGGCTCCACAAGTTTGTGCAGGCCGTTTTCCTGGACTCTGCGCGTCGCCACAGCAATCATTTGCGGCGAAATGTCGGAGGCAACGACTCGCACACCGCGTTCCGCTAAGAAACACGCGTCTACCCCAGTCCCGCATCCGATTTCAAGCGAACGGTCTCCCGCACGAAATACTTTCGCCATCTCGGCCCACACTGCTAAGCGCTGCGCTCGACCGATGCTGGATGAGGTGAAGGTCTCATCGTAACGGTTTGCGACCGCATCAAATGGTGCGGCATAGAACTGTTGTGTGACGGACATTTCCTTAACACTCAATTTCGGAAAGAGTGGCCTGCAGACCAGCGCGTGCCTCGGCAATCCCGCTGCGCAGAGCGGCAAGAGTCGCATCGTCGGCATCGGGCTTGTGCGTTAGGCGCTTGAACTCCACTTCACTACGAAGAAGTTTGTCGGCAAATCGATAAAACTGGCGGGAGTGACGATCGCGAATTCGGAATTCCCGGTCAGAACCCTCCTGCCATAGCTTTAGGTTCTCCACGCGTTCTTCGACATCAGAGAAATAAGGAGTGCCTTTTATAGGATACGCAACTGTGGTGAAAAAGATGTCGGGGTCGGTTTTCTTAACATGTTCGACCGTCGCTTCAATGTCGGACAGTTCCTCGCCCTCATAGCCCCACATCAAAAACATTCCCGTTTGAATTCCCGCTGAACGGCACAGGGCCACGGCGGTTTGCACTTGTTCGACCGTTACACCGCGTTCCATCGCGTCGAGGATTCTTTGCGAGCCACTCTCGGACCCGATCCAGACGCGGAAGCAGCCCATATCAGCTAGTGTTTCCACGACTTGAAGGTTCAGCCGGTCCGCTCGCGAGATGCATTCAAATGGCAATTTCAATCCGCGACGCTTGAGCTCGGCGGCATATTGAAACAGCCAGCCATGATGAATTGTGAAAACGTCGTCCGCCATCCATGCCATTTGCGGCTGGTAGCGGTTGATCAGCCATTCCAGTTCGTCCGCCACCGACGCCGGTTTTCTGCGGCGATGCGTCTTCCCAAAGACTTCGTGGCTGCACCAGCGGCAATGATAAGGACAACCGCGCGCAGTGATCAGGGAAACTGATCCCATGCCATGGTGCTGGCGCCACACCTCGACATAACGCGCAATGTCGATGGATTCCCGCGCGGGCCAAGGCTGCGCGTCGATGTCTTTGATTTGCTGCCGGGGCTTGGTGCGAACCAGCGAGCCATCCGGCGACAGGAAAGCGATCCCCTCGATTCGGTGCAAGTTGTCGAACGCGTGCGATCGCAGTGCCGGCACCAATTCCTCCAACGTGATTTCTCCCTCGCCAATGACGACTACATCAGCTCCTGCCGCCAGGTATTCCTGAACATAGGCACCCGGTTCCGGACCGCCGACAATTGTCCGCCATCCCGCTTGCTTGGCGACACCGAGAATTTCCACCACATTCGAACGCGTCATCAAGTTTGCATAGACGCCGAGAACCGAGGGGGGACCCTGCCGTAACACATCCCATAACGCCTGGCGCGATGAAAAGGTGGAATCGAATACCTGCGCATCCAGGCCTTTCTTGTGCAAATGAGAGCAGATGTACAGGATCCCTAAAGGAGGGTAGGGCTTCATGATCTGAATCTCCTTGGGATCTTCGTAAAGGAAATATCCGTGAGTAAGAAGGATGTCCATGAATAAGTTCAACTGGCGAGCACGCTAAGAAGATCGTCGAAGCTCGTCGCATAAACCGGCGCTTGCAACTGTACCAACTGCTGCCCGGGAGAACAGTTCAGCACCGTGGGCCGGGGATTCCGGCACGTCTCTTCCAAATGCATCACGCGCCTCCACAGTTCGTCACGTTCATCGCGGGACTGCTTCTTCTGTGCGCCTTCCGTAGAGCGCCAGCTCCAGGAATCAACCTGGGCGTGCAAAGCGTCGTGCAAGGCGCGGTAAAACTCGTTTGTGTACGCGCCCTGGAACATCATCGCCATGTCTTCACTATCCGACCAGTTGGTCTTGTCGCCGAGTTGTGCCTGAACGCGATCGAAGAACTTGGTTCCAGGCAAAGGGTAGGAAACGGAAACACCGATGTCGTCGGGGCGTGTATCTCGAACGAGTTTGATGGTGTTTTGAATGTCTTGCCAGGTCTCACCTGAATATCCGAATTGCAGGAAGTAACAAGCTCGAATACCTTGCTGCCGCAGGTTTTCGCGGGCCTTGGCAATTTGCTCCACACGGGTGCCCTTGTCCATGGCATCCAGAATCTTTTGCGATCCGGACTCGACCCCCATCCACACTTCCGCGCAACCAGCGCGACGCAGTGAGCGCACGTTATCAGCCGTCATCAAGTCCACGCGAGATTGCATCTTAAAAGGGACCGCGGCGTCTAAGCGCTCGACCTCTGCCGCCAGTTCACGAACCCACTTCGGTCGCAACCCAAATATGTCGTCTGCGAACCAGAGGTGTTCAGCCCCGAGGTCGTGCTTCAACTGTCGCATCTCTTCCGCGACTGACTGTGCGGAGCGAACGGAAAATGAGTCCCCGTAGATCGGTTTCGCGCACCAGTTGCAGCGGTAAGGACAACCGCGGCTGGCCACAATGTTCAGAGAAAAGTATCCGTGCGCGGCCTTCCATGCATCGCGGTATTGGTTCGTGTCGATCAGATCGCGAGAAGGAAAGGGCAGCTGATCCAGATCGCGCATTAATTCGCGGCGCGGCGTCCTAACGAGCTCTCCGGTGCCCTTATGAAGAAATGCGAGGCCGGGCACCTGTTCGATGGCCTGCGCGTCGCTCTTCAAGACCTGCGAAACCGCTTCCAGGAGTGTCCATTCCGCTTCGCCCAGCAACACACAACGAAAGCCCTTCTGCAAATAATCCAGGACGTGATCGGAAGCGTCCGAGCCATTTGCAAGAACTGTGGCTCCCGCTCGCTGCGAGGTCTCCAGAATGTGATATGCAACTTCCCGCATTCGGGTCAGGCACATCTTGGAGAGAAAATTAAAGTTGTCCTCAAAAACCACCACAACTCGCGGCTGATGTTGTTGGAGTACCTGCTGAAATCCTTCCTCTGGATCATTCAACATGGTGTCAAATACTGCGACTGACAGACCCGCGCGGCGCAGCAGGCCGGCGGCGTAGAGCGTACCCAGCGGAGGATAAGGCTGCATCTTCCGCGTTTGCTTACGGTCATAGTAGAGATGATAAGAATGAGTCAACAAAACATCAGTCACGTCAGGTGCCCCTCTCACTCTTGAGTCAACAGACTTCCTGCGTAGGCTCCGCCAAAGGTTGGCCGGTCAAAAGAGACCGACGAGTGACCACTTTCTCGACGGCCCGGGACAACCACAATTCCCATGGGAACGAGTACCGGTTCTTTCCAATTCGCCAGCGGACCGGCGCTCCCAGAAGCCGACGGACACCGCGCCGTGCCCACGGGATCTTTTTCGTTACTTTGCGAATCTGATTATTCAGAAGGAAATAGTCCAGGCTTCGTCGCAGCCTTCGTAGATCTTCCCCGCGCAGCCACGGCAGAACATTGGTGCCCAGCGCCAGGGTCTCCCACTCTTCCAGGGATTGCGGTTCACGAACTCCCATCTCTTTCAACTGAGGCCAGATCGGAATCCCAGGATACGGAGTGAAAATGTTGGGCGAAAAGGTGACGTTCGAAAACTCCTTGGCAATATCGCTCATTATGCGAAACGTTTGCTGGCGATGGGCGTCGGTCTCGCCAGGGTAACCCAGGATTATGTTGAACACGACATGAATGCCGGCGAGGTGAGTCTTGCGTGCCGTCTCCACCATTTGTTCCA
Source organism: Candidatus Sulfotelmatobacter sp. (assembly GCA_036514015.1). Taxonomy (GTDB): domain Bacteria; phylum Acidobacteriota; class Terriglobia; order Terriglobales; family Acidobacteriaceae; genus Sulfotelmatobacter. Next base: position 19,100 of record DATBYA010000146.1, read on the forward strand.
CATGCTGGAAGCGCTTGTTCATCAGAGTCAATACCTCCTGGGAGGCGGACTCGGTGCCAAACCCGATGTGGCGCGCGCCGCTTTCGGCAAGCAGGCGGACATCCTCTTCGCTCATGAGCGCCAGGAAATCGGTGGACGTCTGAAAGTCCCAGCGAAACTTGATGCCGCTCGCAATGATTCCCTTAGCGATGGCAACACCACGTCTTCGATCCACCAGGAAATTGGAGTCAAAGAAAGGCACATGCTCGATGTTGTAGCGTGGCACCAGTTCGGCCAGCTCGTCGACCACGCGTTCCACGCGATAGGCGTTAAAGCGCCGTTTGTAGAAAACCTGGTCGGTGCAGTAATTGCACTGGTACGGGCAACCTACACTGCTGGTATAGGCGAGCTGGCGCACGCCAGAAACGACGGCGTAGGCGCCTGGGTCCGTCAGATGATAGGCGGGGGCCGGCAGATCGTTGATGTTGGCCACAGGCCTTTCGGGCTCGTGAATGACCCTTCCATCTGCATCCTTGAATGACAGGCCGCGAACTCCGTGCCAATCTTGCCCATCCGCGATTCGCTGCGCCAGCTCGAGTAGCGTCAGCTCACCCTGGCCCCTCACCACGGCGTCCACAAAAGGTTCGGCCAGCGTTTGCTGGGTTGCCAAGCTGGAGTGCCAGCCGCCAAATACGATAGGCATTTTCGGACGTAACTTCTTGACCGCTCGCGAGACGCGGACCGCCGCGCCGATGTGCGGCCCCGTCAATACCGAGATACCTAAGCAAAGTGCGTCTTCGGTTTCGCGAAGAATCGCCCTTTCGTAATCGGGGTAAAGCAGGTTGTCCACGAGCTTGACTTCGAATCCAGCCCGCAACAGTGGGGATGCAAGACAAAGCAGGGAGAGCGGCGCGCCCAAAGGAGGTCCGTCATAGGGCGGATAAAACAGCACGACTTTGTTCGTTTCTGGCAAAGCGCGTCCGCTTTCGAGAATCCGGATTACAACACTCTAGGTTGGCCGTACCGGTCGAATTGTCAGTGAATTGTTAATTTTGTGTCACTTCTCGGCGGTTGCCTTGGAAGACGGCTGACCCTCGAACCTCCTGGATCTTGAATTTTGCATAACTTTGACAAATTTGAGACAAATCCGAATACCACGATTGTTACCCTACCTCCCGTACTCTCTCATAGCCGATGCACAGCTCTGGCTGGCCAAGCGAATAGGTCTGAGTGTTTGTCGATGATCCTTTTCTACAATCCGAGAGCAACGAAGCCACGCAATCGTCGTTTACCGTTATCGATTCTTGCTATCGCTGCGGTTGTGGAGGGTAAAGAAGACTTCGCTATCGTTGACGGCAACCTGGATCCCCATCCCACAGAAAGTTTGGTTGCGATAATCAAGGAGCGGCCTGTGGAGCTCCTGGCTGTAACGGTTATGCCGGGCCCGCAGACGGTCGGCGCAGTCGCAAGCTGTCGTGAAATTCGTTCTCGGTTTCCCAACCTGCCGATCGTTTGGGGTGGCTATTTCGCCTCCAACTACACGGCAGCAGCACTCAATGCAGGCTACGTCGATTACGCGGTCCGAGGCCAGGGAGAAAAGATTTTCCTGGAACTGCTCGACGCAATCCGAGGCCGTCGCGATCTCAAGGACATTGCTGGCCTGTCCTATAAGACGGCGGAAGGGACACCGCGCCATAATCCTGAGCGCCCGATGAGCGGCCTCGATGATTTGCCCTGGTATCCATATCATCGCCTTCCGGTGGATCGATATCTTCTTCCGACCTTTCTAGGCCGGCGCACGGCGGTTCATCAGGCAAGCCTCGGTTGCCCGTATCGTTGCAACTTCTGCGGCGTTGTCACCTTTTCTGGAAGCAGGGAGAGAATGGAATCGCCGTCCCGCACCGAGGGCATGCTGCGACACTTGGTGCAGACCTACGGAGTCGATGCCGTACAGTTTTATGACAATAACTTCTTTCTGCGCGAGGATCACACCCGCGAACTCGCTGACCGCCTGGCACCGCTCAATTTGCGATGGTGGTGCGAAGGACGGGCCGACATCATGATGAAATATTCAGACAGCACACTGGAGGCGCTGCGAAGAGCTGGCTGCACTATGATCTTCTTCGGCGCTGAATCGGGATCCAACGAGGTCCTGAAGGAGATGAACAAAGATCTGCGCGCCGAAGATACCTTGGCTCTGGCTTCGCGCATACGCCGGATTGGAATCATTCCCGAGTTCTCCATCATTTTTGGAAATCCGAAAGATCCGGAAGGTGACACCCGCGAATGCATCAGGTTTATAAGAGAACTGAAGCGTCTGAACCCGGACGCCGAAATCATCGTCGAGCACTACACACCGGTGCCTCAACGCGCTCGTATGTATGGTGGGGTGGAAGATAAAGTCTCTTTCCCCACCACCCCGGATGAGTGGGCGACGGAGAACTGGCAGCGCTTCGCAACCCAGAAGGATCCGCAAACGCCGTGGCTTCGGCCTACTACCAAACAGTTGATCGACAATTTCGAACTCGTCGTGTCGTCGCGTTGGCCGACCATCCAGGATATTCGCTTGCCGAGTTGGGGCCGACTAGCACTGAAAGCGATGAGCAGTTGGCGCTATCGTCTCGGCATTTACGGAGCACCGTTAGAACTGAAATGGATGCAGCAAGCGATTGAACTGCGAAAGCCGAAGGCTGAGAGTCTGTGAAGAGAAGCCCAAACGCGGCGCAGGAGTCGCAGACAATTGCGGGACATGAGCATCGTGAGTCGAGTGCACCTTGTGCGATTTCTGTTGAGGAAGGCTATGAGCGGTGGGCCCCCACCTACGACCACGATCCCAATCCCCTTCTCGCCCGTGAACAGCGTCATCTCTTGCCCTTGCTAACCGACCTGCGCAGGAAACGGATCCTCGATCTGGCGTGCGGTACAGGCCGGTGGCTTGAAACGCTCATGCGGCAAGGCGCGGAGTCGGGCGTGGGAGTCGATTGCTCAATCGCGATGCTGCGTGTGGGTGTACGAAAAAGTTGCCTCGCCGGACGGCTCGCCCGAGCGACCTGCGAGAACTTGCCGTTGCGCGCCGCAGTTTTCGATCTTGCAATCTGCTCGTTCGCTTTCGGACATCTGAGGGACTTGGGACCAACGGTACGCGAACTGGCGCGTGTAACCAAGCCGCAAGCCGACGTATTCGTCAGCGATCTTCATCCCGAGGCTTATGCGCGAGGCTGGCGAGTCGGCTTTCGTGACGGTCGCAACGCGCTGGAAATCGAAACGATGCCTCGCGAAGCCGAAGAGATTCCCCAGGCGTTCTCGGCCAACGGGTTCGAGAACCTGGCGGACCTCGCCCTGTGCCTTGGCGAACCGGAGAAGCCGATCTTTGCGCGAGCGGGCAAGGCCCACTTCTTCGCAGAAGCCTGCCAATCCCCAGCGGTCCTGGTCTGCCACTTCAAACGCCGATCAGATCGTTTAACCCCGTCAACTGTGGAGCGATTAGCCGAGGCGCTACAGTGAAACGAACTCCAGCACAACAGATCGTTGATTTCCTGAGTTTTTCGAGCGACTCAAGACCGAGCATCGCTGGGCTCAGGTACCTTCGTCAACGGGACTGGAAGCATGCCCTGAGGTGGCTGGACGACGCAGGCTTAGCATTCTACTTCTTGGGCAAAGTTAAGAACGCAAACGCGAAAGACACAGTCCCGACTTGGGCGATGTCTGGTCTCGAACAAAGGTTCGCGGCCAACCGGCAGCGAGTTGATGAGATGGCGCATCGATTCGATTTTCTGAACAGTAAGTTCAACGACGCCGGGGTCCGCTACGTAGTATTGAAGGGCCATTCACTCATTCCCGAGTTCTGCCCGGATGCGCATCTCCGGCATCAAAGCGACTTCGACTACCTGGTCGACGATGAGTCGCTTCCAGTGGCCCAACAGGTTGTAGTGGAAGCTGGATACAGCCCGAAACCCTCCGTTTCCGGCCAAGAATCCATTTTCCTTGCGCTGGGAAAAGAGAACGCGTCACGTGGCCCCGAGCAATACTCTGCCGGCGCACCTCATGCCGTTGAGTTGCATCTGGATATCTGGGACAGCGACGTGCACAGACTCCCATCGATGCCAAGTCTTTTCTCGGTAGACCGAACCAGGACTCATGAGTGGAATGGACTCGCGTTTCCCGCTCTCACCGATGAAGACGCATTTCTTCTTCAGGTGTTACACGCCTGCCAGCACCTCTTCACCTATTGGGTACGAATGGCATGTTTTCTTGAAATCGGCTTTTTCCTGAATCAGCGGGCTTCCGACACATCGCTATGGAACCGGTTTGAGCAACGCGTAGGTGACAACTTAACGCTGCGAGAGTTCGTCGTGGTGATCACGGAGTTGGCGGCGAAGCTTTTCGCCGCGCCGATTCCGTTGCTGGTTCGAGTCTGGAGTGAGGAAATTCGACCAGCGACTCGCGTATGGATTGAGAACTATGCTTACCATTGTGCATTTTGCGTCGTGCCAGCCTACGAGTTGTGTTTATTTCCAAGGGCCAAGCTGGTTTTATTTCTCCAGCAGCAATATGAGGGTGCCAGCATACAGAAAAACTCGGTACGGAATCGGCTTGTAAAGTTCTCGCGCCTTTCACGCATGGCTTCGTCGATAAAAGATAAGCCTTCCCTGATTCTGAATGCGGACTGGTGGACAAGCCAGCTTTTTCTTCGGCGCAGCCTCTTTCACTCTCTAGCTGGGCTGCGATATTTGTGCGAGATCCCACGGTGGCGGTGGCTGAATCGGGCGAGAATGCGGTCAGCTTCTCCGATTCTGTGATTGGCTCTCTGGTTCGCTCGATAGCCGACGGCAGGTGCAAGCGCTGCAATCATTGTCGCGTTTTCCCGACACGGACCTCGCTCTGGAGAATAGGAATGTGCTGGCGGTGAACCCAGTCATGGCACTCTGGATGAAGATGGGTGGTTGGCAAAGCGGGGAGAACCGCGTTTCACACTCAGCTAAAAGGCTATGAGGAGGCGGATTTTGCACAGATTTAACAATTTGGAGACAAAAGTCCAGAAAGCGATTGTTACTGTAAACCCTTCAGCTCACTCTGGGCTCGTCGGCCGCATTTCAACGAAGGCACTCAAGTGAAATCGTCGAAAAAAATCGTGTTTTTCGTTGCCTCGTTTTCCAGTATTGAGGCTACCGCTCCGCTTGGCATTCTGGCGATTTCAACGCCCCTGCTGAATGCGGGGTACGACATTCGCATCATTGACGCCTCGATCGCTCCTGATTACAAGAAACGGATCATGGAGGAAGTGAAAGATGCCCTCTGTCTCGGCATTTCTCTCGTGACCGGACCCATGATCCGTGAAACCGTCGAGGTGGCCAAGGCGATCAAGAAGTGGGACCCGGACTTTCCAATCGTTCTGGGTGGCTGGCACCCGTCGCTGCTGCCTACGCAGACGCTGGAAGCTTCGTACGTGGACATTGTGGTTCGCGCGCAGGGTGAGGAAAGTATGCTGGCGGTCGCGGAGCGTTTGCGAGACGACGCTCCCCTCGATGATGTACTAGGCGTCGGATTCAAGCGCGATGGAAAGCTTTGTTTCACTCCCGAACGTCCCCTCCGGCGACTGGAGGAGATGCCCACCAAGGCCTATCAACTGGCGGATTTCGACGCTTACGAGAAAGTTTGTGGACGTCGCTGGGCCATGTACGTCTCCAGCCTCGCCTGTCCCTTCAACTGCGCCTATTGCACGAACGCTGGAGTCTACGGACGCAAGTGGAATGCGCTGCCGGTCGAGCAAGTGGTCGCGGAGACGATCGAACTGACACGGCGCTACCGCCTCGAACTGCTGTGGATGGCCGACGACAACTTCCTGGTCGATCTGGATCGATCGCTCAAGATCGCCGAAGGCCTGATCCAGGCAGGCGGAACCTTTAAGTGGAGTGTCCAGGCCACAACTAATCTCACGGCCCGACTCAGTATCAGCGAGTTGAGTCTGCTGCGCCGTTCCGGCCTGCATCAGATTTGTCAGGGAATCGAAACCGCTTCTCCGACTGTCATGAAGCTGATGAATAAGGATTTCCAGGTTCTGGGCGATATCTATCAGTCAACCGAGCGCTGCATCAAGGCGGGAGTAATTCCATCGTTCAATATTATTTTCGGTTTTCCGGGAGAAGGGCCCAAGGAGCGGCGCGAGACGGTGAACTTCATGATGGATATCTGTCGGAAGTTTCCCGGCGCAGAGTTTTGGACGAACATTTTTACACCGTATCCAGGTTCACCAATTTTTTCGCAGACCGCGAAGTTGGGCATCGAAGTGCCGAAATCGCTCGAAGGTTGGGCCGACTATTTTCCGCGTTACACCGTTCTGCCCTGGCTCAAGGGCAGCGATCACCAGCGAGTTCAGACCATGCGAGATTACCTGCGCATTGCCTTTGACCGGGAGCCCATCGCCACCACTGGCCATGGCCGATTCGCCAAGGCGATTCAACATCTCACTGCCTACCCAGCGCGGGTGCGTTTAAATTATGACTTCTATAGCTTCCCCGTTGAGCTCTGGATCAATCGTCAACTGAAGAACATCGTGAAGCTGCCCAAACCAAGCGTGGATGCGAAACGACTTCAGCCGGAAACAGCGCCGAGCTAAACCGGAAGAGACATTCGACAAATGAACGCGCTTAGCTTTCCTGTCTCAGTCGTCGCACCGCCCGAGACCGAAGACTCGGCCGAAATGCTCGACGTTTCTGTGGTCATGCCCTGCCTCAACGAAAGCGCAACGATTGGAAGATGCGTCACAAAAGCCCTGCAAACGATCAGCCAGCTAAATTTGAGCGGCGAGGTAATCGTCGCAGACAATGGCAGCATCGACGGATCGCGACAGATGGCCAGTGCCCTCGGAGCGCGTGTGATCTCAATTACAACACCCGGCTACGGGGCCGCGCTGCAAGGCGCCATCGCGGCGGCTCGTGGCCAATTCGTTCTGATGGGTGATTCTGATGATAGCTACGACTTCACACAGCTAGGAGCGTTCTTGAGCAAGTTGCGCGAAGGATACGATCTTGTCGTGGGCAACCGATTTCGCGGAGGGATATCTCCCGGTGCTATGCCGCTGTTACATCGCTACGCGGGAAACCCGATCTTATCCGGGATCGGAAACCTTCTTTTCAAGAGTCCGGTCGGCGACTTCCACTGCGGCCTTCGCGCTTTTCGCCGCGACAGCATCGAGCAACTTCGTTTGCAGATGCTCGGAATGGAGTTCGCAAGCGAGATGATTGTGAAGGCAACGCTCTTCGGCTTGCGACTTACGGAGATTCCAACCACTCTTTCACCAGCTGGCCGGAAACGCGCCTCTCACCTGCGAACCTGGCGAGATGGCTGGCGGCATCTTCGCTTCCTCTTGCTGTACAGTCCGCGCTGGTTGTTTCTTTATCCCGGAATACTGCTGTTCGTGCTAGGCACGATGGCGAGTACTTGGTTGCTGTTCAGCCCGCGCACCGTTGGGAGGATTACTTTTGATGTCGATACTTTATTGTTTTCTGCCATGGCGATTCTACTCGGGTTCCAGTCAATCAATTTCGCAGCGTTCACGGAGGCTTTTGCCATCACGCGAGGCTTCCGACCGGCGGATACGCGTTTGGATCGACTGCTCCGACATATGAATCTGGAAACAGGTTTAGCGCTTGGCACGTCTCTGCTTTTGATGGGAGCAGGAATGTGGGGCGCCGGACTAAGCTACTGGAGCAGCATGCATTTCGGTAACCTCAATCCGGCAAAGACACTCCGACTTGTGATTCCGGGAGTTGTGTGTCTCACGCTTGGCTTCCAAGTCATGCTTTCCAGCTTTTTCCTGAGCGTGCTGGGCATAGAACGGCAGCGGTGATCAGCGATTTGATTGGCCGCGTTGTGAGGCGCTCAGCTTCGCGTCGATGCCGCGCAGCGACCGGTTCTCCGGATGCTGGGGCTTCCAGATGTCAGAGCAAACAGCTACGGCTTTATCACACTTGCCAAATTCGAAGCCGTTGACTCGCGCAAGGTTTAGTTTGCCGCGGGCTTGGGCCATCTGGGGGGAAAGAGCATTCCTGCTGCTACTCATCCTGCTGTTTGTAACCAAGGGACTCATTCCGGCGTGGAAACATTTGAATACGGATTTCCCTAACTATTACCTGGGTGCACGCCTGTATCGCCAAGGAGCTCCAATTGAACGGGTCTACGAATGGATTTGGTTTCAACGCCAGAAAGATCACCAAAGAATTGATCAGCGACTCGTCGGTTTTATTCCTCTTACCCTGCCATCGATCTTACCGATTGCGCCATGGTGTTCGCTCCCACCACTTCAAGCCAAGCATGCTTGGCTGCTGCTCAACCTGCTGTTGTTGGGATTGACAGCGGTTTTGCTCAAAGCCAGTACCCGGCTCGATTTGCAGCGCATCGCGATGTTGACGTTCCTGGCCGTTTTGCCCCTGCACGACAGCTTTCTTTATGGGCAGATGCACATCTTGGTTCTGCTCCTGTTGACGCTTTCTGCGTGGTTGTATTTCAAGAACTCATTTTTCTCTTCTTTCTCTTCTGGACTCGTTCTAGCCATTGCCGCAGCCCTCAAGATTTATCCAGCGTTGTTTCTGATCTTCTTTGTATTCAAGAAGCAGTGGCGTGCAGCCGCCGGACTTATTGTCGGGCTCTCCTGCGCAGCGCTCATGTCACTCTATCTTTTCGGACAGGACGCGTGCCGGCTTTATGCTTTGGAGGTTTTGCCACGAGCTCTAAGGGGCGAAGTGACGGATCCCTACAATGTCACGTGGAACTCATTCACGGCACTTTTGCGCCGCCTCTTTCTTTCGGAACCAGAACTCAATCCCGCCCCAGTTGCCCACTTGCCGTCGCTTTATGCATTTCTTCAACCCGCCGTTCACGGTGTGATCTTTGTGGTTTTCATGTGGGCAATCAGCTCGAAAACCGAAGACAGCAGCCGAACAAAGCTGGAATGGGCAACGTATTCTTTTCTGCTGCTGCTGTTGTCGTCTCAACCTGCCTCGTACCATTTGGTGGCATTGATACTGACGGCTGTCTTTGCCGTCGATTACCTGCTCGCACGTGAGCAAGCAGCCCGGGCGAGTGTCGTGGTTGCGCTCTACGCCCTGATTTGCGGTCCACGGATTCAATTACCCGGGATGCAGGCAACGGGGTGGCGCAACCTCCTCTTTTTCCCACGTCTGACGTTGATGATGCTTCTGGGAGGGGTGTTGCTGTGGATTCTAATGGACCTGTCCCCGGAATCAAGGGCACTCCGCTTTAACGTCAGAACGACACTGCTCGCTGCATCTGCGTTGATCGCAATGGTCACGGTTGGTTTTATTTCAAACAAACGGCATCTCAGGGGTTTCGACAATTACCGGATGCGCGTGCTCACAGTGTCCGGTTCAGCACTCGCAACTGATCCGGTCGTCACTTCGAATGGCTTGCTCTTCACTGCGTTGGTACCTCTCTCGCTCCCGACCGCTCCTGATACGTACTCCATCCGCGAACTCAGGACGGGGGCCGTTATCTCGTTTGCAGGCCGAGGCGATTGGTTCCATCCTGCTGCTGTAAATGATGGTCGTCTCGCCTGGGCCGAAGTTGCCACCAGCAGCGGTTCGCGAGTTGTGCGTTTTCTTCCCGCTTCTGCGGCAGCCTCCGGGGACGATGCAACGGTTGAAGCCGAAGATGCGGAACAGCCGGTCGCGTCGCCTGACGGCAAATTGCTTGCGTTCATCCGCCAGGTGAAGGGTCGAGATAGCTTGTGGGTCCGGAATGTCGCCGCAACGGGGGCCGAGGCTGCTGTCGGAGAACGCCAAATCGCAGGCCCTCAATATGATGTGCGGGATGCAACCTTCTTCCCGGATCATCGCGTAGCGTTCAGCTCGAGGCGCGACGGACGCTTCCGGTTGTATGAGGTGGATCCCACGTCCGAAGCCGTCGAAGAGATGAGCGTTCCAAATTGCTCGGCACGCTATCCCGCCATTTCGCCGGACGGGAAATGGATCGCGTTCAGCTGTGAACATGGCGGTTCATGGCAAATTCACGTGATGAATCTGAGCTCCAGAGAACAGGTCCAACTCACAAACGCAGATTGCAACTCGGTTAGTGCCGTTTGGACACTCGATTCCAAAGAGCTCATCTACGCCACGGATTGCGGTCGCGGTCTCGGATTGACGGCTCTGGCGAAATTGAACGTGTTTCGATAAAGCTGTTCGTTAGGAATCTGAGCTGGGGCACGAAGCGATGAGTGCCACTGAACTGGAATAGTTTAATAGTGTTAATGAATTGAGATGCCGAGTTTCTTCGTTGTTCTTTACCGGATGTATTTCGCAGCCAAGGACCGTGGCATACCTGACAGCTTACGGCGGTGGCCTCGGCTATTGCGAGCCATTAAGCGATTCAAGGGGCTGTTCGAACACTACGCGTTGCCAAACCAGCAAGTTTGGGTACGCGCGCAAGCTGGGTTGTCTCAGGGAATGTGGATGCGGCTTTTCCTTCCGGATGAAGCACTCCACTGGCGCGGAGAACATGAAACCGAGGTGCAGAGTGTGATTCGCGCCGTGCTTCGGCCTGCTGCCGTTGTATATGACGTTGGCTCCCATGCAGGATCTTTCGCTCTCGGGATGGCACGGCTCGTGGGAGAATCCGGCCGAGTGGTAGCTTTTGATGCTGATCCTGACAACGCAGCGACCTTGCAAGAAAGTATTGTGCGAAACCATCTGGAGGCTCGGCTTCAAGTCGTGCATACCGCGGTGTGGTCTTACACTGCGAGACACGGAATTCCTTTTCGGCGCGGAGGAAGGCGCAGGTCACAGGGCGGCGTAGAAGTGAACGGGCAACACCCGGTGGTGGGAACGGGCGAAGTCATTAATGTACCGGCAGTCACGTTGGACGCTTTCATCGCCGCCGGCGGGCCCGCACCGGAACTGGTCAAGATTGATGTGGAGGGAGGCGAGTACGAAGTCCTATGCGGCGGGTCGACCCTTTTCACGAAACAGCGGCCGCTCGTCATCGTTGAGGTCCATCATCAGCGAGCAGCCGATCAGATTGACGCTTGGGTGGGAAAGAACCGCTATTGCGCACGATGGAACATCCCAAAGGAGAGTTTTCCACGCTGTTTGTTCGCTGGGCCAATTGAATGTGACGGAGGCGCCCCAGTGTGGTTGAAGGGCCCGGTTTGTTAAGATCAACGGCCTTGGCAAAAGTGAGCGTGTTTTCATTCGAGAAATTCGTACAGGAAGGCTAGTTCTTCGGGTCGGCGGCAATGTCGCGTGCCGGTACAAGAAACAGTAAATGCCCGTATCCGACGGATGCCACCGGCTTGTAACGCAACAACCAATCCATCGGCTCATATCCGTGGTATGCGCCCACCAGCCGATTAGCGCTGACCAAAACCCTTCCAGCTTGAGGTCTCTCCGGATCGAGCGCTACATCAGGGTTCCGCATTAGAAAATCGTGCACTAGCTCGCCGTCCTGGCCCCAATCGAGATTGCTATCGACCAGGATTTTATAGGACTGTTTACGATCGAGCACCCACTCGTTCATGTAGGGAATCAAGTTTGGATAGTAGCTAAGGGTGGAGATGCACGTCCACAGGACCAGTAGGCCAAGGACGATTTGCGTTCTGCGGGGCCTCTCGGAAAACATGGCGAACGCCGCCCCTGCGATGATCAGTTCAATCGCTATAACCGGAAGGATGTTTCTGATGCCTAATTGACTTTTTCTGAAGAGCGAAAACCACAGGAAGAGCATGACAGCGGCTGATAACAGGATTCCTTCCCCTGTAATGAATTCGCGATAACTGCGATTCCTGCAAATCCACACCACGGCCAGAATGAATAGGATCTGGACTGCGATGGGCTCTTTGAAGAACATCGCTACCGCGTAGTACGACTTGAAATTGCGAAAGGAAGGGTCGAATGGATCTCTGAGCTCACCGAGAAGATAGATCTTTCCATAGGTGAGCCCGGAGTTGTCATGGTAGTTCAGCATGTCGAACCCCTGCAGGAACGGATAGGGCAGGGGGACAGGGAGGCTGCGTAGGACGGGCACTTCTTGTAGCTTTACGAACGGCTCACTGTAGAAATGATACGACTTCAGTGGAGTGAACGACCGATCGAAGCAGAAACCGGCATTCATCACCAGGATGAAACTAGCAAACGCAAGGGAGACAAAGCCGATCAGATCTTTCCTGCTCAGCAGAGGCGGACCATTCTTCCTGTCGTTTGAAACGAGCAGAAGGAAGACCGCGACGACAGCATACAAGTAAAGGGCAAAGGACTTTGTGAGCTGGGCGAATGCAAGCGTAGATCCACTCAAACAGGCGTTTCTCAAGGTCGGGCGGAGCAGATATTGGCGAAAGAAAAAAAGCGATGCAACAACGCCGAGCGCGAAGTAGCCATCATTGTTCGATAATGTGCCATGTGCAATCAGATTCGGGGAAAACACCACCAGGATGGAGACTGCTATGGCTGCGACTGTGCCATAGAGCGCATAGACCCAGCGATATAGGAAGACATTGAGGACCAACGCTGCCATAACGCTGGCCAGGCGCGCGAAGCGCATGGAACGAAGCATTTTCAAAATCCATGAAGCGACCTCCTCATTGTTGAGATGGACCGCAAGCACTCGCGGAGCCGCGTTCAGGGCAGCGACCGGCGCCTTACTGTTAAACAGTGGATCGGATCGGTCTGGCTGACAGCGCAGAACTTGCTCCCCGTAGGCGACAGAAGACGATTCGTCGAACGTCGTACTCATTGACCTCGCCACGAATAAATCAAGCACGCCCGCACATCCGACGGCCAGCAACAGGCAAAGGCCAGACGCTCTGCTCGCTTTGGTGCGGAAGACGTCCATTCGGATCCGGCTATCGAGAACTCATCGCCTCGCTCATGCCGCGTGTCTCCTGCTCAAGTGAAAGCGCTCGCCACACGTTCCGCGCCTGGTCATGGGTTTCGTTCCCAGATCTGGTCGCCGTTGGCGAATGTCTGGGCTACATGGTAATGCTCGTGAAGATAAAGGCGTATGGGAGCGAGATGATTGCCTTCCGGATGTCGAGCCGCTCTCTTCTCGCCTTCCAGGCCGCTGTACCAGCTCACGAATCGCACCTGGTACTTTTCTAATGCTTGCATTGCATCCTGGACCTCCTCGGGCCTGGTGTAGTCGGTGGGGCGAAGAAAAGGAACACGACTCACATTCCGCAGCAGAAGATCGAACGACATTAGCTGATCACCGAAGAAATAGTCATAGGGCCGCGTTCGGTCCGCGATCCACTTAGTTTTCTGGTAAAGTACCGGTTCGAAAAAAGCCGTGCGCCCCGTGGGCAGGTCGAGGTATCCCTTCCAGCGAATCTGAGTAACGAGCGGTCGGACGATTGCCATCACGAAGACTGTCACCCAAAGAAGCCGCAACATGGTGCGTTCAACCTTGCGAGGCGAATCCAGGAACCAAACCAGTAGAACAAGCGCCGGCGGCGAGACCGCGTATAGGCGCGAGTACGCCGGAGCTGAAGCGACAGTAAGGAAAAGGAACAGGCCTGTGAAATTGACCAGCATCAACCGATTCCACAAATCGTCGGACTCCTTCCTTGACTTAAGAACATAGGTAGCAGAAAAGAGTAGATAGACCATTGGGACAATTGCGTGCACGAGTGCAAACGCGGGCAGATCTGGCCAGGCGGTCCAGACATGGAGAGAAGGTCGTCCCGTTAAGTAGACCCTCCAGGTATTAAACCAATCAGCCGGATAATATTTCACTACGAATACGACTGTGTAATAGAGGAGCTGTTTCAGTCCGACCTCCCACACGAAATATGCGAGGCAGGCCGTGATCGTGGCCATGAAACTAGCGAGAAGAGAAACTTCTTTTTTGAGCAGCAAACTCCATGTTTGACTTTCTCGCCTACGTTCCCAGAGCAGAAAAAGCGCGAAGCCGAATGGGAGTAGTGCCATCGATTGCGTGAAAAAAGTAGCCGCCCCTAGAAGGATCCCTGCCCAGACGAGCCGACCAACGCTCCGCTCTTCGAGCAAAACCGCAAGTGCCCCGGTAGTGGCCACCGTGCTGTACCAATGATGCGTGCCGTCCAGATAGCCGGTGAAGAGCAGAGTGATAAATAAAAGACCTGGCAGAACAACCGCGGTTCCGCTCATCAATTTTCTGGAAATGAAGATGACGAGGTACACCGTCGATGCCCCCAGAACAATCAGCATCGCCTGCGGAATCCACGCTCGGACACCGAACAACTTGAAAAGCGCCACGTAAACCACGTCCGTACCCGGCAGTGTGAAATGATCGTAGTCGCGATAGATCATTTCGCCTTCCAGCATGCGCACCGCATGGTGCAGGTAGATTGCCTGATCGCCAGAAGCCACACGAGGCGTGGCTGGAAGAATAAACACCTGCAGGTAAAGGAAAAGAGCCGACATTAAAACGATTGGAATCGTCCATCGCGAGCCATTGAATAGGGCCCGTCGCTCCACGCGAACAGTCTGGCAACTGCGCAGTTTTGGCCGTTGATCTTGTAGCGTTTCGCTCATGTCATGTCTGCTTAGCGTCCTTTGTTGCATCCCTGCCGTCGTGAGCCGTCAACAGGCGGTGAAAGAACGGTGCAGCCGTCGCAGGATCGCTACCGTAGGCCAGATGGTACGCGGGTAATCGCGCCAGGGCTTCGAGAATCCGCAAACGCTGTTCATCGAATTGGCCGTCATCTTTGAAGGCAATGCTCGCGGACAGGCATGTGGAAAGATCAGATTTCGCCAGAGGAATCAACTGTGGCACAGAGGCGCACTCCCTCTGGAGAACAACACAGCATATGGGGGACACCACATTGGTTTGTCCCGAATCAAGTTTGGCTTTAGACAAGTAGTAGAAATTGAAGTCACAGTACGAAAACTGTTGTGTTAGAGACACAAGTTCAGGCAAGAAATGAAGTGTCTCAGGGCGAAATGCAGCCGGAACAAAGTCGCCCCAAGCTTGTAGCCCGCCGCTTCCGATCTCCAGAAACACCGCTTGATCTGCGTAGTATGTGAGCCCGCCTTGAGCAGCCAGATAGCTTGCAGTGGTCTTGCCCTGATTGGGGTGGCCCAACACGAGAAGACCTTTCGTTCCCAAGACAACACATGCGGCTGCGAAAGGAACCAGGCCCAAGCTACTTGCGGTCATGTAGAACAAAGTGTCGATAAAGGGACTGGTGAATCCTGGCTCGTCTTCGACAAGTCCTTCAGAAAGAAACGCAATCGCCAGGCGCGCCTGGATGTCAACCGCCAGAAAATTCCTTTGCCCAAATTCGGCAAAACGAAGGCCGCAATCCGAAAAGACTGATCTCTTGGGCCAAGGAGAACTCATGTGAACATCGGATTGACTCACGATCCTCCATGTGAAACTGGGCTGTCCGTTCGGTGACCCTGGATAACGCGAGAACAATTCCACGCACTGCCGCAAAACCCTCAGACTGTTAGTTTCCAGGCGCACCGTGCGACCCATGACCGGTAAGGCAGCCGTGCATGGAGTTGGCGTGAAACGGCGGAGGGGATCTTCTTGGGGCTGCCCTGAGAGTTCTGCTGAGTTGACGGCAGCATCGCCCACCTGTGCCACTTCCCTGAACTGCATGTCGCCGAATGCGCTCCCCATATTAGAGTGGCCCTGCTGTGATGCTGTTTTGTTTTTCATTCTTGGGAATGGCTAATCAATTAGGATCAATTAACTCTCGCCAGGTCCTGCAGGATCTTCCGGGCAATTGTGTGCGGGTCGCCGCCATATTGTAGAAGCCAGCACGGAAATTCGACCAATCTGGCAATTGTCGCCGACCGCTTTTCGGCCGCTTCCGGCAGTTCTGCCATCAAGTCTTTGATCAGCCGGTTAAGAGCCTCGGCGGATGACATCCGACTCATGCGAAATGCCGGAGTCTCCTGCCGCTCCAAGAAGATGAGCGAATGCGGTCGGCAGCGTGGAACTCGCTTCAACCCAAGAAGGTCTTCGTAGTCGAGCCAGTAAGCAGGTTCCCCAGCATGAGTATCGGTTGGTTGCTCGTTCCGCAGTTCTTGAAACCATACCGCAGCCTCGCTTCGCAACTTAAGTCGAGTCGGCAATCCCCAGAGAAGCACTTCGCCATTGTCCCGCGAGCAAAACGCACGGTCGTCAGAGAGGAAGCCGCAGCCTATTTGAGAGAGCGCCAATGCCAGCGTCGACTTTCCTGACCGGGATGGACCCGCCAGCAGAATGCCATCTTGTCTTGTCGAGACACAGGCGCAGTGCAACTCCGCAATGCCAAGCGAAGCGCTCACAATTGTAAGCAGCATCGGGAAGATCACCGTTCTCAAGTATTTGGCATCAGAGGCCATCGCCGCGGAAAGGCGCCCGATCACACGGCATGTACGAAGATCGGCCATGAGCGAGCTTCCCGAATCGAATCCAGCAAAGACCAGGTGGCTGAGTCCTCGAACGTAGGGTTTCGGCCAAGGCGGCTGTGCCTTGTCAGCATTGTCAACCCACAAACGTAACGAGAAGCCGACCGGACCCGGTGGCTTTTTGAACGGCAAGAAGGTATCACGGGCGGCTTCGAGCAATTGCTGCCAATTGGTCGAGAGACTGCAGACAGCACCAGCCGCTATGTAGTGTTCAGCCAGGGGGGTCTCGGCGTCCTTGTGCAGAAAATCTCGGTAGCGCATATAAAGACAGACCGATCAGGTCTGAAAGAGGAAAGAACCGAACCAAGCTCTTCAAAACAGATCACACAAATACTCATCAAACTCGGCAAAACTCTTGTCACGTTTGTGTCAACAACTTGTAAATATTTCCGGGACCGCTTCTTTCGAAAATCTTAATCCGGCAATACAGTGAGCCTTTGAATGTCGGTTAGCGGGGCATCCTTCGCTTTGCCACGCTCGAGGTCGATGATGAAGCGCAACGACAGTCCTGATGCAGAACTCAGCTGCGCTCGCGAATCTGACGAAAAACTTCTCGGAACGCCTTTTTAATGGCTTCGTCCCCCAGATAGCCGGGAGGGGGGCCTTCTTACTCATGTAGACTCCTTTTCGGGACACCTCCACGACTCCGCGACATTGGGGCGAAGAGATTTCCTCGAGCCTTTTGCTTTGCATTTAGCAATCTCTTTGGGCCTCCAGTAATCCGCAGCACTCTCCGGCACACGATAGCGCGTCTCTCGCATCACAGCTTTCGAATCGCCAGTCGAGCAAGTTCGCGGCCGATGATAGCGAACTAAATGGAGCAAAGTTATCGGATTGAGGCGCGACGAAACCCTAAATATAGCGCCTCGGCTGCATTTCCGGCGCCTCGGTTCTGCTCACTCCGGCGCGGAGGAAATCTCAATCTCTGGTGCGGCCTGCGATTTCGCTGGGTCTGAGGATTCGAATGCCAATCGGTACTGTTCCAGTTCGGCCACAGTTGTCATTTTCAGTTTGTGCATCCAGCAAAACTGCACGAGGTCGGGCAGCCGTGCCATAGTCCCATCATCCTTAAGAATCTCGCAAATGACGCCCGAGGAGTGCAGTCCAGCCAGGCGCGCAAGATCGACCGCTGCTTCCGGGTGGCCTCGGCGCTCGAGAACGCCGCCAGCGCAGCAACGAAGCGGGAAGACGTGTCCCGGTCGCGCGAAATCTTCGGGCTGGCTGCACGCATCGACAGCAGCAAGAATCGTTTGTGCGCGATCAGAGCCCGAGATGCCAGTTGTAACGCCACGCCCCTTTACATCGATTGAAACCGCGAAGCCTGTCCCGCACAACGCAGTGTTATCCGGCGTCATCGGAGCGAGCTGCAATTCGTCGAGTCTTTCGCCCGTCATGGCGAGGCAGATCAAGCCTCGTCCGTGAGTTGCCATGAAGTTGATTGCCTCCGGCGTCACCATTTTCGCGGCCATCACCAGATCCCCTTCATTCTCACCATCTTCATCGTCGACCACGACGATCATCCGCCCCGCTCTCAGTTCGCGAAAGGCTTCCTCGATGCTTGCGAAGGCAAACTGTTCTCGTATCACCGTACTTCTGTGCTTTGTGGATACGACAAGCCCTGCGAGGCGCGCATGCATCACAGATCCAGCGCTTTCGGGGTTTACCAGGCCAAGCACATGTCCCATCTTTTCTTTCTTGGTCTGCATGTAGGTTGAGGAGTGAGGGCTAGGCGGAACTTCGCACTGGACCCATTCGACAACGTCGATGGCGGCATCAATCAATGCGCGAACCTTATCAGGATTGTTCGAGAGAAGGCGAACGCGGCTGATCCCTAGATCACGCAAAACTGCGACAGGCAAGGCGTAGTCGCGGTAATCGGAACTGAAGCCAAGAGCGTGGTTTGCTTCAACCGTATCAAGCCCCATGTCCTGCAAACTGTAGGCCTGCAACTTGGCCATCAACCCGATTCCTCGTCCCTCCTGGTGTTCATAAATCAACAACCCGCAACCGTCGAGAGCAATCGCTTGCATGGCCCGTTCCAACTGATCCCCACAATCACAACGGAGCGAGCCCAACACGTCTCCGGTGAGGCACTGCGAATGAATCCGCAGGAGCGGCACCTTCCCTCTCAGCTCACCTAGCAGAAGGGCGACTGCAGCTTCATTCCGTCGAGTGCCCTTGCAAATTTCTTGCTCGAATCCGATGGCTTGAACGATTCCCCACTTCGTGGTCAATCGAGTGCAGCCGACTCGTCGAGCGGTTTGGGACTGGGCAGCTGGTTTCATGGTTGAATGTCGAGACCCTTTAGAATCTCTTTTCTCGATCGATCGATCGATCGCTCTGCCGACTTGTCAGGTCGGTCTAACGGCTTTCCTTTTCGTTGTGGTCTTTCCCCTCTCCGCCAGCTGCTGGAGCAACGTTGAAGGTATCCTGCCAGTATTGCTGAACTCCGGGCGGGAGTTTATCCATATGGGAGAGAAACGAAGTAACTTTCCACATATCCTGCTCGGGGAGGACGCTGTCCCAGGCGGGCATACCGGTGTAACGGACGCCGGTGCGGATCGTAAAGAAGATGTGCCACTCGGGATCATCCGGAGGATCGGAAATCAGGTTGGGAACAGGCGGATAGAAGTTCTTGGCCAACGCTGCGGGCTTGCGGTCGAGGCCTCCATGGCAAAGCGAGCAGTTCACGTAGTAAATCTTCATACCGTCGATTAGGTTCTGATCGCTCGCCGTCAGCGGATTGGTCATGCGGGGAGCGCGACGCTCCATGGAGGCGTCTCGCGCTTGGCTGGCCACGCGGCCCTCAAGTCTGGGCGGGGCAATATTTGCTTGGGTGGGGAAAAAACCCAGGATGGCGAGGCCGAATGTAGCGGCTACCAAAATCGTAAGACCCGCAATTGCACCCAGAATGAACTTACCCATGCGTCCCCCGTAATGACGTTGAGGCTAAATCGTAAGCAGCCCGATCAAGGGAAACCATATCCGGCGCCAGTTTCCAGCCGGAGAGAGGGTCGGATTTCGAGGAATCTTCCCTTCTCCCATCTCTAGAACAACTGTCGTGTCAAATCGAAGCCGATGAACAACCCGCCCGGCTTATCCGCCGTTGGATCTTGTAAGAAAGTCGCCCGGGTGCCTCCACGCTCCGAAACTATCGATCCGGGTCCATTGGATAGTCCGAAAGTGAAAGCGTGCCGCCAAATCTTCTTCTGAATGCCGAAGGCATATTCGGGGCGGTGAATGGCCAATTCGGTGCCGTTCACCAGCGTGGGCGTGACTTCGGCAACAAGCGCGACCGTGGGCCGGATATCGACGGAGAGTGCGGCCGCCAGAGAGAACGTATTAGCGCAGGGGCGCGCGTTGAAAGAGGGCGCAATTCCAGCGGCCAGCGGCGCGCTGCAAGGTTGATTCGGCATGGCGTCGGCGAGTGCGCCAGGATTTTGAATCAGAGGCCGCTGGTGAATCGTGAGAGTGGGCACCGCATACAACTGCGCGTGGCGAGTCACACTCCGCGAGAGAATCAGCTCAAAGTTCTCGGCAAAATTGCTGGAGAAGTCATTCTGCCCGTCCACGGAGAATCTTACGGCGGCGTTCAGAGGATTGCCGTCGTGCTCATCGAGAAAGTTGTAGGCCGCCATCATTTCGATTGGCCGTCCGATGAGGCTGGGAGAGCGATAGGCGAAGACATAGAATTTCGAAGTCACCCCATAACGCAAACCGAGCGACGAAATTGAGAAGTCGTCGAGGCCCAGCAGCGTATCCCCGCGCCCAGGTCCCGTGAATGTCGCTTCGAAGGGAAAGCGGTGAGTGAAATTAATAGTGAGACTGTGGCGCTCGACCCGCCGGCCGGTGGGGACATTAAACAAAAGGTCGTCTCCAGCTTTATAGATCTTGCTCTTGGCCGACGCGGCGGGGTGCGGCTGCCCGGCTGCCGGCTGAGCCGGTTCAACAACGGTTTGCGTTGATGTGACGGGAACAGGTTGGCCTGCGGCGTCGGCTGGACGGATCTGGTGAGTAGCAAGGTCCACAATGTATTTCGTTCCATCATGTTCCACGATGACTTGGGAGGAAGAGCCGTCCACGAAAGAAATACCTAAATCAGGCGCGGATACCGCATTGCCGCTGGAAGACACTTGGCCAGACGCAAGCATGCCGCAAGCAATGACGAATCCTAAAATGGCGCATCCAAACCAGCAGGTGACATTGTTACGAGACATAAGTTTTTCCCCGAAGGCTAGAGGCTAGATAGCGTCGGAGCGTCGATTGTCAGCGGCGTGTAAACAAGTTGTCACTTTTTTGGGACAGAAAGCTGCGGTGACAGCGAATTACAAAGTGTTGACATCGGTATGACAACCCGGCCGGCCGGGCTAATTAAGCTAATTGAATGCGACCGCTCAACGGCCGCGCATGGAGACTGAAAGAAATGAAAAGGAACTCAGGCATCATTCTTACGCTTTGTTTAGGACTGTTTCTCGCCACGACACTCATGAGTGCACAACCAAAAGCGCAGCCCGGCGTGGCCGACGCGCAGACATTCTCCGGCGAGATCATGGATGCGCTCTGCGCCAAAGACGGATCCCACGAAAAGATGATGACCGAAATGAAGAACATGGGGCGCGACAAGAACAGCTGCGCCACCATGTGCGCTCGACTCGGCTCTAAATATGTCCTGTACGACTCGAGCAAGAAGGCGATCTACAGCTTGGACGATCAGGACAAAGCCGAGGCATTTGCGGGGCAAACTGTTCGCGTGCAGGGAACGCTGCAAAAAAACAAGATCAAGGTCCAGAGTATTGAGGCGTTCGGTGCGCAAGCTCAAGGGCGACCCTAAAGCCGGCACGCGAATGCGAGACGCCAAGGGTCGGATTGAAGGAGGGGCGCGAGTAAGATCGGAGGCACAAGAGGCCATGAAAGTGCGGCGGTGGCTAGACCAGGGGCTCCGGCATTTCTCCCACCTGCATCACCCCACCATCCATGGTCGCGTCGACTAATCTCCACCCCCGTCTCCCGCTCCACAAGCACACTCTGTCGGTATAACGGAAGGTGGTCGCAATATTTCCGGATCAGCGTATCGATCACAGCACGGACAGGCGCGCTTTTCACGCTTCGTCACCAGCACAAAGTACTTTCGCCGGTTCTACCTCTAACTGTTCGCTCTCTTCGTATCCGATCAGCCTGGTCGCTTGGCCGCATGCCCACTGTTGTTCGAGACAGGCGATCGCAGGTTCGACCCGTGCGACTCCGCGCAGTGATCGTGCCATCGGTGAGCATGCGCGCAACCTCATTCAACCCTTGCGGTGATGACAAGCGATTCGTGGTGCACGCAATGAAGTCCTGCAACGGGCGCTTTCCGAAGTGGCGTTTTTAACGCCGTCTCTGCAATTCGGGAATGCCTTTTAATTCTGAAGACAGATAAGACTCTGCGATCAGACCATTGCCTAAGCAAGTGCTCGCCACCGCTGTCTCCGTCTCAATGGTGCTTTGCATGCCGCTTCGGGACGACTTGTTGCGGAGGAGCTTCCGGCATTAGAGTCTGTTATGACTGGGCGGCAGTCGGCGCTTCCAGCGGTCCTTGTCGCATGTTGGCAAACCACGTGCCCAAAGCGAATCCCAATGCTGGTGCAGCGCTGGCAACGACAGGTAGGGCTCTTCTCCGAGTTCGAGCGAGCAGGCACAAACGCAACTTGTTCCGTTCTCGGGGCGATTTGACGTGAATTGGTGATGTTGATATCAACGTATTGTACATCCTCGGAGGATAGAATGCTGACTCATCCAGTCGTATCCCAGGAACAATGGCTTCCAGAGCGCAAGGCGCTGCTGTTGAGGGAAAAGGAATTCACCCATCTGCGCGACAAGATCAATGCAGAACGTTTGGCTTTACCATGGGTGAAAGTTGAAAAGAATTACGTCTTTGACACTCCCAAGGGCAAGAAGACTTTATCTGAGTTGTTCGATGGCCGAAGCCAGCTCATTGTGTATCACTTCATGCTTGGCCCAGGCTGGGAAGCCGGCTGCCCCGGTTGTTCATTTCTTTCCGATCACATCGATGGCGCCCTTCCCCATCTCCAACATCACGATGTCACCTGGACAGCCGTCTCGCGCGCGTCGTTGGCAGAAATCGAGGCATACAGGAAGCGCATGGGGTGGAGATTTCCATGGGTGTCCGCCTCCGGAACCGACTTCAACTACGACTACCACGTTTCGTTCACCAACGACGATCTGGCGACCGGCAAAGTCCTTTACAACTTCACCGAAACGCCCGTGCAGAGCGAATCCGCCGGCACGGAGCTGCCCGGCCTAAGTTCGTTCTACAAGGACGAAGCCGGAGAAGTCTTTCACACGTATTCGAGCTATGCCCGCGGCGGAGAGGAGTTGATCGGCACGCTCATGATTCTTGATCGCACGCCCAAAGGCAGGAACGAGAAGACGACAATGGATTTTGTGCGCCGTCACGACGAATATGAGAAGGCAGCAAAACTTCACGATTGTTGCGCTTAAATACCGGAGCCCCAAGGCAAGGCGAACGGGAGGATATAGACGATGAAGAAGGTTGCAGCTGGTTGTAGTGCTGGCCGGAGCGTGGTATTCGAAAGCGCGGATGCCAAAGGACCGTACCCGAGCATGGCCCCTTTGATCCTTACCTGATGGAGCGAAATGCCGAGATAGCACTGGCGCGGAGCGCTGCCCCACAGTCGATCTCACAAGATGCCGAAATCATGGTGCTCGGACAGCACGGTTACGAAACCGCAGTCAAAGACAAGAATGGCTTCGTGTGCATGATCTGGCGATCATGGACCGCCGGAACCGACGATCCCGATGTGTGGAATCCCAAATTGCGAGCCCCGATCTGCTTCGACCGTCGGCCGCGCGACCCAGATTCCACAAACGATCAGGAAGACAGAAGTGATATTGGCTTCGCGATCCAAAGCCCAGATGTCCCAAGCTATCGATGCCGCTTTCGATACGAACGAATTGCCGCTGCCGGAATCCGGCGCGATGTGCTAGATGATGTCAAAGCAACAGGACTTGAGCGACCATGCCCGGCACTGGCATCCCCACGTAGAGTTCTTTCTTCCACTGACAGGCCCTGCAGATTGGGGCGCAGGCCAGCCGGGCTCCCCGGTTTTAGGGGTTAAAGACATTCTCAGCCGGCTGACCCTGTTTCTGATTCCAACCGGCCAATGGTCGGACGGCACGGCTGCTGCCGTGGATGAACACTGACTTGCCAGTTGATTGACGATCAAAATGGACATTCACGATGACGAACTCAGGAATTTCGAAGCGGAGGGAGCTACACCTTTACCGGTCCCGAATGATCAAGGCTACATCGAGAACCAGGGCGCTCGGATCTGGTATTCCACTTACGGGTTCGGCTCGCCCGTGATCTTACTGCACGGTGGACTCGGTCATAGTGGCAATTGGGGTTATCAAGTTCCAGCTCTAGTCGAGAGCGGTTATCGAGCCGTTCTGATCGACAGTCGCGGCCATGGCCGCAGCACGCGCGACGCGCAACCGTTTTCGTACGAGTTGATGGCATCCGACGTACTGGCAGTGATGGATACTCTGCATCTTGAAAAGGCCGCGTTGGTGGGCTGGAGTGACGGTGCATGCATCGCGCTGATCCTGGCGGTGCAAGCCCCCTCACGCGCAGCGGGTGTATTTTATTTCGCCTGCAACATGGACCCGATCGGCCTAAAGCCCTTCGAAGCCACTCCGACACTGAACCGTTGCTTCGCTCGACACGCCAACGACTACGCGGAACTATCGGCTACGCCGGAAGACTTTGGGAAGTTTGTCAGAGACGTCAGCTTGATGGGCCGGACTCAACCGACCTACTCCGCGCATGACCTGGCGAAGATCATCGTACCTGTCGCGATCGTACAAGGCGAGCATGACGAATTTATAAAACTT
This sequence comes from Candidatus Sulfotelmatobacter sp., assembly GCA_036514015.1. Taxonomy (GTDB): domain Bacteria; phylum Acidobacteriota; class Terriglobia; order Terriglobales; family Acidobacteriaceae; genus Sulfotelmatobacter. The sequence goes on from DATBYA010000146.1 coordinate 43,378, forward strand.
GAACACGCGGAATACCTCGCTCGAAGCATTCCCAACGCGGAATTCACCCTCCTCAATGGTGTGAGCCATTTCGCTCCGCTGCAGAGGCCCCGGCAATTCAACGCTGCGATACTTGAGTTTGTCGCCAAGGTTCTACCACGGGAAGGTGGCAATGGCGCCAGCTCAACAACTTAGAGTTCTTCTTTTCGGCTGCTGGACCTCATCGGTCGAGTCCGTGCTCGGCCACCGTTTTCAGATTCGCAAGACCATCTTCGAAGGGCTTCCCCATGATGCGATCTAGGTTCACAAAGATGCCCATGACCCTCATGACGTAAAGATTCGGACCTTGCATGGTCTAAGTGGCTTTGGTCGATGTTCCGCTGCTCTCCAGAACGAAATCATTGACGTTGCGGGCGACAAACGGCTTTACCCAATTCACCTGAACAGACACCTTCTTTGGAGGCAGCGACTCCGGTGATACGTACGTAAGCTGAGTTTGCGTTTGTCTTGTACCTTAAGGTAGAGTCTGAAAAATGTCTCCAAGAACCTCGACTTCGATAGTTCTCCTCGCTGTTCTGCTGGCGGGGAGTATCAGCCCTATCGGGGTTTGCGCGCTCATGTGTGAACGCCATTCGCGAGCGACGGTGGCTCAGCACGACTGCCATCAGGATTCGGAGCCAATGTCGGGTATGGCTCACAGTCACTCAGCCATGCATCATTCCCTTATTGGGGCCATGACTCTCCTAGTGCAAGCGCAATCGTGCCAGACAGATTGTGCCGTGGTTGAGCAACTCAACATCTCAAGAAAAGTTGTTCCGCAGGTGACAGTGGTCCGGATTCGCGCCGTTGTCCTGGACGCAGCAACCTCCAAGTTTTCGGCTCCCAGTCTCGAAAGCGCATGGAGCTTGGACAGCGGTCCGCCCTCCTTTCCCTCTGCATACACTGCCTCTTACAGCGTCCTTCGCATCTGAGTCTTCTCCTCTCCTTAGCTACGCTGGCAAAGGCAGCGACTGAATGTCGCTTGCCCTTTGCATTTCTTTGCTTGGATCGAAGGTCCGTTGAATTTCTGCAGGACATTTGGGTCCGCCCAATTCTTCAAGAGGAGGAACCATGAAGAACAGACGTGATTTCCTTAGAAATGCGCTCGGCCTGGGCGCGAGTTTCGCCGCTGCGCCTCGCCTGGACATGAAACCCATCAGCCATGCTGCCGAGCGCAGCAGCGGTCTGATCGTTTCGGTGGAAACGCCCGATGTTCCGCAACTTCCGTGGCGGATGGAAGGGGGCGTGAAGGAGTTCCACCTGATCACCGAGCCCGTGAAACAGGAGGTTGTTCCTGGACGTGTAGTTGACCTCTGGGGCTACAACGGCAGCGCTCCGGGCCCAACGATTGAAGTGAACCAAGGCGATCGCGTTCGCATCATCGTCGACAACCACCTCCCCGAGGCGACATCGATGCACTGGCATGGATTTGAGGTTTCGGTCGAGATGGATGGGTCGCCGGGAAGTAGCCAAGCCCCAATTCCTCCGGGAGGGCGATTTGTCTACGAATTCACGCTTCACCAGGAAGGAACTTACTTTTACCACTCCCACATGGCGATGCAAGAAATGATGGGCATGATCGGCGCGTTCATCATGCATCCCAGGGAGCCGTACAGGCCGCGTGTAGATAAAGACTTCGCGATCATTCTGCAGGAGTACGCCATCCTTCCCAATATAAGCGTCCCCAACTCCATGAATATGGAGTTCAACTGGCTCACACTCAACGGCAAAGCCGGGCCCGCGACGACTCCTTTGATAGTTCGGCACGGGGAGCGCGTCCGCATTCGCTTGATCAACCTCGGCATGGACCATCACCCGATCCACCTTCACGGTCATCAGTTTGTGGTCACAGGAACAGAAGGAGGACGACAGCCCGAGTCGACTTGGGGCCCAGGAAACACGGTGCTGGTGGGCGTAGCCCAATCGCGCGACATCGAATTTGTCGCAAACAATCCCGGTGACTGGATGCTGCACTGCCATCTTCCGCACCACATGATGAACCAGATGTCCTCCAATGTCGGCCCGATGACACGAAGAAATGGAATCCCCGCAGGTCTCGACATGGAGCGCGGCATGGGGATGCTGCGGCAAGGAAGCGCCTCGTCTGAGGAAAATGGTTCAAGCCTGGGTCGGGGAATGGGTGTCGGTTCCACCTTCGAACAACGACTCTCAAACTCGTCGCTCAAGACCGACCCTCCGACGCAATACGAAGACATGCCCGGCATGCATCACGACGGAATGCAAATGGGCAAGCCCGCCGTCAGCAAGAATGCTAATTTAGTGCCCGGTTTTCCGCAGGATGCCTTCATGGAAGGTCCCATGATGGCGATGGATCAGATGGTAGACAAACCCGAAACCTTCGGGCTGCGCCCTGGCTGGAGCGGCTTCATGTCGGGAATGATGACGTTCGTTCGCGTACTGCCTCAAGAAAAATACGACCAAATCATGGAGCTTCGAAAAAAGCGGCAAGGCAATAAGCCCATGAACACGGACATGCCGGGGATGGAGCACAAACATGAATAGCCTGACCACGACAGTTATGAAACTACCTCTCGAAGCAGTGGCGCTGCTTCGTTGTGTAACCCGATTTGTATGCAGGTTCTCTTGTTTTTTGCTCCTGTTTGCGGTGCCAGGCCCAGCACAAACTCCGGTCTCCGAGCGGAAGACAATGACGCTCGACGAACTGCAACAAATGGCATTACGAAACAATCCCACGTTCGCGCAATCCGCCGCCAATGTCCAGGCGGCCGAAGGCAGAAGGCAGCAGTCGGGACTCTACCCAAACCCGACCGTCGGATACCAAGGCGAGCAGATCCGAGGCGGATCGTTTCACGGGGGTGAGCAGGGCTTTTTCGTCCAGCAGGACATCGTGCTGAGTGGAAAGCTGGGCCTGAATCGAAAGATTTTCGACCAAGAACTCAAACAGACAGAGACAGAAGCCGAGGAGCAAAAAGTGCGCGTGGTCACAAACGTGCGCATGTCGTACATCCAAGCGCTGGCTGCACAGCAGACACTGGAGTTGCGCCAACACCTCAGCAAGCTTGCCAAAGATGCCGTCCAGACCTCCCATCAACTTGCGAATGTTGGCCAAGCGGACGCTCCCGACCTCATCGAATCGGAAGTGGAAGCCCAGCAGGCAGAACTCGCGGTCACCATGGCCGAACAGAATCAGCAGCGGGTTTGGAAAGCACTATCCGCCGTTGCGGGGAACCCTCGGCTTCCCTTGACGAGCCTCGAAGGAAGCCTGGAGGACACACTGCCAGTCAATGCAGATGATCTTGTGGAGAAAATCGTCAACGACAGTCCAGCAGTAAGAATCGCCGAACTCGGTGTCAAACGAGCCGAGGCAGCCTTGACTCGCGCAAAGCGTGAACCGATTCCCGACCTCCAAATCCGCGGCGGCATGCAACAGAATGGCGAGTTGTTGTCTGAGCCTAATGGGAGACCTGTGGGATTGCAGGGCTTTGCCGATGTGGGGGTCAGAATTCCCATCTTTAACCGCAACCAGGGAAACATTTCCACGGCTAAGGCTGATGTAGAAAGGGCGAAGCACGAAGTGGAGCGGGTGAAGCTCGTTCTACGGGAACGGGCGGCAAGCGTCGTACAGAACTACACTTTCTCGCAGACTGCGGTCGACCGCTACAAGAACCAAATGATACCGAGGGCGCAAAAGGCATATGAGATGTATGCCAACAAATACCAGGAGATGGCCGCAGCATATCCGCAGGTTCTCATCGCCCAGAGAACCCTGATGCAGCTACAAGTCTCCTACATTACCGCGCTGGAAACGTTCGCAACGAGCGCAGTTTCTCTTCAGTCCTACTTGCTCACGGACGGTCTGGAAGCTCCTTCGCAACCAGGCGGAATTGACCAACCGATGCGTGAAGTGAACATGCCATTCCAGATGGGCACCAGTCCACAGGAAAGGTAGGCCCATGAGAAAACGCTCTCTCCTTCTATCGCTCACCGTTGCAGGCATCGCGGGCGCCTGTGCGTTCGGACGGGTGACGGTCCGGCGCGGGTTCAGCCCGCGCGATAACCCGTCTGCGGTCGTCCGGGCTCGGTTGGCAAAGTGTCGACAGCATCCAGCTAGAGTGAGCGCAGAAAATCAATGACTTCCTGTTGCTCCTCGCCGGACAGCTTACTGAAGTTTTCAATGACCTTGTTGGCCTCGCTGCCGTGGCTGCGGTGAGCCCTGATGGCGTCAACCAGATTGGACGTACGTCCATCATGGAGGAAGAAGACGCGTTGTCCGACACCCCAGAGAGGCGCAGTTCGGAACTCGTCGGGACCGGCGCCGCCTTGCGTAATGCCGTCGGCCAGGCCCTTGCCCATGTGGTGTACGAGCAGGTCGGAAAAGGGATGCGCAGTCTGATTGGAAAGCGCGGCACTCGGATTGGTCGCGGAGCCGCTGGCAACCATTGCTCCTGTGGTAAACGATGGTGTATGGCAGTGCACACATCCAACCTGTGCAAACAAGTCGCGTCCCTTTTCGCTGGATGGTGTGGGTGGAGCGGGCGTGGGTGGAGCGAGAAATCGCATGAAGTTGGCAAACGCTTCGATGTCGGAGATGACCGCGGGGTTCGAAATGCCGCTCGCATTGCCAGCGGCCGCGGGAGTGGTTGTGAACTTAAGGGTGTCGTTGGGAGTGGGGTTGAAGATACAAGCCGGTGTTTCGTCGCGCTCTTGTGGGAATAGCTGGTTCGAAATTCCCATCTCGACGTTGTAGGCCTCGCCCGCGAACATGAGAAGGGATTTGTTCTGCGCCTTCCATCCGAAACGGGTGATCGTTCCATCGTTGGCACTGAGGTTGACGTTTCCGCTGAGGTGAGCGTTCGCGTGTCCGTGAATACCCAGTTCCGACTTCGCTGATGCGTTCGCCTGTTGGTTGGCAAGGATAGCCGAATCGGAAATCGCCTCGATGAGCCCTGCACCAAAGACGGGAGTCGGAATTCTGAAAATAACGTTTCGATTCCCGCCTTGCCCCGTAAGCGGATTTCCCGCGGGTAGAAAATCGAATTGGGTGATATTACAACCGGGGGCGTCAGCCCGCCCCGTGATCACGAAAAGGTCATGCACCTCGCCATCCGCATTGCCGTTGCTCTTCTGAAACCGCGCTTCGCGGACTGGACCGTTGGGCACGATGAACCATGGCACCGCGTTCTTGGCCCCATCCAAGGCGGCAACATCGGGCAGGGGATTTTTCGCCGGACTCGTTCCTCCCAGATTGGGCTGCGAGTGGCAGGAGAAACACTGATTTGAGTTAAAGCGTGGACCGAGGCCGTTGTTCGCGCCCTTGTTTACAACCTCGATTTCAGAGAACCTTGCTTGCCCATCCAGGAAGAACGCTGTCTCGTCCGCGGTAAGACCCGGCAGCGGACCACCCGCACCCGCCGGGCCACCGCGCACGCCGGGGTCTACCGGAGCTGATCTGGTTTGGGCCAAAGTGTAGCCACATGTGATTAAAGCTACGATTAATGTTCCGCAGAGACTCTTGGAGGGAATTTTCCCTGGTGTCATCATCACGCTACCTCACGAGCCAGGAATGGCGGTATTGTAAACGAGTTCCTTCCCTGTGGTTGACTCACAAGGGCATCTATTCACAGGACAGCACTTTCTGGACTCGAAGATGCTCAGGCCTGGCCTCTCATTGATTTACTTTTGCTGACCGGCGGCCTTCCGAGCTACAACACGTCGACGAGTTACTGAAAGCCATTACTTTGCTCGGATTAGGGAAGGCTCGCCGACCAATTGCTAACTATGAGTTTCGCAGAGCGGAACCTTGCTTCTTTCTGTTCGCAGGATTCGCGGACCCTGCTCACAAGTCACTCCTTTCGATCGTCTAAACATTATGGAGGCCCAATGTCTCTGCGATTTCTCTCAGAGGTTCTCTCTACGACTCTGACGATCGTAATCGGCTCCCTCTGTCTGTTCGCGCAGGAGCTCTCGGTCACCCGGCTGGATGCCAGCAGAATCTCGCCTTCGCAGATCGACACCGCGGTTGCGCAGCTGATAGAGCCGGCCCATGTGACGGGCGTGGGTATCGCAATTCTGAACGACGCACCTACGGCGTCACGGATAAGGAGAAGGCTTTGCCTCTGACTCCCGATTCGGTGATGACTGCCGCATCATTGACGAAACCTGTCTTTGCCGCCATGGTCATGCAATTAGTTCACGAGCGTATCATCGAGCTTGATCAGCCGGCGTATGAATACTTGCCAAAGCCTCTGCCGGAGTATCCCGCATACAAAGACCTGGCTAACGACCAGCGATACAAGCAAATCACTATGCGAATGCTGCTGGACCCCACCAGCGGCTTTCCAAACTGGCGCCGGTTCACAGACGACAAGAAGCTACGGATCTACTTCCCGCCGGATCAAGATTCGCCTACTCCGGTGAGGGAATCGCTCTGGCGCGGATGATTGTGGAGACCGTCACCAAGAAGTCCGTCAATGAGCTGATGAAGGAACATGTCTTTCAGCCTCTGGGCATGACTCGCACCAGTATGGTCTGGGAAAGGCGTGAGGATGATTATGCAAACGGCTACGACGAAAAAGGGGAATCAAGGGGTCCGGAACGCCGGCTGAATGGCGATGCTTCCGGCTCGATGCAGACGACTCTGAGGGATTATGCGCGGTTCGCGGAGGCCGTGCTAAGTGGCGCATATCTCGACAGAGAATCCCGAGAGCTGATGCTGCGCCCTCAAATTCAGATCATGTCAAAACACGAATTCCCCTCACTCTCCACGGAGACGACAGCGGAAAACCGGGCAATCCATCTCAGTTACGGAATTGGGTGGGGCTCTATTCGACCCGTTACGGTAAAGCTTTCTTCAAAGAAGGACATGATGAGGATGGCGGCTGGCGTCACTACGTTGTATGTTTCGACAGATCCAAGGCTGGCATGCTCATCATGACCAACAGTTCTAACGGTGAGGATATCTACAGCGGTTTGTTGGAAACGGCGCTTCGAGATACGTTTACGCCGCTTGAATGGGAGGGATTTAAAACGTCAACAATCGTTGGCTCGCGCCACCCGTAATTCCCCTTCAAGCATGGCGCACAGCCCCGCAGGGCCCCCGCCTCTTTTTTGATTCACTCCCAAATGGCGAGCGATCCTTACCTAACCCGGTAGGGTAAGGTTTGGCCGACCACCCGCGCACAATCGTCGGCATCCTCGGCAATGGGCCTTCTCGGTTATAATTTGCGCGCGCATGGCCGTTGCGGTGCTGGTTGGTCATGCAATCGTCAGGCATTTATCAGGAGCAGTCTTGGGTCATGATAGTTTTATCCGGATTGCAACCAACGCCAGGTCGCGAAGCGACCTCGTCGAGCGCGGGTTCAGTCGTCAGCCGCTCAGGGTTGATGTAGACATAGCGCGCTCGCTGGAAGCGTTATCCCATGCCGCCTGGTCCGTTCCCAAGGATAAATACTACGATGGGGGCGACAGGTATCGTTCCTTAAATCGAGTCAGGGCCGAGATTGTTGAGGGCGGTGTAAGGGTTTGGTTGAGCGAAGAGAGCACGCCCTATGTGCAGCTGAAAAAATACAACACGACAATCGGCGGCCAGCCGCGAGAGTACGCCCCGCTACCCTCGGCCATCGCCGGTTCCATAGGCGTTCGCAAGATGATTGCTCATCACCTTCATTACCTACCGCTCTCGACAGTGGGTACAAAGTATTTGGTTAACGTGCATCTAATAAGGTTCACGGCTGCGCCGGGCCGGCCGTGCGACACGAGTCCACCGGGCTTGCACAAAGACGGGGAAAAGTACATCGCCACGCATCTAGTGGGCCGCTGCGGCGCTCAGGGTGGCGAAGTCGTCATAACCGACAATGACAAGCAGGAAATGGATCGCTTTACGATGCGCGAATCGGGTGAGTGTTACGTTTTCGACGACGATCGCATCTGGCATATGTTGACGCCAGTGGCCGTACTGGAAGGCAATCAGTACGCCTACCGTGACACGCTGGCATTCGATATGCTGCCAGAGGGCTGGGAACCCGTGAAGTGACCGGAGACGGAGAGACTCAAGGAGACAATTGTTCCGGTTTGCCAGTCACTGATAAGCGATCCCGAGTGATGCTCTTGATTTGAGAGTTGGGTGCCCCTTCAGACTCAGGGGCGGGCGCGCGCGCGCTCACACCATCGACGGGCATGACGGCCGTAAGACGAACCTAAGGCGCAGCAAGGGGACGGATGACGCGGCATGTGATACTTTCACCTCGAACGACGGCCACAACTCATGACGGAAGCAAAGCACTTCGTCCCGTCGGGCTATTCCCGCCTCAATGCTCGTACGGCTTCGTATCGGTGCCCATCAACTACTTCCACCTCGGTTAAAGAATAGCCCTCACAACGCCGCCATCCACTCGCAAGGCGGCTCCGTTTGTTGCTGAAGAAAGCTCGCTCGCTACATAGGTCGCTAAGGCTGCAACTTCATCAATGGAAGCAAGGCGCTTCAGCAGAGACGGTGGCCGCACATGCTCGAAGAATTCCCTCTCGACCTCTTCCTTCGACTTTTCTGGTGCTTTGCCATGGCCTCGACGAACCCCGTTACACCTTCTGACTCCGTCGGGCCAGCAAGAATGCTGTTGGCTGTCAACGGTTCCGGCAACCGACTCCGCGATCCCACGCGCCACCGCAATCTGTGCAGTCTTCGTCATTCCGTAATGCACCATTTCCGCGGGAATCTGCACGCAGATTCACTGGAAATAAAGAGAATGCAGCCCCAGTTCTTCTGTAGCATTGCGTTCACATCCAGAACTTCGTGCTCGGCGAATGTTTCCGCAGGCGCCGGACGGTTGGGATGAGGAAAACGAAGCAACAGCTTCGGCAGCTGCTCCGACGTGATCCGCATGGCACTGGCAGTAGATGAAGTGAGTCACAGGCCCATCCGCGACTTCTTCGATCGCCGTCAGGAGGAGTTCTCCGAGCGCTGGCGGCGCATCCACAGCGATGACGCCGGCACCGGTGCGTATGAACATGCAGTCGTACCAGCCTGAAGTCACCCAATACGCGCCATCCGAGATCTCTTCAGCGTGATACCCCTTCTTCATTCGATCTTCCACGAAAAGAGAGCCCCATGAGATGAATCAGGCGGCGGAACGAAATTCTCTACTTTTGTGAACGGGACACCAAGCGCTCCGAGGGAATCGACAAGCCATGATGGTCTGTTTTTCGCATTTTGAAAATCAGCCACGAATTTCTCCTGGGCAGTCCTGACTGCGAGCGCTCCGTTTTGCCGGAATGCTTCTTGATCGGCGAAAATGGTTGTTTGCAAACTGATCGCCAAATCCCAGCCAACCTCGCCACATGGTTGCCGGGGATTTGCTTTTCTCCTAAGTGACTGAACCAGCACGCGGTCCAAGAGTGGAGGAAGGACGGACGACGATTGGTGATTGGATCCATGTACGGCAGACATTTTAAAACTCGTCTAAGCCGAGTCGACATAACGGACACTCTCTGTCCGCATTTGGTCCAGGCGCCGGATTTGGCGCGCAATAAGTTACTGAAACCAACGCGACGCGGATGGCTTCCAGAAGCAGTTTCAGTAAGGGATGGATACGCTTCACGGATCATGAATGGATCAAGAATTAGATTGAAACATTTTCTGCGTCTCTCTCCATTCAGGAGAGACTGTCGCATGTAGCTTTGGGTGATCACGATCTTTTTGGAATCAAGGACCACGCCAGTGCGGCACTTGCCAGAGACAGGCCTGCGCATATCGCCATAACAATTCGGAATCCAAATACAAATGCTTCTCTAATGGTTTCATCGACGGCAGTTCTTGTGATGGGATCAAGGGCAGCTGGTGCCTGCAAGCCGGCAAGTTTCGTTTCATTTGCCTGAAGATCCTGCAGAACAACCGGTGCGAGCGAGAAGTGAACCAGGCTAGTGTTCAGTCGAAAAGCAAAAGCCTTCACCATCACAATCCCAAGAACTGCGATAGCAAGCACGCTCGCTAGGCGCGCCACGGCATTGTTGATTCCAGAAGCTGTGCCGACTCGGTCTTTATTGACTGAATTCATAACGACGGTGGTCAGAGGAGCCACACTGACCGCCATACCAAACCCTAGAGCAACCATCGCCGGGAAGAAGCCCCTCCAATAGCTACCTCCGATAAAGGGCACAGCGAACAGAACAAAGGCCAATGCGACAATGAGGGGGCCAACAATCAGCGGACCCCGCGAACCGTAGCGGGCGACAAGTCCGCCAGACCAGCGAGAAAGAAAGAACATAAGCAGAATCAAAGGTAGGACGGCAGTGCCGGTTGCTGTGGCCGAGTATCCCTGGACTTGAATTAAGTTCAAGGGAAATAAGAAAAAGAAAATCCCGACAGCGGCGTAGAGAAAGAGAGTAAGCAGGTTCGCGCCGCTGAAGCTTCGCGATTTGAACAGTGAGAGTGGCAGGGTGGGCGAGGTGCTGGCAGCCTCGACAAATACGAACGCAATAAGAGAGCCGACGCCAAGCGTCAAACTTCGGAAGACGAAAGGACTGCTCCAACCCAGGTCGAGCGATTCGACGAAACCGATAACCACACTTCCAAGTCCCAGGGTAGAAAGAATCGCTCCGGGCCAATCTATGCGTCCTGCTCTGACGCCGCTGCGGCTCTCCGGTATCCGCCAAAGGGAAATCGCTACCACAAACACCGCGATTGGCAGATTGAGGAAGAACACCCACCGCCAGGAAGCGTGCTCAACCAGCCAGCCCCCAAGTACCGGCCCAACGGCTGTAGTGATCGCCGTGAAACCCGACCATGTACCGATGGCCCGACCGCGACTTTTCTCGTCGAAAGACTGACTGATGATCGCCAGACTGCCGGGTACAAGGAGTGCAGCTCCTACACCCTGAATGCTCCTTGCGATGATCAGTAGATGAATGTTGGAGGCGACACCGCAGGCAGCGGAGGCCAGAGCGAAAATAAACACACCGGCGACGAAGATTAGCCGCCGGCCGAGATGGTCGCCCAAAGAGCCGCCGACTAGAATCAGAGCGGCTAGAAGAACCCCGTAAGACTCAATCACCCATTGCAGATCCACCACCGTTGCGTGGAAGCTGGATTGGATCGCAGGAAGAGCTACATTGACGACTGTACCGTCGATGAAAGCTATGCTGGAACCGAGAATGGTCGCGGCAAGTATCCAGATTCTCGCCTCTGCCTTGCAAGGCACTTCGGCACCTGTTGATCGAATTACGGCTTCATCGCAAGGCGTTCTCATGAAGGCTATGTTCTTCATTTTCTCGTCACTCTCGAGTAATCGACTTTCCCTGCGTCGTCCGAGCGGTGGATGAGCCCGACAGCGTCGATAGCGGCTACCGCGCAGCCAACGTGCCGGGTTGGATAATGCAACTACGACTCAAAACCCGTTTAGGAACTGAATTGTATGGCAACAAACGATGAACTTGCACTGCGGATAAAGGCTCTGTCACCTTTCTGAGCTCTCGTTCGCGTTCCAAATTGCGCGCAAAAGGTCAAGACACTTTTACTGAGAGCGGTTATTCGTACCCATAGCTTCGCTGAGACAAGAGAGACAAGACTTGAGCCTGTCGAATATCTCCAATCTGGTATAGCATCCACTGGACAGGTTCACTATGAAAACGATCGCAACCTCACTCCGAAGTGAAGTAAACACAGGATCCCACCTACAGCAAGCAGGAAACGGGCTGGCGCTGGTGCGCGTGACGATTGGGGCAATGTTCGTGTGGGTCTTTTTCGAGAATCTGGGGAAAGGACTCTACACACCGGCCGGTTACGCGGGTCTGATCAATTACTACATTAAGTCGAGCCATTGCCCGGCTGCCTGGAAGGCAGTGATGGGCCTGGCCGCAAATCACGCCTCGATGGCTGCCCCCATGCAGGGCCTGACTGAGATCTCTCTCGGCATCCTGCTTGTCATCGGTCTGCTTACCCGACCCGCCGCAGTTGTGGCTTTTCTGTTTCTCGGCAGCCTTTGGATTTCGGAGTGGGGCACTTCCTGGATCTGGGAACTGCTGGTTCCGGTGCTCGCATCGCTTGGGCTCGCTATCGGAAGCGCCGGCCGGAGATGGGGTGTTGACGCGTGGCTGTCGCAACGGTGGCCATCTTCCCGGTGGTGGTGATCGGGCAATTTCACGTGCGAGTGTCCGTCATCATTCCTACCCATAATGAAGCGCAGGCGATTGAGCGCGTTCTAGCGGATCTCCCGTCTGATCTCACGACTGAGGTCATCGTTGTCGACAGCAACTCGAATGACGGGACACCCGAGATCGCCGTAAGAATGGGCGCTCGCGTCATTCAGGAACCCCGCCGCGGCTATGGGCAAGCATGCCTCACGGGCTTGGCCACGGCAAATTCCCCTGACGTGGTTGTGTTCCTTGATGGCGACTACAGCGATCGGCCCTCCGAACTGCCGATTCTTCTAGCGCCAATCATTGAGGGGCGGGCGGACATCACGCTCGGTTCCCGCCTGCAGGGGCGGCGTTCTGCCGGGGCGTTGCCATGGCATCAGGTATTTGGTAATCGTCTCGCCGCTGGACTGATCAGACTTCTTTATGGACTAGAAATCAGTGATCTCGGGCCATTTCGCGCTGGTCGCGCCGATGTACTACGCACGCTCAGGCTCGAAGAAACCACATACGGCTGGGCGGTTGAGATGATCCTCAAAGGTGCTCTGGCCGGATTCCGCGTAGTTGAGGTCCCGGTGAGCTACTACCCGCGTATCGGAAAATCGAAGATCAGCGGTACGCTAAAGGGCACGGTCGGCGCGGCTTGGTTCATTCTCAGCTTGATTGTGCGCTATTTTTTCCGGCGTCGAAGAGCCGGGACGACGCGGTCAGCGTAGGGCTAGGCAGGGGAAGAGGATTGATCGTTGCCGAGCCCATCGGCAATATACCACCGCTTAAGTGTACGGTATCGTCCTGGCGTGGCAATCGACCTTAATCGTCCGACGGAAGAGTCATTGATCCCTTCATGTTGATCTCATAGGGAGGAACCCCATAGGGCGTGATAGCGTTCTTCACTAAACGGTAGTATAGAGCACGAGAACAGACCTTCATGCCGCGCTCGCGCGACGATTGAATTGCGAACAATTGGTCGACCGCCTCCAAAAAGTGATCTGCTATGGAATCCTCCAGCCACAATAAAGCACATTCGCCCCATGAGGGTCGAACGCTGGCAATCATGGCGAAAGCACCGAGGCCAGGTGCGGTCAAAACGCGCCTCGCTCCCAGCCTTTCTCCTGAGGCCGTCACTTCTTTCTATTGCTGTCTGCTGGACGACACGCTGGCGCTGGCACGCTCATTGGGCGATGTGGAAGTAGCCATCATGTGCCCGGCCTCAGACGTAAACGAACTGGCGCAGTTGGCAGGCAACGAAGCGAGCGTAGTGGCCCAGAAAGGTGAGGGTCTTGCCGCAGGCCTCACTTCGGTGTTTGCGCACTTCGCGGAAGCTCATCAACGACGCACCATTGCCTTCAACAGCGACAGCCCACACTTGCCGCTTTCTGTTCTCCAAGACGCGTTCGAAACGCTGACCGCGCATGACGTTGTCGTTGGACCAACGCACGACGGAGGCTACTATCTCGTCGGGGCAAAGGCTCTTCATCCTACGCTTTTCGCACGCGACGGAATGGGCACCAGTAGCGCGCTGGAGAGACTCCTACTGCGCGCGCGAACTCTTGAGCTATCGGTAGGTTTCGCAAATCCTTTTTACGATATTGATGTGGTTGACGACCTGACCCGGTTGGCAGAGGAGTTGCGACTGGCTCCGGCAAGAGCGCCACGCACGGCAGCGTGGCTTAAAGAGTGGGAGCTCGTGGCGGCGCAATTACGGACGGGCAAGGGAGAATTGTGAAGGTCGCTCCCGCGTGGAGAGTGTACGTCCTAGGCGCCACATTGTGCGTGGCGCTAACCATCTGCTCACGCAACTTCGGCGATAGGGGCGGACCGTACTTCATGGCCTGTTTGACGCTGGCGGGAATCGCGTATCTCTTGGCGATCCGTGAGTTTTTCGCTACGCCAAAATTTGAACGAAGCATTTCCCGGCGCGTTGTGGTCATTGGGCTGGTCCTGGCTGCGGTATGGCACATTGAATTTCTTCGGGTGCCCGCGGGCGCCGATGATGATATCCATCGATATGTGTGGGACGGCCGGCTGCAGAGGCTCGGCTACAACCCCTATCTTGTCGTTCCCAGCGATCCTGCCGCGCAGGGGCTGCATACTCCGGAAACCCGCAAGATGAACAACCCGGATCTACCGAGTCCATACCCACCGGGAGCGCAACTTTTTTTTCGCGCAGTCACCGCGATTCAGGAATCTACCTTTGCGCTGAAAGTAGCATTCGTGGTTTGCGAGTTCGCAATTGTTTTCGTGTTGCTCGATGTCCTGCGTTGTACGCGGCAGGGAGCGCACCTGGTTCTGGCGTTCGCCTGGAACCCATTGTTGGCCATTGAGGTAGCGGGAAGCGGTCACATTGACATTGTGGGCGCGCTATTGTTACTGTTGTCCGGCGCTGCGCTTGTGCGCCGGTGGCGGGCGACAGCGGCCGTCGCACTCGGGCTGGCTATCGCAGTTAAATTCCTGCCGATCGTACTCTTGCCCCTCTACTGGAAGCGGCTTCGCATTCGCGACGCGGCGCTAGGGGCAACTGTGGTCGGCCTGCTGTACGTGCCATTTCTTCATCACGGCCGCATGCCGGTCGGCTCGCTTGGTACGTATGTGCGCAGTTTCCGCTTTAACGGTCCGGTGTTTGCGTTACTCCATCAAGTGGCGCCCCCGCAGATGCTGGCCGGGTTGGCAGTGCTCGCCGGATTAGTCACTGCAACCTGGCTAAGAATAAGACGATCAGCATCCGAGTGGTCCGGGGACCAATTTGCCTGGCCCATGGCAGCATCTCTTTTGTGTGCACCCGCCGTATTCCCCTGGTATCTTCTCTGGCTGTTACCATTTGTGACGTCAACCGCGACGCTGCTGATCACCATCTGGACTGTGAGCATTATCCCCGTTTACGTTATGTGGCACATGCGCGCACTTGGGCATCCGTGGGGGGCGCTTCCCGGTTGGGTCATGCTGCTCGAATACGGTTGCCTGGCAATAGCCGGTTCGTCGCTTGCACTGCGCCGGGCCATGCGGTGGGCGGCACCCGATACTCAAATGGAATAGTTCAGCCAAACCCGTGTGCCTGCACGTAACTTGTATCCGGAAACCCGGGGATGACATCCAACACCACGTCCGTTCAGTTCACCGAGGAGCGAACCCTATGAGAAATGCCCGCCGTTTAACCTTGATAGGTCTACTGCTTTGCGGAGTGCTGGTCCTTGCCGCAAACTCCTGGGCGCAGAATCGCGCGCCAATTCTCGATCAAATCGCCAAGGCCTACGGAATCGATTCGTGGGACAAAGTTGAGGCTATCCGCTACACCTGGAATGGAGAAATTACCGGACTCTTCAAAGCTGCTCACAAGTGGGAGTGGGAGCCCAAGACCAATAAGGTCTCCTTTGAAGGGACGGATAAAGACGGCAAGCCGGTCAAAGTTTCTTACGTACGCACCGATCCCAGCACTCAAACCGATGCTGTGAAGAACCAAGTCGACCCGAGTTTCATCAACGATAATTATTGGACTCTGTTCCCCTTTCATGCTTATTGGGACAAGAGCGCCAGCGCGATCGATCAGGGCAAGTTTAACCTGCCTGTGGGCCCCGGAATGGCCGAACTGGTCCCGGTGAAGTATCCCGCGGATGGCGGTTACACGCCCGGCGACACCTGGGATCTCTACGTCGGGAAAGACAACCGCGTGGTGTACTTTGTCTACCACCGCGGCGGAGCCAAGCCCCCGAGCCGTGTCCTCGCAACGTGGGCTGGCTACAAAAAGGCAGGTCCAATTCTGTTCTCAACTGAGCATCGTGGCTTCGCCGATGGCAAGCCCCTGCACATCTTTATTTCTGACGTAGCAGTTAAAGTGACGGGCTCGGACACTTGGATGAAGGCGCAATAACCATAGGGCGGGCTCGTTCGAACCGTTGATGCCGTTGCGGAAGTCTGGAATCGGCGGCCGAAGCCTTGAAAGGGCGCGGCTTTAAGCCGCGCCGTACATGATTTTCCAAAGACTTACGGCACGGCTGGAAAGAGCCTGCGGAAGAACTCCGACTTTTGGGTGGCGCAGCGCTTTCGGCGCTGCGGGAAATGCTCCGAATCATTGAAGGCTTTAGCCGCTGAGGTAACGGAGCCGTCTTTTTCCGCAGCCTCTGGGAAGCCGTACGCTTTCGAAACTCGAATGCCTGAGGTTTTTCGCAACACTCGACGTCGCCCTTCACCAATCAGACTACCTGGCGATCACGACGGTAGTGCAGGAACTGCTCAGCTTGGGCAGATCGCGATTTGCGGCCATGCAGATCGGCAGCGTCGGGCGTTGCCCGCGGATGATCGGGCAATAAGAGTCAGGCTGTAATAGTGCACCTTGCAATCGCCGCCGCCCGGCACAGCCACCCTGGCACGACTCGCGGAACTCGCAAGGCTCGCACGCGTGGGGAAGCGTGCGGGCTTGGTGAAAGGGCGGGGAGTCCAGAATATCGAGTCCCATCGAGATCAAATCCGAGAGCGGTTCCCCCAATCCTGGCCAATAGACGCACGGTTGGGTCGTGCCTCTTGGTGTCACTCGTACGGTGCTCACGCCACAACCGCCTCGGAGCGGTGGGAGCCCTGCCATTGCACGAACCAGCGGCTCGCCAATAGCAATTACATCGGTCTCCGCAAAAAGGCGCCGGAACCCTTCCCAGTACTCTTCGTAGCTCAACGCATAAACGTCCGATCGCACCGCTTGGTAGACATTCACTCGCAAAGGAGCGTCAAACTGTTTAGCGACTCGCGCCACCTCCGCTAAACGCAAGTAGTTCGACTTCATCATGACGGCAATGATGGTTACAGGAATCTGCAGCCTGATACACCGTTCTGCCTGCTGGTGGATGAGTGCCCAATTGCCATGCCCGCGCTGTGCGTCCTGTTCGGCCTGCGTGGCGTAATCGAGAGAGAACTCGATGTCATGGAATGCAGAGACCTCATTATCTTCCAGGACAGCAACACTATGACCGTTGGAGGTCATGGTGAGCTTGAACGGTTTCGTTCGCAGGTAGGCCAATATTGCCTTGAAGTCGGGATGCATGCCGTTCTCCCCGGTGCCGAGGTTCACCGACCGTACGGGCAAGCGTTCCATCACTGCCTTCACTTGATCCGGGGAGAGACGATCCGCGCGAGTTGGATCGCGGTAGCAGAAGGCGCAGGCGAGATTACATTCGTTGGTGAGGCCGAGTCCGAGCGCAATACCGGCGTCAGGTGTCATGTGAGATTTGGACGACGAAGACTGGGCTGTGACGTTGTTCACTGATGGCTGCCCTCAAACTCTCATGTCGGACGGCTCTTGGTTCCACTGACGATAAGAACCTCGGCCGGAAAACTCATCCCGTGTTCGGTCGAGTACCCGCGCAAGATTTCCAGCGACTGACGCTTCACTTCACTCGCTTGTTCCCTTGGAAGGGTGGCGAGCTTTTCACGAAGCTTCTCAGACATCTCGGATCGCAGTAGCCAAAGGTCTTCTACCGAGATCGGTGCTTGTATGGTGAATTGCAGCAGGCGCTCGGATGGGGCCATCGCGCCAGCCTCCGTAAGAACGTCCCGTAACTTGCCCGGAGTGGCGAAGCGGAACGCGTCGGGGGCGTCGGGCGCAAGAGGCGGCGAATCGACAAACCGTTCCATGACTCGCGATAGCGTGTAGAAAAAAGGATTTCGATCGGCGAAATGCCAGGCCGCCAGAGACAGCTCCCGCCCGGGCTTTAGCACTCTCAACATCTCTCGAACAGCCTCAACGGGAGAAGGAAAGAACATCACGCCGAACCGGCATACTACGGCATCGAAGGTATCGGCCAGGAACGGCAGACGGTCGGCAGAAGCGACCTCGAATTTCGCATTCCTGAACCCAAGATGGTCTGTGGCTCGACGAGCGGCGTCCACCATCTCGGGAGCAGGATCGATCCCGAAGACCTTGCCCTCGGAGCCGACCATGGCAGCTACGGTCAAACCTGGCTCCCCGGGCCCCGTAGCAATATCCAGAACGGAGTGCCCGGGACCGATCCGCGCATCTTCAACGAGAGCTTGCGTAACGGGCGCAAACATCTGCCGGATGATTTCGCGATGTTTCTCCCAGAAGGGCGCCGAATCACGCCATGCGTTTACAACCTCGTGGTCGGGCTGCATCAACAGCAGTATACCTACCGGGCGCTTGGCGGGAAGCCCTCCTTTCAGTGCGCGGGAGCTCGAACTCGCGATCTCCTGCGTGATTTTCCCTTATCAAACCAGTGTTGCCAGGATAAAACAGACCGCCTTCATGTTCGATCTTCGCAAAGTGTTGGGTCTCTGATCGCAGGACATTCGCATCGGCGTCTTTCCGGAATCGGGCAGTTGTGAGACGATGTCGTTTTGCCCTATTCAGGACGTCGGGTTTGATTATGACCCGCGCTTCAGAATCAAGTCAGGACTCGGATAGCGCATCCGGGTCGTTCGGAGAAATTTATGGCAAGAGACATAATTCGAACGACTAACGCCCCGTCTCCGCCGCCGGCATACAGCCAAGCGGTCCGGGCAGCGGGCCTTGTATTCGTGTCCGGCACGGGGCCGCACGATCCAGTAACCGGGAAGATTGTTGGGGATACGATTCAAGAACAGACCAGGCAGTGCTTGGAGAATGTGTCTGCCATCCTCAAGGCCGCAGGCACTTCCCTCGAACGGGTCGTGAGTGTCACTGTCATCCTTCTTGAGGAGACAGACTTCGCCGGAATGAATGAAGAGTGGATTAAGTGGTTT
>DATBYA010000147.1:0-29362 GCA_036514015.1 Candidatus Sulfotelmatobacter sp.
TTTGCGAAGGAGAACTTCTCAAACGGCTGCATTGCCACGGTCGATGTGCTGTATCCCTCAGCTCCATTCTTTCTCTTCTTCCAGCCGAAGCTACTTGAAGCCCAACTTCTCCCTGTGCTCGAATATGCGGCGCTGTCCCGCTGGAAGTTCCCCTTCTCTCCGCACGATCTCGGTCAATATCCTCTCGCTAATGGGCAAGTCTACGGCGGCGGAGAGAAGACGGAAGAGGACCAGATGCCAGTGGAGGAGAGCGGCAATATGCTGATTCTTGTCGATGCACTGGCGCATGCCGAGGATAGCGCTCAGCTCGCGGAGCGCTATTGGCCGCAGCTGACAAAATGGGCTCGATACCTGAGAGAGAAAGGGCTTGATCCCGAGAATCAACTAACCACAGATGACTTTGCCGGTCACGTCGCCCACAATGCGAATCTATCGATTAAGGCAATCGATGCGCTGGCCGCATACGCCGACCTGGCGCATCTGCTCAAGCGGGAAGACCTGGCGAAGGAATACACTGCTGTGGCGAAGTCCATGACGGGTAAGTGGATTGCGATGGCTGTTGAAGGCGACCACTTCAAGCTTGCGTTTAACAGTCCCGGCACCTGGAGCCAAAAATACAATCTGGTGTGGGACCAAATTCTTGGCTTCAACCTGTTTTCCAAGAGTGTTCGAGAGAATGAGGTAGCGTTTTACGAAAGAAAAATCAATACCTATGGTCTCCCCCTCGATAGTCGCGCTGACTACACCAAACTCGACTGGTCTGTCTGGACAGCCACTTTGGCATCGACTCCGGAGCAGTTCAACGCGATCATCGATCCCATCTATCGTTGGACAAACGAGACACCCACGCGCGTACCTTTGACCGACTGGTATGACACCAAGACCGGGAAACAGATTGGCTTTCAGGCTCGCAGCGTGGTAGGCGGCATCTTCATGAAAGCACTTTCCGATAAGCGACTCACGGCGAAGTGGCGTGCTGAGGGCGCGTTACACGCGAGCGCTGAGTAAGCTTCCGGCTCCAGCGGATTTCTCAATTCAATTTGGGCGTTCAATCGGGAATTTTGTTCTCGTTGTATTCGCTAGAGTGAACCTTCTGATCCTGGGCCATGAACTCGCTGTCGTAGGCTTCGATTGCCTCGTCTTTCGAGCGGAACGAACCCCACAGGCTACCCTAGTGACTTTGCATGTCCGCCCCAACGTCGGCACTTTTTTCCCATCACCTCTGTATTTTCGGAGACGCTTTTCTTGCCCAGTCTGAGCAGGAGTCTGCACCGTTCGGCAAAGTCACCTCTTCTTGGAACCGGTTGCCCCAGCCAATCGGAGGCAGTTCGGGATCTTTGGCGCCGGCCAGCCAAATCGCAACGTGGTCTCTCTCAAGAATCAGGTTCTTGTTGCGCGGAAGTCAGGCGGGCCACCGTCAAATCCCCCGACGACGAGCAGACCGTCACCCACGCTCTGCACCCAAACATGTCCGTGCCGCGCGTCTGGTCCCCGCATTTCAAGCGTGATATCGGGGGCGGTCCGTGTATGGCGTGATCACCATCCCGAGACCTTCGGTCTCGTACCTGCGGCACTTTGATAGGGCTGCGCTGCTCTTGCGCAAGAACCACCACCAGGACGGGAGCAGCACGATCCCAATCGAGTGAAGAATCCGGGATGTCGTGGCGCTGGATGCTTTCCTCGCTCCTTTTACGGCAAGGCCGATGCGGCGAACTCACGCGTCTTCGCGGAAAGCGACGCCAGGATAGGCTGCCTCGGCGACTCAGTGGGGCCAAAGGTCCTTCCTGCAATTACGAATGGAGGACCTGCTCTCTGTCCCGGTCCTGACCCCTCTTCGGAACGCCTAGGATGGCTGCGCTTTCAACAAGAACCCATGATAGTGCGCTGCAACGGATCTTTGCACAGCTTTACCAACTCTTTACGCCGGTCGCTGTCATGGAAGCCTCTAATTAATTACGCACACCGAAACGCTTGATCTCAAAGGCAAGCGTTGAGTGCAATGCGATTGGCGCGGAGCTGGTGTGACGCTGTTGGACTGGCGACCGTACGGTTTAAGGGGAGTGAAAGTGCAGAAGGGACTCCTGACGTTGAGAGCTTCATGGTTCATTGCCATCTTGCACTACGCTTACGCATTATGCGCACGCTTAGCGCAACCGAGCCTGCTGGGCATATGTCTCGCGACTGCATGGCAGGTTAGATCTCTAATCACCTCCGCAACCAAGCGAAGCTTGAGAGTTTTAGTTGAGTCAGGATTCCCCCGGGTCCATTGTTCCGTGACGCTGCCAAGTCAACTGGGCAAAGTATGCCCTGTCGGTCGTAGAAGCGCCGCGTGAAACTTCGTCTAACCGACGGAGACGAATTCCAGGCGTGGCGGCTGGTCTGACAAAAAGGCGGCAGGAGCTTGCTCATTCACCCGACCAGCGACGAAACGCATCGCAAGATTCGTGCTCTGCTTACCGATCACGAGAAAGAGTTGGAAAAGGCGATGGTGCAAAGCGAGCATAGGGGTCAAAAAAAGATGAAGAATGATGGGAGAAGCTGACGGAATTTGCGAAGAAGTGATCCACGGCGAACCGATGCAAGATCGAATTGAAGAACTCGATGCCCTTCGCGGCCTAATGCCAGTGTGGATCACCTGCACGCATCTGCCCACAATTCTGAGCGCATACATCAACCAGCCGCTCGGTTTTTTTTCCGCAACGGAAGGCTTCATCTTTCTTTCCGCTCTCTTTACAGGCCGCATTTACTTCCGCATTGCCGAAAGCAATGGCTACGGCGCGATGTGGTGGAAGCTATGGATGCGAACGGGAAAACTGTACTGCTACCAACTGTTACTGCTGGCGTTTGCCTTCGTGATAGAAGCCCCGATTGCGGCGCACGGCAACACACCGGCAGTTCATAATCTTCTCGACTTCTACTTTGCCGCCAGTCACACACGTGCTTTTGTCGATGCGGCATTGATGATCTACAGGCCGCCATTGCTGGATATTCTGCCGATTTACATCATCCTCATCGCGCTAACTCCTTTCGCGCTGATGCTGGGGGAGCGACTTGGATGGAGATACGCCCTGGCCGGTGGCTTTACCCTCTGGCTGTTGGCGCAGTTCGGGTTCCGGAGTTTCGTATATCACGTGCAGAGTCGCGCCTTCGGCATGCAGATCCCCCTCAATGAGATGGGCGCATTCGATCTCTGGGCATGGCAGCTTTGGTGGTTGGTTGGTCTGTGGTCGGGCGTGCGTTGGGCCAAGAACGACTTCCGTCTTGACTGGGTAAGGCGAATCACGATTCCGGCGGCGCTAGTGGCGATTTTCTTCCTGATACTGCGCTATGCGCAAGTAGACGGGGTCATCACATTCGGGAAGTCGGGTTTGTTACTCGATAAGTGGGATTTTGGACTCGGACGAATCATCAATTTCAGTGCCGTCTCAGTCTTGGCGATCAGGTTTCGATCGGCCTTGAGGCTCCTTGCGATCAGGCCCCTGGTGATGCTGGGCCAGTCCTCACTCTCGGTTTTCTGCGTGCACCTATTGTGTGTCTTCTTCGCGCTCACCATTATGGGGAACGCTCTCATCCTGCGAGACTCGACAGGAATCATCGTCATCCTGACAAGCTTGTCGGCTCTGCTTCTCACCGCCAAAATTGCCACCAACCGACGGGCAAACGCCAAAACAGTTACGCCGAATCAGAAAGTTTCCTTCAGCCCGCTCTCAGTCCGATTTTTTAGACCGTTCCATTTGCTCCGCGGCCAAGTGAATGTAAATAAGCCAAGTTGAAAGGCTCTTTGTTTCTCCAGTCCGCTTTTGAAGGTTCGAAAGGCTTATGAAGACGAGCCTGGCCGCAGACTGGCGGTCTTTGCGTGCACAATGGCGTGTTTTGCATAGCATGCGGGCGGGCATATAAATTATCTACATGCACGTTCCACCAATGCGTGTGGAGTTCGTAGAACCTCGCAGGCGCGTGAAAGCGATTGAGCGCCACTTTGGTTGTGAAGCAGTTTACGAGGCTCGCGACGCGATTGTATTCGGTGCCGCCGACACACAAAGACAGTTCGGGACTCGGAATGCCGAGATCCTGACCATGTTGGCGCCGCAGTTTGAAGAAGAACTGAAACAAGAAAACCCTGACGAGAACTTCGCGGATCGGATGCGAGTCGCAATACAGCGAAAACTCACAGGCCAGCGCCCAACTATTGAAGACACCGCCGACACACTGCATGTCAGCTCGTGCACTCTGCAGCGGCGTTTGCAAGAGGAAGGGCTGAATCTTCAGCTGGTGTTGGAAGAAGGTCGCCACCAGCTCGCTCGCTACGATCTCAACAATTCCGTCCTCGAGTTGAATGAAGCTGCCTACCTGCTTGGCTATGAGGACGCGAACTCGTTCGTCCGCACGTTCCGCACCTGGGAGGGGTTCCACCGGCTCGTTGGCGAGAACAACAGCGCGCGAGAGTGGCGCCATAACTGGCGGATCTATGAAAGGAGAAATAATGCAAAAACGCAAGCTCGGAAAAGGTAATCTCGAAGTTTCGGCTATCGGGCTCGGGTGCATGGGGCTGAGTTTTGGCTATGGCCCAGCCGTAGACAAGCAGCAAGGGATTTCGCTGATCAGAGCAGCCGTCGAACACGGCGTAACTTTCTTCGATACTGCCGAAGTTTATGGTCCATTCACAAATGAAGAATTGGTGGGCGAGGCGCTGGCTCCATTTCGTGACCAGGTAGTGATCGCCACTAAGTTCGGGTTCAAAATCGAGAATGGCAAACAGGCTGGCTTGGACAGCCGCCCCGAGCACATCAGAGAAGTGGCCGATGCATCGCTGAAGCGTCTCAAGACTGATCGAATTGACCTGTTGTATCAGCATCGAGTCGATCCCGATGTACCGATCGAAGATGTCGCGGGCGCCGTGAAGGATCTCATCCATCAAGGCAAGGTGAAGCACTTCGGACTCTCGGAGGCAGGAGTGAAAACCATCCGTCGCGCGCACACCGTTCAGCCCGTCGCGGCGCTTCAAAGCGAGTATTCGCTTTGGTGGAGAGAACCTGAAGCGGAAGTACTACCGACGCTCGAGGAACTCGGAATCGGCTTCGTTCCATTTAGCCCGCTGGGGAAGGGCTTCCTCACTGGCAAGATCAGCCAGGACACCCAGTTCGACAAGACCGACTTCCGCAACGTCGTTCCTCGCTTTACGCCGGAGAACCGAAAAGCGAATCAAGCTATGGTTGACCTGATTGGCCGGTTCGCGCAACAGAAGAAGGCGACGCCTGCCCAGGTCGCCCTTGCCTGGCTCCTCGCGCAAAAGCCATGGATCGTTCCGATCCCGGGTACCACCAAACTGCATCGCCTCGAAGAGAACATCGGAGCCGCTGCCGTCGAACTTAAGCCCGACGATCTCCAGCAGCTCGAAAGCGCTGCGTCGAAAATTCCGGTCCAGGGAGCACGGTATCCCGAAGAGCTGCAGAAATTAGTGGGCCGCTGAACCGCTGCAAGGGAGTGAAGGCGTTGAGAGATGGGACTTGTTTCAACCCATGAATTACTGAATCGGTGGGCAGCTTTGCAGCGCGATGACGGTCGTGGCTTAGCGGTTGGCTGCGGCTTCTGCTTCCATCCGCAACTGAGCGTCGCAATCTTTTTGGCGCTCGTCTTCCAGGTATGCAGGAATCGTTTTCGCTGTCATGGACAGAGTCTGGCAGAACCGCGAGGTCCGCTCCGATATTTAATCGTATTGGCTGCAAGCAGCGCCGTGACAAACCCGAATAGCAAGCACGTGGAAATCGTCGCTTGAAATTAGCAGCCAAGCCTTGCCCCGTCACCTTGCCAATGCGGGCACACGTCATTTGAACCGCAGCCATCAGCGGCCACGTCAGGAGCGCGGTCCCTAGCAGCGTGGTTCCAAGCTGCGCGCCCGCAACAGAGTATGTGGCAATGCCGGACGGGTCATCGTCGGCAGCCCACCAGTGATCACACCCGGACCAAGCGACTTCAACACTTCAACAACAATCGCATCCATCGAGATGGGGCCGATGTCGGCACGAAGAGTCGCAGAAACTCCCTAAGAATCAGAGTGGGAAGCTATGCACAATCCTTGATGTCGGGCCGTACGAATCACGAGCTTAAAGTGGTCCAATGTGCTCAGACATGCGTCTTGGCCGCTTATACCATGAGCTGCAGTGAAGAAATGAGATGGCCGTTATCAAGGTCAGTCCAGCTTCCTCTTAAAAGTAAGGTACAACAATGGAAACTGTGTTGATTGTTCTTGTGGTGCTGTTTTTGCTCGGTGGCGGGGGTTGGGGATACTCTCGTTGGCGCAATTAGCGCACAGAGGATGCATGCTTAGCGTTGCTTGATCCTGTTTGTTTTTATGAGGGTTCCGGAGATAGACCGCGAACCCTTTTTCAAGTTTCTCAAACTTACGCGTGTTCATCTGTTCATCTGTTCATCTGACGTCCTCTCTATCCCTAGGCCTTTCAGGAAAGTCGCAAATCTCATGGATCCGAATGCGATCTTGCACGAAGTTCAACAACTGTACAACGTGAGTGACCGCCTTGACTC
Source organism: Candidatus Sulfotelmatobacter sp. (assembly GCA_036514015.1). Taxonomy (GTDB): domain Bacteria; phylum Acidobacteriota; class Terriglobia; order Terriglobales; family Acidobacteriaceae; genus Sulfotelmatobacter. The sequence goes on from DATBYA010000147.1 coordinate 6,544, forward strand.
GCTGGCGGGGCAACACCCCCTCGTCTCAGAAGCACTGATCACCATCTCAGGAAGCGTTCGCAGCACGGCCACATTGTTGGAAGTGCTGGTGGCGATGAAGGTAATGCCGCTCTCCGGACCAGATCCAGCAAACGCCTGATATTGCTTCTGGTTATCTCGGAACCTGCTGCCGACGGAAGACGCATTCGCGACCTGCCGATCTTTCCGTTCCTTGATTGACCTCAGAAGCAGTTTGGGCAGCTATATGCGCTCCCAGGGTCCAGATTTGCATCATCGAGGAGCGCTCGTGCCGGCGATCAAGACATGGGAGTCAATCTCGGCACGCCATGCCAAGCAGGGTGCCAAATCAAAGAGATATCTGGACTCGGTTACGTATGTGCATCTTGCCCGGGATACCTTCCAAGTCAGTCAAACTGCAAAAGGCCTGCTCGGGCTACCGTGTGCAGTCACTCCGCAAGCGGACGGGCCCGCCAGTGTGGAACCTAATTGAATGAACAGCGCTCGCCAGTGATCAAAATTGCACCTCTCATGGATGCTACCGCTGGATTTGGTTTTCGATGAGGATCTGACGTCGCCCAAACCAAAGGACCGCGGAGACTGTGCAATGTTGACCAGTCATGCCGCAGCATCTCGCCGATCATTGTCTTCTCGGGCATCCCGAGGTTTCAGACGTGCGCCGTGCGCCCCGTAATTCAAGCTCAGCGGCTTGCACGTACTCGCAACGGAGATGCACACGAGGCATAGGAGATGGTGTTCATCATGGCTACGAATCTCAGTACTTGCCGTCCCGGCGATGGAATTGGAGCATTGAACCGATTGCCATGGTTGGCGGAACCTCTGATGCAAATCGACTTGGATAAAGAGTTGAACCAACTCCGGCGAGGAGACTCCTGGCAGCGAGAAACGGGTCGGAGTTCTAAAACACTCGCGAAATATCCAGATTTCCGAATTGTTCTAATTCTGATGAAAAGCGGCACACGAATGCGACAGCAGAGAGCCGAGGGACGGATCTCCATTCAGCAATTGAAGGGACAGGTCCGTATACATTTGTCCGATCGGAAAGTGACCGTCTCGGCTGGCCATTTGTTGGTGCTGGACTGCGGCGTTCTACACGATGTCGAAGCGCTGGAAGAGAGTGCCTTGCTGCTTACGATCTCTTGGCGAAGGGAGAAGGGCAATACCGCAGAATCATCTTCATCCACACAGCGTCTCTTAGACGAGGAGGCAGTGTCGCGGATGGAGGATGAAGGCAGCGCCCCAGAAGTGGCCAGCCGACCGGAACCGTCCCTGTTGGAGCTAAACGCAAACTCGGGTTTGAGAGGCGAGCGATGAGGCGAAGCGTTTTGTTGGCGGCAATGACGTTGATGTGCGTGCTGAGGGTGAGCGCCCAACAACATAACCTCGACACGCAGAAGTCCACGTTAACTATCCACGTCGACAAGACGGGAGTATTTTCAGGGCTGGGACACGAGCACGAAGTGCACGCGCCGATTCACAGCGGCACGGCGGATACGGGTTCGCATCCCGCGGTTGAAATGCACGTGGATGCGCGCGCGCTGCGGGTGATCGACAAAGGCGAATCCGACAAAGATCGCGCTGAAGTTCAGAAGACGATGCTGGGGCCGGAAGTGCTCGATAGCGAGCATTATCAGGAGATCGTGTTCAAGTCGACAGGCGCGGAGCCTGACGGCCAGGGGCAGTGGACTCTGCGCGGGAATCTGACGCTGCGCGGGCAGACACGGCCGGTTACGGTGCATGTGGCGCTAAAGGATGGTCGGTACACCGGGCAGACCGTTGTGAAGCAGACCGATTTCGGGATCAAGCCTCCCGGAAAAGCGGGCGTTAGAGCCAAAGACGAAGTTAGAATTGAGTTCGACGTCCGGCTGGCGTCGTAAGGTGGGGGTGGGTTGCCCGCCTTTTCTGCAACACCGTGGAGACTCGCATGATCGGCAATAAGGGCACATTTAAAGGCAAAAGCAGCAAGTAGAACAATCCCCCTCGACCGTAGTGAAATCATGAGTACATGGCTAAAGGAGAAAAACAAAAGCAATCCGCCAAAGCGACCCTCGCCGATGTCATCAAGGAAATGGCGAAGCCGAGGGTGGCTAAATCTGTGCGAGAGCATTCGCCACAACGTTCGAAATGAAGTTCCTAGTCGTGAAGAACGATGTTGAGAAGCGAACTGTGAACTTGCAGCCCATCACCAGAGTGATAATCAATGAGCCCCAATTTCCTGAACCTGTTCATGAAAAAGCTAACCCGCGAGCGAGTTGTACCCACCATTTCTGCTAAAGACTCCTGACTGATCTTGGGGATTACAGTCTCGGGCCTTCCGTCCTTGCCGAAATGAGCCAGCAATAGCAAAATTCGGGCCAGTCTTTTCTCACTGGAATTGAAGAGCTGGTCAACCAAATCCTCTTCGTATCGGATATTCCGGGTCAGCAAATATGCCACGAACATATCGGAAAACGCGTGTTCCCGGTGGAGCACTTCTGTCATGGACTTCTTGTCGATTTTCATCACGGAACAATCGGTCATCGCGGTTGCGGAGCACAGGCGCAGAGGCTGCCCTGTAAGGCAACCTTCTCCGAAGAAATCGCCCTTGTTCAGAATGCCTATTGTGGCTTCCTTCCCGATCTGCGACACAACAGTGAGTTTTACCTTTCCTTCCTTTATATGAAAAACAGCATCGGACGAGTCGCCCTGGGCAAAGATCGTCTGCTTATTGGGAAAAGATTCGATCTTTCTGCCGCCGTTGATGGTCGAAAGGAATGTCTTGGGATCGAACGTGCTGAGTTTCTTGGACGCTGCCACGAGTGGCATGATTGACCCCCTCTCAAGAACTCCGGATGCGCAGAAGGCAACTTCCTACGATGAAGGAAGAATGAATGCGCGAGAAGGGCGAGAACAACGTCAAGTGTGCGGGCAAATCTGCCATTCCGCCCGACGAAAATGATGATTTCACCCTTGGTGTCGAAAGTCAACCTGTTGAGTCTAAGCGTCATTGTGCGAGATTGTGACGCAGCTCGTTGAGGTTCTCCTCACTCAACATCTCCGCGTCACGCGCATCGGGATGCCGGGCCATGCTGCGAGCACCTACAGTATTCGCTATTTCTTCGCCACCGGGATAAAGTGTGAGATGTTGCGCGAACTTCTTTGTAGGGTGAGCTACATTGCTCAGACTCGAATCTGAGGCACGACTGACGTTAGGGATTGGAGGTATCAAATGTCCCACGTTATATCCGAACCCCAAGGCCAGTGGCGTCCAGAGGGTGCTATCTGCAAAGAATCCGTGATCCTTGAAGAGAGCAAAGTGAATGAGCACGGACAGGCCATGCACGAAGACTGCTACGTCTCACCGCTCACGGAAAAGAACCCACTCTTTTGAGTCTGTCTAAGACTTGCGCCGAGCACCGGAGCGCGAGGGGGTTGCAGGTATTCCGCTCCGACCTGCCCGCTTCTTTACCTCCCGCTCGGCCGCAAGCTTGTCTTCCGCCATGCGGCTTTCCCATTCATACAGTGACAAGTCAGCCGGGCAATCCAGCGGGTTTACCGAGCGGGACGGTCTTGAAGGACGCAGCTTTTCTGAGCGCGAATTGCGGGGCATAACAAGGCACCATTAAGCAGGGAGGACAAAACTATAGAGCGCGATTCGAAGAATTGTCGGCTCGCTAACGTACAGATTGCGATACCGCGGTCGGGCGGGATTCGGGTTGCGGGCGCTGATTCTTTCTCCTGCCCCATAGGCAACAAGCCCGTCGATCTCAAAACCGCCAAGACCGATGATCGCGGTGAAGCGGTGCGTAGGAATGTTACGTTCTCAGACAGGCGTTGAAACAGTGCGGCTGAAAACTTACCTTCTTTTCAACCACTTGAGATGATCCTACAGAGCGTTTGTAGGAATTAGATCCGTCCCCACGACTTTCCAAACATTCCCGCTCCGGGTCCTCGGAGCGGGATGTACTCGTTCCCATATTCGCGCGAGATGGTGATCGTCGTGTTCGGCGACAAAATACAAATGGTCTACGAGTCGCATCGGCGTTTTCAAGCGCTTGGCACAAGTTTGCGCTTTCCCTATTCTTCCCGCTGATGTGCGTGAAGCCGGCGGGGAGACACCCCCGAGACGTTCGCTGCGCTTTTCTTTCTTTAACCAACCTTGTTGATCGTGCGAACCCATTCCGGCTTGAAACCTCGTGGTAACCGATGGATTTGGAGGCCACCCGACCCGAGAAACAGCTCATCATGCGACAATCTTCTGAAGAGCGACGCTAAATTGGTGTTTTCAAGTCGGCGTCGCAGTATGGAGTCCGATGCCAAATATTTCTAAACATTTGGAACCACGCTGGCCTGCAATGCTTGCTCTGCTTGCCGTAGGAGGATTGCGCTTTTCTCTGCCCGAATCCCTGTCAGCGGGCCCCGACTGGTTGATCATCGTTGTTGTCGGAGTGCTTCTGATTCCCACAACATGGGCACGCCAGCGAGGTAAAGATAACGTCAATAAGTTTTTAGGCTATCTGCTGAGCTCCATCGTGACTGTTGACATGATCTGGTCGCTTGGACTGCTGGTCGCGGCTCTACCCGCGCATCGACAGTCTCCTAAGGATCTGTTGCGTTCCGCAGCTGCCTTATGGATTTCGAACATCTTGGTCTTCGCCTCGTGGTACTGGCGACTGGATGCAGGTGGCCCCCGCGAGCGTGAGTTGCGTGGTGTACATACCGACGGAGCATTCCTTTTTCCACAGATGACTCTCGATCAGCAAGCCAGGCGCGAGATGGGAGAGCAATGCTGGAGTCCAGGTTTTGTGGATTACCTTTTTCTCGCCTTCAATACCAGCACCGCATTTTCACCAACGGACTGTCCCGTATTATCGGCATGGGCCAAGCTCCTTATGATGGTTCAATCGCTCATTTCCCTGACGACGGTGGCTCTGTTGGCAGCTCGCGCAGTAAATATTCTTTAGCGGCCTGGGTAACGATTCAAGCTGCTGAGACCACATCCTTAAAGGAGCGCGTAGGCACAAATGCTTCGGTGCGGCCCAAGGCGATGATGAGGTCAAAGACGAAAACCGGAGGTTCCGCGCGGATATCGGCAAAGCGGGAATCCCCGGGCGTCACAGTTTGGCACAGAGGAACGCAAGGATGTCGAGGAAAACAATAATGAGGAGTGGGGGCGCGCCCAGTGAATTGCTTTGCGGCGGCACTGCACTCGGCAATCTCGGTGTATTCTGTTGGTTCATCGTTCCCTATGCCCCTGAGGAGCTAATCCATGCCTGAAAAAGCCGAAGTCCGCCACACGCTGAGCGAGCAGCAGGCGCGTCAACTTGCGAACGTCACCAAAACGGTCCCCATGATGGAGGTGATCACGCCGCGGTGGCTGGTCACTTTCCTGTCGTGGGTGCCCGTTGAGGCCGGCACTTATCGCGTCAACAAAGTGAAAGTTACACGCCCGGGTACGCGGACGATTGAGTGTAGTCCCGACGAGGAAATCGACCTGCCGGAGATTTATGTCGACTATGAGGAAAAACCGCGCGAATACACGCTCAACGCGGTGACCACCGTTCTCGACGTGCAGACTCGCATTTCGGATTTGTACCACAGTCCGCATGACCAGATCCGGGAGCAACTACGGCTCATGATCGAGAAGGTCAAAGAACGTCAGGAGAATGAACTGGTCAACAATGCCGAATACGGCTTGCTGAATAACATTGTTCCCGAGTTCAAGGTCAAGACCAGAAAGGGAGCACCCACGCCGGACGACCTCGACGAGCTGATCGCTAGGGTGTGGAAAGAGCCATGCTTTTTCCTGGCGCATCCGCGCGCGATTGCGGCTTTTGCCCGCGAGTGCACGCGACGCGGAGTGACGCAGCCGACGCTCAACCTGTATGGCTCGCAGTTTTATACCTGGCGCGGACTGCCGCTGGTTCCTTGCGACAAAATGAGGGTCAAGGCCGAAAAAAGCAGCATTTTATTGTTGCGCACGGGCGAGAAAAAGCAGGGCGTGGTCGGGCTGTTCCAGCCCGGGCTACCCGGCGAGGTTTCGCCCAGTTTGTCGGTTCGGTTCATGGGGATTAATCACAAGGCGATTGCCTCGTACCTGATTTCGCTCTACTGCTCTATCGCCGTCCTGACCGAAGATGCCATCGGGGTACTGGAGAATGTGAATGTCGACCAATACCACGAGTACAAGTGATCGCTTCGAGGCCGACTCGCTGACCTCGTCTCTCGCGCAAGAAGAAGGCGCGCAGAAGGTTCGTGGGTCGACCTTCGCGGTAGCACTTCCCGATCCGGCAGTGCTTGCGCGGCTCGCGAATGAGTTTTTCGCAGCGCTGCCGGGCGCGGCGCAGCCTGTGGCCGCGAGCGTGCCAGCAGCCTCGCCGAATGAGGTCGATCTGGGCGCGCCTTCGGGATCTGCGGCGCGAACCGCCGTGCCGGATTATCAGCGGGAGATGTTCTCTTTTCCAGCCGTGCCAAACTCGGGCTCTGTGCCAGGGCTTCCGAATCTACGCTCGTCGATGCCCACGAGCGCATTGAATGAAAATGATTTCCATGCGATTGCCGCTTCGCTGGCGGGCTTAACCGCACTCATACCCCAAGTTCCAACTTCTTCATCCGCACCCGCGATAGCGAATTCTTCATCCTCTTCCGTCGACAGAGATAAGGCCGGGCCCTGGGCCCGTGCTCCGCAGTTTCCACCTGCCGCGGAGATGTTTTCTTTTTCCGGCGTTCCGGCAATTCCTTCGTCGCCGCCGAGCGCTCCGCCGAGCGGGTCGGATCTGGCAACAACCCCGGCTTCAGCGGCGGCCGCGACACCATCCGTCCCGAGTGTCCCTATCGCGCCGACGCCATATCAGACGCCAGGCACTCCCGGCGGCGGAAACAGGACGGATCCATGGGCGAGCGCTCCCAATTTTCCGAATGAAGTTTTTTCTTTTCCCCGGGTTCAGGGTGTGTCCGCCCCGGCTGTTCCAGAACGACGGGTTCCAGAGCAAGGTGTTCCTGAACAACGTGTTCCGGAGCCCATTGTGTCGCAACCGAGTGTACCTGTGAGCTCGGCCTCGCCCGACCTTCCTCATTCAGCGAACGCTCCCCAAGCGATTCCCGCGATCCCCAAGTCCATTCCGTCCCCTGCAACTCAAGAAAACGCTGCTGATTCGGCGGATGCGGCACGGGGTGTGTATGGAAAAGGCTCGACAACATTTCCGCCCGTCAATGCGATGTTTTCTTTCCCTGGCGTGCCCGGTGTGCAGTCTCCCCCAGGCGTTCCCGTCCTGCCTTCGTCGGTGCCGACCAGTGCTCCCCCTGAATCCGATCTTCGCGCCCTGTCTGCTGCTCTCCCCGGGGCATCCGCAGCCCCGACGCCCCCTGGCGTTTTCCAGCCTACGGTTCCGAGTGTCCCGGGCAATACTTCCGAAGAGGAAGGAGCATCGAAACAGTCAGCCTCTCTGCCAAGAAGCGTCGAGTCCTTTGAGTTCCGTCCAGATCTGGCTCCAGGGGAACTCGGCATCGCCAAGCGTCCGTTTGACCCGCGATTGATTCGCCAAGATTTTCCGATCCTGCAAGAGCGGGTCCACGGTCGGCAGTTGATCTGGCTCGACAACGCCGCTACCACCCAGAAACCGAACGCGGTCATCGACCGTCTGTCGTATTTCTATCAGCACGAGAACTCCAACATCCACCGCGCCGCCCACACGCTCGCTGCCCGCGCTACCGACGCTTATGAGAGCGCACGCGAAAAGACGCGCCGCTTCCTGAATGCTTCCTCAACCCGCGAGATCATTTTTGTCCGCGGTACAACGGAAGGCATCAATCTCGTCGCCCAGGCGTGGGGACGCCGCAATGTTCAGAAGGATGACGAGGTAGTCATCACCTGGCTCGAACACCATGCCAACATCGTCCCCTGGCAACAGCTGTGTGCTGAGAAGGGGGCTCGCTTGCGAGTGGCGCCGGTGAACGATCGCGGCGAGGTGATCCTCGAAGAATTCGAGAAACTGCTTGGCCCTCGCACCCGGATTGTGTCGTTCAGCCAGGTGTCGAATGCCCTCGGAACGATCACACCGGCGCGCGAGATGGTCGAGATGGCCCACCGTCACGGTGCGCGCGTGTTAGTCGATGGAGCGCAGGCCGTGTCCCACATGCGCGTGGATGTGCAGGCCCTCGACTGCGACTTCTACGTTTTCTCCGGACACAAGATTTTTGCCCCTACCGGCATCGGCGCTGTCTACGGAAAGCTGGACGTGCTCGACCACATGCCTCCCTGGCACGGCGGCGGAAACATGATCATGGATGTCACCTTTGAAAAGACTACTTATCAGACAGCTCCCGGGCGCTTTGAGGCCGGTACGGGAAACATTGCGGATGCCGTGGGGCTGGGTGCAGCACTGGACTATGTAGACCAGGTCGGAATGGAAAGCATCTCCGACTACGAACATGAATTGCTGATGTATGCGACCGCAGGACTTCTGACGGTCCCCGGTCTTCGGCTGATCGGGACTGCGCGCGAGAAGGCGGGTGTGCTGTCGTTCATTCTCGACGACGTCCGCACAGAGGACGTAGGAGCGGCCCTGAACCAGGAAGGCATTGCGGTACGTTCCGGGCACCACTGTGCTCAGCCTATCCTACGGCGCATGGGGGTCGAGAGCACCGTCCGCCCTTCACTGGCGCTCTACAACACGCGCGAAGAGATCGACGCACTGATCGCCGCATTGCTGCGGCTGCAGGCAGGTCGAGGACATCGCAAGTTGTGATTCGAGCTTCGAAGCAGAAACACGTTTCCGCTCACTTTTGGGTCCAAAACTGCTGCACTGATTGCTGCGCAGTGCTCACGCTAGGACCACCTGAGGAAGTCGAGACAGTTCCTCGTCGGTGCTGTCATTGGGGACTGAGCATCCCGGCGTCAGGATGAACTTGCTGCCGGCCACATGCCTGGCGGTCTGCCATTGGTTGCGGATCTGCTCCGAGGAGAGATCCTTGTAATTCTTCTCATCGATTCCAGTGGCGATCGTCTGCGAGAACTTGCTGCGCACAGTGCTGACCGATACGCCGCTGGATTGGACGGACCAGTTGACGACTGGGGCTTGGAAGTCGACAAACTGGTTAACATATTCGTTCTCCCAGTGCAAATGGAGGAAGTTCAGCTTGGCGCTTGCGGTCGCTGCGAAGAAGCGCTTGTCAAACGGCTCGCTGAATTTGGCATAGTCAGCCGGTGAGAGTTCCGCGCGGTTGGCGTTCGCAATCGAAAACAGAACCCCCGAAGCACCCGCAGCAAAGGCGCGCTTGGCGTGGTGAATGTGCGACTGCGTCAGTACATCAAGGGCGTCGAGCAGTCGCTGCGGGTTCTCCTGCTGGAGGCGAACAACCTCCTCCTTCGACGAAAGTTTGACTGCGACCTGCCAGGGATTGAACGCAGTTTCGAGGACATACGCGTCTCCCCTGAGACCGTCGCGAATCAGCTCCAAGGCACGAATCTGCTCGGGGAACGGGTTGTCTAGAACCTTCAGCTCATACCAGTTGCCTTCGGGCTTTGGATACGGATAGTCGCTCATCACCTTCACAATGTCCGTCTTGTACCTCCAGTGATAATCAAGTGTGGCCTTGGCGTGCTCCTCGGGAGTCTGCGGTCCGAAGTGATGCCAATGCGTGAATGGCGGACGGTCTACATCCTGCCCCGCCAGTGCCCGGTCTACGCGCTCTTTGCGGGTAAGTGGGTGTCGGCCGGCCACCTTTCCCCGAACTGGTTGTGCAGCAGCGACACCAGCAACGGCTGCGGCGGATAAAAGGAAATTTCTACGGCTTATCATGATTGACTCCGGGAAAAGGATGAACACCGATGGTGCCTGTCGAAATCTTGCAATCGATGAAGATATGGAAAGTTTGCCGGTTCGACGCCTACGTTGGAGCAAAACTCCGAGTCTCAGTTTCCGCCTTTTGCAACATGAACGTCTTCCGAAAGTAATTGCCCAATCTCGTTGCGGACACTGTCCTTCAAACGCGAATCGAGCTCGCCGCTCGCCTGACTGGTGAAACCGGTGTGGATCGAACGCACCAGGCCATTTCGGCCAACGAAGAATGTCGTGGGCCAAGCATTCAGGTTTTCGGCCTGTGGAATCTTCTCGTTTAGCTGAGCTGGCTCGCCAGCGATCAGGTAGGTGTATTCGATGCCATAGCGCTTGATGAACGCCCGTGCTCGCGAGAGACTTTTCAGTTGCTCTGCCGGCTCAAAGTCCAGAGCAACGATCTCCAGGCCCAGACCGTGATACTTCCGGTAAAGTTCTTCGAGAAAAGGGGCTTCGTCGTGGCAGTTCGGGCACCAACTGCCGGTGATATTGACTAACACTACTTTCCCCTGAAATCGCTCGTCAGTATTGGAGACGATTCGGCCGGTCACATCTGGAAAGGAAAAACGCAGCGGCTGGCCGGGATCTTTCACTTTTGTGTGCTGCGTAGGGTCGTCCGGTGGGGCAAGATTTCTGGCTCGAGCGTCTGCGGGCCGCAGCGCTACCAGAGTTTGTGTCTCATGAGAGCTGGCGATTTGCAATTGCAGGCTACCGTCGGATTGCGGTGTGACTTCCACGTAAAACGGCCGCTCTCCGGTGAAGTGACTGAGGATAAACTTGCCGTCCTTGAAATTGCCCGACAGGGTCCCGGTGTCGCCATCGACCCGCAGAATTGCTGCACCGATCTTTGCGCCTTTCTGGTTCACGACGAAGTGCCACGCCGACTCGCCCTTCGGGCTTTTGACTTGAATTTCCCAAAGCCCGGAAATATCCGGTACCTGTTGGTCGCTGCTTGCAACCAGGGATGGGTCGTGCCGTTTTGCTTGGAATGCATAAGCATTTCCAGAACTTCCGCCGTAGGTTCCAGTCAATATTCCATCCTTCAGGGTCGCTTCGAGCTTCGTGGCGTAACTGTCGAACGTCAGCACCAGAGAACCATTCTGGAACGTTCCACTGTTTGACGGGTTGACTCGGTCGTCGCCGTTCAAGAAGTAGCTATGCACATCCGCTCCGGTGCCGTCGATTTCGACCCTAAATGGAACGGAAACATTGTTCACGGTGACGATCGCGTCCCACCTGCCTTCGACAGATTGTCCCGACGCCAAAAGGGTGATGGCAACGATTGCTAGTACGGTTGCAGCGGCCAGTTTCGCGCTAGACGTGATTTGCATGGAGGAATCCTTATGTGTCCTGGGAAGCCCGATGCCTTCCCAGGCCTGCCGAGTGTCGTAGGCTGACACCACCTTGCTCAGCGAACGACTATAGGCTATCATACACATAGACATACTAACGAATACAGGATTCCAAAGTGCTTGCCATCTGCCATCGGGTTCAACTTCGCTGTCGATGCACACTCATCTGCATTTTTTCCAGTTGTCTTGACCGTTTTCAACCGTAATCGACTTGGCCGTTCCTGGATATTTTGCATGAAGCCCCAACCCTATCTAGCGTTCTTCATGGTCGCACTATTGACCAGCGCGACAGCGGCTCAGAATGGCGCGTCGCCGCGTGAGGTGGCGCGAAAACCGGTTCGAGTTTTGCTTGTCGTCGCTCACCCGGACGACGAATACGAAGTTGCTGGCACGGTTTACAGAATCAGCAAAGAACTCTCGGGGACAGTCGATCAGGTGATTATCACCGATGGTGAAGCTGGCTACCGATATTCCTCTCTGGCGGTTCCTTACTACGGGATCGACCTGACGAATGAAGCAGTTGGCAGAGCCCGACTCCCTGGTATCCGCAAAGAGGAGGCTCGACGGGCGGGCAGAATCTTGGGCATTCGGCACCAGTGGTTCCTGAACGAGAAAGATGACCGGTTTACGCTCGACGCCGGTGAATCCCTCGACCAGACTTGGCATGAGGAGCGAATTCTGCGTGTCCTGCAACAGCGATTAAGCAAGGGACATTACGATTTCGTTTTTGTACTGCTGCCGTCAGAACAGACTCATGGGGAACACAAAGCGGCTTCGATTCTTGCCCTCGAAGCTATTGAATTTCTTCCAGCAGGCCAGCGCCCGATCGTACTCGGTGCGCAGGCAGGCGAAGTGCATCCTGCGCCCTACAAGGCGCTATCCGGATATCCACTTACGGCCACGGACTCATTCAATCCGCAATTTCAGTTTGACCGTAATACTCGCTTCGGTTATCAGGAATCCCTCTCCTATCAGATCGTGGTGGACTGGGTCATCGCGGAACACAAGTCTCAGGGTCTGTTCCAAACCAGATGCCAGCAAGATCGGTTTGAGAATTTCTGGCTGTTCACCCTAAACCCAAATTCAGCGGCTGGTGCGGCCGAGTCGCTGTTCGCTGCGATCATACCTAGGCCGGAACGCGTCGGGGAGATTGGAATTGCAGGAGCCGCTAAGCCGCAATAGGCGAAAAGGAAGAGTACGGATTCCCCGAATCGGAGCCCGCACCGGTTATGTGACGATAGAGTTTATGTGACGAAGCGGTGGAAGAGGGCAGAGTAGGCGGGCTTTCTCTTTGAGGAAGGTCACATAACAGGAGTGGGTGATTATTCTCACAAGGCACGAGTGGCGAGATAGGCTGCATTTACCCACAGCATTAGGTCGCGGACGAAGTTCGATCCACATTATTTTCGCTTCTATTGCCACAGTGTGGGGTCATAGATCCGATTCGGGTAGAGAACTCCCAGAACCTTGTCTATCATCTGATGTCCCACATCCGGACCATTCGTAAAGATGATGGCGCCGGTCTTGCGTTTCGGGATGAAGAATGCGAAGGTTTTCACGTCGCTGTCCGCACCAGTGTGGTCAAGAATCGTCTCATTGTTTATTTTTACGATCCGCCAACCCAGTCCGAAGCCCATGGCCACCTTGCAATTCGCAGGGTCTGTGGCATCCTCGCACAGCACGGATTCGACTTCAGGAGCGATTAGATTGCGTGTAATGTTCTGGCGCTGGGCGGCGAGTTCCTGACTAACTCCTTCATTGTTCATGACGCTGATCATGAACGTCGCATAGTCCCTGACGGTCGTACGCAGGAGGTCAGCTGCGGACCATTTGGTTCTCGGGTCCGATTCCACCGGTTTGGCCTGCCGGCCCACCCACCATTCTCGGGGAGTGTATGAAGTATCTTTCATCCCGATGCGATCGAAAACGTACTCCTGTGCCAGCTCCTCAAAAGGGCGCCCTGTCTTCTTTTCCGCAAACCGGGCGACGTAATCAAAACCTTCGCCCGAGTATCCGAATTGCGTTCCGGGTTGCCACTGAAATTGCAGCACGTTCTTCGTCTGGTACCGCCAATTAGGGAACCCTGTTTGGTGAGACAGGCAGAGACGAGGTGTTAAGAGCTGGTTCCATGCGTTGTCTCTTACATCAGGATCGATCCAGTATTCGGCAATCGATTCGTCCAAAGATAGCTTTCCAGCCGATGCCAACCGCAAGATAATCTCTGCCGTTATGGTCTTGGTCAGAGAGGCGACGCTGTAGAGTGTTTTTTCGTTGGCGAGCGGGCCTCCGGGAACCTGATCGCCGTAGAAGGACGTCCAGGCAATTTTCCCGTTTTCAATGTATGCGATTCCGACTCCAGTGACGTGAAATGCCTTCAGCCAAGTGGGAGCTCTTTCGTCCAAGCGGCGCTGCGCGTCAGATTGATTTGCCGCCTGAGTATTTGTTTGGGCGAAATCACAGATCGATGTACCGGTCACGGCAAGGAACAGAACTAGCCAAACACGCATTGATTTCCTTTCAGAGACTACTGAAAGCGGTGACCGCAATGGGTAGACGAGCCTCGCAACAAAACGTGAGCCCATCTGCGTAGAGTCCAAGCATTGCGGGGAAACCGGGAGCCACATCGACTCGGCACTCCGTTCTGGTTATCCCGCACCCCACTTTCTCTCAGGCGCGTCAGTTAACGCTTAGGGGCAGCCATCTAGCATCGGTCACGGGCATGGAGGGCCCGCACGAATGCTAGAAGAGTTTCTCGAACATCCCTTTTTCCTGAATCGTCACCGACAAGCACCGCTGCTGAATGAGCGAGAGTCATTCCTCAGCCACCTGCAGCAACAAGGTACCAGCCGCAAGGCGCTGAGGAATCTCTCCGCTGAATTACTACAAGTAGTGCGCTTTCTGAAGCTGACGGAAATGCGAGATGTGTCGCTGGAGGAAATCCAGCGAGCGGCGAGCTGTTGGGCGCGCCAGCAGCGCACGAATCCAAAGGCGCATTCCTACGGCAACTCGGCTTCATTCTTTATGTATGCGGCTAAGAAGTGGCTGCGTTTCCACGGGCGGCTCAAGCTCCCGAGTGCGCCGCCGATGCGGTTTGCCGATCAGCTCAGCGACTTCGCCCGGTACATGACAGACGAAAAAGGCCTCTCGCCATATTCGGTGCGATCCCACTGTTCGCAGACATCCAGGTTCCTGAAATGGTTCGGGGAGCGGCATCGGTTGTTGGCGAGGGCGAGGGTCGAAGATGTTGACGAGTTCCTTGCAATGAAAGGCGTCAGCGGATGGAATCGCCAGTCGGTTTCGGTGGCTGCACAAGCACTGCGCGCCTTCTTTCGGTACGCCGAGACGCGCGGATGGTGCGCGACAGGTTTCGCGAGGGGCATTGAAGCGCCCAAGATCTATCAATACGAGGGGCTGCCCGAGGGGCCAAGTTGGGAAGAAGTGCGGAGGCTCCTGAAATCGGTGAAGGGTTCAGGTCCGGCTGTGCTGCGAGCACGGGCAATCCTCTCGTTGCTCGCGATTTATGGACTGCGGAGTGGCGAGGTGTCACGACTCATGCTGAGCGATTTCGATTGGCGTGAAGAGGTGTTCGAAGTAAACCATTCGAAAAGGAGAGGACCACAATCCTATCCGCTCCAGCGTCAAGTTGGCGATGCCATCCTGCAATACCTCAAGAGAGGCCGCCCACAATGCGCTTGTCGGCACCTTTTCGTGACGCTTAATCCTCCCTATCGACCGATTGGAGCAGAGGATCTGTGGACACTGACAAGCAGACCACTGAGGGCGACTGGGATACGCTGCCGAAAAAGAGGGCCCCACGTCCTACGGCACGCCTGTGCCACACGCCTGTTACAAGAGGGCGCATCGTTCAAGGAGATCGGCGACTTACTCGGCCACCGAGGTCTTGAATCAATCGGAATCTATGCGAAGGTCGATCTTCCTGTGCTGCGTGCTGTGGCAGCCGTCGACCTGGGAGGGCCGGCATAAAGCTCTCCCAGGCGGTTGACCTCTACATCCAGCGCAAACGTGACGCCGGCATGCGGTTCGACAGTCTCACGAACATACTGCGCTCGTTTCTTCGACACTGTGGCGACATCGATCTTCACCACATCACCGTCCAGCAAGTTACCGCATTCCTCGACGGCTCGGGCGTAATGCCCAGCACCTGGAGCGGCAAACGCGGTACGCTGAGAACCTTTTTCGATCACTGGACCGCACGCGGTCGGCTGAAATCCCCACCGCTGTATTCGATTCCGCCCCGCGCCTCCAAAGTATTACAGTATTACTCAAAAGCCGCCGGACATGAGAACGAGCGATTAAGTGCGGAGCTTACTGCAGCCGCGAACCTGGAATTTCATCCTTCGCGCAAATGCCGCATGAGCGGTGTGAGATTCTCAAATCTGGTACGTTAAGGGAACAATAAGAAGTGACGTGCGGCTCCTAGCTGTCTCCAACGAAGTCCGTCGACGCGGTTTGATATCGATCAGTTCCATCTCGTTGTTGCCCTTATATGGAAGAGTTTTCACCAGCAAGGATTTCGTCGTCGATCAGGTGAACCAGAGTGCGTCTACAAATTATGCAGGCGGGAGAGGAAGTGTTGAGGGGCGAAGCTCGCGAACTGTCGCGCGAAGAGATATTAAGCGACAAGACACAAGAATTGATTGCTCACATGCGAGAGACCATGCGCCATGCCCCTGGCGTTGGACTTGCGGCCCCGCAGGTAGGGGTTGCGTTGCGGTTAGCGGTCATCGAGGATCGTGAGGAATATCACATGAAGCTGACTCCAGCGCAACTCCTCGAGAGGGAGCGGAAGCCGGTCCCGTTTCACGTCGTGATTAATCCGCGAATTGTTTCGGCGGAGAACACAAGTGTCGAATTCTTCGAAGGCTGTCTGAGCGTCGCGGGATATTCGGCGATTGTTCCACGGGCACGGGGAGTCACTGTCGAGTTTCTGAATGAAAAAGCGGAGACCCGAAGGGTCGAGGCGGTTGGCTGGTATGCACGGATCCTGCAGCACGAGATCGATCATCTGGGCGGAGTGCTTCATGTAGACCGTATGCACGCCGGCACGTTGACCACGTTGGAAAATCTTGACCGATTCTGGAAGGACCTACCCGTGTCCGGTGTGCGTGCCAGGCTGAAGACAGGATTGCGGACTTAGGCGTAAAGCCGTCTTTCCGGTTTGGCCTTGGGCACAATTTGAATCATTTCTTACTCCGCGCGACACTGAAGCCGTGTCCGTACCCGTTTTAGGAGTCGCCGCGCGGGGCACTCAGCCATGTCTCAGTGCGCGTACTTAACGGAACATCCGTACGGGCGACTAGTCGGGGTGGTCACAGGCTTGCCCGCCATCGCTTCCTCCAAAGCCTGCGAGACGTAGTTCGTCGCTGTTGCGATATCGGCCTTGTCCGTAGTGGCTTTGCTGTCGATTGCTCCATCGTAGATCAGCAGGCCAGCGGAATTGATGATAAACATGTGGGGAGTGGTCTTTGCCGAATACAGCCGTCCCACAACTCCCTGCGGATCCAGGAGCGCAGCCGTGGGCGAGCCGTTCATCTGCTTGAGGTAGTCATTCTCCTGTTGGGCCGTAACGTAGCCCTGTTGCCCGGGCGCGGAGGAGATTACCGTAAACCAAATGACGCCTAGAGCGGTCCATTCCTTCTGCAAACGTTGCATGTTGCCGCTCTCGTAATGCTTTCTTGTGTACGGACAGCCGTTATTGTGCCATTCCAATACCACGAACTTCCCCCGATGTTCGGAAAGCCTGTGCGTCTGACCATTGCTGTCTGTCGCTTGAAATTCCGGCGCAGGATCACCAATCTTCTGCGCGTACGCCGAGATCGAATAGATAAGCAAGAGTGCCACGAACAAACCGCACCACAGATTCTGCTTCACGACATCCTCCATTTCACGACTGCGTATGAACATTACTAGACGATTGCGAGACGGGAACGTCCACCCGATATGCTTTCCCAGAGCCGACAACCAGCACTCCTCTTAGGCGCGACAAAGGTTTCATCAGATGCCTTGATTTCTTAAGATGCAGGCGAAATCCTCCGGGTATCGTGTTTGCCGTCTGAGGGGCAGCATTCTCAATCTGCTCCTCTTCCAACGGAAAAAATTGAGGTGCTCCAGCCGATCTGCCGATTATAAGATTCAGGACGAATTCATCGCCAAGGGAAGCGGCCGAGATTTTCCAGCTTTCAGGTGCCGGCTGGGGCAGACGGCGGCGGGTCGCTTCAAATAATTGGACGTTCGAACCAGCCACAGCCAGGCTCTTCACAGGAAGCGTCAACTCAAGCTGCTTCTGTCCAGGGATACAAACATCCCGGCAGACCAAGTAGTGGACGCGAGCCGCAATCCTCTGACTCTTTTCATCCTTTATTCCCGGAGGCGGTTGAACCGCGGCAATCAGCAAAACTTGGTGCTCGTAGCCAAAATCGGCAAAGGGAGGGGTGGACAGACGCTCGGGGTATGGCCACTGGATCGCCCCCGCTGCAAATCCCTCGGGCAATTCCCACTCAATGCGGGGCGCCTCGCCCGAGTCTCCAGGGTTGACCCAATAGGTGTGCCATCCGTCTTGCAGATCAAACCGGATGCCCACCCAAATTTTCCCGTGAGGTACGATCCCATCTTGTTCCGAAATCAACTCGATCTTTACGTGCTGGTCGGAAGGGCTGTGGGCGGAGGTTAACGTCGCCAGAGCGAGCCCCACGGCCCCCACAGAGAAAAACCAAACCAAACGATTCACGGAGCGATCCAACATCGAGATCGAGGCACTTCCTCCAAATTGGATGCTAGTGACGCTCGGGGCAGACCCTTGAATTTCAGCAAGAAAGAAAGAAACGAAAAGGAGGTCAGAGGATGAGCCAAAGCTTTCGGCCGATACGAGAAATCTGCAACGTGCACTCCTGGTGCTTCCCAGAGCCCCTAAAGCTACCTGTCAGCATCGACGACCCTCGTTCCACAGTCTCAATCCTTGTTCCGAACGTGTCCGAAATCACACCCGGCCGGATGCCGCGCTTTGCCGACACGGCCCGGATTCCCGCAAGCCCGCTGTGGAAGATCGCGGTCGAGACGGCGGAGCGCGCCGTCGCCGCGTGGAAGGACCTCGAACACGCGGAGCTTCTGCCAAAGGATCTGCGCGCCTCCATCGACGAGCAGATTCTTGCGGTCGCCGCCACGGTCAAGTGAGGCTACATCGCGTCCGGCGGGATGGGTCAGGACTTGCGGCCCATCAGGCGTGCATTCCACAATGAACTCATGGCTGCGTTCCCGAAAACGCAGTGTGCGCGCATGGCCACTCTTCAAGACAGCCGCATACTAGCCACGCAATTTAGTGATCAGAAAGCTCTGCCATTAATTTCGGGAACATCAAGTAAGGCTCAGAGCCGTCAGTCATGCAAGGAGCATATTCGCGGGACCGGGCTCAATTAGGATGCCGGCAAGGGTGATGGTGCCGGTTGCGATTGCGCCTTTTTCCTCAGGACCGCCGCGGAAATGAACGTGATGGCAAGCCCAATGGGGAAGGGCTCGATGAAAGTCATCAGTGAGTTGAAGAGCGGGTTTTCGTACTGCTCCTTGAATTTCTTCAGTTGCTGAACTTGCGCCTGGACGGCTGCAGGACTCGCGCCCGAGGCCTTGAGCTTCTCGATCGTATGAGCGCCGTAGTTGTCCATGAAGTCGTGCATGAAGTTGAAGTACAGAATTTCCCACGTCCCGACGTAGAAGATGCACGAAATCAGGGTAATGGAGATCCCCACGGCAAACGCCTTGGTGAACGTGATCTGGCCGTTGCTAGCGTTGTCGCGGTACGAGCGGATGCCGAAGAACACCAGCAAGAACGAGAGCACGATGGTGGTGTAACCGATGATCAAGGCCTGGTTAAAGCCTATCCTGTGCGCGAACGGCACTGTGGCCACCATCATCAACGAGGAAAGAGCGCCGGAAATCAGTCCAAAAGTCACCACCGTCTTTTTCATAGATTTAAGTCTCCTTTTGCCTCGATTCCGTGAAACCTGGTTTAACGCGCCCGAAAGTAGTGGGGTTCGCCGGCCCCACGGTCAGTCTTCCTTTGGCTTTTGCGGTTCCCATAACTCAATGCGGTTGCCGTCTGGGTCGGTGATCCAGGCGAACCGGCCGTAGTCGTAGTCTTCGCGGTGGGGATCGATTTCGATTCCTGATTTCTTTAGGTCTTCGAGCAGCGCGTCGAGATTGTCGACGCGGTAGTTGACCATGAAGCTGGCTTTGCTCGCGGCGAAATATTTCGTCGTTTGGGGGAAGATGCACCACGCAGTCAAGGCTTTGGGACCGGGCTCGGTGCCGTCTGCTGCCTGCGGTTCGCGCCAGTGAAACGATGCTCCCTGGCCGTGCGATTCGCGCTGGATGCCGAGATGCTTCTCATACCTGTCATAGAGCTGCGGCGGGTTCTCTGACTTGAAGAAAATTCCGCCAATGCCGGTTACGCGCTTCATGAGCCTCCTTCACCGGATCTCACTGGCCAGAAGTGTAGCGGGGGACGTAAACGTTGTCGTCACCCTTTTGGGTGATTCTGCATCGGGGAGCAAAAAATCATCCTTTCGGGTGGGGCGGCACGCGTCACGGGATCAGCCGGGCGGTCTTGCCGATCTGCACCGCCTGGGTGCGCCGCTTTGCGCCGAGCTTGTCAAACAACCGGCTCGAATGCGTCTTCACCGTGTTTTCGCTGACGAATAGCCGCCCGGCAATCTCCCGGTTGCTCAACCCCGTGGCGATGAGCCCAAGAATCTCCATCTCGCGCGGTGTAATTCCGAACTCGCTCACGCGCGTCTCGTCGGCGACGAACCGACCCATGGGCTGGATCGGGGCCTGCGCCGGGACTTCCTTGATGATCACTGCCGGCTTCTTTCTCGTGAGTGTCTGCCCGAGCCAGATGCCCAGTCCCGCAAACAGGGCGGCGACCAGGGCAACGTAAATCTCGACAGAATGCTCGACGACCAGAAAGCGGTACTCCGTCAGCTTCAGGACGGCGATGAGCAGGCCGCCGGCCACGCCGTAGAGCAGGATGTCGCGCACCGCGCGGCGGCGCGAACTCGGGGCGGATTCCCTCGTCAAGGTCACGGGAGGCCATGATATCTGAAGACTGCAACCTTGGGGAGCACCCGCCTCCCATAACCGGGCACACGTAATGGATACCCTGCGACAGGACTTCTTCGATGCCACTGCCTCGCGGCAAGGATTCCGGTCGGACCACAGGCAACTCTGACCCTATCCCCACGACATCACACGATCATTGATCGGTGGCATGGAGGCCATCGGTCATGAAGCGAAAAACCGTACTCACGAGGAAGACACACCACCCAAAACCTGTCCGGAGCCTGCCAGACCTTGAGCACGCCAACGCCGCAGTCTTGAATAGCCTTACCAGCCTGGACGCCCAACGGGGTTATCGTCACGCCATCGATGAATTCGTTGACTGGTATTGTTCGGAACCTCGCTTGGCTCTTAACAGAATTCTGACGAATCCCGGATTACGCCGAATGCTCGCGCCATGGCAGCGGCCTGAGCCGTTTCGTCCCGACCCTCTCGGCCGCGGGGTTTCCGATAGCTCTCGCGTTCCAGACCGGCAGTAACCGTCAATACCGCCGTCGCGGGTCGAATGCCGCGCGGATCAGCGCGGCCGGGAAGATATTCACCTTCGGGCTACCCTTACCTTACCAATTAGGGGAGGGGGACCGACCAACCGCCCCAGAAAGTCTGCTTGGCACCCGGCGTTGGCACACGCCGGCACCGACGCGAAGGCGGTTTGGCACATGGCCGAAACCTAGACACTGCGTGCTATACGAGATCAATGCGTACACAACACCCGGGGAAACGTGAGAACCTGGCTTTAGCAGAATGTTTTTTCTCGCAGCTACCGTAAGTTAGAAAAACTGCAGTTTGTCCTCTCGTCGCAAGCGAATTTATTGGCCGAAATCCACCACTGCCTGGCCGAAATCAACCGGTGTAAGTCAATCAAAAGAACGGAACTCTTCCTCATTCCCAGTGTTCAATCTACTAACAGGAATTCTGAGGACACTATGAAAATCAAATCATCTAAAACGCTTCTTACCGCGGTATTGACGAGCGCGATGGCGCTCGGGACTGGCACTTCCTTGGGGGCGCAGGATCAGTCGATGGACAAGCCCTCAGCGGGTGTGAGCGTTCAAGTGGATCAAGGAGCCCCGCCGCCAACGCAGACCGTGCCGCAATACAATGCGCCGGACCAGAGCGGGCCTCAGGATGTCGCACCTCCATCGCGGCAAGATCAAGATACATACCAAGATCAGGCGCAGGCGCCTCCGCCTCCTACGGGGGCGGATCAACGGCAGTACACACCGTTGCCTTCGGAGCAGTTGGATAAGCTGATAGCTCCGATTGCGTTGTATCCCGATTCGCTCGTGGCGCAGATACTAGCCGCGTCAGGGTATCCAACGCAAATTGTAGAGGCGGACCGGATGGCGCGGGAGAACCCGGGGCTGAAGGGACGGGATCTGGCCGAGGAAGTGGACCAGCAGGATTGGGATCCGAGCGTGAAGTCGCTTGTGGAGTTTCCCACAGTGCTGGCGAACCTGGACAGGGATTTGTCGTGGACCTCTGAGCTGGGCGAAGCCTATCATAACCAGCCGGATGACGTGATGCAGGCGATCCAGTACATGCGTCACAAGGCTTACGACGCGGGCAATCTGCGTAGTACGCCTCAAGAGCGCGTGTACGAGCAGGGGCCGAATGTAGACATCCAGCCGGCTAATCCGGATGTGGTATATGTGCCCACTTACAACCCAGCGTATGTGTACGGATATCCCGTAGGCGTGTGGCCTGGGTTCTATCCGTGGTGGGGAGTTGGTGGCCCGTACATTTCGTTTGGCTTTGGCTTCCCGATCTCGCCGTTCTTCGGTTTCGGCTGGGGATGGCATGGATGGGGCATCGGCTGGGGCTTCCACGGTGGAATCTTCTTCGGCGGCCATCCTTATGCCTTCCGCAGCGGAGCGTTTTACAACCACGCCGCGTTTGTGCACGGAAATTATCGAGGATTCTCTTCTGCGCATGGCGCATTCGGAGCGCACCCATTCGCGGATCGCGGTGCGCGCGGGTTTGGCTCAGCCGCAGGCCACGGATATGCGGGCGCATCTCGAGACTACGCGGGGGCGTCCCACGGCTCCGCCGGCAGCAATCGCGGTGCAGCCGTTAACCGTGGCGCTGAAGGTAACCGAGCCTACGCCGGCAACCGGGGATTCTCCCGCAGCGAAAGAGCTTTCGCTGGACGCGCATCAAGCGTGCCCCGCACCGGTGGTTTCAGTGGCAGCCGCGGCGGTGAGTCGCGCCGATCTTCTTCGCGTGGAGCCTCCGGCGGTTCGCACGGCGGCGGACATGCCAGCGTTGGACACGGTAGCGGTGGCGGTCACAGTGGCGGCGGACACGGCGGCAAGCGCTAAACGTTCCGCATAGTCGTTACCGTTCCAGCCCAAATCGAAGGCCCCGGCGATTTTGAGTCCTACCCATCCACGGACAACCCAGCCGACCCCCGTTTCAAACGCCAGCAGGTTGGTGCCGGGGGTGACTCGCGACAGCGCATAGCACAGTGCGAAAATCTCTTCTGAAATCCATCGCCGCTTGGAG
>DATBYA010000148.1:0-9396 GCA_036514015.1 Candidatus Sulfotelmatobacter sp.
GCCATGGCGAATTTTTTCATTCGACGGCCCATCGTCGCGATCGTGATTGCGATTCTTACCGTCATCGTCGGCGCGATCAGCATCGCGACTCTGCCGGTAGCTCAGTTCCCACAGATCGCTCCACCCGAGATCCGGTTGCAAGCCAATTACCCCGGTGCGGACGCCGAGACTCTGGAGCAATCGGTTGACGTACCCATCGAGCAGCAAGTCACTGGCGTGGACAACATGACCTACATGTATTCGCTCAACGCCACTGCGAATCAGCAAACGACGTTGATCGTGGATTTTGATCTCAAAACGGATCCGAACACGGACTTGTTGCTCACGCAATCGCGCCAGCAACTGGCAAATGGCCAGTTGCCGCCCGAGGTGAACAATTACGGGATCACGCTAAAGAAGGCAACCACGGCTCCGCTCATGATCATCGCCCTATACTCGCCGCACGGCACCCACGATTCCAACTACCTGGCCAATTACGCCTACATCAACCTCAACGACCCTATCGCGCGCTTGTATGGTGTTGGCCAGACGCAGATATTCGGTTCGGGGCAGTATGCCATGCGGCTGTGGGTGAAGCCTGATCAATTGGCGAAGCTCGGTATCACCGTCACGGATATTGTTAACGCGCTTCAGGCGCAGAACACTGTGAATCCAGCTGGCGAGGTTGGCGGTGAGCCGGCTCAGAGCAACCAGCAGTTCACCTATGCGGTGCTGGCTCAAGGCCGCCTGACTTCGCCGGAACAGTTCGGCGATGTGATCGTGCGCGAAGCGCCTAACGGTGGGACCGTTCGCGTCAAAGACGTGGCTCGCGTCGAACTGGGCACGCAGGACTACAGCTTGATCGCTCGCCTTAATGGTAAGCCCAGCGGGGCCATTGCCGTGTATCAGTTACCCGGAACCAATGCTGTCCAAACCGTGGAGGGCGTCCGAAAGCTCATGACCCAGATGAAGCAACACTTCCCGCAAGACATCGATTACACCGTTTCGCTCGACCAGACACTGCCGGTCACGGAAGGCATGAAAGAAATCCTTTGGACCCTTGTAATCGCGATTGTGTTGGTAATTCTTGTGGTCTATCTCTTTCTGCAAGACTGGCGCGCCACTCTGATTCCTATGCTGGCGGTGCCGGTTTCGTTGGTGGGAACGTTCGCCATCTTTCCGCTGTTCGGCTTCTCGATCAATACGCTTTCAATGTTCGGCTTGGTGCTCGCAATTGGACTGGTGGTTGACGACGCCATCGTAGTGGTTGAAGGAGTTCAGCATCACATCGAGGAAGGGCTGTCTCCCAAAGATGCCGCCGTAAAAGCGATGGAGGAACTTTCCGGCCCCGTTGTGGGTATAGCTTTGGTCTTGGCCGCTGTGTTCGTGCCGACGATCTTCATTCCGGGGATCACCGGCAGGCTGTATCAGCAATTCGCTCTCACCATCGCAATCTCCGTAATGCTTTCCGCGTTCAACGCTCTCACACTCAGCCCGGCACTTTCGGCGCTGCTTCTCAGGTCCAAGAAAGAAACTCGCGGGCCGCTCGGAAAATTCTTTCGCGTCTTTAACCGCTACTGGGAGCGCTCCACCGACAGCTTTGTGCGTTGGTCGGGCGACGTAATTCGAAAGGGCGCACTGGTGTTGGTGCTGCTAGCGGTGGCTGGAGGTGCTGCGTGGCTGTTGGGAAAACATCTGCCCACCAGCTTCCTGCCGGATGAAGACCAGGGCTACCTCTATATCAACATGCAGCTTCCCAATGCGGCGTCGTTGGAGCGCACCAGCGCGGCTGCGAAACAAGTAGAGAAGGTTCTCGCAAATACGCCGGGCGTTCAGTACACGACGAGCGTGGTTGGTTTCAGCTTGCTCAGTTATGTCCGGACCAGCTACAACGCTTTCTTGTGGGTCAGTCTTAAACCGTGGGATGACCGCAAGAGCCAGGCCGAACAATATCAAGCCATCAAGTCGCGTTTGAACCAGGAACTCAAGCAGCTGCCGGAAGGGACTGTCTTCAGTTTCTCACCACCTGCTATTCCCGGTGTCGGCACCGCCGGCGGAGTTACGTTTGTTCTGCAGGACCGTGCCGGCAAGGACGTCCAGTTTCTAACAGACAACCTGAACAAATTCCTCGCAGCCGCTCGCAAGCGTCCTGAGCTTACCACGGTCAGCACCACGTTCATTCCGAGCGTGCCTCAAGAGTTCATCAATGTGGACCGCAGCAAAGTGCTGAAGCAAGGCGTGGCTTTGACGGATGTTTACAACACGATTCAAGCTTACATGGGCGGATTATTCGTCAACTACTACAACGATTTCGGACGCACCTGGCAGGTGTATGTGGAAGCCGAAGCTCCTTACCGTGCGACCACCAACGATCTCGGACAATTCTATGTCCGCAACGGGCAAGGGCAGACGGTCCCGCTTAGCGCGCTGGCGAAATTCGAGACCCGTTCCGGTCCGGAGTTCACGATGCGCTATAACGAGTACCGATCCGCACAAATCAATGCCGCCGCCGCACCCGGTTATAGCGCCGATCAGGCAAGAGCGGCTCTCCTGGATGTCTTTAAGCAAACCATGCCTTCCGAAATGGGCTACGACTGGATAGGCATGTCTTATTAAGAGGTGCAGGCGGAACAAGGGGTTCCTGCTTCAGTGATCTTCGGTTTTTCGCTCCTCTTCGTTTTCCTGGTCTTGGCGGCGCTCTATGAAAGCTGGAGTCTGCCCTTCAGCGTGCTGCTCAGCACGCCGGTTGCGGTATTCGGCGCCTTGGCCGCGCTTTGGCTGCGGCGCTTCGTGATGGGCCTGTACCTGCCGCCTTACATGGTTCAGATGGAGAACGACGTTTATGCCCAAATCGGCCTGGTGATGCTGATCGGTTTGGCAGCGAAGAACTCGATTCTGATCGTCGCATTTGCAAAAGAGGATTACGAAAAACGAGGTATGTCCGTCGTCGATGCGGCACTCTCCGCAGCGAGGCTGCGCTTCCGGCCCCTTATGATGACCGCGCTCGCCTTCATCCTCGGTTGCGTGCCGCTCTGGACAGCATCCGGAGCCGGTGCGGTAGCTCGCCAGATCATGGGGACGGCGGTAATCGGAGGTATGCTAGCGGAAACGTTCATCGGCAGATTCTTTGTTCCCGCCATCTTCTCTGTAGTCGAACGCGTCTCCAGCGCTATGCGCCAGAAGTCGCCAGGACTCCTACCCGCGGAAACGCAAGGCCAAGGCGATTAACATGAGAAAACTTGCGTTCTTGCCCGTCGTCATCGTTGCGCTGGCTGGCTGTGCAGTCGGACCGAATTACAAACGGCCGGCGGTGAGTGTGCCCACAGACTACCGCGCCGCAGTGCCCAGCCCGGCGGCGCCGCCCTCATCGCTCGGAAATGAGAACTGGTGGCAGGTGTACCAGGATCCCGCGCTGGTGCAACTGATTCACACCGCGCTTCAGCAGAACTATGATGTGCGCATCGCCGCCACTCGCGTGCTCGAGGCCCAGGCACAAGTCGGCATCACCCGTGCCGATCAGCTCCCCTCCGCCAGCGTCGGCGCGGGCGTCTTCAGCGAGGGAAATTCCAAAGTCTCAAATCTGTTTCCAGCCTACGAGGTCAACGCTGGCCAGCTCAATCTGTCGGTTATCTGGAACCTGGACTTCTGGGGAAAATATCGCCGCCAAACTGAAGCAGCTCGCGCACAGTTGCTCGGCACCGAGTGGGGACAGCGAGCAACGATGTCATCGCTCGTGGCCAACGTGGCCACCGCCTATTTCCAGCTTCGCGCACTTGATAGCGAGCTTGAGATCGCGAAACGCACGCTGGCATCCAGGCAGCAATCACTTCAGTTGACGCAAGTGCTTTTCAACCACGGTGGAGCTTCTGACCTCGACGTAAGCCAGTCAGAACAACTTGTCTACGCCGCTTCGGAATCCATTCCCGACTTCGAACGGCAAATCGAGCAGCAGGAGAACGTGCTCAGCATCCTGCTGGGCGAAAATCCGCAATCCATTCCGCGGGGGCGTGCGATCACCGAGCAACCTCTTCTTGACAGCATTCCCGCTGGCCTCCCCTCGCAGTTGCTCGAGCGCCGGCCGGACGTCCGCGAAGCGGAACAGAACGTCGTCGCAGCGAACGCGCAAATCGGCGTGGCCAAAGCGGCTTTCTTTCCTAGTATTTCCCTGACGGGGATGGGAGGGCTCGAAAGCAACGCATTGAATCAGTTTATCAGTGCGCCTTCGCAGACCTGGAACGCGGCATTCAGCGTGAGTCAGCCCGTGTTCGAGGGCGGAAGGCTCCGTTCGGGACTCAGGCTCGCCCGAGCGCAATGGCAAGAGTCGGTGCTGTCATACCAGCAAACCGTTCAGGACGCGCTAGAGCAGGTTTCCAATTCCCTCGTTGGTTATCAGAAATTTCGCGACTTTCGCGGTCAGCAGGAGCTGCTCACTCAGGCAGCTCGGCGATCCGACGACCTCTCGCTGGTGCTCTATAGACAAGGCGGCGCGAGCTATCTCCAGGTGCTAACCGCCGAAACAAATTATTTTGCGGCGGAGTTGAATCTCGTTCAGGCGCAACTGAATGAGCGGCTTGCGCTTGTGCAAGTCTATGAGGCCCTCGGTGGCGGCTGGCAGCAGTGAGGAACGCGACCGGCAATACTTGCGACCCCGGAGCGAAATCGGTCATCTCTATATGTAGGTCCGGCAATCATTTGCAGCGCTTTGCCTATGAGCACAAAAGCGGCACTTCAGCCTAGAAACGAGCGGTTTGAGTTGCTCCTGAATCTGACGAGCAGCATCACGTCCAGCCTGGATCTGCGGGAAGTATTGCGCTCGATTGCAGCCAACATACGCGAAGTCATTCACGCCGATGCTGCCGCTGTTTCGCTGCCCGACGCCGCGTCCGGAAAATATCGGGTATTTGCCATGGATTTTCCCCACGGCAAGGGGGTCATCCGGGAGGAGCTGCTCGTTACACCCCGCGGCATCGCCAAGCGAGCGATAGATACTTTGCAACCCGTGGTCATCGACGTGCGAGAACACGACGAACTCGCACCCGATGCGTCCGACCTCGTCACTGCGGAGGGCATCGAAGCCTTGTGTTGTATCCCGCTTGTGAATCGCGGCCGGGGCCTCGGACTGCTGTGGATCTGTCGCACGACAGAGACTCCGTTTTCGCCGGAAGATGTCGATTTCCTCAACCGTGCCTCAGGACAGATCGCAATCGCTGTCGAAAACGCTCTGGCGTTCCAAGAAGTATCCGGATTAGGTGACCGGTTGCAATTGCTCCTGAATCTGACGGCCAGAATCACATCCAGCCTCGACCGCCGTGAGGTTTTGCGCGCGATTGCAGCGAATATCCGCGAAGTCATACATGCTGATGGCGTAACCGTTTCCCTGCTGGATGCAGCATCGGGAAAATGCAGGGTTCTCGCCGTCGATATTCCGCACGGGAAAGGGGTCATAAAAGAAGAGCTGCTCCTTACACCAAGCGCCGCCGCTAAAAAAGCGATGGGCACCTTGAAACCGGTAGTCATGGACTCGCAGGCGCGTGACGAGTGCGCGTTTGAGATAAGTGAGAAGGCGGCTACCGAGG
Organism: Candidatus Sulfotelmatobacter sp.; assembly: GCA_036514015.1. GTDB lineage: Bacteria > Acidobacteriota > Terriglobia > Terriglobales > Acidobacteriaceae > Sulfotelmatobacter. The sequence continues at coordinate 5,556 of DATBYA010000148.1, forward strand.
GCGTAAAAGCCCATTGCCTTATTCCACTTGTTAATCGCGGCCGGATCCTTGGATTTCTTTCAATCTTGCGCACCACAGACACCCCGTTTACTTCACAGGATGTTGATTTCCTTAGCCGGGCGTCAGGACAGATAGCCATCGCAATTGAAAACGCGCTGGCGTACCAGGAAATTTCTGAACTCAAGGACAGGCTCGCCCAAGAGAAGGTCTATCTCGAAGAGGAATTTCGCAGCGAGATGGGTTTCGAGCAGATCATTGGCAACAGCGCGGCGTTGAAGCAGGTTCTACAGCTGGTTGAAACGGTTGCCCCCAGCGATTCCACGGTGCTGCTGCTCGGTGAAACTGGTACGGGAAAGGAGCTGATTGCCCGCGCGATTCACGACCGAAGCCGCCGTAATCAACGCACATTAGTGAAACTGAACTGCGCGGCAATCCCGACTGGGCTGTTGGAAAGCGAATTGTTTGGCCACGAAAAAGGCGCGTTCACAGGAGCCATAAACCAAAAGATTGGCCGCCTGGAACTCGGGGACCAAGGGACACTGTTTTTGGACGAAGTGGGAGACATCCCGATTGAGATTCAGCCGAAGCTGCTGCGCGCCCTACAAGAGCAGGAGTTTGAACGTCTCGGCAGCACGCATACGCGGAAGGTGAACGTCCGCCTGGTGGCCGCTACGAATCGCGACCTTGAGAAGATGGTTGCGGACAAGGAATTTCGCAGTGATCTGTACTATCGGCTGAATGTCTTTCCCATCCGTATTCCTCCTTTGCGGGACCGCAGAGATGATATTCCTCTGCTCGTCAGCTATTTTGTGCAAAAGCATGCGAAGCAAATGCAGAAATGCATCGAATCGGTTCCTGCGGCTGTTATGAAGGGACTGACGAGCTTGGATTGGCCGGGCAACATTCGTGAGCTTGAGAATTTCATTGAGCGAGCCGTGCTTCTGACCAGGGGCAGATCACTTGACACTCCCCTGGCGGAACTTCGAAAAACAAGTAAGCAAGACGCCCTGGACACGCCGCTTGAAGTGAAGCAAATGGGTGACGACAGAACAGACTCGCGAAGCGACAAACTGAGCGTTGCTGACGAATACGCAAGAAAGCGGCGTGATGAGATTGTAGAGGCACTCACTACGTCCAGGGGTCGCGTGGGCGGCGCCGATGGCGCTGCCGCACGCCTGGGAATGAACCGCACAACTCTCCTCTCTCGAATGAAAAAGTTCGGCATATTCGCGAAGCAGTATTCTTGACCTTGCAGCCCGGCTGTTTTTGGTTAACCCATAGCATCGACGATTTCGACTCTTTCAACCTCGTCGACTCCGGCATTTTTGACTTGTGGCAGCGTTCTCCCGAAATTTCAGCAACTTACGGTTCTGCGGCTTTGGTGTGGGCCGTGCTTTTGTCATTCGTTGTTGAGAGTAAGAGCGCCGAAGCTGCTGGAGGCGATCATCGTGCGGTCTCTCCTGATTTACCTATTGCATCTTATGGTTTTCCTGAGCCTGGCAGGGTTGGACGGCCACGCCGAAGCTCATCCAAGGCTCGCTTCATCCAAGGCGTTAAGAGCGAACCATCGCATCTCAAGTGCATCGTATCCCGCCATCGGCTCCTCCGAGCCCACTGCTGCATCGCACACCTAGTGGCTGCAAGCCGATCAACATGACCCAGCGTCCTTGGTTTGCGGCGCGCCTGTTTCGCCGGAGCCTGATTAAAGCTTCGGCGTTTTCGTCCTTTTCAACTTTCAGCTTCGACGCCTTCGACTGCGGGTGTCCTTTTCCCGAAAATTCAAGGCCTTACGATTGTGAACGTTTGGCGCAGGGCTTGCACTTACACGAGCGTTGCGTAGATGCAATGTTGAAGATTTCCATTCTCGACACCCCGAGCAAGCGCGAGCTGCTGATAGAAGGCAAGCTCGTTGGCCCTTGGGCCACTGAGCTCGCAAGAGTCTGGCGGCAGGCGACGGTAGACCTGAACGGTCCGTGCGCTCGTTATTGACGCGAAGGGGCTCACTACCATTACCGAGGACGGTGAGAACGTACTTCGAGAACTAATGAAACAGGGAGCCCGCTTCCGCTCATCCGGTGTATTCACGAAGCAGCTCCTCAAACGGATGGCCCGGCAGATCCGCCAAGATGTCTCGTCGGACGAGTCAACCGGCCAATCAGCATCTGCGAGGAAAAATCATGCCGAACAAAAACGGTGCTCAGACCATCTCGACTGAAAAGCAGTTTGCTGTCGTGTACCAACACGCCAGCCCTTTGCAGTCAATTTCCAAATCCGATAAACAGTCAAAAATCCACGGCAAAAAAATTCTGATAATAATCTCGGCTGTGGCAGCACTCGCCATCGCAGGCGGCTATTTCGCCTGGAATGCTTTCCAGTACGAAAATACGAACGATGCACAAGTCGAAGGCCACGTTATGCCGCTGTGCCCTCGAGTGAACGGACGCATCAAGGCCGTGTACGTCAATGAGGGTCAGTTGGTCCATGCTGGCGAAGCGATGATGACCATAGACCCTGAGGAGTACAAGATCGCAGAAGTACTGGCGCAGCTGAATCTGTCCGACGCGCTCGCCGCAGCTGCGGGTTCCCACCGCAATGCGGACGTGCAGATGACCGACGCCGAAGTGGCGCGACGAGAGCTCCAACTTGCTCAAGCGGAACTGAACTTCAGCCACACGGTAATCTGTTCTCCAGTGACAGGAATTGTCGGCGAGAGAAGAGTTGAGGTGGGCCAGAACGTCCATATAGGACAGGACCTTATTGACGTTCTGCCGCTTGACGATGTTTGGGTCACAGCCAATTTCAAAGAGACGCAGCTCGCCCATATGCGCCCTGGCCAGCCCGTCGAGGTCCACGTAGACGCGTATGGCCGCAAGTGGAAGGGCCACGTCACGAATATGGGCGGTGGCACCGGCTCGGTGCTCGGCGTATTGCCTACCCAAAATGTCACCGGCAATTACGTGAAAGTCGTGCAGCGCGTGCCGATACGAATCGATTTCGATCGCCCTCCGGGTCGAGAGCTAAACGCCGGAGGATTGCTAAAGCCAGGGCTGTCGGTCGAACCAAAGGTAAGAGTGCGGTGAGGACAGAGACGCTCTCTCCGTTCTAAACAGGTCGCATGGCAGTCCAGGGGGCAGATCTTTAATCGTGAGCGTTGCGCCTTCGCTCGCAGCGTTTACTGGCTGCGCTGTGTTTGTGGTCCGCCGCTCGGAGCTTGGAGCTAGAACACCTCGCGTCGGGTGGTTATGCCGCCATCACCCAACAGGTCCCGTTCCCGGTGCAGGCTCGATTCTCATTTTCGGTCTCTCTGGCACTATTGGCAGGGCCAGAAACCTTCGCCCTAACCCTCCGATTCCAATTTTGAAAGCACTAACGGGAGAGTGGCTCTTACTGAAGTGCCCCAACTTCCCGATGTGATTTCTAGATGGCCTCCGAGTTCTTTCATCCGCTCAGCCATTCCTGCTAATCCTACTCCGAGCCTTGGTTGACTACCGTCTGCCGGGTTCGACTTTGCGGGTTGGGTCCCGATACCATCGTCCCGCATGTCTAAAGTGAGCTGGTTAGAATCGATTTCGATCCGCATTTGAGCCTTCGAGCTCTTCGAATGACGTTGGGTGTTTAACAAACACTCTTGCGTCATCTTAAGCAGCGCGGTTTCAACTGAGCGCGTCAGCTTCGGTAATTCTCTGGGTATTTCAACGTCAACTTGAATTCCACTGCGCTCCCTAAACCCATCCACGTACGCTATGAGGGTGGTTCTGAGGCCTAACAGCTCAAGTTCAGGCGGGTGTAACAAATGAGCGATCGTTCGAACTTTTTCTGCACAGGTCCGTACCATTTCTTG
>DATBYA010000149.1:0-20886 GCA_036514015.1 Candidatus Sulfotelmatobacter sp.
GACAGATCTCGGCAAACCAAGGCATCGGGTATTTTGGCCTTGTGTTCCTCGCTTTGAGCATTTTCCCTTTGCATCCCCGATCAGGTTCCCAAGTTCCATACGAAAGCCTAAATGAGAGTCACGCCCCCTATACACCGGACAACGTTCACCAGCGATATCTCTGGTATGACGTCGTGGCTTTGATTCGAAACCAATGTCGTCTCCGGTACGTGCAGCGCGACTACAATGACAAAAGCCGAAAGCCGAAAACGGACGGCGGACGAGGAGATTTTCAGGAAATGCCCTGGGGCGACGCACAGAGAACCTGGTTTCCCGAAATGATCGTGCAGTTGCGGTCGGAGTGGCACGAGGAAATGTCGATTCCGGCCCTCATCGGTCTGCGGGATAAGCTGGACGACACGCTCCACCGGATTCGGGCTGGCCGGAACATCCGGACACCGATTATCACTTGCCGCAGGTGTGGGATGACGGGGCATGCGGCGGAACCGCGTGTCAGCGTACGGGCCTTGATCCTGGCTTTGGCCCGGTTCGAAATCGCTTCGCAGGATCAAACCCGCGTGGTGGAGAAGGAATGGGCAGCCTACCGCGAGCAACACCGGCTCGACCTCGAAGGAAGAGCCTTGGTAGAGGTCCCGCAAAGCTGCTCGCATTGACGATCGCGGGCCTAGAGATTCCAGACAGGGGGATTGGTTTTTGAACGAGCAGGTCGGCAAACCTTACCTTCCCGGATTATGGGAGGTTAGCTCACTCGCCCAGTCGGAGTCTTCACTACGCGCGGAAAATAAGCAAAACGGGCTCGCCAGCCATGCGCCGCAGTCGTTGCCAGCCCGATTGGTTCCTTGATTTTGCGAAGACCGCGGCTATCCTGCCCTGCCTGCGGCGGCTAGCGCGCGATCAATGCGGCTTTTCCGCGGGAGGCCGGCTCTCCGGCTTTGGTGCAGTTCGCGGCGGCGCTTGGCGCTGCTCCATCTGTTTCTGCTGGGTGGCATGCTTTTGCTCCACCTGTTGCGTTTGCTGCGTGTGGCGTTGCTCCATCTGCTGTTTTTTCGCGTCGTTGTAGTTTTTCGTGGTGGCTTGCTGATGTTCTTTATCCTGCTGCTGTTGGAGTTTCTGGTGATCCTGCGTTTGCTTAGCAGCTAGCTTGTCCTGTTGCTGCTGATATTTCTTGTCGGTTGCAGCGTTGCCCGTGTTGGGAGGCGTGAACTTGTGCGACTGCAATTCGCTGGCGTGATTGTTGGTGTTGGGACGAGCTTCCGTGGTATTTTCAGGACGATTTTCCGTGCCGGGTCGAGCTTCATTTCCTGGACGCGCTTCATTGCCGCGTGCAGCATTGGCGGGAGGAGCCTTGTATTCGCCTCCTGCCTGTCTGGAGGCTACAACGCCAGTTTTGAAATCACCGGGTTTGACGGTAGCCGCGATGGGCGGCTTGCCCTGGTTGGCGGAAGCGCGCAGTTCGGGATTATTGCGGGCTGCCTGAACGTGCTGCGTTTGTGCGGCGACTGGACCAGCGTGGTGCTGGTTAGCGTAAGACTCTTCCTGCGGTGTGGGACGCGCTTCAACCCCACCGGTACCACCGTTGTAGCTGACATGAGTTGCGGAGACGTTGGTCACAGTAGAGTTGTATGTGTTGTGAATGATGGTGGTGTTTACGTGATTCACGTAAGTGTTGTAGGAGAAGTGGCCACCTTCCCAGCGGCCACCTTCGTATCCAACACCGCCGTAGCCGAAGCCGTAGTTGATGCCGCCGTAGAAGCCCACCTGCGGGCCCCAATACCCCTCGTGGAAAAGGAATGCGCTGCCCCCCCAGCCCCAATAACCTGGGGTCCATAGGAAGCCGACCTGGGGTGCCTCGACCCAGGTGCCGGGCACCCAGTAGTAGCCATCGTCGTCGTCATAGGCCCAGTATCCGGGTGCCCATAAGTAGCCGTCGCTGGGGCAGATTGGCTGCTCGTAGACAGGAAGTGCCGGGGGACCGAAGTTCACGGAAATGCCGACACCGATTTGAGCGACTGCACCATGGGAGAAAACCAGCAAGATAAACGAAAACAGCAACAAGCCAATAGCAAGGGTAGTACGCATTATGCTTCCTTCTGCCTGCTGATCCTTATATTGACTGCCCGGTACGGCGAGACTGCTCACGGGCACGGATTTGAGCGGCGTTCGGTCGATGCAAGGATTCCACGGAGACACTCGCCGAGTCTGTGCACTACTGCTCACTCTTCCATCTGCTCAAGTGATCGCTTCTCGGGCCAGAACGAAACCATAAACTGGGTGAGAGGTCTAAATATCTTCGTGTCGTGTAACAAGAGTGCATCCACGAATCCGTTAGCTCCCGGATTGTCAGCTCCCGGTTTATCGGCAAGCCTTACCTTTTCGGATTAGGAAGGTTTGCTCGCGACTCGCCCAGAGTCATCCGTACCGATCCTCCGCTGGATCTCTCGGTGAGCGACTCGGCGAAGATAACCGGCCAATATCGCGAGTTGAGGCCACTTTCCGAGGGCGACGGCCTGATCATTTTCCTTCAGTCGAACTTGTCTTATTCCTCCGGAGAGCCCCGCTTGAGCGAATGGCAGCCGCCATTTCGAGCACACCTGTAATCAGACCGATCTAATGCGATAAGAGAGTTCCGGCGGCCGCCGAAGACCAGTTCTGACCGCAGCGGGAAAATGCGAAGCGATTGGCCGGTTATGGCGATTTTGCGCCAGCCGAGAGTGCCTGGGGGAGATCGCCGGAATATCAGCCTATTCGGCTCTCAATGCTTGCATCGGATCGAGGCGCGATGCACGCCACGCGGGAACGATACTTGCGAACGCGGCCACCGCGAGCAGCGTTGCGGCAACTGCGGCATAAACCGCCGGATCGAGCGGCTTGATTTCATAGAGCAAGTCGCGCATCAGCTGGCCGGCTTCCAGGCTTGCTGCGAGTCCCACGACAAGACCGGAGACCGCGGGCCGCATTCCATCCAGCAACATCTTCCGCATCACCTGTTCGCGCTTTGCGCCCAGGGCAACGCGGATGCCGATTTCGGTCGTCCGCTGGGCTGCGATGTACGACATCACGCCGAACAGGCCCACCGCGGCAAGAACCAGCGAGACCGTGGCAAAAGCGACGAGCAGCGCCGTGTTGAAGCTCTGGTCCAGGGTCGATTTGCCCAACAACTGGTTCATGGTGAGCACATCGGAGACGGGCAGATCGCGGTCCATCTCCGAGACGATGCGCTGAACCGGAAGAGCGAACTGCTCCAGGTCATGGCGGGAGCGAATCACCAGCGTGCCGACGTTTTCGACGCCGGCATCCAGCGGGTAATATTGCACCGGCCGCGGGGTTTCGCCGATTGCGTAGCGGGTATCGCCCACAATCCCCACAATGACGGCATTCTGCCCGCGTACGCGGAGGTGTCGGCCCAGCGGATCTTCGCCGGGAAAGTACTGGCGGGCGAAGGATTGACTGATGATGACTTCGTTGGCAGCATCCAAACGCTTCCCGCCGTCAAATGTACGTCCGCGCAAAAGGGGAATGCCCATCGCGCGGAAGTACTTTGGATCAGCCCAGCGGCTTAAGGCAAACAAACTACCGCTTTGCGGCAAGGACGGATGCTCCACGATGCTGAAGGTCGAATCCATCCCGTAGCCCTGCCCAGGGACAGCCGTCACAAAGCCTGCCGCCTCCACTCCGGGCAGAGCGCGCACACGATCGAGCAGCGTGTCGTAGAAATTGGCTCGCTGGGCGGGTGTCGCATATCGGGCATCAGGGAGGCCCATGTGCATGGTGATCACGTCTTGCGTACTGCAACCCATGTCGGCGGAGCGCAGCCGTTCATAGCTCTTGAGCATCAGTCCGGCGCCAATGAGCAAGATCACAGTCAGTCCGACTTCGAGCGTAAGCAGCACCTTGCGCAGCGAGGCCCGGGCGCTGTCCCCGCCCACCGAACGCGATGCCTCATGGAGCGCGCCGAGAATGCGCTTGTCACTGATGCTGAACGCAGCGATGAATCCCGAAAACAGCGCGCACAGCACGATAACGCCGACCGTAAACGCCGCCACCACGCCGTCGATGTGAATGGATTCGACGCGGCTCATGTCGTGGCGAGCTTGGGTCAGCCACTGAAGAGCGGCGAAGGCGAGCAAGAGTCCCAGCGCGCCGCCGGAGGCCGAAAGCAGCAGGCACTCCATCAGCCGCTCGCATATCAGACGTAGCCAGCCCCCGCCCAGTGCGGTGCGGATAGCCAGCTCTTTGCGCCGTGCCGCGGCGCGCGCCACCAGCAGATTGGCCACATTGAGGCAGGCGATCAGCAGCAGGCAGCAGGTCGCCTCCAGCAGGACATAGAGCGGCTTCTTGATTTCGCCTATCATGTGCTCCAGCAGCGGACGGCTCTTGGCGCTTCGAAATACGAATGGGTCGTTGAGGTGCGCATTGTGGATGCGCTGGGAAATGATGCTCAGATCGGCCACGGCCTGCGACTCGCTGACTCCCGGCTTCAGCCGGCCTACAACGCGAAACATGTGATTGCTGATCGAGGTCATCGTGTTTTCGGGCTTGTCGTGGTAAACCGGTGTCCATAGCTGCGTGGACGGGTCGGGAAAATCGAACCAGGCGGGCATAACGCCGATAACGGTGTACGGCACGGCGTCCAGTTCGATCGTCTGGTTCAGGATGCCAGGGTCACTGCCGAAGCGACGCTTCCACAGGCCCCAGCTCAGCAACACCGTGCCGCTGGCGCCGGGGGTGTCATCGGCCTGCGTAAAATCGCGGCCCAGCGCAGGCTGCACGCCCAGTGTGGGCAGCATATCCCAGGAAAACAACGCACTCTTCAGCTTCTCCGGCAATTGGCCGCCGGAACCGGAAAGCCCGACCCGGATACCCTGCGCGAGCGCGAGACTGCTATAGCTGCGGTTCTGGTTCTTCCACTCTGCGTACATGCCACCTGAGACCACGTTGGAACCCGCCGTGTCGTCTTCCGGAAGACCCGCCTCATAGAGCATCACGAGGCGATCCGGATCATGGAACGGCAAGGGCTTGAGCAAAACGCCACGCACGACCGTGAACAGGGCGACGTTGGCGCCAATGCCCAGCGCCATCACCAAGATGGCGATGACGGAGAAACCGGGGGTGCGACGAAGGGTGCGCAGACTGAAGCGCAAATCGCGTGCGAGGGATTCAAGCCAGTTCCAGGACCAGCTGGCGCGAGTCTGTTCACGAATAAGAGTAAGATTGCCAAAGGCGCGCAAGGCCGCGTAGCGAGCCTCTTCTTCCGCAATGCCGCCTTCCCGTTGTTCCTCTTCCTCCAATTCGAGGTCGGAACGCAGCTCCCGCTCCAAGTCCGCATCTCTCTTCTTGATCTGCCACCAGTTCATCTCAGTTTCTCCTCGGCGGCGGGCCACATCACGCGCGCTACAGCTTCGGCCATCTGCTTCCACCGCGATTCTTCGGCCAGGAGCTGCTTCCTGCCTTGATCCGTTAACCGGTAGTACTTGAATTCCCGATTTCTGTCCGGGGCAGTCTCCCATTGGGACACGACCCACCCTCTTCGCTCCAGGCGATGCAGCGCGGGGTAGAGCGAGCCATGCTGCATCTGCAAGAATTCATTCGTTGTCCTCTGAATGTGCTTCCCGATCTGGTGACCGTGAGCCGGTCCATAGAGAAGCGTCCTCAAGATGAGCATGTCAAGCGTTCCCTGGAGGAGACCGACCCGTTGCTGCGCTTGCTTCGCCATAGAAGACATTCTACCCTCAATCTGACGCGATGGTAGACGTTCGACTATCGATTGTCAACGGACGAAGCCGACTGTGGATTCTCGAATGACGACTTCATGTCAACGCACTCATTTCCGAGGTCCGGGTGGATTACCGAGTAGCCGGAGGGGATTGCTCCCCTCCAGCCCCTCGGTCACTCGAGGATCAAGTGGACTTCCAGTGTGGAAAACATTTGAGTCAAGAAGGCCGAGATTACGGCATTCCTACTCGGGAACAACCCCGGACAGTGTGGTTTTGTCGTCGCTTGAGAATCTGGACGGTTGCGGACGGTACCCGTTGCGAGTGCGCACCTTGTATTTCTTCAGCTGATCGCCTACGAGTTTCACCGTGATCGCACGCCAGCCCGTGTTGGCGTTGGGCTTCGGATAGTAACTCAGTGAGTACAGATGTCTCAAATCGTCACCGATGAAAGCAAAGGCTCGGTGTTCATCTTTCCAGTTTTTGGCGAAGTAGGCCTTGCCGCCAGTGGCGGCAGTCATACGATCAAAAACCGCGGTGGACACCGGTTCCAATTTGGCCGTTTGTGTGCTGATCATGTAGATCGAAACTCCGGCAGACTGGGCAAATTCAGCGACGTCCTCAGGTGGTACTACGCTGGAATTGTCCGGGCCGTTCGAGAACACCACTACGACTTTCCGACCTTTATTTTGAGCCGCGTCTTTCAGCGTCAACAGGAGCGCGTTGTAGAGTGCCGCCTGATCTCCGGCCACAGTCGAGCGCAGGGCCCGCAAAATTTGCGCCCTGTCGGAAGTAAGGGCGGCTGCGCGGGAAAGATCTCGGCTATACGAATAGAATGCGATCTTGTCGGCGTTTCCCAGCGAGCGAATGAACTCGGCAATCGCGTCTTGCGCGAAGACAAAGCCCCGGTACATGTAGTCACTGCTATCAAACAGGACAAACACATTGGCTCCGCTCACCAGCGAGGCGAAGGTCTGAGACGAGGCGCCGTCAGAAGAAGATTTGGCCAACGGCCCCGACGGAGCCGCAGACGAGTCCTGCTCCGCAAACTCACCGAGACTGCGGGCTGGTTCGTCGCCTTCCGCAAAGGTGGCCGCCTTCTCAACAATCCCATCCTCGACGATGGCAAAATCCTTGGGCCCGAGTCCCGTAATGTAGTTCCCCTTCTTGTCCGTGACCGCCACGTTGAGCTGGACCATGTTCACTACAACGTGGAAGTTCGGGCTCTCCTGAGCTTCGATGCCACTTTCGTCTCTCAGTATGAAAACCAGAGGGATCAGAATCAGCAGAAACAATTTTTTTGCCATGAGGCTCCTACTTCTGCGACCCCACTTGCGTGAAGCCGCTGTATGATTGGCCGGCGTCTGGTTCGAACGACGCGTCAAGGCCGAACCGCGCTAATCCTCGGCGGCGAAGCCAACTTGCCTTCACGAAATTCTGTCCCCGTTTCATGCATCGCCCGAAGCAGCGCAGGCCAATCTTCAAAGTCGGTAGCGAAAATCTTCTCGACCATCATCAGAGTAAGCTGCGGCACGAGATGGTTCAGCATGACGGGCGAGTATCCTCCTTCATCGGCGAGGCGCGCCCAGTACAGATTCGGCGAATCCCAGGATTCTGCGAGAAAACGGCTGGAAAATCCAGAGAGGGGCGGCATGGGCGGAATGTTCAGCAGTTCGAGCCCATAGTTCTGCGCCATTAGGGGATGGGGCGTGCCGAAATCGTGCGACAAGCGCTTCCAGTTGACCTGTTCGGAGTGCTCCCGACACAGATCTTGCAATTCCTGGCTGGCGGTTCCCCACACCTCAGGTTGTTCCGGGTACTTGTCCCGGAACTCCGCCGCCAGATAGAAGGTGTCTGCCGGCATCATTTGAGGAAGTATTTCCGATACACGACCATCGCGCAGGACTTGCTCGAGTTGCCGTAATCGCTGCGGAAGCAACCGATCCGACAAAATGATCAGTACCTTACTTCGCAGTGTCTCGTCTTTTGCCGAAGCGGTCAGGAGTTCTTCCCCTGTCCGCTGATACAGAGCGATTGCGTGAAGCTCTAATGGGTTGACATTCCACCAGCGGGGTAGGATTGCGGAGGTCAACAGCTCCGGCACCAATTCCTGCCAGATCAGAGCCTGAACACTATCCGGCGAAATGAAATCCTGTTCGAGCTCGGCCAAAGCATAGGGAAGGTCGGCAAGCGAACCGACGAAATGGGCGCCTCCGCCCGCCGGAGAACCCTGGCCCATAAGCTCTGTCGCCTGCCAGAGTCCCTTCATGCCTTCAATCGTCTCTCCCGCAAAGTCGTGGGAGCGGACGAAGAGCGGATTGTGGTGCAGGGCCTGGGCACCGGGCGGCTCGTAGTAGGCATAGTTCAAACCCACGAGGGTGTCTCTCAGGAACGAGGCGAGTTGACCCCGCGCATCGTCAATTTGCCCTCGCGAAGCCGTCGAAGACTTCAGGACTTTCGGCAAGTCGGCACGCATCTGGACGTCGGTATGATGATTGTTATAAATTCCTGCGGCCCATTCCGACCTCTCGCCGTTGGTGAAGATCGGCCGCGGCATCTCAAATTCTCGCGTCTGGCCAGCCAGGAGGATCACGTACTCTGCCGGCTGCTTACCTCGCGCCTTTTCTGCCAAAGCATCCCCCACGGTCAGGAGCGTGTCGAGCGAAACCAGTCGCTGATCGTCCAGTACAGAGCGGATCCTGGCGGCGATTTCACGGTGCATCTGTCTTCCCTCGGAACTATTCTGCCGAGGTCCTGCCAGCAGGTCGATGATCTCGTCTTGCGAACCTGTCCCCTTGCCGATCGAAAATCGAAATAGTTCTGCCAGGGAAGATCGACCCGCGTCATAGACTTGGGGAGCGGATTGAACCGTGGCGAAAGGCTTGACCATGCGCTGCCAGGAGTCGTTCAGGCGCGAGTTCGAAATCTGTCCTTGGCGCGCCAGAATCTGCCAGATTCCGACATTTGCCTGAAAAGTGCCGAGTGCGTTCCCACGCGAAGCTAGGGCCAAGCTGTTCAGCCCGCGAGCTACGTCCAGAAACAGCACGATTGATTCGTCGCTTAACTGGGGAAACTCGGAAAAAATCCGATACTGATCACTGAACTCCTCAAAGTTGCGGGCTAGCAAGCGGACCGTGGCCGGCGCCAAGCGATTTCCCGGAGATCGTCTGCTGTCAAGCCCACTGATCGCCATGTAGGTCTGCAGGGGACCACTTTCGGTGAGTGCCCGGGACAGGGCGAACATTATTTGCACAAGATGATCCGGATCCGTCAGGCGGGACGTCAGCTTTCCCCACCTGCGAACCAGGTTCGAATTGTGCCCTTGGAGAATCTCTTTCCAGACTTCGAGATTCCCGGGAACGAGCGGTTCGCCGCTGCTCTCCAACTGAAGTCGAGTGACCAGAAGCAAGAGCGCAGGTGCCGGTCTGTAAAAACTCCTGGTGGCGAGGGCGGAAGGATCGGGAGCGCGTAGTCCCGCGTAAAAGAGCCGCAGCCGATGCTGGTTGGTGAAATATGCCTGCTGAATTCCACTCGCCCGCGAAAGCACGTCAAAATAGGCGATCAGCCAACCCTTGTCCTTGGCCAGCAATCTCGGGACAAAAGAGGCAGGGGACGCCGGGCTCGCTCCGACCAAATCCTCCCACGCAGCTTCCGCCGTCACTCCTCCCGGTACCTTGACTCGCTCCCCGCTGATGCAGAGCCCCCTCCCGTAAAAATCAAGGACGGCGGCGTACGGCAGCAGCTTGCCAAGCCCAATCGATTGTTGCAAAGACTTGCTGACTTCGGGGTCGATCCGTGAGAGGGCCCAGTACAGGCGCGCGACCGCTGCGTCGTTCAGGATCGTGTCAAGCAAGTCCCTGCTGTTTTCTTTGAAGTTCTTCGGGCTCGCCATGGTCCAGTCGCTTTCGGCAAAGAGTACTGGCACAGAGGAAGAGGAGAACGGATACTCAAAGGGTCTACCGCCTTGCAGTGTCTGCTCCAGGTCGGGCAGGGGAAATCCGGAATCGACGGCCAGAAAAGCCCTCTCGGGATCCTCCGTTTGCAAGGACGTTCCCGGATCGCCGCAGTTTGCACCTGCTCGATAGCCCAGAATGCGCAGAAGCGGTCTTGCATCGTCACAATTCGAAACACGAATCACCATGTCACTGTTCGCGGCCAACTCCGCCAACTCCCTGGCCTGCACGACATATCGCCTCAATAGGACAAGGAACTCAGTCGGCCGAGTGGACCCCTGATAACCCTGGGTGAACACATTCCGGCTCAGCAAGGGCAGGACTTCTTCAGGCGTAATCTTTTGACTAATCCCGGCCATGCGCAGAAAAGATCGCAGCGGGCCTGGGATCACGAACTGCGACGAAGTCGCGTGCGTTCCATCTTCCGGAGAAGAGAGGAGGGCCGCATCGGCGTGCTTCAAGGCAGTGGACGGGGGCCGTTCACCGCCATTCGCGAACAAATCGCAGTTCAAGAGAGAAAACGCGACTAGGACGGACAGGCAAAGAGAAGATTTCACGGCTGGATTCCTCGCGGAGCCGGCGAGACCTCATTTCACCTGAAACCTATCGCGGAAGGCAGGGGTGTCTTCCATTCGCGAAAACCGAAAAGTCCCCAGATCTAGGCTTGGTGAGAACCGGGCCTTGCTCCAAATTCATTGTCGGCAAAAATACCTGATCTCGAGCAACTATCCAAGCTGTTTTTTTGGGGTCTTTTCTTAAGGGGGGCTTCCCAGCGAAATAAACGTGAATCCGGGTGGGATCCAGGGGAACTAAAGAACCGCGCGATCCAGGCTTCTATTCCTCTAAGACTGAACCGAAAAAACTGTCGGACTGTTATTCCGCTCGCAGTGCATCCGTTGGATTCACCGACGCCGCGCGACGCGCGGGCAGGAAGCTCGCCGCCATCGACGCCAGCCCCAGCAGCAGGGCCACGCAACCCAGAGTCACCGCGTCCCAGGCTTGCACACCGAACAAGAGGTGGCGTATGAGCAGCGATGCTCCCACCGAGCAGACCAGCCCGCTTGCCAGCCCTGTTCCTGTCAGCCATCCCGCCTGCAGCATTACCAGCTTGTACACCGAGCTGCGCTGTGCCCCCAGCGCCATGCGCACGCCGATCTCCCGCGTTCGCTGGCTCACCGAGTAGGCAATAACTCCATAAAGCCCCACCCCACCCAGCACCAGCGCCATGGCCGCAAATCCGCCCACCAGCCACGCCGAAAACCGGTGCAGCAACGCGGCTTGCGTGGCGTCAATCTGATCGTTCATGGTCGCTTCGTCAGATACGCCCAAGTCCGAGTCGATTTGGTGGAGCGTGCGCACCAGTGCAGGTAGTAGCGCCCCCGCGTCTTGCCGTGTGCGCACCACCAGGCTGAAATAGTGGTCCCCCGTCTGGTTGATGGGGAAATACTCCGCGGGCGAGGTCTCAACATCAAGCGGTCCCTCGCGGACGTCGTCGACCACCCCGACAATCTCCCACGCGGAGGGACGCCCGCCCTCGTTATCGGCGATCCTCTGGCCAATCGGATCTGCGCCGGGAAAAAACTTCCGGGCTAGCACCTGATTGATCACGGCCACTCCGGGCCTGGAATCATCATCGGCATTGGTGAAAAACCGCCCGCGCACCAGCATCACCTTTAGCGTGGGCAGATACTCGGCGCTGATATGACGCTCGTCCACGTCATTGTGTTCACCGTGCAATGGCCTTCCCTGGATCTGGATTTCGTCGATATCGCAGTCGCATTGCACCGGGAGCATGCTGGTAAGGCCCGCTGACGCAACACCCGGCAGGCTCGAAACCCGACGCACAATTTCCCGGTGAAGCCCTACCGTTTGTTCGTCACTCTTGTAGACCGTACCGGGAGCCATCACTTGCACGGTTGCAAGATGGTTCGGATCAAAACCCAACGGCACGTGCAGCAGACGATAGAGGCTCTGTCCCAGCAGTCCCGCGCCGGCCAGCAGCACTACCGCGATCGCCAGTTCAACGACCACCATGTTCGCTCCCAGCCTGCTCCAGAACCGACCCGCCGCGCGGTTCCCGTCCGTTAGCCCATCGCGCACCTTCTGAAACGAGAGCCGAAACGTGGGCGTGGCGGCCAGCAGGAGCGAGGCAAGCAGCGCGAGTGCGGCAGCAAACACGCCTGAATGCGCGTTCATGCCGATGCCTTCCAGAAAAGGCAGGTTGGCCGCCATGTCTTTGGGAACCAGGCGCGCAAGAAGCTTCATGAGCCCGCTGCCAACCAGCACGCCTGCCACGTTACCGAACAGGGTAAGCAAGAGTCCCTCGGTGACGAACTGACGCATTAGCCGCAACGGCGAGGCGCCCAGTGCGCCTCGAACGGCAATCTCACGCCTGCGGCTTTCTGAGCGGACCAGTACGAGGCTGGCCACGTTGATACAGGCAATCAGCAACAGCAGCCCGGCCCCGCCAAGCAGCGTGAGCAGGATGGGTCGCACGTCACCGGTGATGATCTCAGAGAGGGGAACAACGCTGGCGCTCTGGTCGTGGCCAGTTATGGCGTATTGCCGCTGGAGTTGTTTTGCGATGGTCGCCATTTCGGCCTCCGCTGCCTGCACGGTGACCCCATCCCGCAGCCTTCCGATTCCCCAAAAGTTATAGAAGGTCCGCATCTTCTCGTGAGGGCTGAACCCGTTGAGAGGAACCCAGAACTCCGCATTCCTGCCCGGCGCGAAGGAAAACGCACCTGGCAGCACGCCAATGACCGTGTAGGCCTCGTTGTCCAAGTCCACCGTCTGCCCCAACAGATCGCGGCGCGCGCCGAAGCGATGGAGCCACGCTCCACAACTCAGGATCACGACATTTGGCCCGCCCGGTCGATTCTCTCCGGGATAAAAGTCGCGCCCGAGCATTGCATGCACACCGAGGGTTTGGAAAAAACTGCCGCTCACGCGCTCGGCCTGCACCGGCTCCGCACCGGAGGGAGTGCGCAGGAGATAGCCGGCCCCGCTGTACACATCAACGGAGCTGAAGGATTTATTCTGCCGTTGCCAGTCAAGATAGTCCGGATACGAAAGGGGCCAGCGTGGCGATTCAAGGTTGCTTTCGTTAACCGACATTAGCTGGCTGGGGTTCGCATAGGGAAGCGGCTCCAGCAGAGCCGCATCCACGAAGCCGAAGATGGCCATGCTCGGCCCCATGCCGAGCGCCAGAATCAGGATCGCCGCCAACGCAAATCCCGGATTCCGCGTCCATTGCCGCAGCCCAAAACGCAGGTCCTCGACCACCGTCTCCACTCGGAATGCCACCGCTTGGTGGCTCTGCTCCCTCAACTTCGTTGCATTACCGAACTGCCGCATCGCCGCATACCGCGCGTCTTCCGCCGTCATGCCGTTGGCCACAAACTCCTTTTCCACCTGGGCGCGATGAAATGCCATTTCCTCATCCAGTTCGCTAGCGAACCGCTCGCGGCCAAATAAAATTGAGAGTTTCTTCATGAACCGGGTAATCGGATTCATCTAAGCCTCCTGCGCGTCGGTCAACACGCGCCCAATTGCCGCAATCATCTGTTCAAACTGCGACAACTCGATGCCCAATTGCCTGCGCCCCGCCGTCGTGAGCGTATAAGCTCGCATGGACCCGATTGTTTCGCCAATCCAAATCCCCTTGGCGAGCTGTGACGGGATCGACGGTTGTTGCGCCAAAGCCGTAAAACCCGAGGTCAGAATCAATGCCCAATCTCGTGCTTAAAGATGCGGCAAAGGTATTTTTTGTCCCCTTGGAGTCGGCAAGGGTTCGACGATCTGTCTGGCGATGATCCACGGTTGACGGTCTACGTTAACTTCATTTACCGCCGTCTTTCCCGAATGTCACGATGCTGTTGTCCAGAGGCAACTCATGTATGCAAACTTCCATGGAGCCGTTACTACCACTCTTGCAACGATACCGGTCGATGAGATAGGGCACGCCCTCACTCATTCCCTGTTTCGGCGAAGTGGTGACTTCGAAATGCAGATGCGGCTCACGGGAATCACCCGAATCGCCGACGCGCGCCAGTGTTTGGCCTCGCCGCACGCGGTCCCCGGCCTTCACGCGCAGGCTCCCCGGTTGCAGATGATGGTAATTCGCAAATTGGCCGCCCCCCAGGTCGAGGGTGATGTTGTTGCCGTAAACGGTCTCCTGAGTCATCGGCACGGCCGGGTGGAATGCTTGTCCGTGTCCGGGGATGTTTTCAGGAACCCCATCTCGCGCGGTGACCACGCGCGCGTCAGCCACCGCCAGCACGTCCTTCCCGTAGGCGTAATAGGAGTGCACGTCGCGCGCGTCGCCAGAGAATGACGCCCCGTCCCGCACTTGCTTCCAATCGATGGCGTAGCGTCGCGAGTCCAGCGCTTGCCCATCCCCAATAAAGACCCCGCGCCGATGATGGTTGTCTTCATCATTGCTGGGGCCGTCGGCGGCAAGCCAATCCGTCCCTTCTAAGGGGGGCCCGAGCACGTGCAAATCCGTGTGATGTGTCGCGATCGCCGCTCCCTCCGCTTCGCCGTGGTCCGTGATGACACGATGAACCAGTCTTCCCGGAACGGGTGAGCTGCGGTCGAACGCCACCCACATAAAAGCGATGGCGCTCTGGCCGCCGCCGATGACGAGCCTTTCCCTGGGGTCGGAAAGCGGCCTGCCAGCCAGAGGCTTCAACATGGCTTCGAGCTGCTCTGCTTCGAAGACTGCAATCGGTGGACCGCCCTCGGCATGGGCGTCAAGCACCTCAATCCGGCGCAAAGAAAGAAGCGCTGGCAAGAAGTTGGTCAAATGTATCTCGTACACGAGGTAGGAATGAGATCCGCTGGGGAAGACAGTGGGATCGAAGGGCACGCGAAATTCGAGCTGAAGGTCTGAGGGAGCTGCGTTGGCGGCACTTTTTTTGTTTTCAGGTGGCAGATTCTGAACTTGAGAATTGCCGGTCAACTGGTTGCCCGGTTGAGCCAGTGCGAGACTTGGGCCAAGACAAACAACGGTGATTAGGGTGAATAGATAAAAGCGCGATCGTCGGTTACTCTCCGTCATCTTCCCCTCCGCCTTCACCCAGCCCGAGCAGCAGCGGCCGCGGCCGCGCCGCGGTAGAGCGAGCCTTCTTCCACAGTCAGTACATCGTCAGAAAGGCGTTTGATCAAGCGCGCGATGCCATAACCATGCAGCGATGTGCGAGTCAGCGTCCGAAGGATCAGCCTGTCGAGGGTTCCCGGCAGCAGGTCGGGTTTCTAGGCCATCCTTGCTAGCATAGATAGACTATGGGTAGGTTGTCAATGGCTCGCTATTTCTGGGATTTGGGTCGGTTGTCGGCAACTCTATCTCTTACCGGATGAATGGAGGGGTAGCTCGTCCTCCAGCCGCAACCCCGCTCTTTCCTCAAGACGCGGAGTTCGCAATCCAAAGAATGCTACCCCGGTTCTTATGTTGTGCCCAGACCACGTAAGCGAAGGCAGGAGCTGTCCCACGGGAGCAGAGGGAGGCAAGCGAAGACTCGCTGCTCGACTTTGTACCGTCTCAAGCGGCTCCAGCGCGCGTCAAAGCCCGCTTGACCGTGCCTTCCAGGGCCTGCCGGGCTGCACCATACTCTTCTCCCGAGATGTTGCCTTGGGACCGGTCGATTTCAAGCTGAAGCAGCTCTTCCTTCAGGGCCGCCACAAAGAAGGCGCCCGGATCCGCGTGCTGTTCGGTTTCTTGTCCAGTCTTCGTCATCGCGTTCTCGGATCGCCGCTGCCCGCGCCAGAAAAACAAACCGCTGGCCCCCAGACAGACAGCGCTGGCTGCCAGCACCCACCATAGCATCCGCGATGACGGAGCGAAATTCCCGGAGACGGTTAGCGCATCCAAACTATTTGCACCTTGACTTCGGGCTCGGAAACTCGGCGGGGCGGAAAGGGGAGCAATGGGTTGAACCGCAGCCGGGGGCTTGGGCGGAGACTGAGCTTGCCCTCGCAGTGCGGGAAGCGCGCCAACTCCCGAGATTTCGAACCCCGGCCCGTCTCCAGCTTTGACTAAGTTGGCCGCTTCCACTTGATAGCGGTCGTTGCCCACTCCAAGGACCTGGAAAGCGGAGGACCGCGATGTGAATTTCATTGTCGGCGGAATCATGACTGCCAACTGCTGTAGCGGATACATGCTCTTCGGACGAAACCAGGCGTGGCCCACGTAAGGAGGCAGGTTGTAGTTGAATGCGAACTTTGTGGCTCCGGGTTGCAAGGGGAAGTTCACCGCGTAGTGTCCAGCCTCGCCCGGCACGGGCGCCGCGGAAATCAGTGCAGCGATTTTCCCCGGACCGGAAGCCAGAACGGAGTCAATCTTCGCATCGGAAGGCAGATAAACTTCAAACGTGCGTTCACCCGCTTGCGTTTGTGGCGGACTGGAAGAATTCCTAAGCTCGACCATGTCAGAGACGTGAAGGTGATCACCGGCGGTCCCGATACGGATGATTTCAATGCTGCCGGTTATGCCCTTTACCATCGGGACCGCATCGAACACGTCGATGGAAACAGAATCTCCCGCGCTAGCCCGCTGATCATAGTTGACGCCCTCGTGCACCACGCGGACCAGGTGCAACTTGTCCGGATAGCGAATGTCGAGTGTGAACGACCCCTGCGAATCGGTCTTGGTGCGAGTTTCCTCCCGCATGCTCTGATTCAGACTCTCTTGGTCCAAACTGGTTTTTTCCAGACGGAGAAGAATCACTTCTGCACCAGCCGCAGACCGGCCGCGAGTCTGATTGCGGACCACGCCTTTGATAGGGTCCGTGGCCGCCAACGCCGCGGAACAACCCACAGCGAGGGCAACGCTCAAGATAAGCTTGCATGCCCAAGATTTCTTACCGAAGATGGCGATCACCAGCCCTCCTTAGTATTAGCGGTCGCGCTTCGAAGTTGAATAGCAGATTCACAATGAACAGCAGGCAGAATCCTCCAAGGATCACTGAGTTATTGCGCTTGCTGCCGCGGCTGTCGTCGGTAGCAGCGCGCGTCCAAACATGATGCCGGTTTCTACCTCGGCTGGCTGCCCGTTACACAGGTACCGCCTGAATTTCCATTGCAACAGAGCGTCAGTGATGGCTTTCGCCTGATCGGGGAATGCACTGAGAAAATGAATGTGTTTCACCTTACCTTCTTTGTCAATAATGATCCGAACCGGAACTGAGTTGAACCTGTGTTCGGTGAAGACTGGGGCAACACGTTCGACGACGTTTTTGTCGCTGGCGTAATCCTTGAGGCAAACAGGAACCGCACCGCCGGTGCTCGCTGGGAAACTATCCTCCGCGGGCAACTTCATCTTGTTCATGTCGAGGATCAATCTCTCTAGTAATTTAGTGTCGCGGCTGGTCAGCACTATCTGCACCACGTGGCAACGGGTTTGGGTCGCCAGAACATACCAATGCAGCTGTGCTACCGGAGACCAATAGGCAAAGAATGTGAAGGAACGATCTGCGATCTTAGTCTGCGTAGGTGGCATTTCCACCGTGTAGTCGGCCTGCAAATTGTCCTTCGTGTAGTTGATGAGTTCGAGCGCGTTGGTCCCAGGCAGCGGTGTAAAGAACATGTCTTGGGCGGTGATCAAGATACTTCCCCGATCAGATCCTTTGAACGTGTCTGCCGGCCTGAGTTGTGCAAGCACGTAGCCACCGCTTTCTGAAGGAGGCGGCCCTTCATATTTCTCGGTCCAATCAGAAGGCAGAGGGAAGCGCATTCCAAAATACGGATCGTTGAAGACGTTGTTGGTCACGCTTCCACCTTCCGGCAATGGGGTCACCGAGTCACTGGCGCTTGACCAGGCGCCCTTCACCAGGATGACTCCCGTCGGCACCTTCGTAACGGGCTGCAGGTTATCGGAGAAGTCGCCGCCGTTGGGGGGAATACTCTGAGGTTTGGCGGCCTGCCCCCAGGACACGAACGATGCGAACCAGGTAAGGATGAGCAAGGAACACGAGAATCGAGTACGCATATTTGTCCTTCGAATCGAAGCACTCGCAAGCCCCCGAACCCGGTGGGAGCGTCGCGGTTTCTAAATAGGGAAAAGGCTGGCGAGATGCCCTCGTATCTCGCCAGCAAGCGTGTGCAAAACGATTACAGTGAGCGCAGGAAGTCCAACACCTCCTGCTGCTGGGTGGAGTTGAGGTCGAAGAAATTTTCCTCCACGGTGGTGGCTTCGCTGCCATGGCTCGCGTGGTCCTGGATTGCGGTGATTAGGTTCGTGGTGCGGCCATCATGCAGCAGGAAGATCCGCTGTCCCAAACCCCACAGCGGTGCTGTGCGGAACTGGTCGCCGCCGGCGGCGCCTTGCGAGACGTTGTCCGTCAGGCCGGTGCCCATGTGATGGATCTCAATGTCAGAGAACGCATTCACCGGGGCATTGCTCATCGCTGGAACGAAGTCGGACGCCTGCGTCGCGCCTGGCGTTGGATTGTGGCAAGTCGCGCAGCCAATCGCGCTAAACAAGGATCTGCCGGTGGCGATCGACGCCGCACTGACACTCGACCCGTTCAGCACGACCCCCCCGGTTGGCGGCGGAGCCAAAAACCGCATGAAGTTGGCGAACGCCGAGACGTCATCGAGAACCGCTGCGTTCGGTGTCGACGTTGGGTTGGACCGGTCTTCCGGATATCCTTTTCCGCCAAGGTTCAGGCAGTTCGCCGGCAGCCCAGTGCTCTGCTGATCTTCGCCCGGCAGGGGACGATCCTGGGGGAATAGTTCGTTACTGATGCCCATCTCCACGTTGTAAGCCTCGCCGGTAAAGATGTGTAGGGACTTATTCTGTGCCTTCCAGCCGAAGCGTGTGATGGTGCCGTCGTTGCCGTTACGGTTGAAAGCGCCAGCAACACCAAAGTTGTTGTTGAGATTCGTGGCCTGATTCTTCAGCAGGGTTGAGTCGTCGAGGTTCTCGATCAAACCTGCGCCAAAGACCGGCGTCGGGATTCGGAAGATGATGTTGTTCGCCGCCTCCGCAGCAGCGAAGCTGGGCTGTGTCAGACTACAGCTACCGGCATCGGAGCGACCCGTAACTGTGAACAGGTCTTCCACTCCTCCATTAGGAGCGCTGGTGTTGGCCGTGCCGTTGGCGTTGAAGAAGAACGGGAAGCGAGCCTCACGGGTTGGGCCATTTGCCGTAATGAAATACGGGGTGGTATTGTCCGGCGCGACTGGGCTGCCGGCAAACTCGAATTGCGGATTCACGGCAGGGCCGCTCCCACCGATCGCAGGTTGCGAGTGACACGAACTGCACTGATTTGCGTTGAACCGAGGTCCTAATCCGACGTTGGCGGCGTTGGAAACGTTCTCCAATTCCTGGAAGCGAACGAGACCGTCCTGGAAAAAAGCAGTGAAGCCATTCGGGTCATTCGCCGGATTAATGATTGTTCCTCCTGTACCGCGGTTGCCACTCTGAACTCCAGGATCGGTTTGAGCAAATGCCGTGCTGGCCAGCAACAGAACCAGCAACCAAGTAAAAACTGAGGCGACTCTCGCTGTCTTGATCACAAATCCCTCCTGTGTAACGGGTTAGTCTCCTGATTGCCTTGGACCCTACTTCGGCCCAAGTTGAAACACCCTGGGACGGAGAACCTAAGCGAATACGGTGCTGGGCGGCACTCCCCGAGGCACACGGATGCGCCAAGGGGCAGAACTTCGCCTAGAGTTTTCAGACGAGTGTGGCTGAAAGTTTTGGCTTCCCACCCGAGACTGGAAGAGTGAAGAAGAAGCGTCCGGGCGCGTGGTCCGAACATGAGTCAGAGACACGCGTCTCAGTTTCGTTTGAGCTCCCACATTGCCATGCAGTCGAAACGGTCAACGCTCTGGCTGCGGGTTGAGCTTGAAGAGTGAGTAACCTACGCATGCATGCCGCAACGTCTCAGGAGCGACACAGCGCAGGGAATCTTTGCGACGGACATTAGCAGATTCTTACAACAAGTCAACTTAAATGATGATTTCGTTACGAAATCCGAAATAGTTTGTGCACACGCGACGGTGTCAAGGGTGGCGCGTACCGGGGCTAACCACGGAAGGAAGTTCCCGTCGCTGAGTTCGCTTTGCTGCCAGGCTTCCACCTGCTTTCGCATCGGCTCCAGGTTTCGCTGCACTCGATCCACGCCACCAATGCATTCGGTGAGCGCGAACGACTTCGAGTGTCTTGCGAGGACCGGAGTAAACACGCCTGAGACAATGCGTTCAAGTTGCAGGCCGGCGGTTTCTTGTGAACCGGAGATGGTGTTCGCAAGACAGAAACTCTCGCGCCATATTTTTTCATCTTGCCGGGCCCCTCGCGGCCGTCTCCCCATGCTCGAGGTTGCGCGACCCGACGAGCGCGGTGACGCCGTGCGCTGCGAGATCCTTCGTGATTTGAAAGACCTATTCCTTTGCCAGCCCCGGAGGCCAGGGCGACGGTTTTGTCCTTGTATTGAACCATTCGGTTCTCCTCATGTTCAGTGAAGCTAGAACACTCGCTACTTCATCGAAGGGCATTTGATGAAGGAACCTTCCGTTTCGGAGTTCGCATAATGGCAGCTGACGCGTTATTTTTTCTTGGCTCGAATGCAATCGACGATCACGGTAGAGGCGATTTCTGAGGCCACGATTCGGATTTTGCTCAGCCGGGGAGCAGATCGACTGACTACTACGCGAGCGGCGGATTCGTGCTGGTGGGTCCGTGGGAACCCCGTATCAATATTTTCCAAACAGACAGGCGCCGGTATTTGCCGTGTTGGAAGATCACCTAGACCTGCGGACACGCGCGTCACAAACCGCTCAGCAAGACGATCAAAGAAGTGGTGGAGGCGTTGGCAAGGCAATCATACGGATCGGCACGGCATCGGATGCTGGAGTCAGCACCCGAGACAAGGACTTCACCCGACGAATTCGCCATTCAGAGGATGCTGGCCGCGATGTTTGCGCGATGCGCGTGCTGGCGGAGAGGCACGCTTGCAAAAACTCGGCCTCTTCGGGCCAATAGGCTGCTAGGGCAACTTGTGCTTCGGCGTCTTCGCGTTCAGCGTCGAGATAAGGCCTTCTGCTGCGGGAGGCGTCTGTGTCTGGTGAACAATTACAATATCCTTCGCCGAGATTTTCTCCCCGTAGATTCTCTTGTTTGCGTCGTTGTCAGGTCGGATGGTCGACCCCTCAAGCGAAATTCCTGCAAATAGGCCGCGCGCGCGTGAATAGCTCAATATTTCAGCACGCATCGAGAC
>DATBYA010000150.1:0-18207 GCA_036514015.1 Candidatus Sulfotelmatobacter sp.
TGAAGGAATTCTTATGGCATGAAATTCAACCACGGAGGCAGTCTATGAAACGTAACACTTACGTTGCGGCTCTGGCCGCTTTGTTGTGCGCGGGGACATTGGCCTTCACGAGCTCGGCCCAAACAGGTTCTTCCGCCAAACACGCATTCACGCCCGATGCTATCCCCTACGGACCCGGACCAGCTTCTGTACCAGCAGGGGCGCAACTTGCGGTGCTTGAGGGCAATCCAGGAGCTATGACGGGCGACTACACTGTGCGTTTGAAGATGCCGGACGGATATCGCATCGCCCCGCACTGGCATCCGAATCGGGAAAACGTTACGGTCATCACCGGCACCTTCAAAGTCGGAATGGGAGATCGCTTTGACGAAAGCAAGATGGGAGATTTCCCAGCCGGCAGTTTCGCTTATCTCGATCCGGATATGCATCACTACGCGATGGCGAGCGGAGAGGTGGTGGTCCAAATCCACGGCGCATCTCCGTTCCAGATCAACTATGTCAATTCTGATGACGATCCGAGCCGCAAGCGATAGCCCAAGTGCTGCGGCGATGGCCTTTCGCGTAGGTGGTGACCGCGATTTTGGTTCAGTCTCCAACGTGCAACGCGATGCTGGGTAGTCAGATTGGCTCAAGTTGCATATTCAATGACGTGACTCTGGGCAGCATCGAAGTGCCCTGCACCACGTTGGTCAATGGCAACATCACTGTCGGTACTTTCAATTGCTATCTGCGGAGCCGCAACTTCGGGGTGAGGCCGGTGTCCGACTCGTCTTTGGAACCTGCATATCAGGCGACTCCAGGCTGGGGACTTCGCCCCAGGACTTGGCAGCGTCAATGCCTACAAACTGGTGCGAGCCCTGGCACGGTTCACACCTCCACTGATCCCCCAAGACCGGGCTGGATTAACGAGATGAGTACCGACAAAGTTGGCAAACCGGTAGTAATCCGCCGTGAAAGAAGGGACGAAGGCTGGCCGCCTGAGAATTGCTGATGAAGTGATGAAGCGGAGAAGTCGCGCTGGGTGGGGATTGAATCGGTCAAGCGGGTGTTTGCTCTGACACTTACGGGAACAGGAAAAGCCTCTGCTGGTGCAGAGGCTTTTCTTCTGGCGGAATCTCGGTTATTTCACTTTCAGGAAGATAATCGCGAGGGTGTAGAGGGCCAGGGACTCGATCAGCACCAAGCCCAGAATCAGGGAGAACTGAATGCCGGGACGGGCTGCCGGATTGCGAGCCAAGGACTCGGTGGCGGCGGCGACGGCCTTGCCTTGGGCGAGACCGCAGACCGCGGAAGCGATCGCCATGGAGAAGCCGGCGGTGATGGCGATCCAGTTGGTTTCGCCGGCTGCGCCGCCCTGCGCGAAGGCAGGGGTGGCGAAGCACAGGGCGGATAACGACATGAACAGGTAGCTTAATTTACGCATTGTGTTCTCCTTTATCAATTTGCCGCTAGTGGGTGGTTGACGTCGTACCTTGCAGACGCCCTCACGCTGGCGGCGGGTGAAAAGTTTTTTGAGATTCAGTTCTCGGTTCTCGGCAAGACTTTCTCCCCGGCGCAACCGAGAACTGACAATTCATCACTAAAAACTGCTTTCTAGTGCTCTTCGGCTACTGCGCCGGAGACGTAGATAATTGACAACAGCATGAAGACATACGCCTGCAGAACGGCGACTACCACGTGCAAGCCCATAAAGATGATCGGCACGCCGATCGGAATCATGGAAAGGAAAACCAGTGTGACTAGATCGCCGGCAAAAATGTTGGCCCACAGTCGGACGGTCAGCGAGAGCAGGCGGGCGAAGTGGCTGACCAATTCGATGGGGAGCATGAGGGCGGCGAGCAGGATTCGGGCAATGAGCGGCATGCCTTCCATCGGCGGTCCGAAAAAGTGCAGGAGATATTTTGCTCCGGCGTGTTTGAAGCCCTGGATGTGGTAGTAAAGAAAGGCGCAAATGGCGCATCCCAGGGGTACGATGGAAACTCCGGTGGGCGATTCGAAGCCGGGAACCAGACCGATCAGGTTACAGATCAGGATGAAGATGAAGACGATGGTGAAAAAGGCTATGTAGGGTTCGCTGTGATGGCCGATGATTTCCCGGCTCTGGCTGAGCACGAAACCCTCGAGGGCTTCGAAGCTGTGCTGCAGACCTCCGGGGGACTCGACGGAGAGACGCGATCGTAGCAGGAGGAACAGGGTCAGCAGGAACGCGAAGACGAGCAACTCCATGGCGAAAGAATTCGAGATCGGAGCTTGCGGATATTTGGGCTCAATGTGGAGCGTCCGCAGAAACGATAAGACGGGCGCGGCGAACAGATGGTTCAGGATTTTGGTAAACCAGAGTTGTTCCATAGCAGCTTTAGGACAGCTTTTCGCTACTTCTTCCCATCGCGACGGCCTCTTAAATCCCTCGAGCCAACGATGCGTACAGTTCGTAGACTGCTTCGCAGGCGACGGCTGCTACCGGCAAAAACAGGCCAGCAAACAGGCCGCCAAGGCTCGCGGGAAAACTGGTTAATATAGCATACGCAGCGGCTCCCAACAATAGATAGCGGAGGAGAAAGCGGGCGATGATTCCTTTGCCGGACTGCGATTTACCGGTGTCGGTGACGCGGTCGGCCAGGCCGGTGACCCCGCTCTTCAGCCAATGGAAGTTCAGGTAAGAGATGACGCATCCCAAAAAAAAGCCGAGCGAAGGGGTGCGGCCGAATTTCCACCAGGCTGCGGGGCAGAGAATCAGGGCCAGCAGGAGCATGGTATTGCGGATGCGGGTGAGGGCGCCGGCATAGAAGGCGTCGGCGGGAACATCGGCCATCGAGGGGGGGAGGCGCATGGGCGACAAAATGTCTGGCGAAAAATGTCTGGCAAATCGGTCCACAGTGCGCCCGCGAGGGATCTGGTGCTGAGCCCGCACTGCCCAGGAAATCATAGTAAGCCACTCATGGGGATGTTCAAAAGAGCGGGGGAGCGAGCAAAGACCAGAGTCGAGGCAAAGGCGGCCGACAGCAGTGTCCGCCCCAAAGTTACTTGTTGTCGCGCAGGACGGTGCGGATGAGTTCGATCATGCCGGCGGCAATTCCTACGAAAAGCCCGACTACGCTGATCCATGAGGTATGCAGCCGGCGGTCCAGGAAGGAGCCGATAAGCCATCCGGCGACGGTGCCGGCGGGAAGCATCAGGGCGAGTTGGCTGTAGCGGCCGACCTGGACCCAAGGGTTTTTCTTGGGGCCGGAGTCACGGTTTTCGGGAGGAGTAGAAGGTGGCATGGGTCGCGCTCCGGCGAAGCGATTGTACTCTACAGCAGCGTGAAGATCGGCCAAACTTCGTTCCTGGTCGGACCGGCGAGGTGGCTGTCGCTATGCGAGCCTTTAATGCGTCAGCTTCGCTATGGCTGGGTTTTGGGCTATGCCCAGGGCCCAGTTTACTAGTTCGATGAAGCGGTTGGGGAGGATGCCGACGTAGAGGGTGGCTGCGGCCGTCAGGGTTAAGGCGGCGCGCATGGCCAGGCTGATGGGGAGTTTTTCCTCGCCTTTCTCTACCTGGCCCATGAACATGGCATTGGCGATCTTCAGATAATAGTAGAGGCCGAAGACGGAGTAGAGGACGCCCAGCGACGCGAGTGCATAGTGGCCGGTTTCGATCAGGCTGAGGAAGATGAAATATTTTCCCCAGAATCCGGCTAGGGGCGGGATGCCGGCCAGCGAGAGCATGAAGATCAGCATGAGGACGGCTTCGACGGGAGCGCGCGAGTAAAGGCCATTGAGGTCGTCGAGTTCGTCGCCGACTACGTTGCGGTGACGCAGCGAGGTGATGACCGCGAAGGCGCCCAGGTTCATGAAGGTGTAGACGAGCAGATAAATCAGGATGCCTTTGATGCCGTCGGAACTGAGTTTGGTGGCGGTGCCGGCGATCAGGCCCAGCAGCATGTAGCCGACGTGGGCGATGGAGGAATAGGCGAGCAGGCGTTTGGTGTTGGTCTGGGTGAGGGCGGCGAAGTTGGCGCCGGTCATGGTGGCGATGGAGACGAAGACGAGCAGAGGAACCCAGATCGGGCGCATGGGAAGGAGTGCGACGAGGAGGATGCGGAGCAGCATAGCCCAGCCGGCGGCCTTGACCGCGACCGACATAAATCCGGTGATCGAGGTGGGTGCGCCTTCATAGGCGTCGGGAGCCCATTGGTGGAAGGGGATGGCGGCGATTTTGAATAAAAGACCAGTGATGGTGGTGAGCAGCGCCACCACGGCGACGGGTTTGTATTCGCTGTGAAGAATATTTCGCGTCAATACCTGCTGGATGACGGCCAGATTGGTGCTGCCGGTTAAACCGTAGAGCAACGACAGGCCGTAGGCGAAAATGCCGGAGGAGAATGCGCCGAGCAGCAGGTATTTTAGTGCGGCTTCGTTGGAGCGGCGGTCGCGGCGGAGAAATCCGACTAAGACGTAGGTGGAAATAGCCATCAGTTCGAGGCCGATGAAGATGAGGACGATGTCGTAGCCGGCGGCCATGCACATCATGCCGGCAACCGAGAGCAGCATCAGGGCATAGTA
Organism: Candidatus Sulfotelmatobacter sp.; assembly: GCA_036514015.1. GTDB lineage: Bacteria > Acidobacteriota > Terriglobia > Terriglobales > Acidobacteriaceae > Sulfotelmatobacter. The sequence goes on from DATBYA010000150.1 coordinate 4,545, forward strand.
TTCACCGTGATTTTCGTGCTCGGTTTCGAGATAGCGGCCCGACATGAGGATGGAGATGGCCGTGCCGGCAAGGAACAAATACCAGAAATAAATGGCAAAGCGGTCCACGATCAAGGTATGCAACAGGCCCAAGGAGCCGGGGGAGGCGCCCATCAAGAGTTGAATTTTGTAGACGCCGGCGGCGGAAAAGAGCACGCCGATCATGGCGGTGACCGCATTGGTCCACTTCATCTCGCGCGGCAGCATGAGGTCGATGAGCAGGATGCCGAGGGCGAACAACGTCAGCAGCGTAATCGGCAGCGCGAGAACGTAGTCGGTCCAGACCACTATTGCTTCCCCTTTGCTTTCGTTGCCGCAGAGGTGGCCGCGGGTTGCGGATTGGTCGTGTACGTCATGTCCCGGGGCGGCGCGACTGGAGTGGCCGACGCGGCTGCATTCACCGCGGGTTGGGGATAGTCCGGGCGCGCCAGAGCGATGGTGTGGCTTACCGGCTGTTCGAGAATCTGGAAAAACGGTTTGGGATAGAGGCCGATCCAGAAGGCCATGATGAGGAGCGGCACAAAGGTTGCGACTTCGCGAGGGGTCAGGTCGTGAAGCTTTTCATTTTTGGGATTGGTGACGGTGCCGAAGAAAACTCTCTGATACAGCCAGAGCAAATACGCTGCGGCGAGCACGACTCCGGGGACCGCCCATGCGGTCCACCGCCAGTTCTCCATGAATGTGCCATACAGGATGCTGTACTCGCCAATGAAGCCGTTGAGCAACGGCAGGCCCATCGAAGAGAGGAACATGATCATGGTAATGGTGGCGTAGACCGGCATCACGTTGGAGATGCCGCCGTACTCGGAGATTTCGCGAGTGTGGCGGCGTTCATAGAGGATGCCAACGATCAAAAACAGAGCGCCCGTGGAGATACCGTGATTAATCTGCTGCAGCACGGAACCGCTCAGCCCGAGCGGGGTGAGCGCGAAGATTCCCAGGGTGCAGAAGCCGAGATGGCTGACCGACGAGTAGGCCACCAGCTTCTTCATGTCCTTTTGCATCAGCGAGACCAGCGCGCCATAGAGGATGCCGACGATGGAGAGGAAAATCATCCAGCCGCGGACGGTCATGCCGAGGAACGTGGTGGGATTCGACAACACGTTGGGGAAAAAGGGGAGAGAGAAGCGGATGAAGCCGTAAGTTCCCATCTTCAAGAGCACGCCCGCCAGAATTACCGAACCGGCGGTGGGAGCTTCCACATGGGCGTCGGGCAGCCAGGTGTGGAAGGGGAACATCGGCACCTTGATGGCGAAGGCGAAGAAGAAACTCAGGAACAGAAGAGTCGCGACCTGCGGACCATAGTCGGAATAAATGCGCGGCGCGGTTTCGTAGAGCGCCTGCAGGGCGAAGGTGTAGGTGCCGGTCACGTGTTGGTGATGAAAGTAGAGAAACAGGATGCCAAGCAGCATCAGCACGGAGCCGGCAAGAGTGTAGAGGAAAAATTTTATGGCGGCGTAGAGTTTGCGGGGGCCTCCCCAGATGCCGATCAGCAAGTACATGGGAACAAGCATGGCTTCCCAGAAAACGAAGAAAAGGAAGAAATCCAGCGCCATGAATACGCCCAGCATGCCGGTCTGGAGAACTAAGAACCAGATGTAGTATTCCTTGACGCGGGTCTCGATGGCGGTCCAGGAGGAGAGGATCGAGATCCAGCCGAGGAGGGTGGTAAGCATGATGAGCAGGAACGAAATGCCGTCGATGCCGAGCATGTAGCCGGCGCCGATCGAGGGAATCCAGTTGCCGGCAGCGCCTTCGATGAACTTGAAGCCGGGCTCGAAGCGCTGCTCCCAGAACAGGGGGACCAGTGGGATGGAGACCAGGAGTCCGGCGAGGGCGAAGAAGTTCGCGATCCACCGGATGGCGTCTTTGTTCTCCTTCGGGACGAAGAGGAGAACCAGCGCGCCCACGAGCGGCGTGAAAAGGATGATGGATAGGATGTAGTTTTGCATAAGAAGCTCTTGGCTTTTGGCTCTTGGCTTTTAGCTGGAAGCTAAGCGCCAATGGCCAAGAGCCGGTTGATCAGTGATACACATAATAAAAAGCGAAACCTACCAGTCCTGCGGTCATGACCAGGGCATACCATTGCACCAGGCCCCATTCGAAAAGACGCGCCGGATAACTTAGCATGCGCGCCAAAATCGCGGGACCGTTCACCCCGATACCATCGATGATCCACTTGTCCCACCAACTGGAGAAGGTTGCGGTTCCGCGGGTGATGGAGCCGGCGGCGTTTACCGCGCCGTCGATGATGTGGGTGTCGATCCACGAACTGGCTTCGCCCGCGCCCAGCACGCCCAGGCGCACATCTCCTACGGGGCGGCGGCCGGTGAAGACGTAGTCGTAGCCTTCGTCGACGTAATACTTGTTGAGCAGCGTGGTGTAGACCGGGGCTGAGAGGTTGGCGATGGGCTCGGCATAACCCTTGTCGGCATGGCGATAGCTTCGCCAAGCCATGCCCCATCCAATGCCGGCGGCGGCAAGCGACAGGCCCATCAACAGCCATTCTGCGCTGGTATTTTTCTCTTCTTCTTTTTCTCCGGCGGCCAGTTGAGCGGCCCTGCCTTCTTCGCTCAGAGTCTGCGCCTCACCGGCGAACACCGGTTCCAGGAATTTCGTGAAATGGTCGGAGCCTCCCAGGCTGTGCGGCCAGCCAAGAAATCCGGCAAACAGCGACATCACGGCCAGCACGACCAGCGGCAAGGTCATCGCCATGGGCGACTCATGAATGTGGTGCTCCACGTCGTGACTCATGCGCGGACGTCCGTGGAACGTCAGATACATGAGGCGGAACATGTAAAACGCGGTCATGAGCGCTGTCGCGTAACCGACACACCAGAGGATGCGGTAGGCACCACCTTCGCGCGACCAGGTCTCCCAGAGGATGGCGTCTTTGGAAAAAAATCCGGCGAAGGGAAAGATGCCGGCGATGGCGAGCGTCGCAATGAACATGGTGGCGTGGGTGGTGGGAATGCGCTTGTGCAGGTCCCCCATGTTTCGCATATCCTGCTCGCCGCTCATGGCATGAATCACCGAGCCTGCCCCGAGGAAGAGCAGAGCTTTGAAGAAGGCGTGAGTGAAGACGTGGAAGACGGCGGCGGAGAAGGCTCCGACGCCCAGCGCGAGGAACATGTAGCCAAGTTGCGAGACGGTCGAGTAGGCGAGGACGCGCTTGATGTCGTTTTGTACCAGGCCGATGGAGGCGGCGAAGACGGCGGTCAGCGCGCCGACGATGGCGACGACCAGCATGGATTTCGGGGCCAGAACGAATAACGCGTTGGAACGGGCCACCATATAGACGCCGGCGGTGACCATGGTCGCGGCATGGATGAGCGCCGAAACCGGGGTGGGGCCTTCCATGGCATCAGGAAGCCAGACATAGAGCGGTAGCTGCGCCGACTTCCCGCAGGCTCCGACAAATAGAAGCAGCGTGGCGGCGGTGATGAGGGGATCGCCGATCGCGAACTGGCCGCTGCGCGCGGCGTGGGTAACGTCGATGAAGCGCAACGAGCCCATATGCCAGGCGATGAAGAACATGCCGAGGAGGAATCCAGCGTCGCCGATGCGGTTCACGATGAAAGCTTTGTTGGCGGCGTCGCTTGCCGACTTGCGGTGGAAATAGAAACCGATTAGCAGATACGAGCACAGGCCTACGCCTTCCCAGCCGACGAACATGAGCACGTAATTGTTGGCGAGGATGAGCGTGAGCATGGAGAACATGAACAGGTTGAGGTATCCAAAGAAGCGGTAGTAGCCGCCTTCATGCGCCATGTAGCCGGTGGAATAAATATGAATCAGCATGCCGACGCCGGTGACAAACAGCAGCCAGATGCTGGAGAGCGGATCGAGAAGAAATCCGGCGTCGGCTTGAACCGGGGCCTCGGTGCCGTCGGATTTTAGGTAGTTCAGGTGTCCAGTGTCGGTGCCGAGCCAGGTGTAGAGGATTTTTTCGTAAGGCTGGTCATGGTGTTCGGCAGCCCAAGTGGTGTATTCAAGGACGGCGCCGCAGGACATGAGGAATGCGAGCACGACAGAACCGACGCAGACGGCGCTCACCGTCGGCTTCCGCAGCTTGCGGCCAAAGAAGAACATGAGCGCCGCGCCGAGGGCGGGGAAGAGCGGGATGAGGTAGATGTGCGAAAGAAACATTGCTTTTGGCTTTTGGCTCTGGACTCTTAGCTTGACCCTAAACCGCCCGCGGCCAAGAGCTAATCGCTGAAGAGCGCTTTTCTACCACTTCAACAGATTCACTTCGTCTACGTTGACCGTCTCTTTATTCCGGAAGAAGGCGATCAGGATGCCGAGGCCTACAGCGGCTTCCGCGGCGGCATCGGTGATAACAAAAATTGCGAAGACCTGGCCATGCAGCGCCGTGGGACCATGAATTCCCTGCCAGTAACGGGAGAAAGCGACCAGGTTCAGGTTTACCGCGTTCAGAATCAATTCGATCGACATCAGAACGATGACGACATTGCGACGCGTGAGCACTCCAATGACCCCCAGCAGGAACAGGGCTGCGCCAAGGACCAGGTAATGCAGCGTCGTGATGTGTAGCATGGAGTCCATTTGTCGCTTAACGGCACGGCCAAGAGCGGCCCGGAAGGCCCGCTCTTCACAGGTTCAAATTCTTTTCTTTGCCATGACTACGGCTCCGATGATCGCTACCAATAACAGGAGGGAGGCGATTTCAAAGGCGAACATGTATTGTCCGACGTTGCGATCGAACAGCAAGGCCGCGATTTGTTGCGTGTTTTGCGTTTCGCCGTAGGTCATGCGGCCTTCGGGGAACAGCGCTCTGCCTTTTGTGGTGGTGGTGTAGACCGCGATGAACAGGCCTCCCAGAGCCGCCGCGGCTACGATTCCCACCAGCCATTGTTTGTTGAACTGACGCTCCTTCTCAGCGCGCTCGATGGAGATCAGCATGATTACGAACAGGAACAAGACCATGATGCCGCCGGCATAAAGAATGATCTGCACGCCAGCGACGAATGGGGCGTACAGCATCAGGTAGAGAGCGGCTTGGGCTAGCAGGGTGGTGATCAGAGCCATGGCCGAGTGGACGGCGTTCTTGCGGGTAATGACCATCACGCCGCCGACAATCATGATTGCGGCCAGCAGATAAAAGAAAAATGGCGTCGCGACCGGAGGATTCGTTCCTGCGGGAATCATTCCTGCGGGATTCATGGGCGCCACACTCCTTGCAGTTCTGCCCAGAGTTCGCTCCGCATTCCGACGACGGCGGTCAGGACCAGGAGCGCCAGACCGGTGGGCAGCAGAACTTTCCATCCTACTTTCATGAGTTGGTCGAAGCGGTAACGCGGGAACGTGCCACGATACCAGATGTAGAGGTACATGAACCCGGCAACTTTGGCCGAGAACCAGAAAATGTCGTTCACGCGAATGCGGACGGCAGGGAGGAACAGAATCAGACCGATGAGTCCGAGAACCGCGCCGAATCCGGCTAACCCTATGGTTTGAACTTTGAATAGCGGGTGCTTGGGCATGCGCGCAGTGTTGTAGAAACACATCGCAGCCAACAGCAGAAACGTGATTCCGGGGAAGAGCAAGAAGACCAGATCCCAGGTGGGGCCGACGAGCAAGTTAGGGAACGGCCGCAGCCAGCCACCAAGCCATAGAGTGACCGCGATCGAAGAGACGGCGATCATCGCGGAGTATTCCGCCAGAAAGAACAAAGACCAGCGGAAGCCGCTGTATTCGGTATGAAACCCTGCGGTCAATTCCGATTCAGCTTCGGGCAAGTCAAACGGGGCTCGATTCGTCTCGGCCACCATGGCAATGGCGAAAATGCCGAACCCGATCAGGCCGAGCGGGAAAAATTTAAAGATGAACCATTCCTGCTGCGCCAGTTGCGCCTGCACGATGCCGATCATGCTCAGCGTGCCGGTGCTTTGATCGTTGAGGCTGGTCATCAGAATGACCGACACCACCGCCAATCCCATGGCAACTTCGTAGGAAACCATCTGCGCACTCGAACGCAGCGCGCCGATCAGCGGATAGTGCGAGTTGGAAGCCCATCCGGCGGTGACAATTCCGAGCACGCTCAGCGACGAAACCCCGAGCATGAACAGAATGCCGATGTTCATGTCGGTGATGGCGTGGGTGGGGCCGAAGGGGACTACTACGAAAACGGTGAAAGCGGCGAGTACGACGATGAAGGGGGCAATCCAGAAAACGACGGCATCGGCTTCGGCGGGGATGATGTCTTCTTTGAGCAAAAGCTTGATGGCGTCGGCGATGGGCTGGAGCAGGCCGTGCGGGCCGACGCGCATAGGGCCGAGGCGTACTTGCATGTGTGCGAGAATCTTGCGCTCCAGCCAGTTCATGGCGATGACGGCCACCGAGAGGCCGGCAAAGACGAGCAGGATGTACACCGTCGCCCAGAAGATGTTTCCGGCGCCTCCAGGCGTTTTGTCACTGTCGAGGTAGGACAGGATGTACTGCAGCAGCGCGTGCATCAGCGGGACCTCATTAGCGATCCACCTCGCCGAGAACAATGTCGAGCGTGCCAATGACTGCGATGACGTCGGCCACCAGCTGGCCGCGGCACATGACGTCTAGAGCTTGCAGGTTCACGAACGACGGCGGGCGCACGCGGATGCGATAGGGCTGCGTCGATCCGTCGCTGACGATGAAGTATCCCAGCTCGCCCTTGGGGGCTTCGATGGAGTGATAGATTTCGCCGACCGGAGGCTTGATGACCTTCGGAACTTTGGCCATGATGGGGCCTTCGGGAATGTGGTCGACGGCCTGCTCGATGATGCGGAGCGACTGGCGGAACTCAGCCATGCGCACCAGGTACCGGTCGTAGGTGTCGCCGTTCTCGCCGGTGGGAATGTCGAAGTCGAAGTTCTTGTAGTTGGCGTAGGGCAGGGCTTTGCGGATGTCCCACTTGACGCCGCTGGCGCGGAGGACCGGGCCGGTTACTCCCAGCGCGATGGCGTCTTGGCCGGAGATTTTGCCCACGCCTTTGGTGCGTTCCAGCCAGATGCGGTTCGTCGTGAGGAGTTCTTCGTATTCGTCGATCTTGGGCCGCACAAAAGCGACGAAAGTCTTCACATCTTTTTCAAAGCCGTCGTAGGTTTCGTATTGCAGGCCGCCGATGCGGAAAGCGTGGGTGGTGAGGCGAGCGCCGCAGTATTTTTCGAAAATCTTGAGAATCTCTTCGCGGTCGCGAAAGGTATAGAACAGCGGCGTGATGGCGCCGATATCGAGCGCGTGCGTGCCCAGCCAAAGTTGGTGACTGGCCATGCGGTTCAGTTCGGTGAGGATGACGCGGACGTATTGGGCGCGAGGCGGAGCTTCGACGTTGAGAAGTTTTTCGACTGCCTCGCAGTATCCCAATCCGTTGGAGACCGCGGCGACATAATCCATGCGGTCGACGTACGGATTGAACATCGTATAAGTGCGATTCTCAGCGATTTTTTCGACGCCGCGATGCAGGTAGCCGATGACGCACTCAAGGCCCATCACCTTTTCGCCGTCGAGACGAAGGATGACGCGGAGCACGCCGTGGGTCGCGGGATGCTGCGGTCCCATGTTGATGACGAGCTCGTTGGCATCGAGAAACGTTTTGTCCGGCGTTTCCAGATCCAGCGGCGAGAGTGAGGTCGGGTCGTTCATGCCTGGCTTCTAGTCTTCGGTTTGAATCTATTGGCCGCTCTCAATTCCGAGGTTGATCTGCACCCACTCATTGTCCTGCTGCAGGATTCCGTAGTCTTTGCGCAGGGGATGGCCCTTCCAGCCGTCGGGCAGGAGAATACGTTTCATGTCGGGATGGCCGTCGAAGCTGATGCCGAACATGTCGAAGACTTCGCGCTCCAGCCAGTTGGTCGTCGCCCAGATGGGAACGGAGCTGGGGAGAGTCTCGCCCTCGGCGATTTGCGTTTTGACGCGGATGCGTTGGTTGCGCGGGAACGAGTAGAGAATCCAGAGTACATCGAACTGCTTTTCACGCTTGGGATAGTGCACGGCGGTGATGTCTACGCAGTAGTCAAACTGCTCTTGGTTGCGCAGGACTTGAAGAATTTCGGGAATCAAGGAACGATCGACCACCATGTAGTTCTGCCCTAGATAAGTTAAGGGCTCGATGCCTGATCCGTAACTGCCCTTAAGCTTCGCGATCATCGGCGAATCCCAAGGCGTGGGCACCGGGGCCGCGGGTTTCGGCGGAGCTGCGGCGGGCTTGGCGGCGGCAGGGGCGGCAGGGGCGGCAGGGGCAGCGGGCGCGCCGGCAACGGCTTTGGGCGGTGTCGCGGGAGCGGCCGGCTGGTCGGGAGCAGGTTTGGTTTCCGATTGAACCGAGCCGGAGGAAGTGGCTTTGACGCCGCCCGGGGTTGCGGGGCGATCCGCCGTCGGCTTCGGTTCACCTTCTGGCGGCGGTGAAGCGGGGGATTTTATTTCGTCCGGCATATCGCGAAGGCACAAACCTCCGGCCCAGTGTGTGTTGAAAAGAACGTTAACTTTTATCAGCTTGAGGGGGCGAAGTCAACGAGGGGGCGCCGCCCAATTACAAAATTTGAGGGGTGCGATGTTCGCTCAGCCGTGCCGGGAATTCGCCGTCGAATCAAGGCTCCCGCACTCCTTGAAAGGTCCTTCGACTGCGTTGCCCTTCGCTTCGCTCACGACAACATTTGCTCAGGACGACAGGTTACGGCAGCGGGGATGGGAACCAAGAGCTTAGACGCGGGATTGGGACTGATAGGTTTCGATCAGATCGCGGATGCGTTGGGCTTCGGCTTTGCGGTGGCCGTGGCTGGTGATGGGGTCGGTGCCGCCGGTCGATTCGATGACGATCTCGGACCAGAAGACGCCGGTGGAGATGTGGACCGAGGCAATCTTGGTCATGCCAATGCTTTCTTCGTTGCTGCCGAACAGGCGCGATTTGACGCGGGTGACGCGCTGCGGGCTGATGATGAGGCGGGTGGGAAAGAAGAAGTTTCCTTGCGTCCAGCGGCTGGCGGTGAAGGTTTGGGCGGGGGAGCTGTCCATACGATTGTCGGGGAGTGTGGGCATGGTTCAGTCCGCCAACTCCAAAGCTTTCGCTCCGCCGGACGGCCAGGGGCGGCTGTTCCCAGATGAACCCACACCGTCCGCGCGTGCACTGTGGAAAATTTCTAGACCCATTCGAGCGCGCCTTTGTTCCATACCCAGATGTAGCCGACGATCAGGATGGCGAGGAAAATCAGCATCTCCAGCAGACCGAAGGGGCCGAATGCCTTGAAGCGTACGGCCCAGGGAAAAAGAAAAATTGTTTCCACGTCGAAGACTACGAAAAGGATGGCGATGATGTAGTAGCGAACAGTGTAGCGTCCGCGAGCGCTGTCGATGGGGTCGATGCCGCATTCGTAGGGCATCAGCTTGGTCTTGCTGGGATTTGAGGGACGCACCAGTTTCGCCGCCAGCAACGTGACCGGCAGGAGAGTTCCGATGATGACGATGAAGATGAAGATGGGGACGTAGTTTTGCGGCATAGAGGACGCTTCGCAATTGATGGAGCAGCCATCCTAGCGCGGATGCGGAGATGGTTCAAGGGCGAATGAGGGGACCCGCATCGGTATATGCCGAGAAGGACGGCGGAGACAGATTCCCCACCCAAGCAAAAACGGCTTGAGTGGGCCGCCCGCCAAATCTACAAACTAAGTCGAGCGCGTTGGAAAATTACAAAGGCCAGCAGCGTGCCTAGCAGAGCCGGAAGCGGGAGGATGAATAATAAGAGCACGGCGCAGACAAACTGTGTATTGAAACAACGCGATCCTTGGGGCGGGTGGCCACATAGCTGTGATACGACGATGCACATAATCAGCAGAAAATGTGGTGCAAGGAGGAGAAGAGTGGCAATCCGTTTTCTGAGTCCCATTTTTCGCCAGGCCCGACAGCCGAGATACACAACCCCGCAGAACACCAGAACAACTACACAAGGCAAGAGCAGCCAGAGCCGTTGCATTCCCACACTATAGGAAGGTTTCTATACTTAAGGCAAGATTACCATTGCGGAAAGTCTGCTTGTCATTCAGAAGCCAACCCCAAACTGGTGGCAAGCCCCACTTCGTCGCGTCGGCTCCAGAAATATATCGCCATCAGGACAGAAACTACGAGCAGCGCGGCACCAAATTCGCCTGCCACATACCTGGTTTTGCTGTGGTCGACCGTGAGCGGATCGAAGAATTCTTGGATGAATGTATTGTGTGCGGCGTGTAATACGACACCGGGCCCACAAACTGCCGGACGTTAGCCTCATCCACGTCCACACAAAGCTGATGGCCGGAAGCAACACAGTGAACAGTGGAAGGTAGTACCAGACCGGTGTGCCGCCGTTATCGCCGTCTGCAAGCAGAAAAATGGGATAGTGCCACAGGGCCCAAATGAATCCAGAAATGAAACGGCTTTCTACTCAGCCTACGACAGCAGCCTACCCGGCCTGCTGTTGCTTACGATTCGGAGCCGCGCAATTTTGGGTGGTGAGCGCGGGGAGCGCTCGTTAACGGGAGAAAAAACTCGTCCCACGAAAGAGCGACAGAACCCTCTTGACTCCGAGCGGCCTTCTCATGGAATGCCATTTCGTCAACTGAGAACAGGCACGGCGGATCCTACTTGACTGCGGCGAGGACCTTCACCCGATCTTGCGACGAGATTAGGCTCACATATCCGACTGCGCCCGGAGTGGCAGCGACGTATTCGATAAGGGCCGATTCGGTATCGAATGCTTTGGGCATGGCACCCTGCCCGGTGAAGATCACTTTGCGCCATTCCGAGCGAAATTCCTCAGGACTCTCGCCGACATGGCTTTTCAGAAAGACTTCGTGCACTGGTCCACCCTTTAAGGTCACCGGCACAGCATGGGAACCGTCAGCGAATCTGGTTCTCGTTCCCATGAAAATGGCGCGCAAATCGGCATTTGTGATTTCGGAAATCTGCACACCCTTATTCGCGACCAGTACGACATCCTGGGCTCTGGCCGCAGACCATGAGCCAAGCGATCCTAACAGCAGGATTAAGAAACGAGTTTTACTCATGTTCCGACTCTCATGGTGCTAGGTCCCGAAATGCTTAAAGCGAGCTAGAAGGTGAAACCGATCTTGGCTGCCAACATTTTCGAGTCTGGCGCCAGGCCATTTGGGTTTGTGCTGGTGTAGTATCCAAGGTCGGTTCCGTGAAGGAAATGGCCCTCGATCTTTGCATAAAAATATGAGTTAAAGTCATAGCGTCCGGACAGCACCCAGTCTTTCGAGTAATTTGCCGGCTGGGTTGTGTCCGCTGCCTTGTTGACGTAGTGGCTGTAGTAACTTCCTGCTTGAAACTTTTTACTAAGTCGATAACTTCCCATTGCGAACCAAGATCGCCCATCCGCCACATATGGAATCGCGGTCGACCCAATCGTGATGGTCGCATTGATCGGTTCCCGGTCATATTCCGCCGCCAAGTAAACCTTTCCCCGGCTAAACTTAGCGTACATTGAGGGTGTGAAAGTAGGCGGTAAATGTATGCTACCGGTAGGCGCTGTCCCGTCTACGGCCTGCACATTTCCGCTGGATCCGATGTCCAGCCCTTTTACGGGTGTTTCCCATCGCAGATCACCCCCGTAAGTCTTGCCTCCCAGAGAGTTCGTAAACACCAGCCCGAGGTCAGCGAACTGTTTGATATATCCATCATTCAAGTCAACCGTTGCCTGTCCGGCGTACCCATCATAGTGGAGCGTTCCGGCCCGTTTCCCAAGGAAAAGCGCGCCGTAAACATCTCCTCCCACGTGCGCCAGATAAAAGCTCTTATGGTCGATTGGGTAAGAGCCCTGGGGCAAAAGTATCCAAAGGAAAACTGCGTCTATGTCCTGGGAATCATTGAATAAGCCCCAGACCGTCTTGACCTTGCCGGCCCTAATTCCAAAATGGTCATTGACTCTATAGTCTCCTGAAGCCCAATCCACTTGAAGGTTCGGGCCGCCGAACTCTCCCAGTTGATACATGTGCAACTGAATGCCGACATGCAGGTTATCCCCCAGTGAATCGGAGATGGTCACGGCGCCGTCCGTCCACTGAAGGCTGCCATCACTCGATTTCATGGACAAGTAGTTGTTGTTGGAACTGAACAGAAAGCCCTGGCTGACAAACCCGTGGACCGCAATTCCCGCTGCGTCTTGCGCGTACAAGCTTCCCGTGCAGGTACAGACAGAGAGGAACAGGAGCAGATGTCTTGCAAACCGGTGCATACGATGAACAATGTGCATCCCCAGAGCCAACCCTCAGTTTCGTCGCAAGTGATTGATTCGCATGGCGTTTCCCGATAGGAATTGCTGGGGGAAAAGCCCCGATTGTCTTTGGCATAGACACCGTTCCGGATTATCGACACTCTGTTTTCACTGCTGGAAGCAGTGGTGATCGCAATGCTGCTGGTCCGGGCTGCCACGTTATGTAACTGTTGATAGAGGCGATGTCACGTTGACCGCTGTAGAGAAGTTACGGCAATTATCTTAGCGGCGTAACGAAGTGCAGTATGATGGGGGTACTCAGCGGGCTGTCCTATGAGGCCTCGTCCAGCATCAATCGTGCTCTGGATGCTATTGCTCAGCGTCGGTCTTGTTCTTTTCCTTCGGGCATTCCTGAATCGGCACACAGTCTACCCGACCCCTGAAACTGAAAGCGCCTTCTTGAAGAATTACGCGCCACGATCTGTCGTCGCGCCGTTCGAGTCGAAGCAATTCAACTCACAATGGTGGGACCACGAAACTGCCGAGGCAGGGAAAGGCTTCGCGACCCATCAGGGCGCATTTCAAGGAAAGGTCGCCATCAGGCCGGAGAAATGGATGTCTCTGATGACGGCATTGAGTGACGACGTGTCGACACAGCTTCTTCGCGATGGGGCACAGATTCTCAGTGAGAGTGGCGATCCTCGTGGCGGATTTCACTTCGATCACAAACTTGGCAAGAGCTGCGGCGCGGTAACGATTTCTCCCTTAAAGATATACCGGAGTCCGAAGGTCCCAGAAGGGTGCGTGCAAGCGGTTGTTGATATTGCCTTCATCGAAAAATGGTTTCCTAAAGAGCCGGGCATGATGACGGTGAAGCTCAACATCGACGTGCATTAGCCATTTAACTGACGCTATTATAGTTGGCGAGATCAGGCGGTTACACTCACCGAGAATCGCCCGATAACCCGTCCGTGTCAAAAAGTGTTAACGCGATATTTCGCCAATCGAGGCAGGTGGCGGGGGGTTACTGTGCCGGAGTAGCATGCGTTTATGACAGAGTCTCTCGAATCCGCTTTGTCGCTTCAACCCGACTGGCTTAAGCAGCGGACTACCGAAGCGGCAATATGGGCCTATGCCGAGCTCAGCAAGACCACGGTCATACAAGCGCTCAAGGAAAAGTTGTGGCGCGGAGAACCTTCCGCTCAACTTCGCTCCGCAGGGCTAGACCCAGCAGTATTCGGGGCTGCGTCTTTTAGAGGCGCGCGCGGAAACATTCCTACGCGAGAAGCTGTCGAGGCACTGGTCACCCGCAGAACCGAGTTACTGCAGAGCCACACAGGGTCGTCACCTCTAGCGAATGTTGACGGAGGGAAATTGCTACTCTTCACGCCGCAGGATTCGCTTTCTGACGGGGCGGCCACA
>DATBYA010000151.1:0-10233 GCA_036514015.1 Candidatus Sulfotelmatobacter sp.
TTGACAACTTCACGTATTGTGAAGTATTCTGGGTGAGTGCACATCGTTACGCGTAGGCACCTGAGCGAGGCGATGGAACGCTACCCGGATGCGGCGAACGAAATCAAGGCGTGGGTGGGCATCGTCGAGGCGGTCCGGTGGCACAATTTTGGGGAAGTGCGCGGCATGTTTAAGGACGCCGATCCTATGGATGGCTACGTGATCTTTAACATCAGACAGAACCGGTACAGGCTTATCACCGTCGTCCACTATTCAAAGACGACGGGGGACAAACAGACCGAAGGGCACGTCTACATCCGATCTTTTTTGACGCATAAGGAATACGACAATCGCAGTAACTGGGATAGGAGGTTGGGAACAAAATGAGCACAGTTCTCGCAAACCCTGCGGAAATGATTGCGCACGGCGCTCCCCGCGTCATACACAATGACGCGGAACTTGAAGCGTATACCAACGCTCTCTTCCAGCTAACAGGGCTGGAGAATCCCTCTAGCTCTGAAGTGGAAGCAATCGAACTTCTGACCTTGCTCGTGGAACGTTACGAGCAGGAGCATTACTCTATCCCTGCGGCTGATCCGGCTTCAGTTGTGCGGTTTCTCATTGAACAGCAGAATCTCACGCAACGTGACCTGATTCCTCAATTTGGTTCGGAGAGTGCGGTTTCGATGTTCTTGGCCGGGCAACGGAATCTCACCATAGAACAAGTACGGAAATTGAGCACTCGGTTCAACCTTCCCGCTGATGTTTTCATCCCGAAGGGAGCCGTGGGAGCAAGAGCCTAATACAACAAATGGTGCCCGACGCTGAAACTGGCGATGCCCCAAGACCGTCTGTCTTCTTTCAAGCCCTGCCTTTCAGCAAGCAAAATTATCGATGGGAAAATAGCTAGTCGGCGGCTTTCGGTTATCGGAGAACAGGTGTTTTTTTCTCCATCCACCCCAGCAGATCTATGGGGTACTCGGGTCGCTATGTGGGTCCGCGGGACTTCAGAGCGAAAAGCATTTTCGTACAATAAACGTACAATGGATCGGACAATGGGGCCTTTTAGCCGTTTTGGCAATTCCTAGAATCAATAACTTGCGTGTTATCAACACGCCGAATAGTTCGACCCCCGTCGCCTCCAAAGATATCTCGTTTATTATCAATTGTGTACAGACGCAATTTAATTTCGTGCAATAGCGTTCTGCGGACGCGGGCCGATCATCGAACTAACTTCGCCGACGGTTCTGCGGCATTCGCTGTTTTGCCGTCGCGAGTCCCTAGCCCTATCAACATCGGCAGGTTTTTCGGATATACGACATCGCGTCCGCGCGCCAGAAAATGATAGTAGATCGACATTGCCGCTCCATACGATCCAAACCCGGCCGACACAACGCGGGAATGTGCAGCAATTCCCACAACCATCCCCACCAACTTAAATCCCGATGCACCACTTACCGCACCGCCTCCTGCTTCGCCCACGCTCTGGCTCCCCTGTCCTGCATCGCGATCCGGAGAAGCTTGCGAAGCCGCCAGCATCACTTGAATTCCTGTGATCAGATATCTCGTTCGCGGAGTGGTCACCTGCGCCCCACCCTCATCGTCGAGCTTCAAGTGTTCGCCCTTGGCGACCGCCACGCCCTCCAAAGTCGTCTCAACTTTCTGCTCGATTCCATTCGGTGGCGCAACCTCGTGAAACAGAATTCGTAACTGTCCGTTGCGTCCCATTCGCCGCGCTGGCTGCGCCTGTAGCACCGAGCCCTTAATCACGCTTCCTTCAGGAAGAATCAGGTGATCCGAGATGACTAGAGGCTCGGTGATAAGCGCCTCTACCAGGTCTCCCTGTTTTGCGGTCGACGAACTCAGAGCTGTCACCAGCCGCGCATGCACCACGCTCCCGTTAGGGGGCGGCGATCCAATGTCCGTAAGCCTCGCAGGTTTCACCGCCTCGGTCCCAAAATCCAGAGGTTGCAACAAATCCGCATTGAAGCTCGTCCCCGCATCAATATATTGCGGATGCACCGGCAACTGCGCCAGCACGATTCTCTTTACCTTGTGCATCTTTCCCGGTTCGTGGATCTGATTCTGTAAATCGTTCCACTTCTGGTGAATCGCCTGGCGCGTTGCACTCACCTGTTTGGAAGCTGCATCCTGCACCTTGTTTTTCTGTTCTGGCTTCTCCTTCGCCGACACAAACCGCAGCACTCCGTCCGGAGCGGGAGAAGCCACCGTTTGCAGGGGCAGACGCCGCCCATCACCCATGACCAGCTCATCGAACTGCACATGCACCTTCCGCGCTGGGGAAAAGTTCGCATTCGCCGCCTGCATTGTTCGTACCATCTTCGGTACCGAATCGATCGCCGAAACTTTCCCGTTCACCACCGTTCCGACCGGAATCAGCAGCTTGTCAAACGCATACACTGGCTCCGTTGTCCTGCATTGGATCGCCTGACCTACTTTCCGCACTCGCACGTCTGAGTCAATTGCCACCTTGATAGGAGTGCCAACCCCAACGCTCATCGGTATCGCCATCGGTTCAGCGCCCACGCTTTCTGACATCTTCTGCGAGGCAGGCATATCTTCGTTCTGCTGCTGTGTTGCCGCCGGCGGCCGCTGCTTCAACGTCTGCGCGACACTCACGGCACTACACAACCCAGCCGTCAGCACGATCAGCTCGAATACAAGTGGTCTCATTGGTAATAACTCCGATTGTTGTCCGCTGGGAAGGAGACAGTCCTTCTAAGGCCGCGTGAAACGCAGGTCGGCTATCGGGATACCAGATGCCCAGAGAAGCCAAAGAACCGTGTCTACTATGAAGCTCCAAAGACGGAGATGGTTGCAACTCCGACGGTAGTATCGAGTAAATCGTAAGCGTAGACGGGAGTGGAAAAGGGAAAATGCTCCAGGATGAACAAACTGTCATCTTCTAGAAAGGGAGCGGTAATGTTCCGGTCGTATCTTAAAAGTGGGCTGCCGGTCGCGGTGTGACACGCCAGCGTCACTCTGAACTCGGCTTTAACATGTCCTTGTGCGTGTTCGATAAGGGTCGGGGCCGTCTGTTGATCTTGCTATTGGCGAGTATTTTGCAATCGACGTTGGCCGCTTCGCAGGAGCTGCCGGACGCTCCATCAGCGGTCATGCGTACCAGCTTTTACGCGGCTGGAGACTCGGCTAATTCCGCCGATCCGCGGCAATCGTCTGCCGGGGTATCTGCGGATTCGAGTCGCGACAAATTTCTCACTCGATGGGTCAAACGTGGGCTTCGTGATCAGGCTGATATTTATACAGCTCCTCTCCATCGTTCTGAACTGAAATGGGTGATCGGACTTCCCGTCGTCACGGCAGGCCTGATCGCGATAAGCATGTTTCGGGCGCGCTTCCGAGAAACCCTTCGAACGCGAGTGCTGACATCTCCGACGTGGGACTGTTCGCGACCGCTGGTGCGGTTGGAGTGCTTCTCATCGACGGAAAGTCCGAAGGAGATTCTCATGCCTTCGAAACCGGCGTGCTTGGAGCCGAGGCGATGGCAAACAGCGGCGTCGTGTATGCCGTGCTGCAGCTCATTGCGGAGCGTGAACGTCCTTTACAAGGAACGGGTCAAGGACATTTTTTTCAGACCAGCGGCTTGGATAATTCCTTTCCCTCCGGCCCTACGATCATCACGCGGACCGCGGCCAGCACAATTGCGCACGAATACCCAAAGCCTTGGGTAGAGTGGCTGGCTTACGGAACCGCAGGGGCCGTTTCGGTGACGCGACTCAGTAGTCTGCAACACTTCCCCTCCGATGTTGTAGTGGGAAGCAGACTTGGGTACTTGATCGGACGCCACATCTTTCATGCTCATTGCAAGGTTGGTCTCAGTGCGGCATGCATTGCGAAATAGTTCAGGGAAACACAGTCTCTATTTCTAGAAAGCGCGAGGTGACTGATGTTGAGGAATACGTTTGGCAATCGGCCTGGTGCTATCCCTTGTGGCCTAGCTATTTGGCTGCTCCTTCAGCTTGTACCTTCACTGATCGCTCAGGCGGCCGGAATGGGTGTGCTGACGGGCAGGATCGTGGATTCGTCCGGGAATCCGATTGCGAATGCCACCGTGACGGTGACGAGCGTGGAGAACGGCCAGGCACGAAGCGCCACGACGGGGACGGATGGCTCTTATAGATTCGACGATCTGCCCCTGGGGAGTTATCGGATGAAGCTTGAGGCCGCCGGTTTCCAGACTCTGGAGATTCCGTCCGCGACTGTCGATGGAACTAAGCCATCAGTTGTGGACGAGAAGCTGCAGGTCAGTGCGCCAACCACGATCAAACCAACGCTAGAGCAACAGGATAATTTACCGAACGCCCCATCCAGCAGTACGGCGCCTTCGCTTTCGGATTTGGGCCTTACTCCGGAACAGACTCAAGGAAACGCCCGTGAGCAAGCGCTGCTGGATAAACGGACACACATGCTGAAGATCCATCAACGGATGGGTTTGATCACGACGATACCGCTCATCGCGACGGTGATCCTCGGTCCTGGCGCTGGCGGCAAAAGTGAAGGCACGGCTACTCGCGATTTACACGTTGCTCTGGGTGCGCTCACCGGCGACCTATACGGGATCACCGCTTATTACGCCATTCGCGCTCCCAGAATCCCCGGAACCAAAAAGCGCGGTCCGATAAAATTTCACGAAGCGATGGCTTGGATACACGGCCCTGGCATGATCGCCACGCCCATCCTTGGAATTATGGCGTTTGATCAGAAGAACAAAGGCGAAAAAGTTCATGGCGCCGCCTCCGCACATGGACCGGTGGCCATCGTGACCGCTGGCGCGTTTGGGGCTGCTCTTCTTTCGGTTTCAGTGAAGTTCTGAGCACAGTTTATGAATAAGAAAATATTGAGCGTGTTCTTGCTCGTAACCCTCCCCGCGTTTGCTGCAGACAGCCAATGGGTCCTCAAACAAAGCACACTGACCTACCATGTGTCGCACCCACTGCATGAGTCCGAGGGTGTGAGCCATGCGGCGCGAGGCAAGGGCGTTTGCCACGACGGACAGTGCGATTTCTTGATTGCGGTAGCCGTGAAATCGTTTGATTCCGGAGACAGCAACCGCGACCTTCATATGGTTCAGGTTACGCGCGGCGCGGAGTTTCCTATAGTCACGGTACGCACGCGCCTGCCGGAATCGGCTGCCTCATCGGCGACCATCAATGCCGATCTGGAGATTCAGTTCGCCGGCCAGACTGCCCGGTACAAGAAGGTTCCTTTCAAAGTGGAAACGCAAGGCGGTGAGACTCACATTACGGGGACAATTCCGGCTACGCTAACGGATTTCAAGATCGACCCGCCCTCGCTCCTGACGATGCCTGTCAAGAACGACATCCCGGTGCGGGTCGACATGACATGGCGTTCGCAGTGAATGCTG
Organism: Candidatus Sulfotelmatobacter sp.; assembly: GCA_036514015.1. Lineage (GTDB taxonomy): Bacteria > Acidobacteriota > Terriglobia > Terriglobales > Acidobacteriaceae > Sulfotelmatobacter. The sequence continues at coordinate 5,387 of DATBYA010000151.1, forward strand.
GATTTGCTGGCTTAGGTAAGTTTCCGGGATCGTGTTTCCTGCATCCCACTTGGAGGTGTAAAGTCTTGGACTGACGGGATTTCTACGATGCGATTGCTGTTAGTAGAAGATGACGTATCGATTCAACAGTTCCTGAAACGGGCACTGATGGAGGCAGGATACCTCGTGGATGCGGCCAGCACCGCGAAAGCCGGAGAAGCCATGGCCTTGCAGGGTATCCACGATGCCTTCATCATCGATCTGGGGCTTCCGGACCTGGATGGATTGGACTTAATTGCCCGCTGCCGCGCCCAAGGAAGTTCAGCGCCAGTTTTAATCCTGTCCGCCCGCCGTTCCGTTGACGAGCGGGTCAAAGGATTGGAGCAAGGCGGAGACGACTACCTCACGAAGCCATTCGCGTTGCCGGAATTACTGGCGAGGCTGAGAAATCTCCTTCGCAGGTCCGCGGCTCCGCAGAATGAATCGATGCGCTTGCAAGCTGCTGACTTGCAGCTTGACCTGGTGCGTCGCGAAGCGCGAAGGGGCGAGCAGTTGTTGCAATTGACCCCACAGGAGTTTTCTTTGCTGGAATATCTTTGCCGCAACGAAGGTCGAGTGGTGACCCGGACCATGATTCTGGACCATGTCTGGAAGATGAGGATTGATCCCGCAACCAATGTCGTCGATGTTCACATTTATCGTCTGCGCAGCAAAGTGGATCATGACACCCCGCGACCGCTGATTCACACGATTCGTGGTGTCGGCTACGTTCTCAAACATGCCTAAGAATTTGCGCTCCACCGCCGCTTGGCGGATTTCGGTATGGACAACTCTGGCGTTCGCGTTGGGGACAGCTGCGGCTTTCTCCATAGTTTATTTCCTTGTCGCTCAGGGCATTCGGGAGCGCAGTGACACCTGGCTTAGCGGCGAAGCAGAGGTTCTGGCTCAGGTTTCAGCTGATACTCCAAGCGATCGTCTTTACACAAGGATCGTGCGAGAAGTGGCTGAGCTTGCGACCCAAGAGGTACCGGATGAGCGCAACGCTCGGGGTGAGAGACTGAATTCTGTATTCTTCCTGATCACAGATCCGATCAACAGCGGTTCTCCCTTGTGGGTAGGGCCCAGTTCGCAAGACGCTTTTGTTACGGCGATCCGACGGTCGAACCTGGTTCCGGGACCTCCGAAGTCCATAACTGTGGAAGGGTATCGACAAACGTTTCGAGTGGTTGAGAAGGCGCAAAGCGGAAAAACTGTTTATCTCGGACTATCGGATCATGGCGCCCAGCATGTGCTGCACACACTAGCTCGTCGTTTTCTGATGGTTTGGGGCGGCATGTTTCTGCTCGGTTTCGTCATCTCCTACTGGAGCGCACGCCGTACCCTGCACCGTGTGGAGCGAATTACGGAAACCGTCGCGCGAATTGGAACCGAAGACTTAAAGGAACGGTTGCCTGAACCTGTGAATTCAGATGAGATTTCGCGATTGGCTAAGACTTTCAATAACATGCTGGACCGGCTCCAGGCTTCGGTGAATCAGCTCCGGACCGTCACTGGTAGTGTCGCGCACGACCTCAAAAGTCCGGTGACCTTGATTCGAGGAACGCTGGAATCGGCGTTATGTAATGAAGGAAATGATACGTGGCGCGACTCGGTTGGTGAGGCCATCGAAGACCTGGACAGGCTCTTGCAGTTGCTGAACACCACGCTGGACCTTGCCGAAGCGGAAGCGGGTGCTCTTCACATCGATCGCCGCCCGGTTGACTTGTCCGATGTCGTGCGACAACTGGTTGATATCTATCAGCCAGCGATGGCCGAGCGCCATCACGAAGTGACGACTGATCTCGAAGAGCACGTGGTCGTGGATGCGGACGTGACCCTGCTGAATCGTGTGGTCAGTAATTTGCTTGAAAACGAATTGACTCATTTGCCTGCGGGATGCCGAGTGAACATCCGACTCCGTTCGCAGCAAGGGTCGGCAGAACTAGTGATCGAAGATAATGGTCCGGGGTTCTCGCCCGATATCGGCAGCCAGGTTTTCAAACGATTCGTGAAGGGAAAGAATTCTCCCGGTCATGGTCTCGGACTTGCCTTTGTGGAGGCAGTTGCCCTGGCGCACGGGGGCGTGGCTAAGGTCTCGGACCGTCCAGGGGGCGGCGCTGTCATAATTTTGTCCCTGCCCGTCCACATGCTCCAAGCGGCATAGCAAAAGCCGGAAAGTTTGCTTACACGATCTCCCTTCTGAGTGTGTTTACCAACGGCTACTCTTAATTCGTTAAGCCGACAACCTAAAACCAACCACTTTCTGTCTAGATTGAACGTGCGGGCGGCTTCTGGCGGTTCTCAGATTCAGGAGTCCACAAGGGTGAATGCAGGCAACGCTGAACGACATCGCACCGGCCGCATCGGCTGGCTACGCGCAGCGGTACTGGGCGCGAACGATGGCATTCTGTCAACATCGAGTCTGCTGCTTGGTGTCGCAGCCGCGCATGCGACTCACCGCAACGTGCTGGTCGCCGGGGTCGCGGGTCTAGTGGCGGGGGCTATGTCGATGGCCGCTGGGGAGTATGTGTCAGTCCACTCACAGGCAGATACCGAACAAGCCGACCTCGCGCTTGAACGCGCGGAACTCAAAGCGGACGACAAGGGCGAGCACAAGGAACTGATGGCAATCTACGTCGCGCGCGGACTCGATCCTCCTCTCGCGAAAACGGTTGCCGATCAGTTGATGGAGCATGACGCGCTAGGCGCGCATGCCCGCGACGAACTCGGCATCTCCGAGACTCTTCGGGCACGTCCGATTCAGGCCGCTATGGCATCGGCTGGCAGTTTCGCAGTTGGCGCAGCCTTGCCTCTCTTGGTCAGTGCCATAACACCGACGGCGGGACTGATTCCCCTTGTCTCGGGAACTTCACTTGTATTCCTCGCACTTCTAGGCGGAGTGGCTGCCCGCGCGGGCGGCGCAGGCGTGACAGTGGGAGCGATACGGGTAACGTTTTGGGGTGCTCTCGCCATGGCGCTGACGGCAGGAGTCGGGGCACTGTTCGGAACGATCTCCTGAGCGGGGCCGACGGTCGATCTGGCTGGATGCGACTCGCGGACAATGACGCCCTTGCCCCACGGAGTTATGCGTTCAATTCGCCGGCGACCTCTGGTGCCGCGACAGCTTCGTACGCATCTTGCGTGTCCGGATTCGTTGGTCGCGCTCGGCGGCCGAAGAAGGCTTCTCTTACTAGTTTAAGAATGGTGTGGCGGTTTTGCGCCACAACCTTTAGCCATGCCATTTTCCCCATCATGGGGAAATATATCCCGCGGAAACATAGACGCGCGAGGAAGATGTTGATGCGATAACCAAGCGGCTCGTCAGTGAGCGCGTCGACCGCTTGGGCCAGTGCTTCTGGGCTGTACGCTTGCTCCCAACCATATTTCACTTCCACATGAGCTTCTTCAATGGTCATTTTGAGTGGCGTGTGAGCCATCGCAAACGGAATGAACTCCTTCCAGTGCTCGGGGCGCGTGAGCCGGCCCGAGGTTTCCAAGCGCTTGTAAAGCGGGGTTGCGGGCAAGGGCGTCAGTAGGCCGAAAATGGGCAGACCCGGAGGCCAAGTTCGGACTTGCGTCAGTGTGCGCTCGGCCACGCCGGTAGTGTCGTTGTCCATACCGAAGATGAATGATGTAATCGCATAGACGTTGCGTCGCGCGAGCCGTTCGAGCACAGCCGCATATTCACCCGGCTTATTGAATCCCTTGTTCACGTCTTTGAGATTGGTCGGGTCAATGGATTCCATGCCGATGAAAACCCATTTGCCGCCGGAAGCCGCGATTAGGTCCACCAGTTCCTCGTCGCGCAACAAATTAGCGCTGATCTGCGCGACCCAGTGCACCTGGGCTTTGGCAGCGATGATGTCGCGAAGCAATGATTTGGTGCGCTTTACATTGATAGCAAAATTGTCGTCGATGAAGAAGACAGCAATCTGACCCCTCTCGCTGCGGGCGCGTGCCTTCAACAGTAGCAACTCATTTACTACGCTCTCATTGGTACGGAAGCGGATAGAGTCACCAAAGAATCCGGTCACGGTGCAGAATTCGCAGCCGTAGGGACAGCCACGTCCCGACTCAACGGGAATAATGCGGAAAGAGCCCCAGCCCGTGCCTACACGGTTGAGTAACGGCGCGAGGACCCTTGGCACGAGATTGAATTGAGCAAGATCGATCGATTGCCACGGAATGACCGGGTATTCCTTTAGCGATGGCTTTTTGTCTTTTCCGTCCGCATCCACGGGCGCATAGATGGCCTTGAGTTCACCGCGGGCAGCGTCGTTCACAATCTGTGGCCAGGTTTCATCGGCTTCGCCGAGGGCCACAGCGTCGGCGTGGCATGGTCCGCCATCGCGACCGAGGGCCTCGTCGGCCAGCTCGGTGACGTGAGGACCACCCATGACAACCTGAACTCCGGTGGCGCGAATGGCATCGGCTATGCGATACGCTTTGGCGATCATTCGGGTCATGGCGCCAATGCCGACCAGTCCGATGTTTTCATCTCGCACGTACTGTGCGATCTGAGTCTCGTCCATCGGGTGAGCGTTGCCGTCGATCAGCAGCACTTCATGGCCGGGAGGAGTCAGCGATTTGAGCAAAAACATCCAGAGGTGTGGCATGAAGTTGCGAGTCACGCCGTTGTCGGGGTTGTAGAGCAGAATTCTCATGACAGTTCCTTACTTGAATCGTCTAGGATTCACCGCACGGGACCGTCACGAGCGATGCCGATCTGTTGATCTTGGTTTTTGTGGAGCCTGATGCAGAACGGCTCTTGGTATCTTTAGAGATGACTCGGTTCACAGTCTTCAAAACTGCGGCTCCAACTGCACTTC
>DATBYA010000152.1:0-4769 GCA_036514015.1 Candidatus Sulfotelmatobacter sp.
AACGATTAGATCGGGTTTGTGTTGTATTGCGAGCGCGATCGCTTCCTCGCCATTTACGGCCTCCGCGCAAATGTCGTAGTCCGCTACGATTTCGAAGATCCTGCAAAGACACTTGCGAATCATCGCGCTGTCATCAGCGACCAAGATTCTCTTGGGCATCGCTCTCTAGGCCCTTCGCCCGCTAGAAACAAGCTGAACAGGAAAGGCGGATGAAAGCGATACATCGAACTGTGTATTTCCGGAGATCGGCGGGTGGCTTGGGAATTCCACGCGCAAAGCCACGTAGCCACGCCCGCTCTTGGCGCTCCCTGTCCTTCACTTCTCCAGCTACGGGATTTAATGACTGCATCCATAAAGAGTACGGCAGGAAACGGGGGCGGCGGTGCGGTCTCGGTTGAGAGTGTGGCGGATATTCTCGAACGTGAAGTCCGCACTTTGATCGGGGAATGGTTTATCCGAGTTGAGAAGGAGCCGGAACTAACGCGCATCCCTCTGAACTATGAAGAGCGCACGGGTCATCTTCCCAGGCTTATGCGTGATGTGAATGTGCGATTACGGCGGGACGACGATATGAAGGCTGTGGTATCAGAGGCTGCGGCCGACCATGGGAGATTGCGGCAAAAACAAGGCTACCCCGTGGAGATGTTAATAGAGGAGTCTCGCTTGCTTCAGGTCAGCATTTTTACGACGCTGCACAAGAACGTGAAGAATTTGGAATTCAATACGCTGCTTCCTAGCGTTGTGACCATCGCGGACGAAGTGGATGCGCAATTGAGGGAGCAGATGAAGCACTTCAAGGCTGCGGATGTTGCCGAAAAGGCCAAGGGCAAGTGACGTTTTTCGGGGGAGATTAATCCTGTGTAGCCTTGAACTTAAAGGCGCGAACACGACGAACCGGAAAAAGAGCGACGCGGAGTTGTGATTTCCAGTTAAAAATCTGCGAGCCAGTACCCTGACTCCCGACAAACGCGGTAGCCGGACAAATGGCTTTGAACGATTCAATCCACCGGTTCCTGCGTGGCCCTCGGGCGCTTGCTTGCGATCTCTCACCGAGTATTTTGTCATTCTCAAAAAAGCTCCCGCTGATCGCTCCACAAATTACTGAGATTGTGTGCCAAATGCGACATACACCGCCGGGCCGGTGGTGCAAAGTGGCTCATCGGGTTTCTGAATCCGACGATCGTGAGCTTAGAGGAGGCACAATGTTGGGATACGGACTGGTAGGAACCATAGTGATTATCTGTTTAGTCGTTTGGCTCGTGCGCGCTTTGTAATAGCGAAATCGCATTCGTGATGGAAGTCTCGAATCTGAAAACGGCCGGGGCTAGGGCCCGCCGCTTCTCCGGCGCCAACGACCGGATACGATTGGGGTCCAACTTTCCGTTCGGGCTCCCGTCCCGAATCGCTACAAGCTTAATTGTTCACTCCTACTCGCTTCGCTGTATGGAGATCCGCTGCTAAAAGTTGTTTATAGGAAGTCACTACATTCTCCCGCTAAGGGAGTTGGTCCGCTTTCACGTGTAAGAAATTCCGACCGGAACGGAGGAAGGAGATTGAGATGCGATTGAAAAAGTACTTGTGGTTAGTTGCCGCGACAGCGGTCTTCGGCGGTTCAGTTCTAGCTGGCCCTGTTCATCAGGATCAACAGCCGGCGCCGGACAATACCAAAACGAACCAAGGTGACGCCAACAAAGGCGCCACTACTGCGGATCAGCAGAAGATGAATCCCGCCGATCGCGCAACAACGAAGCAGATCCGCAGTGCGCTCATGCAAGACAAAACACTGTCCACGTACGCGCATAACATCAAGATCATCACACAGGACGGGCATGTAACTCTAAAAGGGCCTGTCCGCACGGAAGATGAAAAGACGGCGATCGGTGACAAAGCAACGCAGGTTGCGGGTGCAGGGAACGTTTCAAACCACTTGAAGGTCGCGCCTCCGACTCAGTAGCAGCCTTGCTCTGACATCAAAATGGAAACGAACAGGAGATTCAAAATGGAAAATTAGAAAACAGCAGTGTTCGGGATTTACACGACGGTGGCCGCGGCGGACTTAGCCACCGACAGGTTGGTGAAGTCCGGGTTTTCCGCTTCCGATATTTCCGCCCTTCTCCCTGAGAACCTGGGCCCGAAACCAATCGCGACCGAAAAAGCCACCAAAGCTCCCGAGGGTGCGACAGCGGGGGCTAGTACCGGCGCGGTTCTGGGTGGCGCTCTGGGTTTGCTGGCAGGAGTGGGCATGCTGGCGATACCGGGGCTTGGACCTTTCATTGCCGCGGGTCCGATCATGGCGGGACTTGCCGGGCTCGGAGTTGGAGGAGCCGTTGGTGGAGTCACCGGTGCGCTCATCGGCCTGGGCATTCCCGAGTATGAAGCGAAGCGTTACGAGGGGCGCCTGCAGAAGGGCGGAATTCTCCTCTCGGTTCACTGTGACACTTCGGACGAAATCAAGCGGGCCAAGGAAGTCTTGAAGAACACGAATGCGGAGGACATCGCATCGACCGGTGAGTCTTCTGCAGACGTTAAGGCCGACGACCGGCAGGTCCGCCACACAACTTCGGGCGGCAGCCGGTAGTTCCCGGGGAGGAAGCTCGATATTGGGCTTCCTCTTCGATTTTCTTCCAAAACGGAGGACGTGATGAACGGCAGAATGAGGTGGACCGAATCGATCTCAGCATTCGTTGTCGGGCTCGGCGTAGGGGCTGCTGTTGGAGTGCTTTTTGCTCCTAGCTCGGGCGACGACACGCGCGAATATATTCTAGCGAGTGCGAAAGACGGCGTGGATCGGGCAGTCGCGGGTGGTCAGAAGTTGACCCAACGCGCGCAGCAAGGTGTTGACGAAGCAAAAAGACGAGTGCGCCAGGCGAAGAACGTTGGGGAAGACGCTTTTCGTGAAGCAAAGAACTCGTCGTCTTAGCGACCGACGCGCCTAGCCCATGAAATCCGAACGAATGACTCGCGTGGCTACCGCGCTTAGTTTTCTACTGATCATATCGGCGACATGTGGCTGCGCCCCGAACGAAACGGCCCAGCAGCGGAAAGAGCGCGAGGACAAGACTCGGGCTGAAGTTGCCAAGGCGACCGACCGAGCGAAGCCGGAAATCCAGGCAGCAGGACGCGAGCTCGGTCGAGTAGCGGATGAAGCCGCAAGAGAAGCGCGGGCTTTCGCGGAAGGCGTGCGACAGGGTTGGGTTCAGGGCGGACACCATGTCGTCAATCTGAACTCCGCATCCGAGAGCGAACTCACGGAATTGCCAGACATTTCTAGCGTGACCGCTCGACGAATCATTAGAAACCGGCCTTATCATCAGCCGGCTGAGTTGATATCAAAGCATGTCGTATCGAGCGTACAGTACGCAAAAATCAAAGATATCGTCACGACAGAATAAGAATCCAGGCTACAGACGCTGCACGATCGTGCGCGGGCTCACGAGTTACGTGTGGACAATCTAATTCACCGGAGGACATCTTGCGATTCGGACCATTCTTAGGCGTGGCGCTATTGCTATTCTTTCTTTGGATCGGCGGTTTTATATTTTTTCACGTCGCTGGTTTTCTAATCCACTTACTTCTAGTGTTCGCGGTGGTGTTTCTGGTTATTCACCTCTTCACAGGCGCTAAGACGGCGTAGGACACCATCGAGCGGTCCGCCGGCGTCCCCAGACGCGTTTCCAGCGCAGATTGCGACACCTAGGATCGGTGCCAGCTAGGATAGTCGTAAGATGCCGAGCCCGCAGCCTCGGGGAATTGTGTGTCTTCTTGAATTGTCTGGGCGAGAAACTTGGTTGTTGCGTCTTCGCCAAGATTCTCTGCCACGGCGCGAACGGTACCTACGCTGCGATCTCGTGATGCTCTGCGCGCTGCGCTGCGCCGATCAAAGTTGCGTCTTTCGCGTCGCCTACCTGGTCTTGTTCAGCTGCTTCACCGCCCTCGTTACGCGGAAACAGACTGGTGAATGGGCGGAATCAGTTCTTGAACTGACGTCGTCTGATTACGAGACACCCATAAGATTTCATTTCCTCTCGATGGCCTCAATGGCTACAAACTCACGGTCCACATGTGGTTTTGAACGAGGAGCACCCGAGTGCAACTCACAAGGCTCGCCGACGGAAGCACCACACGTGGGACAGGGAACGGAGGATACCTGTTGAGGCGTGAGTTCTCTTCTCTTCATTGACGAAGAATCACCCAACGCCCAACCGCAAGTCTGTCCGATGTCGTACACTAGCGGAATGAATGACACAAACCCAGCCGTGGCCAAGCTACAACGCATTCAGCAACTCTGGGCGGAGCTTGGCCGAACGAAATTGAACAGTCCCGAGTACCGAGACGTTATGAAAAAGATTCGCGCGCTGTCGGCGGAATATCAGCCGCTTGTCGATGCGCCCCAGAAGGGCGAAAAATCGAAATAACTCACTACGAATTGGCTCATTTTTGCATTTGCACAGTGTGCTCTTTGGGACAGTTCTGCGCCAACGTTCGGAGCAATCTGGAATCCCCCTTCCGTGTCCAACCACTGTTTTGCCGGAGGGTCCATGTACACGCACGGCCGAACGACGTTTCGCTTTGATTTCAACATCCCCGTCAGAGTTCGCAGGCTTGACGAAAGTGGTTCCAGGGAATACACCGTTGAAACGTCCAACCTGTCCGAAGGCGGCATGTACTTTTCCGGCGAGGTTCAACTCGAACTGGACACCCCCGTTCGGGCTTATCTGGTGATGCCAGAGCAGATTTTCGGAGAGCCTATCGTCAGGTGGTGTTGCGAT
>DATBYA010000153.1:0-70008 GCA_036514015.1 Candidatus Sulfotelmatobacter sp.
CTCCTTTGGCAGGCGCGTGAAAGAAGCAGGAAACGGCCCCTGAAGAAGATTAAGGACAGAACAGGCCAACCCAGCATCCCTGCCAAAACTAAGGATGCTACCACGCCGGAAGCAAGCGCCTCAATACTGTACGGGAAGAACCCGGGAAGAACGCTGGGAAGAACGGGGAAGAACGGGAAGAACCCAGGGAGTGCCTGAATAAGCGTTGAAGACACTACCGGAACCCGGGGATCCGATTTGCCTCTCGTCTGGAGACGTTATCCTGAGCGCAGCCGCTCTTTAGGCGGAGCGCAGGATCTCGCGCGCCGAGCGTCCCCGGGCGTCGATAAACCTAGGATTCGACGCCTTTAGGTCCTGTCGCAAGCTTATTCTGCGCGCAAGGTGGTTGCCGGATCGATTTGCGCCGCACGCCATGCCGGGAAGCCGCAGGCGATCAACGACACGCCCGTCAACAGCACGATGACACCGAAATAGGTCGCCGGATCGAGGCCTGAAACTCCGAACAGCAGCGTGATGAGAACCTGGCTCGCGGCCATCGCTCCAGCCAGTCCGATCACGATACCGAACGCAGTCAGCATCAGGCCTTGGCGAATCACCAGAGCAAGCACGTCGCCGCGGGTGGCGCCCACGGCCACCCGTACTCCGATTTCGCGCATGCGCTCGCTCACGCTGCCGGATAACACGCCATAAATTCCCGTCGCCGCCAGCACCAGCGCTACCAGGCCAAATGCCTCGAACAGAATCAGCACGAAATGCCGTTCGCCCTCAGACTTCGCAAGCAAGCTGTCCATGGTGGAAACGCGCACGACCGGCTGGTCTCGGTCGACCGACCAGATCGCGTTCTTGATTGCGCGGGTGTTCGCCGCCGCATCCCCGCGCATGCGCACCACCAGCGATTGTACGCTGTCGACCCAGGCGTACTGCGTGGTCGAAGTGTAGAACGCATCCGCATCGCTCAGTGCCAGGGACGCCTGTTTTACGTCGCCCACCACGCCAACGACGGTTCCCCATGGCCGGTCCGCGCGGCCGATGTCAGGACCGACGCGAAGCCGTTGCCCGAGCGGGTCTTGACCGGGGAACTTGCGTCTCGCGAACGATTCACTGAGCAGAACCGCCAGCGGAGCCCCCACTCCATCGTGCTCGTCGAGCACTCGGCCGCGCCGAAGCGGTATGCGCATCGCTTCGAAATAGCCAGGGCTCACCGCATAGCGAAGCCCGACCTCGCTGTTGTCGTTGGGATCCGCCGCGAACTGCACGCCAAAAGATTCGTAGTCTCCGCTCAGTGGCAACTGGCTGGTGAATGCCGCCGACGCGACGCCGGGAACTTCGTGTACCGCTTCGAGCGCCTGTGCGAAAAACCGCGCCCGGGCACTGTCGTCATCAAATCGGTGACCGGATTCCTGCACTTGCATGGTAAGCACATGGGCAGCATCGAATCCAGGATCGATCGCGAACAAACGCTGCAGGCTGCGCAACAGCAAGCCCGCGCTCACCAGCAGCACCAGGGCAATCGCGAACTCAATGACGACCAGTGTGCGTCGCGTGAGTTGCGGACCACCCGCCGTCCGCGCCGAGCTCTGTTGGAGTCCCATCTGCAGGTTGCCGCGTGAGGCCTGTCGCGCCGGAATCAGTCCCCCGCCCAGGCCGATCAACGCGCTGATGCCAAGCGCAAAGACAAATACCGTGCCGTCCAGACGGATCGCGTCCACCCGCGGCAGTTCCGGTGGACTAAGAGCGACCAGAGCGCGTACCCCAAACTGTGCCACCATCATTCCTAAGGCGCCGCCGAGCGCGGCCAGCAGCAAACTTTCCGCGAGCAGCTGACGGACCAGTCGCGAGCGCCCGGCGCCCAGCGCAGCCCGCAAGGCGAATTCGCCTCGCCGTTGCGCGCCGCGAGCCAGCAACAGGTTCGTCACGTTCACGCACGCAATGAGGAGCACCAGCAGGACCGCCCCAGAAATGGCGACTAGCGCCGGTTTCACGCCACTCGCGAGGTCGCTGCGTAGCGAGTTCGCAATGAAGCCGTGGCCCATTGACGCCCACGGCGGACGGGGAAACTCGGACACCGGTGTGTGCGCGATGCGCTCAAGATCATTCCGCGCCTGGAGCATACTGGCGCCTGTCGTCAGCCGCCCCACCATACGCAGGTGATGACCCCACTCTCGCGTCTGTTGCGAAACAATGTTTCCGTTTTCGTACTGTAATGGCGACCAGAATTCAGCTGAAGGTGCCAGCACATTGTCGAAGCCGGCCGGCATTATGCCAATGACGGTGTAGGGGTCGTCGTCGAGCTTTATGTTTCGACCAATCATCGTGCGATCCGCGCCGAACCGTCGGCGCCACAACCCGTTGCTGACGATTACGACTTTTGGACCGTGAGGAATGTCGTCAGCCGCCTGAAAGTCTCGTCCCAACGCAGGCGCCACACCCAGCACGCGGAAGTAGCCGTCAGTTACTCTCTGGCCATCGAATCGTTCCGGCTGATCGGCGCCGGTGAAGGTAGGTTGCCATGGCTTCATCACTGCAATCGTGTCGAACGACCGATTCCGCTCCGCCAGTTCGCGATAGGTATGGAAGGTTTGCGGAATCGGAGAGCCGTCCTCCGCGGCGTACCAGATCATCATGATCCGGCTGGCATGCGGATACGGCAGAGGCTCGAACAGGATCGGATTTACGGCGCTGAAAATCGCCGTCGTGGCGCCGATGCCCAGTCCCAGAATCAAAATGGCCGTGCAGGCGAAGCCTGGATTTTTTCGCAGCTGCCGCAGCGCGTAGTGAAAGTCCTGAACCCAAATCTGCATTAGCCTGCCTCTTCGAGAGCGAATCGTCCAAGCTCATAAAAGCAATGTTCTCGCCAATCGAGCTGGGCACAACTCCTTGAAAATCAAGCCGTAGTGGCCTCCAGAGTGCTCGACTGTGTTCAGATTCAAAAAGCCGATGTCCGGAACTGAACACGATTTGTGGGGGGTGTATCCTATTCGCATGCTAGGCGGACGCAGCAGCGAGCAATGGATTGCCCAATACTCGAGCAGCCATCAGCACCCGATCAACCGCGTGTGCCACACCCTCGGCATTCCCACGATTCTGGTCTCAGGTGTGATCTTCCTCGGCGGCTTTTTCTCGCACCGCCTTTGGATCTACGCGCTGGCACTTTTCGTCGCAGGATGGATTCTCCAGTTCATCGGCCATGCCTTTGAGGGCAAGCCGCCCGAATTCCTCAGCGACTGGCGATTCCTGTTGGTGGGCGTCCGCTGGTGGTGGGCGAAGATCAACGGCAAAGCGTGAACGTTATGCCTGCCTGGGGCGAAGCCGAAGCATGGGGATATTCACCGCAGTGGTCACGCCGCTGCTTGCACTCATTTGAGATTCTGTTCTATGCTGGCCCCACCTTGGATTCTGCTTTTCGAAAAAAGCATGCAGCGCCTGACCGCCAGATTCTTGCTGTTGTTCGCCATCGTCGGGGCCTTCGTTCCGCTCGTGCTGGCGGCCGCCGCCGTCCCGCCGCACGCCTGCTGTATTCGCCAGGCAGCCCACCAGTGCCACGGCTCGTTCGCGGCAACCGACCAGCGGGCCGTCCGCGACACATCCTGCTGCAGACAAGATTGCTGCCGAGCCGTCAGGACATCCTATTCAGCGCATCCGCAACCGACGTTGCCGTCAGTATTGACCCGGCATCTCAATGCTCGAATCCTCGACTTCCATGCGGAAGCTTCGGCCGCAGACCTGCTGGCATCACAATCTCCCCGCGCCCCTCCGCAAGTCTCCATCACCTGACATAGCTCGCGACACGAGCAGGATCACGATTCCTGGGGGGACAAGCCGCCCCCCGAGAGCCTGCCCAGGCCAAGCCGAGGGGTCCGGCCGGGCAAAGCCTGGTTCGTTCTCTGCAATTGCAGCCCTTTTAGCCCGTAGGAGATTCTATGCGCTTCGTCCAAATTCTGCTGTCGCTGGCGTTCCTTATCTCAATCTCGTCTCTGGCTGCCTTGGCGAATGTCTATGGTGCCGTCCGCGGCGTGGTTCACGACCCGCAGCATCGTCCCGTGCAGGGTGCCATGGTGATGCTGAAAGCGAAATCGTCGGACTGGACCAGAACCGCCACCACCGACGCTGACGGAGAATTCCAAATCATTGCCGTGCCTCTCGGCGATTATTCTGTTGCCATCGCCAGTCCCGGCTTTGCGCAGACAGCGCTGGACGTCACCGTCATCTCGGGAACCGTACCCACGGTTCATTTTCAATTGCAAATCGCAACGGAAAACTCAAAGGTCACGGTCTCAGCCACATCCGCGGTTGTATCGACGGACTCGGCGACGCCGATCACGCTGGTCGATCAGCTCGATATCGCCCGTACCCCGGGCGCCGACCGATCCAACAGCCTGGCCCTGATCACCGATTACGTTCCCGGTTCCTATGTCACCCACGACATGCTGCACATACGTGGCGGTCACCAAACCACCTGGCTGCTGGATGGCATTCCCGTCATCAACACCGCCATCGCGCAAAATGTCGGCCCGCAGTTTGATCCCAAAGATCTGGAATACGTCGAGGTCGATCGCGGCAGCTATGGCGCCGAGTTCGGCGACCGCACCTACGGAGTCTTCAATGTGGTACCGCGCACCGGCTTCGAGCGCAACAACCAGGCTGAGTTAGTCCTAAGCGCAGGCAACTTCTACCAGACCAATGACGCTCTGAGCTTCGGCAGCCACACCGAACGCTTCGCCTACTACGCCAGCATCAACGGCAACCGCAGCGACCTCGGCCTGCAGCCGCCGGTACCGCAGGTTGTGCACGATGCCGTCAATGGTCTGGGCGGTTTCGGTTCCTTCATTTTCAACGTCGACCCTTCCAACCAACTCCGCCTGATGACTTCGCTGCGCCGCGACTATTTCCAGATCCCTTACGACCCCGTTCCCGATGACATCGAAAATAATCCCGGGAGCGCTCAATACACTCCCAGCATCGGTCTGCGGGACCAGGAACACGAAGCCGATGCCGGAATCCTGTTCACCTGGCTGCACACTTTCAACTCGCATCTCATGACCACGGTTTCGCCGTTCTACCACCGCAATAGCGGCGACTACAACAGCAATCCCGACGACGTTCCCATCGCCAGCACGGAAGACCGCAGTTCCAACTATGTTGGGGGCCAGGCTAGCTTCGCCGCCAACTATAAAAGGAACGATCTCCAGGTCGGATTCCTTAGCTTCTACCAAAGCGATATCCAGTTCTTTGGAGCCACCTTTAATGACGGCAGTGGAATCCCAGCCGTTGCCGACACCGAGCACCCCAACGGAAATCTCCAGGCTTTTTACATCGACGACAAATTCACGCCTTTCCCGTGGCTGACACTTTCTGCTGGCATGCGCCCCACGCATTTTGCCGAAGGCAATTTCGCAGTGAGCTCGATTGCACGGCCTGCGGATGAGTCCGCCATCCAACCACGCTTTGGCGCCACCCTGACCATTCCTAAGATTCGTTTGACCTTCCGCGCTTTCTACGGACACTACTATCAGGCGCCGCCGCTCGAAACCGTCTCCGGTCCTGCTCTGATCAACTACACCCAGCAGCAAGGCTTGGGCTTCGGCACCCTGCCGGGCGAGCGCGATGAAGAACATCAGTTTGGCGTGGCCATTCCTTTCCGCGGATGGGTGCTTGATGCCGACAACTTCAAAACCAACGCCCGGGATTTTCTCGACCACAACAACATCGGCGCATCCAGCATCTTTTTCCCCATCGCCGTTTCCCAAGCGACGATTCGCGGATGGGAACTTACGCTGCGTTCTCCGCGCTTCGCCCACCGCGGACAAATGCACCTCGCCTACTCCAACCAGATCGCGGAGGGTGCCGGCACGATCGTCGGTGGTCTCACCGATTTTTCGTTCTCTCCGGAACTCACTCCCCTCGACCACGACCAGCGCAACACGCTCAACGTCGGCGGTGACCTCACTCTGCCGTGGCGTGCCTATGCCTCGACTAACGTTTACTACGGCTCCGGCTTCAGCAACGCTTTCCCCGGGGCGCCCTATCCGGGCAATTATCTGCCGCCGCACACCACCGTCGATTTATCGCTGGGCAAGGACTTTGGGGAACGCTTCACCGCGTCTCTCACCGCATTAAACGTAGCCAATCGCCGCGTCGAGTTTGACAACAGCCTCACCTTCGGCGGATATCACTGGAACAACCCTCGCGAAATCTACGTAGAACTCCGCTACCGCTTTCATTACTAGGAAAGAATGCGCAGTCTCAGCCGCCTCGGCTGTTGGGCCAGCCCAGGGCTTCGACAATTGTCTCACCTCTGCCTCGATTCTCATTCCCGCGCCAGCCTCGCCCTCAGCATATCTTCCACATCGCCAATTTTTTCTCCCAGCACGTTCAGCTTGCGCGCCAGTCCCTGAATTTCAGTTTCGGCCCTGCGGTTGACGTCGTAATCGAGTTCGCCGCGCAGACGATCCTTCGTGTCCTGGCGGTTCTGACTCATCATGATGACCGGCGCCTGCACCGCGGCCAACATTGACAGAAACAGATTCAGCAGAATAAACGGATACGGATCCCACGCTTTTTTGCCCAGCGTGGAGTCGAAGGTCATATAGACTGCGAGCGCCAAACCGAACGAGATTATGAACGTCCATGACCCGCCAAAGCCCGCAACCCTATCGGCGATGCGCTCGCCGAGAGTGGCCTCCTTATCGATCATTTCGTTGGGATGTCTGCTGGCTCGCAGCCGCACCAGCTGCTGCGAAGCATGAAATTGCCGGCCGAGCACGCGGAGCATGTCCATCCCCGCGAGCGGCTTGCGCTCGAGGAGCACGGCAATATCTTCCTGCTCTACTTCGATGCACACCGCTTCGTCGATCGCGACCGCCTCGGTTTGATGCGGAGTTTGTTCCAGCATCGAAGCGAACCCGAAGAATTCTCCGTGGGACGGTTCGTCGACCACGACTTCCTGGTGCTCCTGGTCAACCGTCGAGACCCGCACTCGCCCGGATACCACCACGTATGCCCGGCCGCTGCTATCGCCGATCTTGTAGATCCGCTGCCGGGGTGCGAACGTCTTCAACTCCACCTGAGCGGCCAGTACCGCTGTCTCTTCTTCGTCGAGCAAGGCGAAAAGCGGAACGTGTTTTAATACTTCTGGTTTGCATGCCATGGAATTTCCTCGCAGTGTGGAATCTGGATCACGTCCAATGGCCCTGAGGATTGCACAAAGAGCAGGCTGCAAACAACCGCCATGGCTAGGCTCTCTTTGTCCGAGTTAAAGTATGTATAGCGTGAACAACCATACTCGCCGTATTTCGTTGATCGCTCTCATCCTCGCCGGCGCTCTCTTTTTTTCTTCGTGCCCTCGCGCCAAAACTGGAACTGCAAAACGTTATCCCTTCACCGGCCGCATCTTGACCATCGATTTGCAGAATCAGATTGCGGCCATCGACGGCGACACCATCCCCGGATTCATGGACGCGATGACCATGAATTACCGGATCAAGCCGCCCTCCATGTTGAACCAGCTGTCCGCAGGTGATTCCATCTCCGCCGAGTTGGTGGACATCGAACAGGAAGGCGCTGACGATAAGGGCGCCTCCGACTCCTGGCTCGAAAACATAAAAGTCAGGGGCCATTCCGCGGCCGTAGCCGCCAACTCATTGCCCCTACCCGCTGCCGGAGAAGAAGTTCCCGATTTTTCCTTCACCAATCAGAGCGGCAAGCACATTTCTCTGAAGCAATATCGTGGGCAGGTTCTGCTCGTCACTTTTATTTACACACGCTGTCCTTTTCCCGACTTCTGTCCGCGGGTGAGCAACAACTTCGCGGAAATCTACAAGCAGACGGGCCAGAATCCGGCGGTTGCGGGTACTCACTTATTGAGCGTCAGCTTCGATCCCGAGCATGACACGCCCCAGATTCTGCGCGATTACGGCTTCTCCGTGGCGCACGTGCACGACCCCGCGCTTTTCCGACGCTGGGAATTCGCCGCGCCAAACGCCGCCGACTTGCCCCGTATTGCAGATTTTTTCGCACTCACCATCCACCCCGAGGGCGGAACGATCACCCACAATCTGAGCACTGCCGTCATTGGCCCCGACGGCAGGATCGTGAAGTGGTATCACGGCAGCGATTGGCAAGCTTCTGATCTAATCATGGACGCAGCTGGCGCGAGCGTGCCAAAGAACTAAGGAAGGTTTCATGAAATATCTGCTCCTGATTCTTGCCGTCCTAGGTGTGATCGTTTCCTCCCTCGCCCTGCGCGAACACTACCGCACGTATGGCGATTCTCCCTGCAGCATCAATGAACGCTGGGACTGCGGCGTGGTCAATCACAGTCGATACGCGATGTTCGTCGGCATTCCCGTGGCAACGCTGGGCATCGCCGGATACATTCTCATGGCCGCTTTGGCATGGCTGCGCTCCTACCGCCTGTTGCTGGTTCCGACATTCGCAGGATTCGCTTTTTCGCTTCACCTCGCCGACATTGAAGCGCATGTGCTCGGCGTGTGGTGTGTCTATTGCGTCATTTCGTTGGGAATTATTTCTCTGATGTCCCTGCTCACGCTCGGAACCGTCGTCGCGCAGTTCGTCCACAAGCCGTCGCCTGCCTAAGACCATCGCCGTAACCACGGGACCGGTTCCGTCCGCCGGCATGGAGACATGGTTACTTCCTTCTTCTTTTGGTTGTTGCGCCGATCGCGCGGTTGATCTCGGGCGAGAATTCAATGAAGAAATTCAGCAGCGAGCCGTATCCGGCCTGCCCCGCCATGGCGCGACTGCCCTCGGCAAATGCGTTGCGCGGCTTCGGTTTCCACGCGGTCGAGAGGACTCCCCCACCAAACGAGCCCCCATACAACGCCCATTGCGGACGCAGTTGCCGCTCACTTTCATTGTAGGTAAGAAAGTTTCGCATAATCGCATGCCGCGTCCGCGGCCAGAATCCGCTGCAGCGGCATTGATCATAACGCGGTTCATATTTCAGCGCGACATTTCCCACGTACGCCAGTGTGTTGGCCGTGATGAACTGGCCTTCGCGCGACGCGAACCGCTCCGCATATCCTCCCCAACCGTCGTCCCACTGGGGTGGCGCTCCGCGCGCCTGATCGATTCCCGCCGCGAACATGCGTTTCAGATACGCACCCGGAGTCGTGAGCGTCTGTTCCAGGTAAATCTCTCGCCGCTGCTTCATGGTGAGAGGAATCATGGTTCGGCCTTCTCCCACGTAAACGCCGGTGAGCCAACCCCTCTCCCAATCGCGCGCTTTAACCAGCGCAGCCTGTCCCAGATTTTTCGTGGCCTCCGCCGCCTGAATGGTCACTTCTTTGGTCTTTTCCGCGGCGGCTTGAGCCGGATTCGGAGCTTCGTCCTTCTTCTCCTCCGTGGGAGGTTGTTCCGGCTGGGCAGGCGGGGGCGGGGAGTTCGCAGGTGGAGGCGGGGGTTGCTGGGCAGGTTCCTGCTGCGCCAGCGTGCCGCGGGAGGCGACTGCCAGAAAACCAACCAACAGAACAATTCGGCAGAGTCTACCGCACTCGCAACTCCCAGTCCCCACGAGACGTCACCTTCCGCTTTACATCGTTCTTTGCGGCCTTTTGCGCGGGACGTCATTGCCCACTTTGCCCGCTTCCCGGCAAACCCACTAAACTGTGTTTGGATGCACTCTGCTTACAACCGTGTTGCCGGACAAAGTGTCGAGCGCCTGGCCGCCCTCAGCGACGGCATCTTCGCCGTGGCCATGACTCTGCTCGTGCTCGATCTTCGCGTCCCCGCCAACGACTCGGTGCACGCCGAGCGCGATCTGTGGCACATTCTGGTCGCGCTCTCGCCCCGGCTGCTTATCTTTTTGATGAGCGTAATGACCAATGGCATCTTCTGGGTCGGTCAGCAGACGCAACTCAATCAGTTCGCCCGCGCCGACCGCAATCTCGCCTGGATTCACATTGCCTTTCTCTGTGCCGTCTCGCTGACCCCGTTTTCGACCGCCTTGCTGGCCGAGTTCATTCACTTCCGCACCGCGCTCCTGGTCTACTGGTTCAACATCCTGCTGCTCGGCGCCGCTCTTTACTGGAGTTGGTGCTACGCGACCCGCGCGAGCCTGCTTGCCGAGGACGTCCCGGCAGAGATTCATCCCGCAGTCGTCCGCCGCATCGTGATCGCGCAGTCGCTCTATGCCGCCGGCGCCGCACTTTGTTTTCTCAATACCTACTACAGCATCGCCGCCATTGTCCTGGTGCAGGTGAACTACGCCATCGCCCCGAGATTCTGCTGGGGACTTTTCTCAAGAGACGCTCCGGCCAGCACAACCCAAGTCGGCTAGAACTCAGGGCAGCTCGAATGCCGGGCCAAGCACGTGTCTCGCCGGAGTCGCGTACGATAGTCGCAGTCATGCATACCCGCGCGATTCTCCTGTCGGTCGCTCTGCCGGCTTTGTTGGCCGTTTCAACTTGGGCGCGCAGCAGTCTCAGAAACCCCGCCAGCCTGCATCCGAGATCCAAACCCTGGCCACGCAGCCCGGGAGCGGGCGCGCCGCCTCTCTGACATTCGCTCAGACCACGTCCCTGGGTTTCGACTCAAGGCAACCTTTTCTTTTGTAGGAAAAGATTCAAAGACGGTTGCGGGCACCTACATCGAGATTTGGGTATCGCAGTCCGACCGTGGCGCTTCAAGCCTGCCCCCAAGGACGGAGAGCCCATCCCGGCGGAAATCAGTGCAGGCCATTCACTTCCGGCCGAACGAGCCAATGAAGAAACCGGCTTCCAGATTTTTGTAACTTGCAACTGGCGACCGGACTACCCTCTTTCAAACGCGTGCTTTCTCTCCAACTCCTGCACCGCTTCGCGCCGGATGCTCTCGAATCGCTCGGCATGTCCCAGTAGTCCTTGCGTCGCTTCGGCCCACTCGCCTTCGATCCGCAGCAGTCCCTGCGCCGCCACCAGTCGCGCGGCAATCTCCACCAAATGCGCTGGCGTGGTCTGGAGATACTGCGCCTCGGCCGGATCCCCAATCCACACTTGGGTCCCACCTCCGGCTCCGGACGCCCCTTTTCTCGCGTCGTTGGCGAGAAGTGAGGATTTTCCCAGCTTCGTTTCCCAATACACTTTCCTCTCGATGAACTCCGCCATGGCGTCGTCCGTGGCCTTGCCAAACACCCATTGCTGGCGCTTGAAGTCGTAGTGGCGGCTGGAAAACGGCACCGGCAACAATTTCCCCGACTTTACAAACTCGATTTGACGCCGGTCGACTTCCTTGCGCAGCGCGTTGATTACCGGGGATTCCACGTCCCGCGGCTCCAGCGAGGGCACCACCTCGCGCACCGTCTGCGAAAGATTCACCGCCACCGGCGCATGCAGCCCCTCCGAACCTTCCAGCCGGATGTCCCCATGCAGCACCCAGAAATCCGCCCCGGAGGTCGACGGATGGAAGGGCCACTCCAGCCGTATCGAAAGCGGCAATCCTTTCAGCGTCACCCAGATTTTCCTGCTGGCGTCGGTCTGCGTTTCGTCCGCCGTCCCCCTCGTATCCGGCAACTTGGTCATAAGCCTGCGTTCCTTTTCTCATTCCGCGATTCCGCAACTTCAGAAAAATCGACGAGCACGTTCTAGCCTGCCTTTTTTCGCATCTTCGTTCCCATGCGCAACAATTTGCGTACCGTGCCGGTCGGCAGTTGCTTCATCTGGTCGTGCAACTCCGTCACCGCCTCAAAGAATCCGGCCATTGCCGCGAGTCGCTCCCGTGTGTAATCGGCTCCCGCTTCTTTGGGATCAAGATCGGCCAGGCACCGCCGCAACATCTCTCGCGTGGGATCGATCTCCCGCCGCTTCCTCTGTTCGATCACCAAGCGAAACATCTCCCACACGTCTTTCATCGATTCATAGTGTTCCCGCCGGTCGCCCAACACGTGTACCGCGCGCACGATTCCCCAGGTTTCCAACTCCCGGATCGACGTGCTCACATTCGACCGCGCCACGCTCAGGGTCTCGGCAATCTCCTCGGCAGGCACTGCCTGGGGCGACAGGTAGAGCAGCGCGTGGATCTGCGCCACGGTCCGGTTGATCCCCCACCGCGTCCCCATCTCGCCCCAGTGCAGGATGTATTGCTTCTGTACTCCAGTTAGTTCAGCCATGTCTTGTCTTTCAGTACGGACTGAATATACAGAATGATTCATTTGTCGTCAAGAGCGCAAGGCGACACGATGGGGGCCGGAGAGTGAAGAAATGGAAGAACCTAGTTTCCAGGCAAAGTGGAAGGATCGCTCAAGGCAATGAGCTTTCCAGGCGGATATTCGGCAGGCGTGAGCGGCGTGTCCGGGTCGGGATTTACGATCGTCAGCACCTTGCCGCTGCGAACTCCCCGAATGGTCAGAGCCTGGCTCTCCACCGAGACCACCCGATACTTTTCGTCAAAGATTGCGCCCTTGGTGGCCTTCATAGTCCGGTTGGATGCCGAATCCTTGGACGGAGACTCCGGGTTTGTTGTCATCTGTTCCCTTTCCGGCGGTGGTTCTAAACCTCAGCCAGATCCTCTCCGCGAGGACCATGCTAATCCTTTTTCCTCGTCTCGAACCACCCATTTACAATCTGGAATCTGTTTGTATGAACCCATTCCGCATCGCCGAGTTGCTCGGAATTTTTCTGTCCGTGCCGACCGCGGCCCCAAACAATTGCGCGCGGGGACCTAGTCGCTCCGAATTTCAATCCTCTTGTGATTCCGGGGGGACCAAAGCCAGCGAGGAACCTGCTGTTCTGTCTTCAGCTCAGCTGATAAGTATATCGATGTACATCGATATACTGCTGCGTTGGAACGCTCGCATCAACCTCACTGCCATCCGCAATCCCGAGGAAATGGTCACTCGTCACTTCGGGGAGAGCCTGTTCGCCGCCCGCCACCTGTTCCCTCACGATCCCCGTATAGAAACAGCCGCCCCTGAACCAGGCCGAAGGGGCGGTACGGCCCCGAGCAGCCCGGCTGCTCTCCGCCTCGCCGACGTGGGTTCCGGCGCCGGATTCCCGGGCCTTCCCATCAAACTCTGGGTTCCGCAGATTGCTCTCACCCTGATCGAGTTCAACTACAAGAAGGCCGCTTTTCTGCGCGAAGTGACTCGCGCCCTCACATTGACCGACGTCGATATACGAAACGCACGCGCCGAGGCCGTCGCCCCAAACACATTCGACGTAGTTACTCTTCGCGCCGTCGAGCGCTTCGAATCAGTCCTCCCGGTCGCGGCCGCCCTGGTGGCATCCTCCGGCCGCCTGGCTTTGCTAATCGGCGCCAGCCAGCAAGACCAAGCCCGCGCCAGCCTACCCCAGTTTTGCTGGGGCACAGCTGTTCCTGTACCTGGTTCCCGCGCCAGAATCCTGCTAATCGGGCACAACGCCACTGAGAACGGGAAGGTATCCAACCAGTAATAGTGGTCCAAACCAGCGTAAGAAACATTAAAAATGAGGGTCTTATGGGGCATCCCTTGGGCATTCGTCCCTCTGAGTGGAAGTGACGGGCGGAAAAAACGAATCCAAGCTCGCATAAACAGTTTGGCCTCAGGAACATGAAGGCCTCCCCAGCGGGGCAACGGCAATCACCGGCTCTTAAAACCACCACCAGGAACCTCTTTTGTAACAAGTGGAAGCAATCAAACAAAATCTAGCCTCTATGAACAAGACAACCATCGCGCGCGACGCTAGATCAAGGCAGAAGTGGGAGCCATCTAGGATCTATACCTTCTCGGTGCCTCAATGCTGCATTTGTATTCGGCGATTTCTCCACAGTGTTCCTGCAGGAACACTGTGTCCACTTCCAATTTCGATTTGTGAAACGGATATCACTACGAGGCAAGCTGTCTGCCTTGTTTTGGGGGATTGGCCGCAGGAGACTGCATCTCTTTCCTCCGATGCTCACTCAAGGCAACAGGGCAGCCCACCGGGGATTGAAGGCAGGGGACTCAAACTCTCGGCAAGATCGATGATCCGAATGCGGATGGAACGCTTGTTCCTGCAGGAACACTTCTATCAGTTGCCAATGATAAGTTCGCCAAGCACGATGGCGAATCAAAGATGGCGAATCAAGAGCGGATGTGTGTCGTACAACAAATCACCAACACCGCCAAAGCCAGCTTCAGGCCCCGGCGGGAATCCAAGCGATCAACAGGTCATGAAAGTGTTCCTCCAGGAACACTGGACACGTTTTGCACATAATTCATCATCTTGCACAGAAATGAGCATTGCATTTGAAATGCGAACCGGATTATGCTGCCGGGTAGCTCTGCTTCTCCTGACAATCCCATGGGACGCGTTATCGCTGTTGCCAATCAGAAGGGCGGCGTGGGTAAGACTACGACCGCCATCAATTTAGCCGCGTCCTTTGCGGCTGCCGAAGTGAACACGCTGCTCGTGGATTGTGATCCGCAATCCAATGCCACCAGCGGCTTGGGATTTGCCAAGGATCCAGACCGCATCAGCTCCTATCATCTATTGATCAAAGATGCTTCCGCGGAGGAAGCGTTGCTGACGACGGAACTGGAACAGTTGTGGCTCATTCCGGCGCACAAGAATCTCATTGGTGCCAACCTGGAACTGGTGGACGCCGACGGGCGCGAGTATCGCATGCGCGAGGCGCTCGCGCCTCTGCGGGACCGCTTCCAGTTCGTCGTACTCGACTGTCCTCCAGCGCTGGACCTGCTCACGCTGAACTGCCTGGTCGCGGCCGACGCCGTGCTGATTCCGATGCAGGGAGAATACTTTGCTCTCGAGGGCGTCAGCGAGTTACTCGACACGATCGAGCGGATTCGGGTGGAGCTAAACCCGGATTTGGCGATTGAGGGCGTGGTACTGACGATGTTTGATGACCGCACCAACCTGGCGCAGCAAGTAATGGCTGAACTGAAGAACTATTTTGGCGAAAAGCTTTGCCACACATCTATCCCGCGGAACATACGACTGGCGGAAGCGCCGAGTCATGGGAAAGCGGCTCTGGTGTATGATCCCCGCTCGAAAGGGGCGGAGAGCTATATACGGCTGGCGAAGGAGATTATTGAGAGGCAAGCATCCGGTGTTGGCTCTCAGCCCCCAGCGGAAAGATTACACGCAGAGGCGCACGGGGGAGAATCGGTGGAAGAAATTTCTCCGACGGCCGACGAGATGGACAAGACGGCGTGAACTAAGCACTCCGCGATCAGACGTTAGCCTGAATCTATATCGATCAGCATCGATATATTAGATTGATGGTCATCGATATACAACCACAACCGGGAAGCACCGAGAGCCTTCGGTGCCCAAGAAGGGCGCCTCAGGGTGACAACTGAAGGGGACTACTGATGACAACTGGTGCGGCGGAGAATACGGCGGGGCGGGCGGGCGATAAGGAGAAGGTCGAGAAGCGGCGGGCCTTAGGGCGGGGATTGGAGTCGTTGTTGCCGGGGCCGCGGGCGGTGGTCGGGACGGCGCGACCCGCGGGCGCGCCGACGAGCTCACGTGGGGATGCCACCGCAGGCGAGCTGCGCTCGGCCGGGCGGCCGGGGGCTGCCGTCCCCACACAGGTTCCGAGCTTCGTTCGGAGTGACAAAGGTCATCTCGACGATAAGTCTATTTCGCCGGACGGCGGTGGGCCGCGCGGAGAACCTGTGGCCGGGGCGATTCGAGCCGTCGCCGATGAGGGGTGGGATGCGCGGGCGGGTCGCCCGCGCCCACACGAGCCCGCTTCCCCCGAGTTCCGAGCTACTGGGGGCAACGCCGAGCTGCGCTCGGCTGGACAGCCGGGGGCGACTGGCCCCACATTTTCTGGACCTGATTCTTCCCCAGTGGCGGCTGCTGACGACACCATCACTACTTATGCACATGCGGAGTCGCAAGCACCGACAAACCTTGTCGTCAACCTGGCGATTGCCGATATTGATAAGAATCCTTTTCAGACCCGATCTGTAGGGGATGACGAAAAGCTGGAGGAATTGTCCGATTCGATCAAGGCGAATGGAGTGGTGCAGCCGATCATGGTGCGGCCCGGAGACGAAGAGGGGCGCTACATTTTAGTTCTGGGTGAGCGGCGGCTGCTGGCTTCGAAGAAGGCAGGGAAGACGCACATTCCGGCGCTGCTGCGTCGAGTTTCGCTGCAGCAGGCGGCGGAGATGACCATCATCGAAAACCTGCAGCGCGAGGATTTAAGCGCTCTCGAACAGGCGGAAGCATTTCGCGTGTTGAGTAAGGAATTTTCGCTGACGCAGGCGCAGATTGGTGAACGGGTAGGACTGTCGCGGGAATCGGTGTCGAATTACATGCGGTTGCTGAAGCTGCCGGTGCTGGTGCTGGAGCAGTTGGCGCATAAGCAGATTGGATTCTCCGAGGCAAAGGAGTTGCTGAAGCTAGAGGACCCGGATTTGATCACGAAGACCGCCGACTACATTGTGAAAAAGCACTTGACGCTGGACCAGATCGAAACGCTGGTGATGCGGATGACGGGGCTGCTCGATCCGGTGCCGGGGATGCCGGGGATGGCGGTCGATCGGAAGAAGAGTGGAGCACGATGGGTAGATCCGAATGTGCGGGCGGCGCAGCTGGATTTGGAACGGATGCTGGGGGTGCGGGTGCGAATCCGCGACCGGAAGGGGAAGGGGAAGATTGTGATCGAATATCACACGGTGGATGATTATGAGCGAGTAGTGGAGATGCTGAGGGGAACGAAGTAGCCAGTTGCTTGTACCGGTACCGGCTCGGCCATGGTGGTTCGATGGGAATCAAGATTGTTATGAGGTGGAATGAAAGCCTCCGTTTCGCGATTCTGCGGGTCGAGTTTGCCGATTTGGCTCGTGAAGTGGAACATCATCGGGCCGTTTGACCGATGGTGTTTATTAAGGTGGTTCCCCTGTGCGACTTCGCCGTCCCCGCGAGACAGGGTACTCTCTAGGCTGACTCTAGAGCAGTTGGACACACGGAGGAGGACCGGCAGGCCTGCTCAGGACCAATGGCTCGATCCCACGGTATTGTTATCGGTGGCGGAGCAAAACGGGAGCGTTTGTTAGGTAAGCGCCCGAGGCGCGCAGCGGCTAGACGGATCTGGGGGTTCGACATTTGCGAGGTGTGCCGGACGGAGTATGGGCCGTCCTATTATTTTGCTCTTCTGCTCGGTCTCGCGGACTTCCCCCCTCACGATTCAGCACCGTGGCGTTTGACAGCGTCGGCGATGCGCTGTTTGAGGGATGGTGAGGTCGTCTTTTGCCGGGTGATCCAAGCGACGGTTCCGGCTTCGATTTGGGCGCCGGCTTTTAGTAGAGTTTCGATGACTGGAAGATAGTCGATTCCGGCGTCGGCGTGTAAGGCGGACCAGAGGGCCTGACCGAGGGCAGTGGAGCCGTAGGCATTCTTGGCTTCGGGCTGGGCGCCGCGATCCAAAAGAAGCCTGATTGTATCCACCTGTCCGCCGATGACCGCCCAGTGGAGGGCGGTTTGGCCGGTACCGGCTTGGGTTTCGAGAGGGACCCGGCGGTGTAGAAGGAATTCGACTACCGCATCTCGGCCGTACTCGCAGGCCCATAGGAAACCTCGCTGCATCTGGGAGCTTGTCGCTGGCGGAGTTAAGTTGCCCTGATCATCGAAGAAGCTCTCAACTGCGTCGAGGCGGCCTACGCCGGCGGCTGCTTCGAGATTTAATTTTGCGCCGCGTTGGGCCAAGAATTCGGCGGCCTGAGCGCGGCCGTTGGCGAGACACGAGCTGACAATTCCTGGTGAGGATTGGTCTGGGGTATGGAGAATCGCGCCGCAGTCGAGAAGGAGTTGCAGCAGCGTGGTTTGGACGCCGGCCTGTTCGGGATGGAGGCTGGTGGCCACCAGGCCGAGCGTTGTCGATCCGCCATAGAGGTCGGCTGAGGCGTTTACATCGGCGCCGGATTGCAGAAGAAGTTCGGCAATCTGGACAATATTCTTCGGAGTTTTTTGGCGGTAGCCTTCAACGCCGTTGGCGGAGATGTAGTGCAGGAGCGTGGCCCGATGGCGGCGCGTGGAGTGGGCGCGAGTCAAGCCGGAATTTTGGTGTAGTAATTGTTTTAGCGTGGCGATGTCGCCGATGACAATGGCGTCGACAGCGAGTTCGAAGTGATTGACGGGGGAGTTCGCGCGGGCAATTGCTTCGAGATGGCGCGTCAGGCGGGGCCAGCTTTCGAAGCCATGGGCGCGCGCAATAATGAACTGCGCCGCGGAGAGAGTGCAGGTCTCGGATAATTTTTGCCGGGCGAACTTTTCTAACTCATGGGTCCAGTGGTCGATGCGCACGGGGAGTTGTGAAGTGATGGTCAGGGCGGAACGACGGACTAAGGAATCGATCCAGTTGGCGGCCCAGGCGCGAATGGCGGTGGGGTCGTCCGAGTGGGAGGCTTTGAGTAAATCTTTGGCGCGCTTTTTGTACTGATCGACGTTCGGGCGCGGCGGGAGCGGGAGAGCGTCATGCGGATTGGGAAACATACGAAGCTCCTTTCACGGCTGCCTGGAGTCCGCACGAAGTCAGGCTGAAAGAAGGTTCGTGGAGCTAAATTGTGCTTTAGGTGGGCACGGCCCTTTCCGCGGACTGGAGGCGCCCTACGCGCTCTTGGCTAGCATAGGGATTTTTTTCGAGGTCGTCAAATCTCCGACATTGCAATTCAGGGTGGGGGCAGAGTATTGTGCGCACGGCGTGAGACGGCCGAACTCTGCCCGGCTCAAATGGGTTACACGCCATCACCAGGGCTTACACCATCGAGTTGGAATTTAATTCGCACTTATGGGGGGAATTATGAATCTGAGGATTATGCGTCATGTACAGGTGGGCGGTTTGGTGGTGGGGTCGGTGATTGGGCTGACGGGGGCGGACAGTGGGACTTTGCCGAGTCCGCCAGTGGCGAAGAAAGTTCCGCATGTCACCGAAGTCAACGGGCACAAGATGGAGGACGACTATTTCTGGCTGCGGGACAAGCCGAATCCGGAAGTGCGGGCGTACCTGGAGGCCGAGAACGGTTATACGGATGCCGTGATGAAGCCGACGGAGGCGTTTCAGACGAAGCTGTATGACGAGATGCTGAGTAGGATCAAGGAGACCGACGTTGAGGTGCCTTATAAAGAAGGAGAGTATTTTTACTACGTGCGGACCGAAGCGGGGAAGCAGTATCCGATTCGCTGCCGGCGGAAAGGCGGCATGGACGCGACGGAAGAAGTGGTGCTCGACGTGAATGAGCTGGCGAAGGGCCAGGTATTCATGACGGTGAATGAATATGCAGTAAGCCCGGACGGGAATCTGCTGGCGTATTCGTATGACAACACCGGGTTCCGGCAATTCAATCTGGCGGTGAAGAATTTGCGAACGGGAAAGACGCTGGTCGACCACGCGGAGAGAGTTGGGTCGGTGGTGTGGGCCAACGATAACAAGACGATTTTTTATACGCAGGAAGATGCAGTGGCCAAGCGGCAGTACCGGCTGTACCGGCACACGGTGGGCTCGGCGGAAGCGGATCCGCTGATATACGAGGAGAAGGATGAGCGCTTTGAGGTGGATGCGGTCAAGTCGCGGAGCGAGGCGTACATTTTTTTGGTGTCAGGGAGCCATACCACCAGCGAGGCGCGCTACATTCATGCGGATCAGCCGATGGCGGAGTGGAAAGTCTTGCAGCCGCGCCAACAGGATGTGCAGTACTATCCCGACCACAATGGGGATTTTTTCTACATTCGGGTAAATGATACGGGGCGGAATTTCCGGCTGGTCAAGGCTCCCGTGGGAGATCCGGGGAGCAAGAACTGGAAGGAAGTGGTGGCGCAGAATCCCAACGTGATGCTGAATCATGTGGAAATGTTCAGGGATTTTTACGTGTTGATGGAACGGGAGCACGGACTTCCGCAGCTTCGAGTGACGGATTTGCGAAGTGGAAAGTCGCGCCAGATTGCCTTTCCGGAGCCGGCCTATCTGAGTTCGGCTTACGTGAATCGGGTGTATGACACGACCGAATTCCGATATCAATACCAGTCTCCGATTACGCCGCCGTCAGTATTTGCCTATGACATGGAAAAAGGTGGATCGACTTTACTCAAGCAGAAGGAAGTGCCGGGCGGATATGACCGCACGAAATATGAAGTGGAGCAGATTTACGCGCCGGCCGCGGACGGCGTGAAGGTGCCGATTTCGGTGGTGCATCGGAAGGATGCGAAGCTCGACGGAAAAGAGGCGCTGTATTTGTATGGGTACGGGTCCTATGGAATCTCGATCGACGCGGGATTCAATCCGAATCAGTTCAGCCTGGTGGATCGGGGGGTTACCGTGGCGGTGGCGCATATACGCGGCGGGGGCGAGATGGGTAAGAGCTGGCACGATGCCGGGCGGATGATGAATAAGAAAACCACGTTCAGCGACTTCATTGCGTGCGCGGAGTATTTAGTGGGGCATGGATATGGATCGAAGGATCGGCTGGTGATTGAGGGGCGCAGCGCGGGCGGGCTGTTGATGGGAGCAGCGTTGAATATGCGGCCGGATTTGTTTAAGGCGGCACTGGTGGGCGTGCCGTTTGTGGATGTAATGAATACCATGCTGGACGAGACGTTGCCGTTGACGGTAGGTGAATTTGAGGAGTGGGGAAATCCGAAGCAGAAGGCGGCGTTCGATTACATGATTACTTATTCGCCTTATGACAATGTGGAGGCGAAGAACTATCCGGACATGCTGGTGAAGACGTCATTCAATGATAGTCAGGTGATGTATTGGGAGCCGGCGAAGTATGTGGCCAAGATGCGAGCGATGCGGACGGATCATAATACTTTGATCTTGAAGACGAATCTGAGTCCGGCGGGGCATGGCGGGGCGTCGGGGAGATATGACCGGCTGCACGAGGCGGCGTTTGATTATGCTTATATTTTGCGGGAGATGGGAATTGAGGAGTGATGAGGTGTAGGTCTTGCTGGTTGCAGCCCTGCACCGACGCGCATCGAGAATTTTCTTTCGTTCTCCGGAGCTTGGTCCGCAAGTTTCTGCAAGCCCACGGCTAGCTACGGCCGGGGGCGGCTGCCCCACATAAAACTGATCCTACATTTCCCCACTCTAGATTAATCCGGCGCGGACGCGGCGGAGGAAATCTTCGCCGTCGGCTTTGGCCTGGGCCAGGACTTTGGGTTGATTGCGATATTCGAGCCCTATTTCCTGCAGGAAAAGCTCGACGGCATCTTTGGGCTTGAACCCTTGTGCGACCAGCTTCCGGATGCGAGGGGTGAAGCTGTCGGAGTCGTCGGCGGAACCGAGGCGAGAGAGGTGATCCGGACATTTGTGATCGCGGAATTTGGCCGCCGCCAGGCGGTCAAACGCGGTCTTGGCCTCGGGATCGTGGAGGAGCGTGGGAAGTGGGGAATTCCATTCACACTGGGAGCAGGTCCATCCATGGAAGGAGTGGTTGGACGTCCAGATTAGTTCTCTGGCGGTATTGTCTTTTAGGGTGCGGCTATCTGTAGCGCGATCCATGAGCTGGGCCCGCCCCCCGCTCTTGCTGGGCCCATGGGGAAATGCTTACCGAATAGTACTCCAGAAATGGGAAGTTTGGGGGACACGGTGTTCGCAAGGCACCAAGCAGCCGAGCGGGCGCTCGGAACGACAAGCATAACTTCTATTTGGCGAAGAAGTAGTCGAAGGATTTTACCGCGGTGAATTCGTCGTCTTTGATGTCGAAGACGGTGTAGAGCTTGGTGACGTGGAGGACGTCGTGGACTTTTTGGGTGAGGTTTAGGAGTTTGAGTTCGCCGCCGGCATTGCGCACGGTGGTGAAGCAGGCGACGAGTTCGCCGACGCCGGAACTGTCGAGGTAGTCGACCTCGGCGAGGTTGAGGATGATCTTCTTCCTGCTCTGGGCAACGAGATCGTGGACCGCGGTGCGCAGGACTCCGATCTCGGGGCCTAAGATGATGCGGCCGTGGATGTCGAGGATGGTGACGTGGGAGGCTTCGCGGGTGTCAATTCTGAGCGGCATGGTAGGGGCTCGCGGAATAGTAGTAGGTGGGATCGGGCAAGTCAAATGGCGGGATCGATCCTATCGATCCTGGATTTTACAGCTGAGAATAATGTTCGAGAGCACGCCGAGGAGGCGGCTTTGCTCGGCCCGTCCGAGTCTGAGACCGGCGGCTACAGCAGTCAAAACCTACCGGGCCGCGCATGGCAGACGGCCGGGGGCGGGCTGTCCCCACAGGGAGCAGTCTCTATATAAACTCGGGGACAAATCCTATTCCGATTGGCAGTCGCGGATTTCCTGGATGGCGGAGGTGATGATGGGCGTGGGGTATTGGGGATGGCGGAATTCCAGGTGCATGCCGCGACCGACGTATTGCAGCTTGAGCATGGAGCCTCCCCAGGTGGAACCAGCGATAGCGACCTGGACCGGCTGAGGACAGAATTCCGGATGGCCGGAGAGGAGCGCTTCGCTGCCCCCCAGAAGCACCGCAGTGTAACAGTGGTTCAGGGTCTGAATTTGGAGGACTGTGGATGGAGGAAGATCGCCGAGATAGACGCCACCTTCTATTTCCGACTGGATGATGCTGCGGTTCACCTCTTCAGCCAAGTTGGGGTGGGGGCTAAACATGCGAGTGACCGAAGATAAGGGTATCGGGTTTCGGGTGGGGGAACAAGAGTCCTTTCGAGCGGGGGAGCATGGGAGTTAGAGGAGGTTCGGATAATGTTGGTTGCAGAGAATTGCGGCCCAGGCAGCCGAGTTCTGTTTGGCCTGTTCGGCTCTGGGACCCCGGACGCGCACCATCCCGGACGCCCACCCTGTCAAAACCTTCCGCGGTACGCTCGGCGGACGCCGGGGGGGATGTTTCGGCATAAACTAACCGCTCCTAGGACAACTTAAACCACTCACCTTCGACATTCCCTGTTCCCACATAAACCACTCTGGCCTGGCGGGGAAGCCTGATAAAATAGATGGACTAAGAGGTTTTTGAATATTCATGCCTGTTCCTGTGTCACAGATGTGGACGGTGGCTAGTTATGTGCTGCGGCAGAAGCTCGCCGGGCGGAAGCAATATCCGCTGGTGCTGATGCTGGAGCCTCTGTTCCGGTGCAACCTGGCTTGCGCGGGGTGTGGGAAAATTCAGTATCCGGCGCACATTCTGAAGAAGGATTTGACGCCGGAGGAGTGTTTCCGGGCAGTCGAGGAGTGCGGGGCGCCGATGGTCTCGATCCCGGGCGGGGAACCGCTGATGCACCCGCAGATTGGGGAGATCATCGAGGGGCTGGTAGCGAGGAAGAAATATATCTATTTGTGCACGAATGCGCTGCTGCTGAAAGAGAAGATCGACCTGTTTAAGCCGAGCAAGTATTTGACTTTCAGCGTGCACCTGGACGGGCAGCGGGAAGAGCATGACCTGGCGGTTTGCCGCGAAGGCGGATATGACATTGCAGTCGGTGCGGTGAAAGAGGCGCTGCGGCGCGGGTTCCGGGTGACAACCAATACGACTCTGTTCGATGGGGCGAATCCGAAGTCGGTGCGGGCGTTTTTTGACGAGATGATGGAGCTGGGTGTGGAGGGTATGATGCTCTCGCCCGGCTACTCGTATGACAAAGCGCCGGATCAGAAGCATTTTCTGGGACGGGCGCGGACGCGGCGGATGTTCCGGGCGATTCTGTCCAACCGGAAGAAGAGCTGGCAGTTTAATCTGTCGCCGTTGTTTCTGGAATTTCTGATGGGGAAGCGGACGTACCCGTGCACGCCCTGGGGGATGCCGACTTACAACATTTTTGGCTGGCAGAAGCCTTGCTACTTGCTGCAGGACGGGTATGCGGAAACTTTTGCGGAGTTGCTGGCCACGACCGAGTGGAGCAATTACGGGACCGAATCGGGGAATCCGGCGTGCGCGAACTGCATGGTGCACAGCGGGTATGAGGCATCGGCGGTGAACGCGACCTTCAGTTCGTTGGGCGGATTTTTGGCTACCGTGAAGGGAACGCTGTTTTCGCGGTATCGCGATGACGAGGCCTTGCAGTTGTTGGAAGAGCCGCAGGCGGCCGTGCATCCGCTGGTGCAGATTGCGCTGCCGGAGTCGCTGCACGAAACGCGGGCGTAGAGTTCTGATTTTGCAGTGAAGTTTTTGCCAGGGACGCATCGGGCTGGCAGGTAGCGATCCTTCGACTGCGTTGCCCGCCCGCTTCGCGGACGGCAACTTCGCTCCGGAGCGACACAGGCGTCGATGACCGAACTTGAGTAAACTTCCAGAAAAAAAATTATGACAGGAAAAGAAGGCGGCCACGTTGATCACGCGTCGGTGGGAGCCACGCCGCCCCATGCTGATGTTGTAAATCCGGATGCGCTCGAAGTTGCACCGGGTACGGCGCATGAGCGGCTGGAAGGGTGGATCCCGGAACTGGCGGGCGAAGAAGAGCTGCGGAGCGCGTTGGAGAAGGCGTTCGACTATCGCGGGGATGTGACCATCACGCGCAAGGATGGGTCGAGGATTGAAGGATACTTGTTCGACCGGCGGACGGGTGCTTCGCTGAAAGAATCGTTCGTGCGGCTTTATCCCAAAGATTCTTCCGAGAAGGTTTTGGTTTCGTACGCGGAGATTGCAGCCCTGGCATTTTCGGGGCGCGATACAGCGGCCGGCAAGAGCTGGGAAGCCTGGATGAAGAAGTACGCGGAGAAGAAAGCGCGCGGGGAAAAGGATTTGAGTTTGCATCCCGAGGCGCTCGAGTGAGAGTGACGGCTGCGGGGTGAAATTTTCAGGCGTCCATGAGGGACGCCGTTTCATTTTTGTTCAACTTCCCCGCCACTGGGAACAGGCGGGCATCTTTCGATGCGCCTACGGAGCAAGACTGCCGGCGCATGTGCTCGCCTGCGGTGTCTGCAACCAGCTTCCCGCCGCATCGAGCCGCTATTTTCCCGTCGAGCTGAAGGTCAGGCCGTCGATCAGTTCTTCTATTTCATCTTCCGTGCCGGCGATCAAGGTGATGGAAATTGCGTAGCCGTGGGCCAGCCGGGCTAGCGTGGATTGGTGCATGACGCGCGAACCTATGTCTTTGTGAAAATCGGCGCGGACCAGCGTTTTCGTTCCTACGGCCGATTCATACGGCTCCTCATCTTCGGTGAAGCCTTGCGCTTTGGCTACTTCGCTCAGCGGGCCGAAATATTGCGCGGCGTCTTTTAGTCCGGGATAGGAGGCTATGCTCTCGGCGGCGATGAGGATGGAAGAATTCACGTCTTCGGCGCGCGCCTCGGGTGGGCGGGAGAAGGCTGCGAGCAGGACCCTGCCGCTGGAGCCAGGGTTGGCGGGCGGCTGCGCTGAGTCGGGTTTGTTTTTTCCCTCCTCTTCGTCTCCTCGATTGTTTTCTCTTCGATCGTTCATCTCATCGGTCCGCAATACCCAACCTGAGGGAATCTTGCATGACAGTGCGAGGGTCTGGTTGTGATAGACGCCGCCGGTTACGGTTCCGGCGGCGATAGCCGGGTCGAGGGGGACGGCAGACTTCTTTGCCGGTTTCGCGGAGTTCGAAGAGGAGGTCGATGCAGTTTGCGCTGGCGAAGTGACGGAGAGGGTCACGACTGCCACGACGACAATGACCCCGGGAAACCATCTCCGCCGCAATTCCATGCTGCCATATTAACGGATGAGGCCCAGAGGGCGTGATCGCCCCGGGGGAAGAGCGCCGAAGGTTACGCTGCTTTGCCCATCACAGGCTGGGTGCAGTGGGCGCAGCGGCGGGCGTCGATGGGAATTTCGCTGAGGCATTCGGGGCATTTCTTGGTCGTGGGATCGGGCGGCTTCTCGCCGCGATTCATCCGGGCGATGAGGGCATTGACCGGGAGAACCACAAAGAAATAGACGACGGCTGCGATCAGAATGAACGAGACGCCGGCGTTGATGAAATCGCCGATGGGGAATTCGGTGCTACGGAGATAAAATTTCAGGCTCGAATAGTCCGGCTTGCCGACGATCACCGCAATCAGCGGAGTGATAAAGGCCTTGGTGAGACCGGCGACGACGCCGGCGAAGGCCGCGCCAATCACCACGCCGACCGCCATGTCCACAACATTGCCGCGCAGGATGAATTTCTTGAAGCCGTCTAGCATGACATTGCCCCTGTTGAAATTGATTGCGCCAATGTAAGGCAGCCGGGACGGGAGGTCAAGGGCGGAGATGAAAAACGGTTCGGGGGGGGCACAGCCGAGGTGCGCTCGCTGGGTCCGGGTCGCAAAGACCCGGACTCACACTTTGATTCTCTCTCAAATACGCATGGGCATGACGATGTATCGATACTTGTAGTCATCGCCCTCGGCGGGGCGGAATTGGCCGGCGGACTGCGGGTCTTTGAGTTCCAGGCGGACTTCGCTCGTGCCTGCCGCCTTCAGGAAATCCACCAGATATTGGGCGTTGAAGCCGATGGTTAGCGGATCGCCCGTGTAGGGCGCTTCGATGGAATCCTCGGACTCTCCGGCTTCGGTGGAGGACGCGGAGAGCTTGAGTTCCCCGTTTTCCAGGCGCAAGCGGACCGCGCGGGAGCGCTCATCGGCGAACTGGGCTACGCGGAGGATGGCGGAATTTAATTCGTCGGAGTTCAGGGGGACGATCTTGGCGTTGTCCTTGGGCAGGACGGCTTCGAAGTTGGGGAATTGCCCGGTGAGTTGGCGGGAGGTCAGCAAACGGCTGCCGATGCGGAAGAATAACGTGGACTCGTCTTTGGCGAACTCGATGGTTTCGGCGTCGGTGGAGTCGAGAAGAGATTTCAGTTCGTCCATCGCTTTTTTCGGGACCAGAGTTTTTAATTCGCCGGAAACGCCATCGAATTTTTCGCCGGCGCGTTCGCAATGAGCGAGGCGATGTCCATCGGTTGCGACCATGGTGATGGACTCGGGCTTGAGGAGCATCAGCGCGCCGTTTAGCGTGTAGCGCGACTCTTCATTCGAAATCGCGAAGCCGGTGCGGGCGATCAGGCCGCGCAGAACCTGGGCGGGAATCGTGATTGCGCCCGCGGTGGGAAATCCCGGGAGGCTGGGGAAATTCGATTTGGCCATGCCCACCATCTTCGTATTGGAGCGGCCGCAGCGAATGCTGACCCAGTGATTTTCGAGCAGTTTGATGGTGATGTCGGCATCGGGCAACAGCTTCACGTAGTCGTGCAGTTTGCGGGCAGGGATGGTACAGGAGCCTTCTTTCTTTACTTTGGCGTTGCACGAGGTGCGGAGGCTGAGATCGAGATCGGTGGCGGTGAGCGACAGGCGGTCGCCGGTGGCCTCGAATAAATAGTTGGAAAGGATTGGAATTGTCGTCTTGCGCTCGACCACACCCTGCGTGGCCGTCAATTCCCGCAGCAACTCGAACTTGCTGACCGTGATCTCCATGGTTCCCGCGGCAACAGCGGCCTCCACCGGCATAAAGTCCGTCTCCATCGAAACTGGCTACCTGCCTGCTACTTTTATTACTACCTTATATCAAATACAAAACCTATAAAACCAGCAGTAACAGAAGGGGTTGCGGAGAAGTGGAAAACCGAGACAACTCGCCTGTTCTCACCGGGTTTCCGATATACCCTTAATGTTAGAAATCGGTCCCGAACTTTGCCGAGGCACCAGTGTAACTTGGCGGTGCTCCCGATTTCTTTCCTGCCTTACACAGATTCCACATTGCATTCACAGCCGCCGCGAAGGAAGACTGGACTGGTGAGTGGAAAACTTCATGGCGCCCGCGATTCATCCGCCTAACTGTTCGGTCAATTTATTGATCAGCCTGTTCAAATCTTTGTCGTTCTTGCGAAGCTCTTCGATCTTCTCGACCGAGTGCAGCACGGTGGTGTGATGCTTGCCGCCGAACTGGCGGCCGATTTCCGGCAGCGAGGCTTCGGTCATATGCTTGGCCAGGTACATGGCTACTTGGCGTGGGTAGACGATGGCGCGCGAGTTGTTCTTGGCCTTGATCTCGACCAGACGCAGACCGAATTGCTCGGCGACCATTTTCTGAATCGACTCGATGGTGACCTTGCGGGCCTGCGAGTCGATGAAATTCTTTAGAACTTGTTGGGCGTAGGGCAGCGTGATTTCCGCACCAATCAGAGAGGAATGGGCCACCAGGCGGATGAGCGCGCCTTCCAACTCGCGTACGTTGGATCGAATGTTGGAGGCGACATAGAGGGCGACGTCGGTGGGCAGAGTTACTTTTTCCTGCTCGGCTTTCTTTTGCAGGATGGCAACCTTGGTCTCAAGGTCCGGCGGCTGGATGTCGGCAATCAATCCCCACTCGAAGCGGCTGCGCAGCCGATCTTCGATCTCGGCCAGTTCTTTGGGGGAACGGTCGCTGGCGATTACGATCTGCTTCATCGACTCGTGCAGGGCGTTGAAGGTGTGGAAGAACTCTTCTTGAGTACGCTCTTTGCCGGTGAGAAATTGGATGTCGTCGATGAGAAGTACGTCGACTGTGCGGAAGCGGTCGCGGAAGCTGCTCATCTTGTCGTAGCGCAGCGAGTTGATCATGTCATTGGTGAATTTTTCGCTGGATACGTAGGAGATGGCGGTCTGCGGCACCCGGCGCTTGACCTCATGTCCGATGGCCTGCATGAGATGGGTCTTGCCCATGCCGACGCCGCCGTACAGGAACAATGGGTTGTAAGCCTTGGAGGGACGTTCTGCGACCGCCTGGCAGGCGGCGTGAGCAAACTGGTTGCCGCTGCCGATGACGAAAGCGTCGAACGTGTAGCGCGGGTTCAGTTGCGCGGCGCCGTCCCAGTCAAAGCGCGACTGCGACGGATTTGCGGTTGCGGCTGCGGGAGTGAGACCGCCATCGTGACGGACCGTGGTGGCTGCCGGGTCATCCTCTGGAGTGACGAACTTTACGTCGTTGAAGCCGAGGCCCAGATTGTCGATCGCTTCCTGGATGAGGTCGGCATATTTGTCGCCGGCGTGACGAAATTCGACGGTCGGAACACGGACGAAGAGAATGCCACCGCTGGAGTGGCTGTAGCGCGTGGGCTTGAGCCAGGTATCGTAGGAGTGCCGGTTGATTTTCTTTTCCAGTGCATCGAGGATGCGCGCCCAAGGATTGGGGGAGAGAGTTGTAGTGGGAACTGACATATATGAAATATTCACCACGGCGCCCTGGCGGCCGGTGAGAGAGCGCCTGTTCAAAACTGCCGTTTTACGACGAAGCTGGAAACATTAAGTTTACTGCGGAAAGCGCCCGGTTTACGGTGCGCGGCTGCCCAAAACAAAAAGAATCTTGCAGCAGAATCAGTCACGCATACTAGCACAAATTTTTTTGCTGTGTAGAAAACTTCAGCGCGAATTTTTCGCGAATGATTATTCGGAACCTGATTGCAGCGTGCTGTCAAGTGGCGCGATGGTAACTGCCGCGAGGGAGGTGCAGAGGGAGGTGCAGAGGGAGGTGCGAAGGATTACGCTGCAGAGGTCAGCGGAAGTCACGCGCATGGTTCGCACGCCCCCATGATTCGCGCGCGCATGGTTCGCAAGACGCAGCCAGCTACCTCCGTTCGAATTGTTATTGGCTTGGGGTTTGCCGGTTTGGTGGTAATGCAGGGAGTGATTTATACTTACGGTTTGCCCTAACACCGTCGAAGGAATCAGGAGCGAGCTACTTTGCCCAAGCGTACATTCCAACCCAACCGGCGCAAGCGATCCAAGGTACACGGATTTCGCGTGCGCATGAAGACCCAGGGCGGCAAGAAGGTAATTTCCCGCCGTCGCGCCAAGGGGCGCAAGCGGGTCTCGGTAAAACCAGGTTTCCGCGAATAGTCCCGTGGCGCGGAGAGAAGGCCGCGCCGATCCGCTGTTTTGCCAGTCGTATCGCGATAAGACATATCGCGATAATCACTCTGCGATGGACAGGTTGCGACAGAAAGGTTGCGATCGTGACTGGAAAGAGCGCATGGAGATTTAGAGTCCTGTGACTACCAGTCTGTCGGGAGAATCGAAGCGCGATGTCGAGTCGCGATCCACCCGCAGAAATTTTCCC
This sequence comes from Candidatus Sulfotelmatobacter sp., assembly GCA_036514015.1. Taxonomy (GTDB): domain Bacteria; phylum Acidobacteriota; class Terriglobia; order Terriglobales; family Acidobacteriaceae; genus Sulfotelmatobacter. The sequence goes on from DATBYA010000153.1 coordinate 29,907, forward strand.
CGCAACGCGCGGCTGTTGCGTCACGCCGATTTTGAAAGCGTGTACAAGCTGGGTCGACGGCACTTTTCGGCGTCGATGACCGTGTTTTACCTGCCTCGGCAGGAGCCCGGCCAAGGAACTGAGGCCGCTAAGTCCTCTGTAGCTTCGGGGCTTCGCGTTGGGTTTACCGTGGGTCGTGCGCTCGGCGGGGCGGTCGAGCGCAACCGGATGAAGCGGCGTTTGCGTGAGGCTGTGCGGCTAACACGTCCGCTTGCGGGGGCGAGTGCGGATGTGGTGATCAATCCGAAGAAGTCCCTGTTGACCGTTGACTTCGCCGAGGTAGTGAACCAAGTCAGCCGGGCTTTCGTAGTGATCGAACAGAAGCTCGCGGGTAAGATGGGGGATAAGTCTGGTTTCGAGCGAAATTCCCCCAGCCGGAGGGCTCGAAACTGAATCATATGCGCCAAGTTACCCAACGCGCCACCTTGAAGCTGCTACGAGGGTATAAATGGGCTATCTCGCCGATGTTGTCGCCGGCGTGCCGCTACGTTCCAACCTGCTCGGAATATGCGATGGAGGCTGTGGAACGGTATGGCGCGACCCGGGGCGGGTTGATGGCTTTGTGGCGGCTGATGCGCTGTCATCCTTTTGCGCATGGGGGATATGATCCGGTGGTGAAGCCGCGTCACGGTTCCGAACAGGCTTCGACAGAAAGCGTTTTATGAACGGCTCGTACCTCAAATTTCCGCAGGAGCTGAAGCCCGAATGTTTTCTGGAGCCTGACGGCGCGGCCGAAAGCCGCGCCCTTTCAAGGCAAGACTATCGGATCTTGTCATCGTCATCCCCAGCGAAAGCGGGAGATCTATTTATTTTTGCACGTCACCGCCGCAAGTGTGGCGCAGGCGACAACCGAGATCCCTCGCTTCGCTTGGGATGACAATTCTTAGGAAACCATGACGGAAGTTCGGCGTCCATCATACGCGGGCGGTCTGAGGAAACGGTAACTTTGCCAGAAATTCAAAATCCACAGCACGAACCCGGCAGCGAAAAACGCCTGATGCTGGTTTTTCTGCTGACATTCATTGTGATGCTGGCTTTCCAACCGCTGTTGAAGAAATACTTTCCGCAACCGGCCACGCCACCGCCGCAGAGCCAGACATTGCAGACTCAGCCGACGCCCTCGGCAGCGGTCACGACGGCGACGCCACGCGCAACCTCTGCCGGCACTTCCACCAGAACTTCTTCGCGGGAAGTTACCAAGCAGGCGACCAGCGAAACCGAGACCGTCGTGGAGAACGATCTCTACCGCATCACGTTCACCAATCGCGGGGCCCAGGTGAAATCGTGGATTCTAAAAAAGTTCGACAATGATGCGCAGAACGGGCCGCTCGACATGGTCAATCCCACGGCAGCCGCGCAGTATGGCTACCCGCTGTCGTTGTGGACATACGATGCGGACCTGCGCGGCAAACTGAGTTCGGCGCTTTATGTTAGCTCGGGTGAAGGCACAAAAATATCCCCGACTACGATCACATTCGAATACGCTGACCAGGATCTGGCGGTGCACAAGCGGTTCAGTTTCGACCACACGTATGTGGTGAACGTCGAAACCAGTGTCAGTTACAAGGGCAGCGTGATTGGAGCGCTTCCCGCGTGGCCGTCAGGATTCGGCGATCAGGCGACGCCTGCATTCTGGGCCGCGGGGGCGATCGACTATCAATTCAACAAGAATATCGAGCGTGTGCCGATTAAGAAAATCAGCGGCGGCGGGACCAACCCTGGACCATTTCACTGGGCCGGCCCGACCGACCTGTATTTCGCCGCGGTCTTCATCCCCGACGATCCCGCGACCGCGGCAATGGTGACGATGCGCAACCCGTTGTCGATAGCCCGCGATCCGCAGAAGGCTGACTCTAAGGAGACGCTGACCGTGGACGTGGTGGGCGCGGCGGTTGGGAATCTGCACGGCCCTACCATGGAACGGGTCTTCGTGGGTCCCAAGGAACTGGAGGTGCTGGAGAAAGTGAGTGTGCCAGGCGTGTCGGGGGCCGACAATGATCTCAATGGCCTGGTGGATTTCGGTTGGTGGGGAATCATTGCCAAGCCGCTGTTCCTATGGCTCAAGTGGACCTATAACCACATTTTCCCCGGTTGGAATTCGGGCTGGGGATGGGCGATTATACTGCAGACTCTTATCATCAGCCTGGTGCTGATGCCGCTACGCATCACGCAGCTGAAGTCGATGCTGAAAATGCAGCGCGTGGCGCCGCAGATCAAAGCGATCCAGGAGAAGTACAAGAAGTACAGTCTGCGGGATCCGCGCAAGGCTCCGATGAATGAGGAAATCAGCGCGCTTTATAAAAAGGAAGGGGTGAATCCGGCGGGCGGCTGCCTGCCGATGCTGATCCAGTTTCCGTTCTTGATTGCGTATTATCGGATGCTGGGAGCGGCGCTCGATCTACGCCACGCGCACTGGTTGTGGATTCACGATTTGTCGGCGTCGGAGCCTTTGCCTTATGTGCTGCCGGTTCTGATGGTGGTCAGCATGTTGGTGGTGCAGAAGATGACGCCGCAAGCCGGCATGGATCCGGCGCAGCAGAAAATGATGACGGTGATGATGCCCTTGATGATGGGTTTCATCTTCTTCCGTCTGGCGGCAGGACTGAATTTGTATTACGCCGAGGCCAACTTTATTTCCATTGCGCAGCAAGCGGTGATGAACCGCACGGCGCTAGGGCGTGAAATGAAGGAGATGATGGCGAAGCGAGCGCGAAAGAAGGAGAAATAGTTGTCAGCCCTCAGCGCTCAGCTTTCACCTAGATCAGACAATCTGCAGTCGATCGGTCCCGCGCAACTGAGCTGAAGCACCTCCGGGGCTAAAGCGCGAAATGTTTCTTTGCTGGACGGCGCGGCTGGAAGCAACGCCCTTTCCAAGCAAGCGTAGAATCGTAGTTTTTCAGCGAGCCCTTGCTGCGGTTGTTTCGTTAGAAAGATATCTAGAGCTAGAAGCCAGGAGCAATTCGCGTGTCCATTCCCGACAAACCTACCGCCGCAAAGAAGATTAATGAATTTCTGCAGGCCGTCGTGACGCACGGCGGACTTCGGCTGAAGTACCGCATTATTGTGGATCCGCCGCTGCCGGAGAACCGCGACTGGGAGAAGCCCGAGATTCTGGTGGATTTTGCCGGTCCGGACTCGGCGCTGCTGCTGGATCGTGGCGGGGAGTTGTTGCGCGCGCTAGAACTGCTGGCTCTGGAGATGTTGCGGTTGCCCTCGGGCGAGCACGAAAAAATCTCCTTCGACTGCCAGAATCAGCGCTCATTGCGGATTCAAGAACTGCGCACTGCCGCAACCGTTGCTGCCGAGAAAGTGCGCAAGACCGGAACACCATACCAATTCAGTCCGATGTCGTCGCGGGAGCGGCGGATCGTTCACCTGGCGTTGAGAGACGAAGCCGACTTGCGCACCGAGAGCGAGGGGGAAGGGATGCGAAGGTGCCTGGTGGTATATCCCAAGGACTACAGTCCGGCGGCAAAGCCGGCGGCGCGAACCGTGCCATGACTTCCCACTGGGGTTGAGTTTACGGCGCGAAGACCGCGCGAACCCGGTTGCACGCGGCCCGGCAGCGACGGGAAACTTCCACTATTACTGACTTGGTTCTCGGGGGTCGCTCGGTCGGGTCGTTTCTTCCTTGTTCTCCGCTTATGTTCTCCGCGGCTTATTGATTCTCTTCATTTTTTTCACCCTGCAAGTCGGTCAGTGACGGAGTCGCGTTGGGCGTCGCTCGGCTGCGGTCGCCGAATTCCACTTTTTCAATCAAAACCCGTCTGCAGATGGCGAAGAAGCACCGCCGGAAGCCTCAAGGTTCCACCGGTTGCTCCGCCGGGTTCTTGCTGGCGCTGGTTCGCGAGCCAACCTGGCCGCGACTGGGCAGAAAGAAAAGCGTCAGAATCGGCAACCGGCAACCGCCTCGTGACAGCTACAAACTAGCGCCCTGCTGCGGCCGCTGCGGCGGCTTGCGGCGTGCCGGGGATTTTCATTGCGTCAATGTGATTGAGCACCGACTCCAGGCTCGCGCCGGTATCGGTGCAGGCATCCACATAGGGATGGCGGCTTCCGTCGGCGTGCATGACCAGCACTTTGGTCTCGGTGCTTACCTTTTTAATCATGTAGGGAAGATGGTGGCGATCGTTGCGGGTCAGGGTTGCACCCAGCACAACCAGGTCAAAGGAAGCCTTGCGGATTGCTTCGTCCACAGCTTTGCGGCCCACGGCGCGTTGCACTGTGTGCCCGGCTTTTTCCATAGCTGCGGCTTGTGCTTCCAGAATGTCGTTTTCCCCTTCGCTATAAAGAATTCTTAGTTTTGATTTCGCCATTGATCATCCTCGATTGGATCGTCGCTGCCCGGTACCTGACGCACCCGTACCTGCAAGCCACGGTAGCAACCGCCGGGGCTTGAGGAAACATCACCGAAGACGCATGTCGAACGGCACCATTCGGCGAGGATGAATTTCGCACCCCCAAATTGTTTCCCCTAAAGTGCTCTGCGGCGCTACACTTTTGCGCGGAGGCTTTCCAACCATGTTCGCGACCTTCGTCTGGAGAGCTGTAGTTATATCGTTATTGTGGACCCCTTGGCTGGCTGCGCAATCGGGCGGCGCACCCACTTCCACCACCACCTGCAATCTGGATGACGGGCGACAGGTTTACGTGCGCTACAACGCGGTATCCGCCAAACAAGAGCGGCCGCCCAATGGCAGGCCCTGGGCTCCGGGCGGCTCGCCCATGACTTTGTTCTCCGAGGCCCCACTGTCGCTGGGAAGTTCGACGATTCCTATCGGAGCGTACGCGGTCTATGCTATCCCTGCGAAAGATCATTGGACTCTGGTGGTGAATAAGAACGTCACGGCGGGAGCGGCTTACGATCAGAAGGAAGACATTGCCCGCGCCGCGATGGAGACGGCGCAGGTGGATGAGCCGTCGCAGGCACTCGAAGTTGCGTTTGCCCATGTCGGTGCCCGCTGCACGCTGCGGATTTATATGGGCAAAATTGCCGCGTTTGCCGACTTTACGGCGAAGTGAGGGCGATTACGCCTCGCTCTGGGCGGTTCTTCGCGACCGCCCATCCCGGGAAAATGTTTTTCACAGTCTGGTAGGAGGTCGCCGAACCAGTATTGGCTGTACCCAGTGGGCCGATTCCAGACGCGCAACGAAACCAAGCTCCCAGAATTGTAGTTAGCTCCGCAGTGCAGGCCAGTTGGAGGGAAGAGTTTTCTTGTTTCTTGTTTGGCGATGATTTCTGCGACAATTCCTCATGCGTTGCCTGCCGCTAGTGGTTCTCGTTGTCGCCAACGCTTGGGCTCAATCTGGGCCGCGAGTTCAGTTCTCGCAAACCAACGAAAGTTTGCGCGGGGTCAGCGCCGTGTCACGGCAAGTCGCTTGGGCGAGCGGCACGCACGGGACTTATCTGCGCACCCTTGACGGCGGGCGCACGTGGATGCCGGCGCAGGTGCCGGATGCGGGAGCCCTTGATTTTCGGGGAGTGGTGGCGTTCTCGAGCGACGAAGCGTTTCTTATGTCCGCCGGGCCGGGCGAGCAGTCGCGGATCTACCATAGCAGCGACTCCGGGCGGCACTGGCAGCTGCAGTTCACCAACCCGAATCCCAAGGGCTTCTTCGATGGCATGGTGTTTTGGGATTCGACGCATGGCATGGTTGTGGGCGATCCCATCCCGGACGAGTCTGGGAAACTCAAGTTTGAAATTCTTCTGACCGACGATGGCCGGAGCTGGCGGCCTGTTTCATCGTCGCTCCTACCTAATGCAATGGAAGGCGAAGGCGCTTTCGCCGCGTCGAATACGTGCATCGCGATCGTTCGGTCAGCCTCCGATTCCAATGTCTGGTTCGCTACCGGGGGTAAGACGGCGCGGGTTTTCCACTCTGCCGATCGCGGGCACAGCTGGGAGGTGTTCGACACCCCCATGGTGCATGGGGCGGACTCGGCCGGGATCTTTTCGATCGCGTTCCGTGACGCCATGCATGGCGTGATCGCTGGGGGGGACTACAAGCGTCCCAAAGACGATGGGCCAAATTTGGCGGTTACCGAGGATGGAGGAAAAACCTGGACGCTCCCGGCGTTGCATCCACTCGCTTATTTCTCCGCTGTCGCTTATGACCGAACAGTGAATGATGCAGCGGTTCATGAAGCGATGGGAGGGGAAGAGAAGAAGACTCGGGTGAAGCCGGTTCCTAGGGAACGAATCTTTATCGTAGGGGAGGATTTCGTTTTTGACTTGCGGCCGCCGAACAATCCGCGACGCATCGGGGGCAAGAAGAAGTTGGGGATTCGGTTCAACGCGGTGAGCGCTTATCCTGAGGGCGGGGCGCTGGTGGTGGGGCCGAAGGGGGCTATGGCGTCTATTCCGTGAGAGAGTTGGGGTCAGGCCTGGAGAGAGCGAGCGTGGCTCAGCTTATCCGGATCAAAGATCGAGACCCACGCCGCACACCGAAGCGAACCCGCACAACCAAGAAGATTCGAGCTCAGGCGAGAAGTCGCAGGCGTGTTACGAAAGGGCTATCCCTTTCCGTTCTTTTCAGTTCCCCAGTTCATCAACGAAGATTATGGGGAAGATTAGTCAAAGCCTATCTCCCCCAGATCGAGAACCCTGTGAAACACCTTTCTCTAGCCATTTTCGCTCTTGCGGCGGGGCGATGCGATCGGGAGCGCAGGCGACGAAGTGCCTTCGCCAAACGCCACCGCGCAGAATAAGAATAAGTAAGACCGCTCCGTGTCAAGCGTGGCGTGGTAAGTGTCGAGAGTAACGGGAAATCTTTCCGCATGCGTCCCCGCTCTTCGCCCGGCAGGTCTCGCTTCCCTGCGCCTGAAAAGCGGCTGCGGTCAGGATGAGTCGCTTTTCGATCAACAACCAGAATTCGAACGTTGATCCTGGTCTTGGAATCCTCAAGTTCTTCGTCTTCCAAGTGCGGCGGTACACTGGAATGTGCGCCGTAGCCAGGAGGAAGGGATGACCCAAGATCAGGAGCGCTCTTTGCGCCAACACCTTGTCGATCTTCTCGGAGGTGGGGGGGCTCACGCCAAATTCGAAGATGTAATCAAAGGTCTGCCGGTGAAGCTGCGCGGTGCCAAGCCTGCGAAGTTCCCGCATTCTCCGTGGATGCTGCTCGAACACTTGCGGCTGGGGCAGTGGGACATTCTCGAATTCAGTCGCAGCTCCAAGCATGTTTCTCCGAACTGGCCCAGTGGATATTGGCCGAAGACCCAAGCTCCGCCGAATGCCGCGGCGTGGAACAAGAGTGTCCGGCAGTTTCGGCGGGACCTGGGTACTCTGCAGACCCTGGTTGCGAACCCGAAGACGGATTTGTTTGCACCTATTCGGTGGGGCGACGGGCAGACGATCTTGCGGGAGGCGTTGCTGGTGGCGGATCACAACGCGTACCACCTTGCGCAGTTCGTGGATGTGCGGCGGCTATTGGGGGCGTGGAAGTGATGCCGAGGGTGTGGAGGAAGCTGCCGGGAACGCCGGGAGTCTGTGTCCGAGGTTTTCTTTTCGCCCCACTCGGGCGTGTGAAGCTTCGAATCGCCCGCCAGCGGCTTGCGCCGTGGCTGCACCCTTGCGCCGCTTCGCGGCTTGAAGCAGGTCCCATCGCGATCGGCCATCGGAAGTCGGGAACTTCCCCCTGGGGCTCGCATGAACAGCGGCTCCGGTAAGGCTGAGGCCGATCGTTCGTTTGAGGTTGGGCCAGGGTTACCAGAGTTTCTGGCGCGGGCCGAAGGGGATTTCGTATGGGATAATAGAGCAAGGGAGTGAGCGTCTCCGAGTCTCCGTTAAACTCGCCAGCATCTAACTCACCTGGGTAAACTAATGTCGGATAAACCAATCTCAGATAAGCAGCGATTTTTCTTCGAACATTACGGCGTGACCGAGAATGATCTGGAACGGTATCTGTCGGCCGCGCTTTCGGCGGGCGGCGATTACGCCGACCTCTACTTCGAATATCTCTCATCCACGTCGCTGATGGTGGATGAATCGATGGTCAAGTCGGCGTCGCAGGGGATCTCCGCCGGATGCGGAGTGCGTGTGGTTTCCGGGGAGCGGACCGGGTACGCGTATACCGACGATCTTTCGGCTCAGCGCATATTGCACGCGGCGCGGACGGCGGCTTTGATTGCCAGCGCTCCGGCGAAGACTACGGTTGCCGGATTTCAGAAAGCGGCGGCACGGAGTCTGTATCCGGTAACGCTGCCGTCGGTGGACGCGGAGATCAGCGCCAAGGTCGAACTGGTGATGCGGGCTGACAAATCGGCGCGGGCGTACGATTCGCGAATTCAGGAAGTGCGGGCGAGCTACGCCGACGAATTGCGGAACATTCTGGTGGTCGGATCGGATGGAACCTTCGCCGAGGATTCGCAGCCGCTGGCGCGCATGAATGTATCGTGCATCGCGAAAACCGAGGCAAACTCGGCCCGCGGTTCGTCGGGTGGAGGCGGGCGCGTGGCGTTGGATTTTTTCTTCGGGGAGAAGACCCCGGAATTTTTTGCCAAGGAATCGGCGCGGCAGGCGATTCTTCAGCTCGACGCGCGCGAGGCTCCGGCCGGTGAAATGGAAGTGGTTCTGGGGCCGGGATGGCCGGGAGTTCTGCTGCACGAGGCAGTGGGACATGGGCTGGAAGCCGACTTCAATCGCAAGAAAACTTCTGCCTTCGCGGGGCTGGTGGGAAAGCGAGTTGCAAGTGAGAAATGCACGGTGGTCGACAATGGGACCATGCCGTGGCGGCGAGGGTCGCTCAACGTCGACGATGAAGGCGAGCCTACGCAGGAAACGGTGCTCATCGAAAATGGAATTCTGAAAGGATATCTTAGCGACAAGCTTTCCTCCCGGCTAATGGGCATCTCTGACACCGGCAACGGGCGGCGGGAGAGTTACGAGCACATCCCGATGCCGCGCATGACCAACACCTACATGCTGGCAGGGCAGGATGATCCGGGAGACATTATTCGCTCGGTAAAGCGTGGAATCTACGCCGTGAATTTTGGCGGCGGGCAGGTGGATATTACGAACGGAAAATTTGTGTTCTCGGCCTCCGAGGCCTACATGATCGAGGACGGGCAGATTACCGCGCCGATCAAGGGAGCGACGCTGATCGGCAATGGACCGGATGTGCTGACTCGGGTTTCGATGGTGGGCAACGATCTGAAACTCGACGAAGGGGTCGGCACTTGCGGCAAAGATGGTCAGGCGGTGCCGGTGGGCGTGGGGATTCCGACGCTGAAGATTGATCGGCTCACCGTCGGGGGGACGGCCAGGAAAGACCCGGGCGGGTTCATGCAGTAAGGGCTTTTCACCACAAGCACACGCAGCCGCCGAGAAAGTCCAGAATTCTCGATTGGCATTGTCTCAGGATTTTCTCCCTATCTCTATCTCTGGGGTAAAGATTTCTTATGTCTTCTACTCAAGTCGAAACTCCGAACCCGAAAGTTGAAACTGACTTGCGCGGGATTGCGCAGGATATTGTGCGGCGTGCTATGGCCGGCGGCGCCACCGCTGCCGAATGCGTGGTGCGCGAAGGCGATGAATTCTCCACTCTTGTTCGGCTGGGACAAGTCGAAACTCTGAAAGAGTCGGGTTCGAAGTCGATTGGAGTGCGGGTGTTTTTTGGGCAGCGCGCGGCCAGCACCTACTCCAGCGATTTTTCCCCCGCGGGTCTGGACCGAATGGTGAAGTCGGCGCTGGAGTTGGCCAAAATTACGTCGGAAGATCCGTTCGGCGGAATTCCTGAAGCCGCGCAGCTAGGTTCTCTGCCCGGCGATCTTGACCTTTACCACGAGGACGTATATTCGCTGCCGGGGCCGGATCGTATCGACTACGCGCGGCGCGCGGAGAAGGCCGCTCTCGATTTTGATAAGCGCATCAAGAATTCCGAAGGGGGATCGTTCGACGCCGCTACGGGGCACAAGGTTCTGGCCAACTCGCACGGCTTTGTGGGCGAGTATCGCCGGTCTTATTGTTCGGTCGCGGCCGTCCCCATCGCTCAGACGGAAGATGGCGCCATGCAGCGCGATTACTGGTACTCGGTGGCGCGCACCCTGAAGAAGCTTGATGCGCCGGAGAAAGTTGGCAAAATTGCGGCGGAACGCACGCTGCGCCGGTTGGGCGCGCGCAAGGCGAAGACCGCGCAAGTGCCGATCGTTTTCGATCCCATGGTTGCTACCTCGATCCTGGAGCACATTTTCGAAGGAGTGAACGGAGACTCGGTTTACCGTGGGGCATCATTTCTTGCCGGAAAGCTGGGGCAAAAGATCGCGGGCGACAATGTCAACATCATCGATGATGGCACGATCGCCGGCGGTTTCGGAACGAGTCCCTTCGACGGCGAAGGCGTTCCGACAAGACGCACCGTGGTGATCGAAAACGGAGTGCTGAGGTCGTATCTGCTGAACACCTACACTGCGAAAAAACTGGGGCTGAAGACTACCGGAAATGCTTCGCGAGGACTGGCGGGGACGCCGGGGATTGGGCCGGGAAATTATTTCCTGCAGCCTGGCTCCAAGACGGCGAAGCAATTAATTTCGGGAATCAAGGAAGGACTCTACGTTACGGAATTCCTCGGCCAAGGTGTGAATCTGGTGACCGGCGACTATTCCCGCGGGGCTTCGGGAATGTGGATTTCCGGCGGAGAGTTGGCGTATCCGGTGGAAGAAATCACGGTGGCGGGGAATTTGAAGGAATTGTTCTTCAACATTTCTGAAATTGCGAATGATCTGGAGTTTCGAGGGTCGGTGGCGGCGCCGACGATTCGCGTGGATGGACTGACTGTGGGCGGCGAGTAGATCGTTCTGTGTGGGGCGGATACTGCTTGTCCGCCAGCCCTGGCCGGCGGCTCCGGTCGCCGAGAGGCAGGCCAATGAAATTCGCCAAGGTGGTTTTCTGGATTGCGGGGATCTGGGGCGTTCTGGTCCTCGCGCCTCTTTATTTTATGTTCGATGCGATCGGGCGGCAGGACCCTCCCGCCATCACTCACCCCGGCTTTTATTACGGATTCATCGGCGTTGGCCTGGCGTTTCAGGTTGCTTTCATGGTGATCGCGCGGGAACCGGTGCGCTTGCGGCCGATGATGATTCCCGCCGTGCTGGAGAAGTTCGCCTACGGCGTTTCCCTGATGGCTCTGTATCTGCAACATCGGCTGCACGCGTCCGACCTGGTATTTGGGGCCGTCGATGTGCTGTTTGGAGTGCTGTTCCTCGCCGCATTCTTCCGGACTGCGTCGTAATCGAAATTCCCGTCAGGCCGGACGACAGGGTTAAAATCGACAATCAAAAAACAACGGCCTACAATCCAGTCATGGGTAGCCTGGGACAGCCAACGCCGGTCGCTGAGGAACGCGACTCCAGCCGGTTGATTATCGGGCTCGCAGTGTTTGTCGTGATTGCGGGCGCGCTCGGCGCCGCGTTTTTGCTGCGCCAGCCGCCGAAAACCGCGAAGACGGCTTCGCCCTACATTGCCAGCCTGAAGCTTTCGGATTTCAAGATGAGCGCTGCCGAAAATTTCATTGGAGCCACGGTCAGCTACGTCGACGGAAGCGTTACCAACAGCGGCGACCAGACCGTGACGCATGCTGTGGTGGAAGTTGTTTTCAAAGACGAGCTGGGCCAGATGGCACAGCGAGAAGAATTACCGCTGCGCGTGCTGAAGACGGGCGGAGCTTACCCTGACGCTGTAGATCTTGCGTCGTCGCCGCTGCTACCGGGGCAGACCGAACATTTTCGGCTCACATTCGACAGCATCTCGGCGCAGTGGAACCGCCAGTATCCGGAGATGCGGGTCACGGATGTGGTGGCGAAGTAAGCTATCCTGGGGGGGATCCTCGGCGGCTGATGCCGACACGAATCCGGCTCTCGCCAGCGCCGCTGAGGCGATGCCTGGATACGAATCTAAGTTTCTCCGCTAGCAAAGTAACTCGTGCCCTTCCCCCTTCGTGGCGGAGATGAGCAGTGGTTCAACGGCGCCTAGCGCCAGTCCCCGCACAGCCCTTCCAGTAAAATGAGCCTATGGCTGAGAATAAGCCGTTTCGGCTGACGGAGTCGGTGAAAGCTGCGGGTTGAGCGTCCAAGCTGAGTCCGGCGGCGCTGGACACGGTGCTTGGGAAATTAGCCCGGCAACACGACCCGAACGTTCTGGTCGGCTTCGATCGTGCCGACGACGCCGGAGTGTATCTCATCGCGCCGGACCAGGCGCTGGTGCAGACGGTGGATTTTTTCACGCCCATTGTCGACGATCCTTACACGTTTGGGCAGATCGCGGCCACCAACGCATTGAGCGACGTATACGCGATGGGTGGGAAGCCACTCACTGCGCTCGCGCTGGTTTGCTTTCCGGAGAAAGCAAACCTTGACATTCTGGAGCGTATTCTTGCCGGCGGACTGTCGAAGATGATGGAGGCGGGATGCACCGTGATCGGAGGCCACAGCATTCGCGATGAAGAGACGAAGTTTGGATATTCCGTCACCGGAGTCGTGCATCCGAAGAAAGTTTTGACAAATGCCGGGGCGAAGGCGGGTGACTCTCTGCTGTTCACCAAGGGGATCGGGACCGGCGTGATCTCGACGGCGATCAAGAAAGGGAAGGCCGAGTCGCGATGGATTGATGCCGCGGTGCGGTCGATGACTGCGCTGAACAAACGCGCAGCGGACGTAATCAGCGTCGGTAATTTTATAGTCAACGCGATGACCGACGTGACGGGATTCGGTTTGATCGGACATTTGCGCGAAATGGTGCTGGCGTCGGAGGTGTCGACCTACATTTCTTCCGAGAAAGTCCCGCTGCTCGAGGGAGCGCTGGAATGTGTGCGGGCCGGGTACATTCCTGCTGGGCTTAGAAATAACCGGGAGTTTGCCGAGTGCCTGGTGGAATATGACGACCAGGGTATTCCCGAGGAGGTACGGGCTCTGCTCTTCGATCCGCAGACCGCGGGCGGTTTGCTGATTTCTACTCCGGATGGATCGGCGCTCACCAGTGCTCTGCGCAAGGCCGGGGTCGCAGCGGAGCAGATAGGCGAGGTTGGAGCGAGAGCGAAACCCAGAATCCGAGTGTCCCGCTAGGGCTTGCGGGCCAACAGCGCCCGCGCCACGCAATATTCAGTGCACAATATTCAGCGCACCCTCGGGACATTCCGGGCATCTACTGCTTATCCGCTTCGTACTCATATCAAGGCAGGTGTCATCATGCAACTTCGCGAACTTGGTCGTAGTGGGTTGAAGGTCTCCGCGCTGGGGTTGGGGTGCATGGGGATGTCGGAGTTTTATGGCCAACGGGACGATGAGGAATCGATCGCCACGATTCATCGGGCGCTGGAGCTGGGAATCACGTTTCTTGATACGGCGGATGTGTACGGGCCGCACAAGAACGAGGAGCTAGTGGGCCGGGCCATCAAGGGCAAACGCGAAAACATTGTGCTGGCCACCAAGTTTGGAATTGTGCGGGACCCGAGCAATCCGAATGTGCGCGGCGTGAGCGGCAAGGCGGAGTATGTTCGGCAGGCCTGCGAGGCCAGCTTGCGGCGGCTTGGAGTGGAGACCATCGATCTCTATTATCAGCATCGCGTCGATCCCAACACGCCGATTGAAGAAACGGTGGGGGCGATGGCTGAACTGGTGAAGCAAGGCAAGGTACGGTATCTCGGGCTTTCTGAGGCCTCGGCGCAAACTCTGCGACGCGCGGTGAAGGTGCATCCGATCGCGGCGCTGCAGACGGAATATTCGTTGTGGACGCGCGATCCTGAACGGGAGATTTTGGCTACCTGCCGCGAACTGGGGATCGGCTTTGTGGCTTATAGTCCGCTGGGGCGAGGATTTCTGACCGGGCAGTTTCGCCGCTTCGAAGATTTGCCGGCCGATGATTATCGGCGAAATAGTCCCCGGTTTCAGGGGGAGAATTTTCAGAAGAATCTTGATCTGGTGCGGAGCGTGGAACAGATTGCTCGCGAAAAAGGATGCAAGCCATCGCAACTGGGGCTAGCCTGGGTGCTGGCGCAGGGGGACGACGTTGTGCCCATCCCGGGGACGAAACGGCGGAAATATCTGGAGGAGAATGTGGGTGCGCTTGAGGTGAAGCTGAGCCGGGAAGATTTGCAGCGAATTGATTCCGTGTTTTCGCCGGAGGCAGCGGCTGGGGCGCGGTATCCGGAGCATATGTTGGCGCTGGTGAATGGGTGAGTTTTGTTAGGTCTCGACTGATTGTAGTCGCAGATGTGGTTTACCTGCCTTCGTGCTGCTGGCGATGAAAGGGGGGCTTGCTTGTAGCACCCCCGAACGATCTCGGGCGGGGCGGCAATTGGCATCATCACCATCTCAGCACCGCCGTGGTTTCCTGAGATGGGGAACGATCCGTCATCAGCAAGATGCTCGCGCACCATATTGCACCCTGGTAGACCCTTCTGTGCAAGATACGTTACGGATTGATTCCCCTATTGAATCAGCGTGCCTCCGTTAGAGCCCTCGGGTGCGGCATCCGGGGCGATAACTACGGCTGCGGCTACGCGGTCGCCGGGCTCCATTTGCAGCAGGCGAACACCTTGGGCGTTGCGGCCGGATTCGCGAATGGTCGTCGAGTCCATGCGGATGATTTTGCCGTAGTGGCTGATCAGCATTACTTCGGAGGTTTCGTCGACTTGCGCGATGCCGACGACTTTGCCGACGCGCTCCGTCGTTTTCACGTTGATTACACCTTTGCCGCCGCGGTTGGTTAGGCGGTACTCGTCGGCGGGAGTGCGCTTGCCGTAACCGTTTTCGGTGACAGAGAGGATAAGCGTGCCTTTGACCGTTACGTCGATGACTTCCGGTTCGCCTGCGGCGGCGGCCGGCGCGAGAGAGACGGCTGAGGCGGTGGTCCCCCCGTGCTCCGTGGTCGGCACCGGCTCTGCTCCTGGTTTTGTCGTGGTCGCCATACCAACCACGTAGTCGTTGGGGTCGAGGTCGATACCCCAGACGCCGTAGGCGGCGCGGCCCATGGGACGGACGTGGCTTTCGTCGAAGCGCACGGCCATGCCTTCGTGCGACGCCAGAAAGACGATCTGATTGCCGTCGGTGATGCGGGCGGCGACCAGTTCGTCGCCTTCTTCAATGGCGATGGCGTTGATGCCGTTGGAGCGCACGTGCATGAACTCGCGCAACGCCGATTTCTTGACCAGGCCTTTGCGCGTGGCGAAGAAGACGTATTTATTTTCTTGCTCGAGATTGCGCACGGCGAGCATCGTCTTCACGGTTTCGCCGGGCTGCAGTCCGATCAGGTTGCCGATGTGTTTGCCTTTGCCCGCGGCGCTGACGTCGGGAATTTCGTAGACCTTGAGCCAGTAAACCCGGCCCTTGTTGGTGAAAATTAGAATGAAGGCGTGGGTGGAGGCGATGAAGAGATGCTCGACGAAATCTTCGTCGCGCGTCTTCATGCCGGTGCGGCCCGTGCCTCCGCGGCGTTGCATGCGGTAGGTGGAAATAGGCGTGCGCTTCATGTAGCCGGAGTGGCTGACGGTGACCGCAACCTGTTCGTCGGCAATGAGATCTTCGAGGACGATTTCCGCGGCTTCGTCTTCAAGGCGAGTGCGGCGGTCATCTCCGTATAACTTCTTAACTTCTTCCAGCTCTTTGATGATGACGTTGCGCAGCTTTTTCTCGGAGCCGAGGATCGATTCGTATTCGGCGATATTGCCGCGGACATCTTTTAACTCGTTGGCAATTTCGTCAATGGAGAGCTTGGTGAGACGATGCAATTGAAGTTCGAGGATGGCATCGGCCTGGCGGGTGGTGAAGGGCTTTTCGGGATCGAGTTTGGGCGCGCGGCCGCTGGTGTTGACGTCGATTTTCTTGCCGCCGAAGTAAAGCACCAAATTTTCGCGGGCGTCGGCGCGGTTGGCACTGCCGCGAATGATGGTGATGACGTTATCGAGATGATCGAGGGCGGTGAGATAACCTTCGAGAATGTGTTCCCGGTCTTTGGCTTTCTGCAGCAGGTACGCAGTGCGACGGCGGACCACGTCGACACGGTGCTCGATGAAATACTTGATGGTCTGGATCAGGCCCATTTCGCGGGGCTGTCCGTTAACCACCGCCAGCAGGATCATGGAAAAGCTTTCCTGCATCTGGGTGTGCTTGAAGAGTTGGTTGAGGACAATTTGAGGCTCGGCGCCGCGCTTGAGTTCGACGACGATGCGCATGCCGTCGCGGTCGCTTTCGTCGCGGATGTCGGAGATGTCTTCGATATCTTTGTCGTTGACCAGTTGCGCGATGCGTTCGACCAGGCGCGCCTTGTTCACCTGATAGGGAATTTCGGTGACGATGATGGCTTGCCGGTCTTTGTTGATGTTTTCGATGGCAGCCTTGGCGCGCATCATGAAACGGCCCCGGCCGGTGCGGTAGGCTTCGAAAACTCCGGCGCGGCCGTGGATGATGCCGGCGGTGGGAAAGTCCGGACCCTGCACGAATTTCAAAATCTCGGCGAGCTGCGCGTTGGGATTGTTGACCAGCGTGATGGTGGCGTCGACGATTTCGGTGAGATTGTGCGGCGGAATTTTTGTGGCCATGCCGACGGCGATTCCGTCGGAGCCGTTGACCAGAAGATTCGGAATACGCGCGGGCAAAACGTCAGGCTCAACTTCGCTGCCATCGTAATTGTCATGGAAATCGACGGTTTCTTTGTCGAGATCTTCGAGCAGCGCGGTGGAAACCTGGGCCAGTTTGGCCTCGGTGTAACGATCGGCGGCGGGCGGGTCCCCATCGACAGAGCCGAAGTTGCCTTGACCAAAAATCAGAGGGTAGCGCATGCTCCAGGGTTGCGCGAGACGCACCAGGGCGTCGTACACGGCGAGGTTGCCGTGGGGATGGTATTTGCCCATGACTTCACCGACGATTCGGGCGCATTTGCGCGTCGCTTTGTTGGGCTGTAGGCCCATCTGCTGCATGGTGTAGAGAATGCGGCGATGCACGGGCTTCAGTCCGTCGCGGACATCGGGCAGCGCGCGGCCGATGATCACCGACATGGAATAGTCGAGGTATGACCGCTTCATCTCCTCTTCAATGTTGACCGGTTGAATGTTCAACGCCCCGGGGCCATCGCCGCCGGGCGGAGGAGTGAGAGGGAGTTCGGGGTTTTGATCGTCGGGCATGGGTCAGCTCTGAGCTTCTGCTTCCTAGTTCTAGCCCCACTTCAAGCGGGTCGAAGGCGAGTGGCCGGTGCGCACTCGAAACCTTCTAACTGCTTGTATTTACAGGGCGTTATTCGTGTTGGAGCTGAATTTATTATACCACGCACGGTGGGAACCAGGGTTTACCGGATTGAGGCCTGGGCTAGAGCAACCAGTGGTCCCGAGCGACCCTGCGAGCCACGTCTTTAGGGGCGGATGATGACTTCGTTGGGCGCCGTTGGGAGTTGAAATTTTACTCCGCGGGCTTGATTGGATTGGAGGGTCTCGGGCAGATTCAGGGAAGAAAGCGCAATCTTCCGGTTCCACGATCCATTGGTATAGTAATCGGCGCTGGTATAGAGGATGCCGTCTGCGATCGTGTAGTCGGAGACTTTCTCGCGGTGACCATCGCGAAAGACGAGAACCGCCGGAGGCAACGCGTTCGCGGCGACGGCAGGAGTCGCAGACTTTAAAAAGCGGGACTCCCGACTGGGGGCATTCGGGATTGCCTCCGTCATCTCTTCTGTGGGGTCGTTGCCGCCCACCTGAACGTAGCGGTCACCCTGCAGTTCGATCATCAGCGGCTGGACGGGCGATTGGCTGGGCAAGGAGGAACGGTCGGGCCCGGATGCTGCCGGGGGAGCCCCTTCGAGGATAATCACTGGCGGCTGAGATGCAACGGGATATCCCGTGCTGGAGAGATAATCGGAATAGAGCGGATCGGAAAATGCCAGCGGAAAAAAGGACGAGCGCGCATGGCCGCGTCGGTTATAGTTGGCGGCCGAACGCGGAGAGCCGGAGAACATTCGCTGCGCGCTTGCCGACGGTGTCGCGGCGAACACGATAGCGAGAAGCGGGGTGAGAAGCAGGCTGCGCATGATCAGTTTGCCTTAGGTGGCGACGGCAGTTGAAAGCTGATGCCACGATTGTCGTTTTGCTGGCGGGTGGCATCGAGATCAAGCTCGGCGAGCGCGATTTTGCGGACCTGTCCGGGGGAAAGATCAAACAGAGTCTGGCCGATGATGGCGTAGTTTCCAAGTTCCAACTTACGACCGTCCTTGAAAATCAGCATTGTCGGTTCCTGCACAGGATCGGAAACCGCAACGGAAGCATTCGCAGCGTCGCCCGAGTCAAGTGGGGAAACATCGTCCACCGGCGGAATGTAGGACGCGGCGCCAGCTCCTCGACGGTCGAAGATGGTGGGACCGCCCTGGTCGTCGTCATCCCCGTTGGAGTCGGCGTCTTTGTCGGGGGCGCCGATGTCGACGGCGTACGGGACGGGGACGGCATAGATTACCGGAGGACCGTATGCCGCATCGTGATGACGGCGATGATGGCCGTTGGCGTTGCCGGAGGCGGTGGGCGCAGAGGTAGAGAAAAATGCGCGGGCGCTCGAAGAGTAGCCGTTGGAGCCGAGCGAAGTTACGCTCGTAGGAGGGTTGACCGCGCGTCCGCCAAATCCGGATGCTGGCGCACCGTTAATCTGCGCGCGGACGCTTGAGACGAAGGCTACGGGCAGCACCAGCAGGCTGAGAAATACGACCGGAGCCGGAATCGAATGCCGCACGAAAATATGATACTCCAAACGAAGAAGACCGTGCGCACCTCGTCCTTCGAACCTTCGTACTTGTTCAGATTGCAGGCGGGAGGAGCGGCTGCCGGTGACCGTGGACCGAAAGCCACGACGGGCCACGAGTATCAAATTGAAAGTGGAGCTCGCGAGGGCTGAAAGGTGCAGACTATAATTCCGCTTACGGCGAAACCTTTTGAGTCACACCTGCCAACGTTTCCGCGTATGAAGTCTGCGATCCGATTTGCGTTGCTGGCGCTGGTGCTGGTGATCGTAGCGATGGTGTCGGCGCTGACGGCGATGCGGTTTGCCATTCACGGGCAGGAGGTCGCCGTGCCGCTGCTGGTCGGGTTGGCTCCCGCGGACGCGGAGAGGAAGGTGGCCGCACTGGGCTTGCAGATCTCGATCGAACGGCAGTATTACAGTCCGCAGATTGCCGAGGGAAAGATTATGTCGCAACTGCCGTTGCCGGGAACCAAGGTGCGGCGCGGCTGGCAGGTGCGAGTGGCGCAGAGTCTGGGACCGACCCGAGTGACGATTCCGAATGTGACCGGGGAGAGCGAGCACGCGGCGGAGTTGAACATTCGGCGCCGCGGGTTGGATGTGGCTGCGATGGCAGCGGTGCAGACGGCTGGGACCCCGGCGGACCAGGTGCTGGCGCAGAGTCCCATGGCGAACGCGACGCAGGTGGTGACGCCGAAGATCAGCTTGCTGGTAACCGAGGCCGCGGAGCCTCAGGCGTTTGTGATGCCGAGCTTCGCGGGCCAACCGCTGGGCAGTGCGAGCCGGAGTTTGCAGGAGGCGGGATTCCGGTTGGGGAATGTAAATGTGGTTCCGCCGGCGAGCGCTCCGGCGCAGGACGCGGCGAATCTGGCTGCGCCTGCGGCGCTGCCATCGCGGCAGGAACAGGCGCCCCCTCCGGCGCAGGCTTCGCCCGCGAGCATCATTGTGTCGCAAGTGCCGGCAGCCGGCCAGAAGGTAATTGCGGGGGCGGTCGTGAACTTCGACGTACGGTAGAAAACTTGCCGGGGATTTGCGCGGATCTCGAGGGACAGACCGAAATACTTCCTCAGGCTCTTTCCAAAATCGCGGCGAAGAAGCCGTCGCAGGGGTGCACGCCCGGGATCGTGCGGAGATATGGACCACTCGCGAGCAGGGTTGAATCGGGCCAGGTGAGCTCGCCGCTTTCTTTCAGGCGAGCCAGGTCGTCGCGGCAATCGAGCGGACGGAACCCATTGGTTTCCGATAGAACTTCATCGACAACATTTTCGTTCTCTTCTTTTTCTAGCGAACACGTTGAGTAGATAAGGCGTCCGCCGGGAGCGAGTTGGGCGAGGGCGGAGCGGAGGATTGCGACCTGGCGGGTGTGTAATTTGGCGAGATCGTCGAGCCTGAGCCGCCATTTGATTTCGGGATTGCGGGCCAGTGTGCCACTGCCGGAGCAGGGTACGTCGGCGAGAATGCGATCAAACTGTAGAGACAGCGGCAGATGCTGCGCCTCGGCCGCCACGATTGAAATGCGCGCGGAGGATTGCGATGCCAGCAACAGCTTTTGGAGAAGGCGCGCGCGCTGCGGGTGAAGTTCGACGGCGGTGATTGCGACTGCGGGGTTATGGTCTGCGATGGCCAGCGTTTTGCCGCCGGGAGCGGCGCAGCAGTCAAGAATGCGTGATCTTTCCTCAAGATCGACAGAGCCTACCAGGGCGGCGACGAGTTGCGAGGCTTCGTCCAGGATGGCGATCTGGCCGGCGCGGAATGACGGGGTCTTGGTGATGTCTCCGGCCTCCACCCGCCGGGCGGATGCGAGAAGTCCTCCGGGGCTGAGACTGACTCCATCGTGCTGCAGTTGCTTTTCCGCAGTGGGCGTGCGCAGGCGAATTGCAGTGGCAGGGATCGCCTGATTGTGTTGGCAAATCTGGCGCGCGGCCGAGAATCCGTATTCGCGGGCCCAGCGCTCGACCAGCCAGGGGGGATGCGCCAGGGCTCGGGCCAAGGCCTCGACCGAAGCGGGTTCGCCTTCGGTGGATGCATCTTCATTCCTATTTCTAGACAGCGCGGAGAGCTTGCGCAGGACGGCATTTACGAAAGGCGCTGCCGAGCGTTTGCGCGCCCGTTTCGCCAACTCGACACTCTGGTGGAGGGCGGCGCGCTGCGGGATGCGATCGAGCCAGAAGAATTGATAGAGGGCGAGGCGCAGAGCGATGAGAATTTCAACGTCGAGTTTGGACAGCGATTGCGCCGAAGCGAGGGCGATGCCGGCATCGAGGCGTGAACGCCAGCGAAGAACCCCCATGACTAACTCGGTCGCGAGGGCGTGATCGGGAGTGGAGAGGCGTTCGTAGGCGGCAGAATGCAGCAGGTCCGAGGCGTAGGAGGATTCGCGTTCGACGCGAAGCAGGATGTCGAAAGCTGCGGCGCGGGCGGGCGAGACCGGTGTGTTTGCAGGTCTGATGCGAGAGTTCAAGCTGCCAGTATGACGGAAGCTGGCGGGTTGCGGAAGTGAGACCAGTCGCTTCCCGGCGGCGGAATCGGTCTGGCGAGCAAACGCGGACGCCCGCGAGCGGCTGTTTCCCCATTTCAATCATCGGGTCTGCCCTGGTGTCTGCGGTGAAATCAGAGGGAACCTAATTTTTCACCGGAGTGCGGATGATAGCCGCGGGCGAAGTCTGCGGCGGAGGAGCGCTTCTTGCCTTCCCGTTGAATCTCGAATAGTTCGAGGGAGGTGTTGCGGCCGCAGCCGACCAGGAGACGACCGGAATCGACGCGCAACTCGGCGGCAGGCACGGTGTCGGTCGCGGGGCGTGCATTCAGGATCTGCAGGGTCTTGCCGCGAAATTTTGTGTAGGCACCGGGCCAGGGTTGGAAGCCGCGAATGCGGTTAAAGAGATCGCCGGCAGAGCGGGAAAAGTCCACCAGGCCATCTTCTTTCTTCAGGATGGGCGCGAGGCTGGCTTGCGAGTTGTCTTGTGGGCGAGGTTGAATGCTGCCGGCCTCGAGCTGTCGCAAAGTCTCGACGACGAGTTCGGCGCCAATGACGGCCAGGCGTGGAGCCAGGGTTTCGGCGGTATCATCGGGCGTGATGGGGAGTTCTTGCTGAAGCAGGATGTCGCCGGTGTCGAGGCCGGCGTCGATACGCATGGTGGTGACCCCGGTGACGGTTTCGCCGTTGGCGATGGCCCACTGGATGGGCGCGGCACCGCGATATTTCGGGAGCAGCGAGGCGTGCAGATTGATGTTGCCGAGGGGAGGAATCTCGAGCATCCACTGCGGAATGATGCGGCCGTAGCCGACGATGATGATGGCGTCGGGCTTGAGCGCGCTCAGTTGGGCGCGGAATTCGTCATTGCTTCTAATTCGGTCAGGCTGGGTGACCGCGAGGTTCAGGCGTAGAGCGGATTTTTTCACCGGTGACGAGACCAGTTCGAGGCCGCGTCCTTTTGGCCGATCCGGCTGGGTAACGACGAGAGGCAGGCGTAATCCGGCAGCGACCAGCTTCTCCAGCGTTGGCACGGCGAAGCTCGGCGTGCCGCAAAAAACCAGATTCAGAGACATGGGCTAATCGTGTAATCCGCCGATTTGGTAACGGAGACCGTTTTCCAGCAATCGCAGTTCAATTCACCCATTACAAAATTACCCAATTACTCAATCTTCTACCACTCTCCCGCTTTCATCATCTTCCGGATTTTGCGCTTCATCAAGTCACGCTTCAGGGCGCTAATGTGGCTGATGTAGAGTTTGCCGTTCAGGTGATCGGTCTCGTGCAGGAAGGCGCGAGCGAGTAATTCCTCACCGGTTTTTTCGAACATTTTGCCGTAAACGTCCTGGGCGCGAATGGTGACTTTGGTGGGACGGCTAACATTCTCGCGGAAGTCGGGAATGCTGAGGCAGCCTTCACTCTGACTATGGCGGCCCTCGGTGTGAATGATTTCGGGATTGATGAGAACCAGTTTGGCGCCAGGATCTTCCTGGAAAGTAACGTCGACGACCGCAATGCGGCGGCCAATGCCGATTTGTGGCGCGGCCAAGCCGACTCCGTGCGCGGCGTACATGGACTCGAACATGTCTGTGACGAGCTTCTGCAACTCTTCGTCAAAGCCCGTGACCTTTTCGGATGGTTTCTCGAGAATGGGATTGCCGAATTTTACGATGGGATAAATCATCAGTAATTTTTCAATTGCTGGCAGTAACCGCGAAAATTTCTTGCGGTCTCAGTCATGGAATCGCCGCCGAATTTCTCCAGAGCACAGCGCGCAAGTGTCAGAGCTACCATGGCCTCGGCAGCAACTCCGGCGGCGGGGACTACACAAACGTCGGAACGCTCGTAGGCGGCCTTCACCGGTTCGCGCGTGGCAAAGTCAACGGACTGCAATGGACGGCGAAGGGTAGAAATTGGTTTCAAATAGCCGCGCACGCGGATTTCCTCTCCATTGGAGACGCCGCCTTCAATGCCTCCAGCATTATTTCGTGTGCGGGAGAAAGCAGTGTAGCCGGAAGCGGAAGTGTAGCCGATTTCGTCGTGCACCGCCGAGCCGACGGCAAAAGCTGCAGCCACGCCGGAGCCGATTTCTACCGCCTTAACCGCTTGCAGTGACATGACCGCGGCTGCGAGCATGGCATCGAGACGCTGGTCCCACTGCGCGTAGGTGCCAAGGCCTGGGGGAACCTGGTGGGCCACGACTTCAAAGACTCCGCCGAGCGAATCTCCCGTCTTGAGAACTTTGTCCACTTCGCCTTTCATGCGTTGCTCCGCCTCCGGGTCGGCACAGTTGAGCAGAACGTCCTCGCGGGCGTGGAGAGCGCGAATCTTTTCCCAGGGGACTTCGTCAGGAAGTGTAACCCCGCCGGTAGTGACCACATGACTGAGAATCTCGATATCGAGCTCGCGCAAAAAGAGTTTTGCGATGGCACCGATGGCAACCCGGGCGGCCGATTCGCGAGCGGAGGCGCGCTCGAGCACATAGCGGGCTTCGGGGAAGTTATACTTCAAGGCTCCGGCAAGATCAGCGTGGCCCGGCCGGGGAGAAGCCACGCGTTTGTGTTTCGCGGGATCGCCCTCGGCGACCGGCAGGGATTCCTGCCAGTTCTTCCAGTCCCGGTTTTCAAGTTGGACGGAGATGGGCGAACCGATGGTCATCCCTTGACGTACGCCGGAAAGAATGTGGGCCGTGTCGCGCTCGATCTTCATGCGGCCGCCGCGGCCGTAGCCCTGTTGCCGACGCCAGAGTTCGCGGTCGAGGAAGGCCTGGTCGATTTTCAATCCCGCGGGCACGCCGGAAAGAAAAGCGACCAAGGCTTCGCCGTGCGACTCTCCCGCGGTGAAATAGCGCAGCATAAATTTTCGATTGTACCTGATGCGAGGTGAGATCGGGCCTAAGGGAGTGGGTCTCAGTCCGCGAAAGAAAAAACCAGACAGCGTATTTTCACGAACACTATGGCGCCACGAACGGTTACAATGAAGCAACGACTTTAGAGCAACGACTTTAAAGCAACGACTTTCCGTCTGGGTTCGAACCGAACCCGACTCGCGCCGCAGCGCAATTCTCTCTGGCCGCAATGAAGGAGACGCCTGTGTGCTCCCCCGCACATATCCAACGCGAAACGATTTCCGGCGATAAACAGATCCGGTGCCTGCTGGTGCACGATCATGTCTTGCTGCGCCAGGGATTGCGGCGTTTGCTGGAAGATGAACCCGACATTGCAGTCATCGCCGAAGCGGGGAATGCTGCCGAGGCGCTGCAGAGGGTGTTCGAGCATCGTCCCCAGGTGGTGATCACCGACGCGCACATATTCGAGTGCGCGCCCGATCAAACCGAGCGCTTGATTCTGCAATCGTCTCCCCATAGCAAGCTGTTGTTTATGACAACCCATGAAGAGAACACTTTGCCAGCATCGCAGGCAGACGGAACCAGCTGCGCGGTGCGGCAAACCTCCGCGGAAGAGTTAGTCGAGATGGTGAGGAGGACGCACTGGGCCGACGAAACGGCTGTGCGGGTAATGCCGGAAAGACGCCGCGGAGAATGGCTGCCCCAGGAATTGCTTCCGAGAAAGCGGGTTTTGACCGCTCGTGAACGCGAGGTGTTGAAACTGTTGGCGGAAGGCAGGACGGTGCGGTCGGCAGCCGTTGTTTTAGGATTGAGTCTTAAGACGGTGGATGCGCACAAGTTCAATTTGATGCGGAAGTTGGGGATTCACAATAAGGCGGAACTGGTGATGTGGGCGATTCAGAAGAGAGTGGTGAAGGTGCCGGCGAATTTCTAGGAATAGGCCTCTCGTGAGCGGGTGCGCCGTGCCGAATCGCACGAGCGAGCGTTGGTAGCAGATTCTCTCGCCCCTTTCGGGGGCTTTTCCTTTCCACCGGCTTACGCCCCGGGCTGCATTCCTGCGCCGCTTCGCGGCGGCTGCTTCGGTGGAACCTCTTTTTGCCCTCAGTTGTGAGATCCCTCTCTAGAGCGGTGCCCTCCCCAACACGAGCCCCTACCCAAGAAACATTCAGCGATAGCTTCTATTCCAGAGTGGCGGCAGCGGCCAGTTCGGCGAGGCTGGAGACCGTTAAGTCGGGCTTGGCCTCGGCGGCTTTTACGGCTCCGACGCCGGGGCGGGCAGAGGGACGGTTTACCCATACCGTGGCGAGGCCGAGCAATTGCGCGGGAACGACATCGTGGTAGATGCTTTGGGCGACGTGCAGCACTCGATGGGCAGGAGCGTTGATGCGACTCAGGGCCAGCTCGAACAGTTTCAGGGAAGGTTTGTAGGCCTGGGCTTGCT
This sequence comes from Candidatus Sulfotelmatobacter sp., assembly GCA_036514015.1. Taxonomy (GTDB): domain Bacteria; phylum Acidobacteriota; class Terriglobia; order Terriglobales; family Acidobacteriaceae; genus Sulfotelmatobacter. The sequence goes on from DATBYA010000153.1 coordinate 55,410, forward strand.
GCGCGGTGATGACTGCATCGAAGTCTACGCCGAGCTGAGAGCGCGTGCCCGCGAACAGATCATCGTCCACGTTCGAGAGAATCGCCAGCCGAAAGCGACTCTTGAGCTGGCGAAGAGCCTCCACCGTGTCCGGCCAAGGCCTCCAGGTGGGAACAGAGTCGGGCAGTGAACGCACTTGTTCGGCACTGGGAGTGAAACGAAATTCCGCCGCGAACTGGCGCACCACCGACTCCAGGACGTCACGATAGAGGCGAAATGTTCCCTGCTCGGAACGTTGCTCGAAATCGCCATAGAGTTCGAGCACGGTGGCGTCGTCGATCTTTTTTCCGTGCGCGGAAAGAATGCGATGAAGCGCCGAAAGAATTCCCGCCTCCCAATGGATCAGCGTGCCATAGCAGTCAAAGGTGAGGATTTCGAAGCGGCCGAAGTCCAGAATTGGGGGCGGAGTCTGTTCAGGCATGGGCGGTGTCGAACTCCCAGCGAGTCGCATTATTGGGGAAATCTTTTTCAGTCCAGGCCAGCACGACGCGGGGACGGACGCGATAGAGCACCACATCCGGCGTGACCATCAGCGGCATTTTGTATTTGGCGCGGGAAGCGTTGTCCAGAGGCTGGACCGTAGATGGATCCGCGAGGTCCACCTCGACCGCGCTGCCTTCGAGGATGACTACATCGTCGCCGGAATCGAGATGAATGGATACAGCGGCATTCTGAGCCAGGTTGCGAGCTTTGCGCGAAGCGCGGGAGGTGCCGAAGTAGAAGGCTCCTTCGACCCAAAACCCCCAGACGGGGATGGAGTGGGGACGGCCGTCGGGGCGGGCGGTGCAGATCCAGTAATTGCGCGAGTGGGTGAGCCGTTCCTCGGCGTGGCTGAAGGGCAGGTATTGCAGCCGAGGCTTCAGTCCATACATGGGCGGAAGATGGGGCAAACCTGCGCGGCAGCCGGCAGGATGGGCTGATTTCGCTTTTTCTGCGGATTTCTTCGGAGGTTTCAGTTTCGGGGTCTTGAGTTTGGGCGGTTTGAGTTTGGGCATAGTCACACACCGGCGCTCAGAGATGGGATACGGTCGATTACTTTACCGCCGAGTCTCGATGCCGGGCAAGGTGGGAGTTGGAGATTCGTCGAGTTCGGTGTCGGGCGTCTCCGCGGGATCTTCCGGAGGCAAGACTCTCTTCGGAGCCAGAAACTTGGCGGTGTTCAGAAGCGGCCGGCCGAGGGAAGCGTTGTAGCTCGTCCAGGGGCTGTCGAAAGCGGCTTCGCGATCGAAATGTGCGCGCATGGCCTCCATTTTAGAGTCGAGGTCGTCGAGATAGTGCAGCATGAGAGCTTCCGGGAACATCGGGAGTTTGGGCGAGCCGAAGTCGTATTGGCCGTGGTGGCTGATGATGAGGTGCTCGATCATGGTCTTGAGTTCATCGGGGAAGCCGGGTTGAAGAGCCAGCTTGGCCTGCAACATTTCTAGCTCGATGATCAGGTGGCCGAGAAGCTGGCCCTTGGTGGTGTAGGAGAATGAACGGTTATAGCTGAGTTCGTGAATTTTTCCGATGTCGTGGAAGAATGCGCCAGTGAGAAGGAGGTCGCGATTGATTTGGGGATAGTTACTGCACATCAGATCGCAGGAACGGAACAATGAGACCACGTGATCGAGCAGACCTCCGATGTAGGCGTGATGCAAGGTTTTGGCTGCGGGAGCATTGCGATAGGCGGCAGCGATTTCAGGATCGGCCATGAAAGCCTGGACCAGCGACTTGAGATGGGGATTCTCGAACGAGGAGATAAAGTTCGCAAGAGTTTGCCAGAGCTCGTCGACGTCTTTGGTGGTCTTGGGAAGGTAGTCGGCGAAGTCGATTTCGGATTCGCCCAGTTTGCGCAGCTTGTGGACCGTGAGCTGAAAGCGGTTCTTATACTTGTTGATGAGGCCTTTGATCTTGAGGAAGTCATCCTGCTCGAAAGCTTCGAGAACTTCGTCGACGTTGTCCCACATTTTGGCTTCGAGCTGGCCGCTGCGGTCGCCGAGGGTGAGCGCCAGGTAAGGCTCGCCGGACTTCTTGGGTTTGATCTGCTTGCCCACGACGACGAAAGTCGAAGTGATGACCTTATTTTCTTGCCGCACGCAATCGCAGATGTAAAAGTCTTTCATCGCTTGTCTGAGGGTAAAGGACGCATTGCCAGCGGGGATCAGAGGATGCCGAGCTTCTTCTTTTTCTTCTTTCCGAGTTTCCTGGCGTCGGATTCTTTGGCGGCGGCGGTTAGGATCGGCTTAGTCTGGTTGGGGCTGGCTCCGGTATCGATGTAGCCGGGCTTGACATCAATGTAGGCGTCTTCACGCAACTTGGTGAGGTAGGCGCGGAGAGCGGGCTGCAATTTCTCGTAGTAGAGCGCGTCCTGAATTTTTGGGAGGACGTCCTTCAGAGGAGGAATGCCGGCCATCTGGTGATCGATGACCTTCAGGATCACGTAGCCCTGCTTGGTGCGAATCACGTCAGTGACCTCTCCTGCCTTCATGGCAAAGGTCCGGTCCTCGAGTTCTTTGGCAAGCTTTCCGCGTTCGAACGTGCCCAGGCTACCGCCATCGGCGGCCGAGGGGCCGTCAGAATATTTCTTGGCAACGTCTTCGAAGGCCGCACCGGCGCGAATCTGCTTGAGCAGATCATTGGTCTTGGCATCGGCAGCGCTGAGAGCTGCGGCATCGGCAGACGCTTTGGTGGCCTCATCGACTGGAGGTTGGATGGCGGGAGTGGAACCGGTCGCGCTCGGGTCCGGTAGGGGAGAAATGGAGGGCGTGGCTGCTTTCGGAGCAACCAGAATTTCGCTCAGCCGGATGTATTCCGGCTGTTCCATTGCGCTCTTGTGATCATCGTAGAACTTCTGTTCCTCGTCTTTGCTGATCGCGAGTTTGCCTCCGACTTCCTCGCCAATCACTTTCTGGGTGATGATCTGGTTGCGCATGTTCTGCTTGAAGTCTTCCCACGAGACGCCCTGCTTGGTGGCTTCCTTCTCCAGGTCCTCGAGGGTATCGAGCTTCATGTCTTTGCGCATCTGGTCCAGGCGCTTAATGAGATCCGTATCGCCAGTGATGCCGAGGTCTTTCCCTTTGTCGAGCAGAAGCTGCTGGTCCATGAGATCGCGGAGAATGTCTTTTTCCCGATCGGCATAGGCTTTGTCGGGATCTTTGGGATCCTGTTGCTTGACTTCGTCCTTGAGCTGATCCTTGCTGCGGTCAAACTCCGAACGGGTAATGATCTGGTTGTTGACGCGGGTGATGATTTCTTCGACAACTTGTCCGTTTTGTGCGGCCTGTGCGGCCGCCAGCGCGGGCACACAGGTCGAAGCAATAAGAGCCAGCCAAAGTTTCTTCATAAAATTGATGGGGCCGCCACGCTTCCTGGGCTTGCGGGCAAAAGGGTTCGGCCGATTGCAAACATTTTACTCCTTCGGAGCGAAGCCCGGGGTTCAGCCGATCATTTTTGGGCACCCTTAACTTCGACGCCCCGGGCGGCGCGAAAGTTGGCTGGAGGGACAATTAAGCGGTCCGCACCAAGGCGAGGGCGGTTCGGTCGTCGGCGGGAGGGGCGTCCCCACCGAACTCCCCCACGGATCTCAGAATGGAGCCACAAAGCGCCGCCGCAGAATCGCTGGACGGGGCGGCCTGGAAAAGTTGCTGGACGCGTTCCAGGCCGAAGTCTTCGGTGGACTGCCCCATGTGACCCCTGGACTCGATCACTCCGCGGGAAACCAGCAGCAGAGCCGCATCTTTCTCCAGGCCGACCGTCGGAGCCTCGCAGGTAGCGTGAGAAAAGAGTCCAAGAGGCAAACCGGTTGAACCGAGCTGGACGATCCCGCTGCGGTCGCGGAGAAGCCCCGGAGTGTGTCCGGCGTTGGTATAGCAAAGCGTGCCCAACTTCTCGTGATAGCAGCCGATGAACGCCGGACAGGCGTGAACGCCATGGGAGGTTTCGATCAGGCCGCGATTGATGCGGAGACAGAGTTCCGTCATGGCCTCGGATTCGTTGAGGTCGGGGTGCGAAAACAGATCAGTTCCAAGGGTGCGAAAGGTGCTTTGCGCGGCCGCGAGGATGCCGCGGTTCTCCTCGCGGCGTCCAGCGACGTCGAGCAGGCCAAATAGAACGCGCTCGGGGCTGACCCGGACGAAGTCATAAAAATCTCCGGCAACGCGTTCGCTCAGGAAGTCGGCCGCAAGAACGGCTCCGTCAACCGTGGGAAACACAGTCGCGACGGGCTCGACCGTGGCGCCAGTCTCTGGGTCGCGGGAGTGAAACAGAGAGAACATGAAAGGGTAAAGCCGAAGCTAGCACAGGAGTGGGTAAGGGGCAAACGCGCCCGTAGCACGCTACCCGCCGTACTTGTCGGCAAGATACCGGGCCAAGTCGGACTCGAGCTGGCCGTAGTCGGCATGGATCGTCTCTCGCAAAGCGGCCTCGGTCGAGCTGCCTTGGCTGATGCGCTGCAGGATGCGTTGGATATCGCTCAGGCCATAGGAATCGTTAATGTAGGACACGGCAGCCAGCGACTCGGCATAGGCCACATTCGCTTCCGAGCCCGAGAAATGCAGAAAGTTCCCTTCCAGGACATTCAGCGGAATATTGCGTTGCGCTTTGTAGAGCAGAGCGATCTGGTGTCCGTCGCCGCCCAGACTTTTGGGCTCGAGGAACTGGGCGATGCCTTCGTGCAGCCAAACCGGACAGCGGCCTGCGGAAAGCTGATTAATAAACGAGTGAGCCAGTTCATGCTTCAGAACGTGCGCCAGCTCCGGCGTCATGAAACTCAAGCCGCTGATCGGGATGCGCAGCTTGCCATCATTGATGGCTCCGCTCCAGGTGGGGGCGTGGGTGACATCAAAGAAGGCCTGCTCGGTGTAGAGGGTTACAAGAATATTGTCGCGGGGCGGGTTGCCGAGGTCGCGGGCCAGGTCATCATAGTCGGATTCGAGCGCGGCCAGGATTTGTGCCCGGAAGGCCTGGGTCGTCTGCTTGCCCTCATAATGCAGAACGAAATGACTGCTTTCACCCTCGGCGAACTCCGATTCGACACTCTGCTCGCGCTCGGCCTTGGCCAGAAGCTGCTCGACTTTGACATCGGGACGCAACTCGAGAGAGCGCTTCCATGAAGTAACGGCATCCCGGGTGTGATCGGAGGCGAACTGAGCATAGCCGAGCATGGTGTAGGCGTCGGCCGAGTCGGGCGCAGCCCGTACGGCGCGCTGGGCAGAAACGAGAGCTTGGGTTGCGTTGCCGGTGCGAACCAGCAATGCCGCTTCATAGATGAGAATGGTGGAATTGTTTGGCTGGAAGCGGAGAGCATTCTCAAAATACTGCCGGGCCTGAGCGATGTTGCCGTGTTCGAATTCAAATTTTCCCGCGATGAAGTCGGCGGTTGCGCTTAACTCGGCGTTGCCTTTGGCTTCCAGGCTGGTGAGGGCTTCAGAATTGACCTTGCCTTCTTGGATGAGCCGGCCAACGAGATCCCCCTCATTGGCCAGGCTGTCCACGGGCGCAAAGGAAGGAAGACCGCCGACCTGCGCAGCTTCCGATGCGGCACCAGCGGGCATTCCTCCAGAGTCGACGTGATCTACCGTCGATTTAGGGATGGCGTAGGAGTCGTCGCCGACGTCGTACTCGTAATGGTTGCCCTTCTCACGGACGTGATCGGCCACGATTGTGCGTCCATTTTTGAGATGGATGGTGTCAGCCCATGCTCCGGCGAAGCAGAGCAACCATACCAAGGCGAGCTGCCCTATAAAGAGGATGGTGACACGTAGCCGCATTCAGGCGCATTCTAGCAACCAGGGATCGTTCTACCCACGTGACGAAGGTACTACCGATGGTACTCATCGAAAGCCTAATCGAGGTCCTAATAACGATGCGGAGTTTGCGGATTGCGGCGGCGATCGGGCTCGCCGCGTGCGTGCTTCCGAGGGCGCACGCAGCGGTTGAAAACCCTCCGGAAAAGCCGGCCGAAGCGCTCTACCTGCGGCTGGGACAAGTCGGCCTCGATCCTGAGCGGGTGTATCAGGTGAGGGGCGCGTCGCTGAATCGGTCGGCGGTGCATATCAGTTTGGAAGACGGTACCCTCGGCTTCACCCAAGACGTGATGGGCCGGATTACCGGGGCGTTTTTCGAGGGCTATGGCGAAGTTCTGCTGACGCCTCCGAACGAAGTCGAACGGAGATCGATGAGCCTGTTCACCGGAATGGCGATTCTCGAAGAACACTTTTCTACCGCGTATTTTCGCTTTAACGATGATGCGGCGAGCGAAATGCGTCCCGATTTGCGGGCCACCGACAACCAGCAGGAATTTGTGAAACGGTGGGGAGAGACGGCCAAGAATCTGGCAAACGCAGATGCCACGAGGCTGCTGATGTCGTTCAGCCGGATGCTTCCTGGGAACGGAAACCCAGCGATTTCGGAACCAGAGGTCCGGTTAAGCCAGGGAGATCGCTTCCTGCACGCTCGGTTACAGGGAACCACGTTCGGGGTTTTCGACGTGTACTTCGATTCCGCCGCGCTGGAACAGGTTCAGGCGGGGCAGGCGAAATCGGCCGAGAATGGCGATCTTTACTACGACGTGTGGACCTCGTTTTCCCCGAGCGATGCGGAGACTTCCAAAACCGGCCGCGGAGGGATGGTTGAAATTGAGGGAGGGCGTGAGGGCCGGATCGAGGTCCGCCGCAACACGATCACGACGGAGGTGCAGCCTCCGAAACGGATTCATGCCCGAGCCCGCGTACAGTTCGACGTACAACGAGGCGGGTCGCGCACGTTGTTGTTTGAGTTGTCGCGATTTCTGCAGGTTGAAAGCGTCACCCTCGACGGCCAACCGGTGGAGTTCATTCACAATCCGGCGGTCGAAGGGACACAGCTCTCACGGCGCGGAAATGATCTTGTGGCTGTGGTTCTTCCGGAGGAAACGCGAACTGGGCAGAAAATCGATCTGGAATTTGTCTACGGGGGTGAGGTTCTGGCCGAGGCGGGCAGCGGGTTGCTTTACGTGGGTGCGCGCGGTACCTGGTATCCCAACCGTGGAATGGCGATGGCAGACTTCGATCTGAAGTTCACTTACCCGCAAGGCTGGACGCTGGTGGCGACGGGGAAACCGACGCCACCTTCGCCGGCGGATACAGCCGCCAAGACCGATGGCGTGCAGACGTCACGCTGGGTATCGGACCGGCCGATTCCTTTGGCGGGATTCAATTTGGGCAAATACAAAGTAGCAACCGTACAGGCGGGCAACGTTCCGGTCGAGACCTATGCTACGACGGGGGTCGAGCGAGACTTCCCCAGTCCCAAAATTGAGGTGATTGAGCCGAGTCCGTCCGATCGACTGAACCGACGACAACAACTGGTTGTGCCTAGCCATCCTTCACCGGCGCAGACCGAAGTTACGGTCGGCGAGGCCGCGGCCCACGCGATTCAGTATTACGCGGCGCGCTTTGGCCCGTATCCATACAGTCATCTGGCCCTGACCCAGATGCCGGGGCGCGACAGCCAGGGTTGGCCCGGGCTGGTCTTTCTTTCCTCGTATGCTTTTCTCAGCCAACAGCAGCGTGAACAACTGCACTATGACCCGGAACGGATCCTGCTGCAGCAATCGATTCCCGCGCACGAGACCGCGCATCAGTGGTGGGGAGATCTGGTCACCTGGAGCAGCTACCGCGACCAGTGGTTTTCCGAGGGGCTGGCGAATTATTGCGCCTTTATGATGCTCGAAGATAAAGACCCTGCTGGTTTTCGGCAAATCATGGAGAGGTATCGCCGGGATTTGGTTGCAAAGAATAGAGAGGGATCCTCGCCTCTGGAGTCCGGCCCGGTGACGCTCGGCGTGCGGCTGTTGTCGTCACGGTTCCCCGGCGGCTACGAAGAGATTCTCTATGGCCGGGGCACCTGGCTGTTTCACATGCTGCGCAGCATGTTGGACGACGGTGCCCGTGAGGAAGGACGCAAGGGCCAGAGCAGCGGCAGTGCCGAGGATCCGTTCGTGCGGGCGCTGCGAAAAATCCGGGAGCGTTATCAAGGCAGAGCCATCAGCACGAGCCAACTGCTCGACGTTTTTGCGGAAGATCTGCCTCCAGCGCTGCGTTATGAAGGCAAGAGTTCGCTGGACTGGTTTCTGAAAGGATGGATCAATGGCACGTCCGTGCCCAGGCTGGAACTCAGGGGAGTGAAGTTCACGCCGAAAAGTGGCGGATCGGTGGTGAGTGGAACGATCCTGCAGAAAGATGCGCCGCAGGACCTGGTGACGTCCGTTCCGGTATATGCGCTGGTTGCGGGCAAGCAGCCGGTCCTGCTGGGCCGAGTGTTCGTCGACGGCGAAGAATCCCCGTTTCGGCTATCGGCTCCGAGCGGCGCGCGCAAAATCGTGCTGGACCCGAATGAAACGGTTCTCACAAGCCCAAAGTAGGGAGTGATAGTTGGGCAGTATGCAGATAGGGCGCAGGTCGGCGGTTGCAAGAATGGGATTCGGTTCCAAATTGGGATTTTCGAAACGAATTCGCCCTCATGGAATTTCATTCTGGTGTGAAGTTCACTGGTGCGAACCTCCAAGGCCAATTCCTTCGTGGCGGTTCAGCAGAGATAATTCCGAAGGGAGTTTTCTGACTGGAGTCCCGCCGTGCGGATGTGGAGCAAAACGACACTAAAGTCTCTGGTTGTACCGGGCGGAGTTCTGCTCTTGGCGGTCGCGTTGCTCCTCTATTCCGGTTGGTTGACGCTGGCTCTACCCGCACTCAGCTTTCTGTACTATTGCGCCCTGATCGGAGGGATGGTTCTGGCCTGGCGATTCCATTCCAGCCGCACCTTCTTTGTGCTACTGGTGCTGTTTCTGGCCCAGGAGGCGATCGCTCTGTTTGGTGGCGGGCATGTCTCCCCCGCAACGCCGGGATGGGTGGCCGTGCAGGCAGTCGCGGTGCTGGTGCCGTTGGACTTCGTTCTCATCGCGTGGATGCATGAGAGCGGGTTCACCGTGTCTGCCACAGCGCCTGTCGGCTTGATGCTGTTCGTGCAATCCGTGATCGTGGCCGTGCTCTGCCGCGCGGCCGAGGGACTGCCATCGCCTGCTGTGCATGTTCACCGAGCAGCCACTTTCTCATTGCCCAGCTACGCGCTGCTGGCGTTCGGTGCTGCAGGTATCGTTTTGCTGACGCGCTTGTTATTCACAGGTAAGCCCGTCGACAGCGCTTTGCTGTGGTCGCTCTCCGCCTTTTTCTTGTCGCTGCACTTCACCGGGACTCCCCGCGTTTCGACTACATACTCAGCTACTGCGGCATGCATTCTCGCCGCCGCGATCATTGAGAACTCCTACCTTCTTGCCTATCATGACGAACTGACGATGCTCCCATCGCGGCGCGCGTTTAAAGATGCGCTCCTCCGGCTGCAGGCTCCCTATTCGATCGCGGTCGTGGATATTGACCACTTCAAGCGATTCAATGATACCTACGGTCACGACACCGGAGACCAAGTCTTACGGTTGGTGGCAGCCGGCTTGGCGCGGGTGACCGGCGGAGGACAAGCCTACCGTTGCGGCGGAGAAGAGTTCAACATTCTCTTTGCGGGAAAAACCACTCCCCAAGTGGTCGATCATCTGGAACAATTGCGGGTGACGATCGAGTCCTCGGAGTTCCGTATGCGAAGCGGCGATCGGCGACAAATCGCGCGTGGATCAGACCGTCGCAACGTGCGGCGCGGGGGTCGAGCGCGGAAGGGCGCCGCGATTCGTCAGCTCGCGCAGAAATCAGCGGCGGCGCCGCTTTCGGTGACCGTCAGCATCGGGGTCGCATCCTCTGCGAAGGAAAAGTCAGATCCCGAAGAGGTGCTGCAAGCGGCCGACAAAGCTCTGTACCGCGCCAAAGGCAACGGACGGAACCGAGTGGAGACCGCATCCTCCGCCCGGCGGCGAACTCCCGTCAAAGCGGCCGGAATTGCCTGAACGCTTAGACCCGGTGCAGGGAACCAAAATGCAAGAGAGAGGGTTTATTGATTGATGCGACTTGGTTGTGAAAACGTGCGGCCCGAGCCGTCAACCCGTAGGGGCGGAAAATGACGGCCCGGTTCCGAACGCTTTCGCAAACACCGCAGGCCGTGCGGTCAGCCGGCGGCAGAAGGTGGGAAGGGGTGCTTCCGGCCAGTGCCCCCGCAGGCAGGACACTCGAAGCGGATAAAAGCGACGCCTTCAGACTTACCGTTCGAGTCCACGGGCTTCGCAACATATCCAGTACCGCCGCAACTCGGGCAGTCGTCCGGAGCCACTCCTCTCCCCCCTCAGGATTGAGGGCATTGTCCACGACGCGGGCGTGAAATTTACCGGAGATTGTTTTGCGTTACGAATCCCGAACAAGCCTTCGTGCGGAATTGGCTCCGCACTCCGATGTAAGCGCCGACCAGAGGCAGACAAGCACTCCGCCCCCATTCGCACGCGTGGTAGACTGTAAATCAAATCCGCACGCCGGAGAGGTGGCAGAGTGGCCGAATGCGGCGGTTTGCTAAACCGTTGTACGGGCTAACACCTGTACCGAGGGTTCGAATCCCTCCCTCTCCGCCAGATTTTCTACGCTTTTATTTCCAACCACTTGCAGCGTAATTCCGGGCTGAAAAGCTCCGCTTACGGATTTCAAGGTATTTCCTCCGAACCTCGGTATTAGGTTCTGCGGGGGAAACAGTTCAAGCTTGTAGTGCCATTTCTTCGGCTGTCTCGCAGCGTGGAACTCCCACGCAGGAAGGACAGGAGCGCACGCAACAATCGCTCGCGCTTCCTCACGGAGATCCCGGTCTAAATTGGGCGAGATTACGAGTTGCCATGGCTTGGAGAGTCCAGGCCCGATCTCCTATGACAGCTTTGGGTCAAGGTCGCGCACTCGACCATCAAAGTCCTTGAGTAACGTCGGGTTTTCAACGTTGCCGGCGAGTGCCTCAGCAACGTCACAGAACCAGCTCCAAAACTCGTTAATTCGAGTCTGGTGTCTTGTCTTTTCGGATTTCATTTCTCTTATTGTCCAGATTCTGCAGTCCGTGTTGGTCGATCTGCTGTTGCTCTTTGGTTCGGCCTTGTTTTTGTCGGCGGCATTATATGTGTCAACGACTTCAGCTTTGGTTCGGTCACGACCATCGTTTGACTTTCTGGTTTTCGCGGGATCAGGCTGATTGTGTCGCCCTATGTAAGTCGGCAAGAATGTCAGAATGTCGGTCTATTGCAACGCTTTGCGAAGATCTTTCATTAGCAACATTAGGTGCAATTCGTGGCTGGGTGATGCCTCGAAATCAAAATGCTCGTAGAACGTTCGTGCTTGCTGATCAATTGCGTGGACGAGAACTGCACGAGCTCCTACGATGTCCGCCGCTTGAGCGATTCGCGCCAAGGCATCTTTTAGAAGCGCCTTCCCCAACCCAGCGCCTTTCTCGTGCTTATCGACGGCTAGCCTTGCCAACAAAATGACTGGGATGGCATGCCCTGCAAGACCCTTGGAAATCCGCGCCGGGGCTCCCTCGACAGACACGCTGCCAGCGGAAATTGAATAGTATCCGACTACCAAACTGTTGCAATGGACAACGTAAGTTCGCGCGGATTCGTTCCTTTGGTTTGTAAGGGCGAAGCGTTTGAGCCAATCGTTGAGAGACTCGTGATCCCCACAATCGAACCGGCTCACATCGTGTGACTCCGAGATCGCCTCCACCTTCGATAGCGGCGGTTTTTGGTGGTTCATCAGCTCTGTTCGAGGACAGTGGATTCTGAAAACAGCCTCTTGAGTCTCGGCTTCGATTGTGCAGGTCTGTCTAGGGCCTCACTAAACTTTTGCCAGTCTTTCGCACTGAGCTTGAAAGAGCGCGTGTCGGCGATCTCCTGTTCTGCCCTCACGCAGGCGCTCTCCAATATGAAGCTCGTGATGTTCACGCCCCGACGTTCGGCGCCAAGGCGAATCAGCCTCGCTTCTCTATCGCTGGCTCGAACATTGAACCTTTGCGATCGTTTCTTGCGTGCTGCTATTGCTGGCATGTAGCGGCTCTCTGTATGTACACTAGGCTCTTAACGTATGTACAATGTACGCTCATGTCGAGAACCTGTCAAGCAGAGGACAACAGATCGTCGCCCTCGGTGAGTTGATCGAAGTGCTTGATGTCGCTACGCTCGCACCAGTCCAAAAAATAGCTCAGAACGTTACCTCACCAGAGAACAATATTACTGGTGGAATCGCCTGACCATCTTGAAGCTCCCGTCAGCATCAGGAAAGATCGGCAACGTAGCAGTTCCCCAGTGCTTCTCTGCTTGAATGGCCCAGTGACCGGACTCGGTATATCTTGGTTGCCCGCCCGCAGACGCATCCGCCTGTAGAATGTACCCTGGAGCAAAGGCCGACGGTATCCAGAGTTGATCGAAACTTGACTCTCTCCTTATTCCACAGTCATCGTCCAAAACGGTTCTCTACTTTCCCGGTCGGCCAGAAGATCGTTTCGGAAAAGCTTCCGTCAGGCAACACTTTCAGCGCTATTTTGCCGTTTCCGACTTTAAGTTCGAATTCGCCCAGCACATCGGATTCCGATTTAACTAGCGAGCAGCCGGTCACGAAAAGGAACGCCGCTAGGATGAGGAGAAGCTCACTTCCAGCGACCCGAAAGTGCCTTCTCCTCTTCATCTTTTGAGTCTCGCGCTTTAGTACCGCTACCGACACTGATCGGGGGTGGCGATGTGAACTTCTTGGTTCACTGTTCCACGCGGAAGACGTCCGTCGTTCCCACCATGCTGAAAGCAGGTTACAAATCCAACGTCATCCCACCCTCCGCGGAAGCGACCCTCGACGTACGCGCACTGCCCGACGAAGATCTTGGAAAGTTTCGCGAGACCCTAGCCGTGTTCATCAACGATCCGCTAGTAAAAGTCGTCGCCGAAAATGTTTCTTTTTCCATGCCGGCGGCGCCTCCCAGTAAGTTAAGCACGGAAATGTTTGCCGCCTTGGAGCGCGCGCAAAAGGAAGTTAGTCGGGAGGCCATAACCTTACCCACGATGACAACGGGTGCCACAGATTCCTCATTCCTGCGAGCTGGCTTGGCATCTTCAGTCCACCCGTTCTTAGTGTCATGGTCGAGGTTATCGAAGTCATATTTCTTTACGATTAAGCGTCCCACGCCTGCGGGGGGATTGAACGCCACTGGATTCTTAGTCATCGCCTTCATCATGTCGGGTCCGTTGCCCGGCACGCCATTCTGAGGAATAGAGGGAGCTACAAACGCTCCGTTATCCACTGCCCACTTCTGGACGTTGAGATCGATCTCGTTTTCCTTTTCGAACTGTTCGCGATCTCTGTAATCGGCCTCTCGTCCTCTCGCGAGGTTTTCAAGATTCCAATGTTCAAGGGTCGATGCGTGCTGCATCTTCTCTTCGTCGAATTTCTGCTGTTCTAACGTCATCTCCTGCTTGTGTTGCGCGTTAGTCTGGGCTTCCTGTTGCGCCTGTTGGCGTCTCTGATACGCCTGCTGTTCAACGCCCACCGCGCCACGACCGAGGCCGCCGAGGAAACCTCCCACCTTGCCACCGCCAGCGTTGCCCTCGGAGCCGATAGCGCCCCCGAGAAGTGCGCCAGCCAACAGGCTACGAAAAATCGCGCCCGGCTTTTGCTTCACTGGTTCCCCGGTGTCCGGATTCACTTCCGCGCCGAACAAGAAGCTCGCGGCACGGCCTAGCGCGTGATGTTTCGCTGCCACCGCCCGCTCTGGCGTCGGCTGAGCGGGCTGCTGTTGAGGAGCCTGCGGTCCAGGGAAAGACGGAGGCTGTCCTGCTCGCGCATTTAGCGGCATGTTCGAAGTGTTGGGCGGTGGCCCGGCAAGGAGTTGGCCTGGGGTGGTAGGAGTCTGGTCGGGAGTAATGTCGGGCATGAATTGGAACCTCTATACAACGCGATGGGAACTGGTGATGGAGGAAGAAAAAGGAGGGGCAGTTCTCCAGCCTCTAACAGTCTGCCCCATTAGCGCAAGACCGGCCCGCGCTAATCCGGTAATCAATTACGACACCGGAAACTTCAGATGACGAGATTCGGCGCTACAATCCAACACCATGCGGAAGCCCTTGGCTGGATTTTGTTGGTCTAGCACTCGCCATTTTCGTTCCTGCAGGCGGCGATCAGGGGTGTAGGAGTTACTAGGGGGCGCAGTTGGCGAGTGGCTGCGAGATTCCGTCCCATCCTAGGACTCGCGAGCGTTGGCTTGCTTGTACTCGTCGCGGCAGATGTTCTGACGAGGTTCAATCTGCTTCCCCGAAGATGAGTGAAACGCCTGTCTGGCGAACAAAAAAGCGCAAAGTTGTGATAACGCCTGTTAAAAACAGTTGGAGGTAGCTTTCGTACGCGCTATCCGGATCAATTCGGACACAACAGGTGGTCATTGCTTCTTGGTCATCTCTCTCAGCAACTCCTTCGATGTCTCACGCAATCGTTGGGCAAGTAGGACTGCGAGTGAGCGGTAGAACCTCACGCCAAATCCGGGAAACACGGCTACGAGTTCACGTAGGTCGTCCGCCCAGATCGCGTCCACTTCAACTTCATCCTTGGCGACAACGGCCGCCGTCGCCGTACTGTCTCCGAGAAACGCCATTTCGCCA
>DATBYA010000154.1:0-3794 GCA_036514015.1 Candidatus Sulfotelmatobacter sp.
TCACCGCAACGGGCTTCCCGTCGCGCTCCTCGAACTCAGTCGGCACGAACCAGGACGAAATACCCGGCCCAGTGGCGATGGCCTGCCAGACTTCCTCCGGCGTGCCGGGGACCTCGACTTCGACCTGGACTGAACGGCGTCCGGATGCTTCTTTCTTCACGCTCATGATGGCTCCTTGGGATCGGATTTCTGGGGCAGAGGGTGCGCCACGACTACCAGACGATGCGCGCGGCCGCCGGGGGCGGATTCATCGTGGTACTTCGAAACCAGTTTCGTGATGGCCTCGGTGAGTTCGTTGCTGAAAGCCGCCCGGTCTGTCGCCGACCGGAAGCGAACCTCAGTATCCACCGCCAGGACCGCCAAGCGTTTGCCCGTCTCTTTCGCACGACGAACAAGATCGCTCACCTCGCGGACGACCCGTGCGCCGAGAGCGATGAGATAACTCGCGGACAGCCTATCGATTTCCCGATTTGGATCCGCGGCGACCGGACCCAGGGCGCTCGGCGAAACGATGTAGGAAACGGCCGTCGCCACGAGTAGCCGTTCCGTCAGCCCGCCCCACTTGCGTTCCTCGGCCAGCCGCACCAGCCCGTGCGCCTCCAGCGCGTGCAAGTGGTAGTTGACTTTCTGCCGAGTCAGGCCAACCCGCGTGGCCAATGTCGCCGCCGAGGCGGGCACGGCTAGCTCGGAGAGGAGTCGACTCCGCATAGGCTCCAAAGCCACCGTCGCCGCTGCCGGATCATCGATAACTTGAAGGTCGAGCACGAAGAGACGGTACCATTGACAACTTTTATTGTCAAGAAGGGTTTCCGGGGATGTCGAAGATGATATGCAGACCGCGCGACAGCCAACGTGCCCGCACCAAAGCGTGCGCTCAAGTGTAGATGTCATATTGATACTCAGATAGCAGGTCAGATCATCGATCACCACTCCAGTCAGTTCGCCATGTGTAAGCTGGTTACGCACAGCGATCAAGAATGGCATCGCGGTTTCTTTGATCGTCGACGAGTTCTCATCCGATGGCACTGCACCGAACTGTAAACTTCAAGACTCTCAAACAGCAATGTTGGCTCGCATGTCGCGATCGTGCGCTCCGAAACGCAACACCCAGTGAGTGGGGTCCCCTTCCTTCCGAGTAGCTATTGCAAAAGGTAGTCCCTCTTTCGATGTGGTCGCGGTGAAGTTTTGCTCACCGGCCAGCGCGCTGTCGGGTGTGTGGACATCCGCGAGCTGTTGAAGCAGTTTTTCCATAGCCTCCACGCCGTCTTCAACGGCAGCCGGTTCTGCATCGTTCAGGGTATTTGTCGACGAAGCCGAAGCGAGTTGGTCTTCCCCTCTAGAAGTTGTGTGTGCGGATTCTTTTGGCATGTAGAAACTGCATTTTGCGCATGCCATGCGGTGCGGGCACTGGTCGAAGAAATCGTAGGTACAGTAGGCTCGACAACGAAGGCGTCCCCAATGGGGTTCTCCCTTGAAACCTGATCAGTCCTCACGGAGCAATCGTGCGGGATCAATAGACATGGACCGTCGCGCAGGAATCCATGTGGCGAGCAAACCTAATATAGCCATTGTCAGTATCGTTCCTGCCAGCACCAATGGATCATGTGGCGTTGCTTCATAGACAATCTGCGCCAGCAAATGGCTGGCGAGAATTCCGAGGGCAAGGCCCGCGATCGAACCGGAAAGCAAGAGCATCAGTGCCCGGCCTAGAGCCGCGCGAATCATTTCCATATGCGCCGCGCCGAGAGCTACGCGGATGCCGAATTCTTTCATCCGCTTCGAAACGCTGTAGGTGGCTACTCCGAACGTGCCAGTGATGGCCAGCATGGCGGCCAGCAAACCCATGATGCCGAGTGCGGCGGTGGCGGCTCGCGCGGGGAAGAAGGCCAGGTCCAAGGCATCTGGCCAGCTATGCAAGGTCAGCGGTAAATTCCGATCGATGCCGCTAAGCGTGCGATCGAGCATGGCGGCTAATTGCGTTGGCGGTAAGACCGAGCGCACGACCATCACTGTGTCGTTGTCATTAATCTCCTGCGTGAGGGGAAAGAACATGGCCGGCTGCGGGTCTTCGGTCAGGGATTGATACTTGCCGTCTTCCACGACGCCCACCACTTCTTTCGGGAGCTTCCCGCCATAGAGGAGAAAACGTTGGCCAACGGCAGAAGTGCTGTCAAACATCATGCGGGCAAACGTTACGTTGACGAGAACCACGGGAGGCGAGTCGGATGTGTCGTGCCAGGTGAAGTTTCTCCCCGAAAGCAATCGCATGCCTGAAGCTGCAAGATATTCGGGAGAAATGGAGAAATTACGGGAGTCGAAGAGCTCTTTGCGGAAGTCGGTGGTGCCCGAGCGAAATACACCTTCACTTCCGCAACAGCCTTCTCCCAATATCGTGCGGTCAATAATGCCCACGGCAGAAACGCCGGGAATGCGAGCCGTTTCTTCCAACATGCGCTTTTGGACCGGCAGGAACTGCTCTTCCCTGTAGCCCGCCATGGTGAGGTCGGTTCCAGCCAGCATCACCCCTTGCGGCTGAAAGCCAAGCGGCGCTTGGAGAGAGCGCTCCATGCCGCGCAGAGCTACGAGCGAAGCCGTTACGAGCAGCGTGCAGAGCGCAATCTGAATGCAAAGGAGTGCTTCTCGCAGAGTGAAGCGCCGGAACAGCACTTCGGTCCCCATACTGCTCTTCATCAGCTGCGCCGCATCGGACCTTTGGATCTGCCGTGCTGGCAACAGTCCGAACAAGATGCCGCTGCCCAAG
Source organism: Candidatus Sulfotelmatobacter sp. (assembly GCA_036514015.1). Lineage (GTDB taxonomy): Bacteria > Acidobacteriota > Terriglobia > Terriglobales > Acidobacteriaceae > Sulfotelmatobacter. Next base: position 2,762 of record DATBYA010000154.1, read on the forward strand.
GATAACAGGACGGCTAAGACATATACCGTTGCGTCGGGAAGGACGACAACATGAAAAGGAAACTCTGCGAAGGGCTGCCAGCGACTTAATCCCTGCAGCAGGGCGGAGGCGAGAAGCGTCCCGGCTACGCCTCCTGCCAGTGAAACCAGAATCGCTTCGGTGAGCGCGCCGCGAAGGATGACCCAACGGCTGGAGCCGATCGCCAACCGGATCGCCAGCTCCCGGCTCCGATCGGCTGCACGCGCCGCGAAGATGCTGCCGAGATTCGCGCAGGCGGCCAGCAAGACGAGCAACGCTAACGCCATGACTCCGAAAAGAAAATTGCGGGCGGCATCACCCCACAGATCACCCATCAAGCCCGGTTTCACGAGACGGGCATCCAGTCCGTAGTCCGCATTGGGATACTGCTCGGCCAGTTGGCGGCAAATGGAATTCAGATCGTCGCTTGCCTGCTGAGGCGTCACACCGGCTTTCAACTTTCCCAAGACGAAAGGATTGTGGGTGCTGCGATTGTCCAGATAGTGATGGCTGTACCCAATCAGCGGCCCATTGGTAATGGGAGTCCAGAACTCCGGCCAGTAGAAGATTTCGGTTCCGTGAAAGTCTTGGGGCGCGATGCCAATCACCGTCAGCGGTTGTTTGTTCAGGCTCACGGTGGTGCCAACGATGGTCCGATCGCTGTTGAATCGCGCGCGCCAGAAGTCGTAGCTCAGCACGATATATGGGGCCGAGTTCGTCCCATGCTCGTCGTTTGCGTGAAAGAAACGGCCCAGCAGTGGCTGAACGCCCAGCATGTCGAAATAATTGCCGGAGGCGAGATAGCCGAAATTCTTAGTGGTCGTTTGGCGCGTCCCGAGCGCGGCACTCATCGTATCGTAGGCCACCATGCCGTCGAAGGTGCGGTTCCTGTCGCGAAAATCGAGATAGTCGGGATAGGACTGCGAGTACCAGCCATGTTGCTTGTGCTCGACGTTATAGAGCCGTTGCGGATCCGAAACGTTCAAGGGACGCACGATCAGCGCATTCAGGACGG
>DATBYA010000155.1:0-2674 GCA_036514015.1 Candidatus Sulfotelmatobacter sp.
AACTTCCAGCGGCAGCGCCACGGTACCGGTTGCGCGGTTGGTAACGAACAACGCCAGCATGACGCTTAGTCCGGGGGGAACACAGTTTAGTATGCCCTCGGGTGGATCGCTCGGAAACCCGACGGGCTCGTTCGCGGTCACCTTTACCGGCGGCGCCTCGGCATTCACAGCTTCGGTTCTGCCCGGCGCTGCCTGGTTGTCCATCCAGACGCAAAACGCCGGCTCTGTGGCTTTTTCGATAGATCCGGTTGTGGCTGCGGGCCTCACACCGGGGACTTATTACGGAACGATACGCATTACGGCAATGGGCGTGGTCAATACCCCGCAGGATTTCCAAGTCATTCTGACCATTGCTCCGGCTACTTCGCCGACGGTTCCCGATCCGATACCGTCGGGCCTCGCTTTCGTTGCGGGAGGCGCCACGATCCCCTCCCAGACTGTGCAATTGTTCGCGAGCTCGACGACCGCACTAGCTTACCAGGCGTCGGCGACTACGTCGGACGGACAGGCATGGCTGACCGTCACTCCTTCCAGCGGCACTACGTCGTCCGGCTCGCCGGCATCGTCAACCGTTACGGTGAGCACCACCGGACTTGCGGCGGGCGTATACCGCGGATTCGTGACCTAGTACAACGTCCAGTTAGTCCTTTTTATTATCGGGGGGGCTTTCCGTTGTTTTGCCTTGCTGGGGTGGGCAATCTGATATTCCTTTGTGGCTTCGATGATTCGCTGGAGGTGCTCGGGACCTTTGGTCCAGGTGAATGGGGTGGGATTCTCACTGTATTTCTGGAGATAGCGAATCAGGAAGTCCTTCAACTCCTTTTTTGAGCGGTGCACGCTTTGCTTCAGCGCCTGCCGGGTGAGAATGCTGAAGAAGCATTCGACCATATTCACCCAGGACGCGTGCGTTGGGGTGTAGTGGAAATGCACGCGCGGATAACTCAGGAGCCATTGTTTCGCTGCTTCGTTCTTGTGGATGTTGAGGTTGTCCAGCACGACGCAGAGTTCATTGACAGGGTAGGCTTTCACCACGTCGTCCATGAAACTGAGGAAGTCCACCGAGGTCCGTCGGTCCCGAACGTGGGCGAGCACTTTACCAGTGGCAATCTCGAGGGCGGCCAGCAATGTCTGCGTGCCGTGCCGGACATACTCATTAGTCCAGGCGCGGGGCTTTTTTGTCCGCAGCGGCAGGCCCGGTTGTGTTCGGTTAAGTGCCTGAATGCCTGTCTTCTCGTCCACGCAAAGCACCAGTGCATTCTCCGGGGGATTGAGATACAGCCCGACGATGTCCAGCAGTTTGGCTTCGAAATCGGGATCGGGACTGAAGGTAAACGTGCGGATCCGGTGTGGCTGCAGTTTGGCGGCAACCAGCATGGCATGTACCGTGCTGGCAGGCAGACCAACTTCGGCAGCAAGCGTACGCACGGTCCAGCGGCCCTGGTCTTCCGGCTGCTGACACACCCGCGTTTGTACTTTGCGCCGGGTCTCGGCATCATGCCGCGGAGGGCGCCCGGAACGAGGCGAATCGCGCAATCCCTCAAGACCATCAATGGCAAACGATCGCCGCCACTTTCCCACTGTAATCGCCGGAATCCTCAATGCGGCCACGATCTGCTGGTTGTTCGATCCGTCCTCGGCCGCCAGCACAATGCGGCTGCGCATAACCAAAGATTGCGGCGTCGAGGAGGAATGAATGAACTTCTCCAGCGTATGCCGGGTCGCGGCGTCGATCTGAAGTGGAAGCGCTACCCGGGGCATGCCCCAGCTTAACAAAAATTCCTTTTAATACAAATAACTATCTGTACGATGTGCTAGGAGTGGCGCGGTGCCCGGAAAGACCTCCGACAAGAGAATTGGCTTCGTTCTTTCGAATCCGCAAAATGGGTTTGAATTTGCGAATACGCATTCGCAAACGCCCCACTACGTCAGGACCGCCGAGCCAACCATCCGCGCCAACTCACACGATCCAAACGAACGCCTCGCCGAAATGGGTTCGTTCATGCGAATCCGCCCGCGCTCCGTCCTATATAATGTGATCGCCTCCGAACGCCGGAAATATGAATAGACGCACCGTTCTCGCCCTGCCATTCGCCGCGCTCGTTCCGCGTATTTTTGGACAAAGCGCGCTGCAGAAGGTCACCATCAACTACCCCAATCGCAGCGGTTCCAACTGGCCATTGTTCCTCGCGAAAAAAGGCGGCTATTACCAGAAGTACGGCCTCGATACCACGCTGATCTTCGGCGTCCATCCCGCGGGCATCGCCATGCTCGTCAGCGGGGAAGGCCAGATGGTCAACTCGTCTCTCGAGCAATTGATGCAGGCCGCCTCCCGCGACGGATCTCTCGTGCTGGTTGGCAGTTCCCTCAACCGCGGCATGTTCGCGCTGATGGCCAACAAAGACATCCCCAGTGTCAAGGCGCTCAAAGGAAAACGCATCGCCATCGGCCAGATCGGCGACGCCCCGTACGGATACCTCATCGCCCTGCTCGGCAAATCGGGCCTCACCTCACGTGACGTCGAATGGATTCCCGTCGGCACCGACGTTAGCGGACGCGCCGCCGCTCTCCAAAGTGGACGCGCCGATGCCACGCTTCTCACCGCCCCGGCCTACTTCAAGGTCGAGGAAGCCGGCTACAAGACCCTGGCCAACCTCGCCGATCATGACGACATCTT
>DATBYA010000156.1:0-23546 GCA_036514015.1 Candidatus Sulfotelmatobacter sp.
ACGTTCCTATCCCGCCCAGTCCATCCGCCACTACATCATCAGCGGTGCGGAATCAGAGAATGACGTGTTGGCCGTGGTCCGTCTCGCGAAAGCCGCGGACGTTCAAGTTGCCGCTTCGGTGGATGATCCCGGACTAATGCCCGTTCCTCTGTTCGAATCCATCGACTCCCTCCGATCCGCCGGTTCTATAATGCGCCGCCTGTGGAGCGATCCCGAGTACCAGCCGCTGCTCGATTCCTGGGGGCGCTGGCAGGAAGTCATGCTTGGTTATTCCGACTCCAACAAAGACGGAGGCATGCTGACCAGTACCTGGGAACTCTATAAAGCTCATCGCGAATTGCATCAGGCAGCAGAGGAATATGGGGTAAAGCTTCGCCTCTTCCATGGTCGCGGTGGAACTGTAGGACGCGGCGGCGGGCCTACGCATGCCGCCATCCTCGCTCAACCGCCTGGATGTTTTTCCGGTCAGATTCGCATCACCGAGCAGGGCGAGGTTCTTAACTGGAAATATTCCGATCCCGTCCTCGCCGAATGGAATCTGGAACTGATGATCGCGGCGAGTCTGGAAGCACTGACGCGACCGCAAGAACGCCACTCCCAACATCCCGTCGGCTGGGAAGAAGCCCTCGAGGAGATGTCGCAAGAGGCGTACCGGGTCTACCGCAGTGAGATCGCCGACAATCCCGACGTACTGGAATATTTCGAGCAGGCAACTCCGGTCAACGAACTGGACACGGCGCGCATCGGTTCGCGCCCTGCGCGCCGCACGAAGGGTCGAAGACTCGAGGATCTGCGCGCCATCCCCTGGGTCTTCGGCTGGATGCAGAGTCGACACGCCGTACCCGCATGGTTTGGCGTCGGCTATGCGTTAGAGCACTTCGCAAAGAGCGGTCCCGGCCACGAGCAACTGCTGCGCCAGATTGCACGCAGTTTCCCGCTGTTCTCGGAGCTGCTGCGGAACGTGGAGCTAGGCATGGCCAAGGCAGATCTCGGAATCGCGCGCGATTACTCGGGACTGGTTAAAAACGCCGCGCTCCGCAGGCGTGTTTTCTCCATGCTGGAAGAGGAATTCCTGCGTTCACGCCGCATGATTCTTCGCGTCACCGGACAGCGGGAATTGCTGGGCCGTAATCGCGTGCTGGCCCGCTCGATCCGTCTCCGCAACCCTTACGTCGATCCCATGAGTCTGATTCAGGTGGAACTCTTGCGCCGTAAACAGCAGAAACAGAAAAGCTCCGAGTTAGAGTATCCCTTGGGCGCAACCATCAACGGAATCGCCGCTGGCCTGCATAATACGGGGTAGGAAAAGGCAAGAGTCAGAACTCAAAATGCAGAATGCTAAGCTCGCAGACGGCTACGGTCTCGATCGGCCTTCGGCATTTTAAGTCGAACCGCTGCCTTGGACGATCGCACTATTCCTTCGTAGTCTCTGTCTCTTTCGCAGGGCTCGCGGCAGTTTGATTCGTCTCCTCACGAGCGCTTTTCTTTGGCGCGGGTCGCTTGGCCGCTTCAGCTCGTTTCCGCTCCTGATAGCGGCGGTCATGAAATTGTTGGTCGGACGCTTGCTTCTTCATGCTCCTATCATGTCACAAATTCGCGTCACTTCATGGGTAGTGGCTTAATTTGCCTTGCAGAGCTGCGAGGAGTGGAAAGAAAACTGCGTATGGACAAAAAGACGCTGTGTCAGTATGGACATGCAGAGTCATCTCACGTACTCGACCCAAACAAAGCGGGATGAGAAGACGCTGCTACATTGGAACGTATGACCTTGCGGTCTGTTTGAAACGTCGGCGGGGGATCGAGGGTTGGCGGGGCGATCTTTCTTCTCTTGGCAGGAACTTCTGGTTTAGCCTGCAGGAGACATAGGCAGCTCCTCTGCCTACAAATTCAGGGTATAAGTTTTACTACTTTGCTGGATGGTGCGAATAGCCGAAAACCCACTAGCCCGCCATTCGTTGGATGGTTCCAAATCGGGAAAAACCCGGATTGTACAGCTCGCTTCAAGTTCTGCCGTCGTTTGCTCCCGGTGCCGCGGCCGTGCGAGCCGGTCACAGTACCGAGGACTCAAGAAAAGGCCGGCCAAGGGTTGCACTCGGCCGGCCTTTTCTCGGTGTTGCCTTCGACTTGACCTATGGCTGAGCCTTAGGCTTTGCCCTCTTCCTTGCGACTGACCCGGTCGTTTTCTTGGTTTGTTCCTCTTTGAGCAGCGTCAGAGAATCTGCCGCGTTGAAGGGGTACTCGCGGACGGACTCCTGAGCCGCCTGGCCGGTGTTGCTCAAAGTGATGTCCACGCGGCGATTGCTGGCCAGAATGATCGTTCTCATATGATTGAGCACCCGCTGCCGGTCTTCTGGACTCAACTCGGGGTTCCGTTCAACCGCGTCCTTTACCTGGGCCGCGGTGAGGTTTTCTTGCGTGCCGAATGCCTTGGTCTGGATGTTAGCGGCAGGAACACCCTGCTCAACCAGGAAGCGTTTAACGCGGTCGACCCTACGTTCGGAGAGTGCCTGATTGTACTCCGCCGAGCCCCGCGGGTCAGCGTGACCTTCCAGAGTCAGGTTGGCATCCGGCTTGGTTTGAAGATAGGTCTGGAAATCACTGGCGAGCACTTTGAGAGTTTTCTCCTGGCTGGCTAGCAGGCCGGCATCGGGATTCTCGAGCGAAGGTTTCGCCGTGGCAAAGTAAACACTGTGCAGAGCGAGCCTCTTCTCGATGGCAGCGATCTCGGGCGATGGAGGTGGTGGCGGCGGTGGGGCCTGCACGGTCACCGTCGTCGTGGAGGACGCGGTGAGCGGTGAGTTGCGGTCATCGCCTACATTGCAGGTTACGGTGATTGTCCCAGGCTGTGCGCCCGCGGTGTCCAGAGCAGCCGTGGGGGTGTTGCCGGTAATGTTCCCGGCGCTGGTGGTATAGCTGTAAGTCAGGCTGCGGCCATCGGGGCTACTGGCGTTCGAACTGATGGTTGAGGTCCCACCCATCGCCACACTCGCGGGGTCGGACGAGCATGAGATCACCGGCGGACGCGCCTCTTTCACGGTGAACCTGGCACTGCTGGAGGCAACGCCATTTTTGCTCCCATCACTCAAATTGGCGGTGACCTGGTATGGTCCAGGTTGCAAACCTGTGGTGTCAATCTGCGTGGACGCACCGGTCTCTCCAGGTTTCACGCCGGAGCCACTCCAGTTATATCGGACCGTACGGTTGGGATTGAAATTAGATCCCACCGCAGTCGCGGTCACCGGTTCGCCGGCAAAGACTTCGGTCGGCTGTACCGAGCATGCTGCCGTGGGTAAGCTTACCGTCCCTTTACCACCCCACATAAATACCAAGCCAGTCTGCAGCCTTGCGCCTCGGACATCGGTGGCGGGAACGACCGACGCTGGGCCAAACTGATGATTCGAAAACACGTAATCGGCTCGGAACATTCGCCACGCAAAGTGCCGAGTGAATTCCAGATCGAGACCGCCGCCGGCCATGAACCCGATTTCCTTATCGCTTCCGAAGACTTCGGATGCCAGGCGATGCTCGCCCACGAGAGCTTCGAGAAAAGGGGAAAAATGGCGGCTACGAAAAGTTATCTTCGGCCCCGCGGAAAGGTTAAAGAATTCTACGTGGTCAATACGGGCAGCCACTCCGCTCGCGCCGCTGCCCCACTGCCCACTGCTGTCGACTGACAATCCGAACCAGCGGTTAAAGTCGTAGGTGACGGTGGCGCCGGCGCCGCGCGGATTCCACTTCAAGCAGCTGCTCACCGGTGCCACTGCTCCCGGAAGCAAACCGTGGATGTCGCAGCCGGGATAGAAAGCGGAGTATCCGCCGTAAAGCTCCCACTTGGGCGGAGGTGGCTCCTGCGCTGCGGCGAGCGTGCCCACGCTGCACAGAACAGCAACCATTGCCAACCGCATCACTGCAACCCGGCCACAAGACTTATGAGCGTGAAATGACATGTTCCAATTCCTCCGAACTTCAACAACGTAAGATCCTGCGTTCCCGATTCACTTTCCTGATTCGCTTCCCGAATCCCTCACGGCCCGGGACAGGGAGGTACATTCACTAGGTTCTCGTCCATTGAGACTGCACCCGTTCGGGCCAGCGCGCTGCCATCCAGCGTGGCGCCGGTGGTAAGCGTGATGGATGCCTGAGCCATAATGATTCCTTGGAATATTGTGTTGGTTCCAAGTGTCGCTGAACTACCGACCTGCCAGAACACGTTTCCCGACTGGGCGCCGCCGGCCAGGATGACCTGGCTATTGCCAGCTGCTGTAGTCAGGGTCGACACGACCTGGAAGATGTAGACGCCACTGCCGCTGAGGGTGAGGTTCCCGGTTATTCCCAGTGAGGGCTGCGCGCTCGTCGTCTTATAAACGCCGGGAGCGAGTGTCTCCCCGCCTATATCCGCAGGTAGGATGGCCCCTCCTGGTGCTCCCGCGGCGTAGTTATACGCCGTGGTCAAGTCACCCTGGGCCGTCTGGGCAACCGGATCGCCGGCATGTTCCGTCCCCGTAAGTGTTCCCGGCGGAAATCCAGTGATCGCAGTCCCTGGCCACACGCCGATATCCCCTGTAACGGCGGTCCCGGCAGTGGGGGTACTGGTGACCGTGGAGCCGCCCAGAATTCCGAAACTGCAGGACGATCCCAACGGAACGGCGGCGTTACATGCCGTTGCAGATGTGGTGAAGGTCCATACATGATCGCTGGCTAGTGAATCACCGGCGAGATCCTGGGCCCCTGTGGTAATGGTGGCGGTGTAGTGGGTGTTCAGTGCAAGAGGATTGGTTGGGGTAAAAGTGGCGGCGTAGTTTGACACGTTGTACGTAACTGCTCCAGCTACGGCTACGGGAGGTGTACCGGGCGCTGTTACCGTAAAAGTTGTCGTATTGATTGTGGCAGGATTCATCGCCTGGCTGAAGGTGGCAACCAGCAGGCTGTTGGGGCAGATGCCGACAGCGAGATTAGGAGGGGCTACGGAAATCACGACGGGGGGAATACATGCGACGGTGGCCGTGGTGAAGTTCCATACAAAGTTACTTGCCAGCGCCACACCAGATAAGTCCACAGCGCCGGTGGTAATCGTGGCAGTGTAGGGTGTGTTCAGCGCCAGAGCGCCGGATGGCGTGAAGGTGGCGGTTGACCCAGCATAGGTCACTACTCCTGCCACTGCTACAGGCGGAGTGCCCGTGGTCAACGTAAAGGTTGTGGTGTTGATCGTGGAAGGATTCATTGCTTGACTGAAGGTAGCGGTCACTCCCGTGCTAGGACAGACGCCGACTGAAACAGCGGGAGTCACTGAAATCACGGTAGGGGGAGCGCAGTTACCGGTGGTGAAGGTCCATACAAAGTTATTTGCCAGGGCAATGCCATACTCGTCGATGGCTCCGGTCGTGATCGTGGCGGTATACATCGCAGTCGCCGCGAGAGCGCTCGATGGCGTGAAGGTTGCGGTGCTGCTTGACGCGTCGTAGCTCAGCGTACCGGCCACAGCTGTGTTGCCCGGCCCTGCCAAGGTGAAGGTCGACCCATTGATCGACGTGGAACTCATCGGCACGCTGAAGGTAGCGGTCACGACCGTGGCACAGAGGCCAGCCGAACCACTAATCGGAGCTTCGGAAGTTACTATAGGCGCGGCTAAGTTCGGGTTGGTGCCGGGATTACAGCATCCAGGAGTGAAAATAAGCAGCAGGAATGCGATAAACCAGAGATTGGACTTGCTGTAAGTATGCATGACCCTCATCCTTCTTCTTCTCGGCATCACTGCTGCCGCACAGTGGAATCACAGAGCCTTTGAGATTTCTGCGATATTTTAGAAAATGAGTGGTCACGACACTATTCACAATTGCTCACATTTGCATATTTGCATTAGGATGACTTCGATCACACTTGTGCCGCACATGGTACTGATCGCGACAAAGCCTGACTCGACTAACCTTTCTTTCAAAGGTGAGCAATGTTGAACAGGCAAGAAATCAGTCCACCTGTAGATTGGCCCGAAGTAGACATGCAGGAACTGACGCGGCTCCTACCCATCGCCCGCTGTTCCTCTGAGTGGCGCAGCTACTGGGATGCTGCGCCACTTCTTTGAAGTGGTGCCTCGCACGATGAAAGACTGCCCCTTGCCGATCCATCGCCGGATCGATCCCTGGAATCAGGTCTTTGAATTCTGACAAACAGTTTTCCGCTTCCACTCACCCATCCGGTGTTCGTCGTTTCGGGTTCACGATTCCTTCACTCGGCCGATTTGTACCACTTCGTCGAGACCTCATGACGGATGCGGGTAGCGTCCGCTTACCATGTCGACAACTTCCTCGGCATGGTGCGCCTGGGTTGCATGCAAATCTTGTTGAGATATTTTTGAGACTGTGACAGATCATCAGTCCCATGGACTTGACGACGCGGGCACCTTCCGTTGTCTGCCCCGAGCGGGCACACCGCGTGCGGGAAAGGCGACGGATGTCGGGAACCGATGAACGGGCAACAGGTCCGCTGCTGGTCGGGAAGGTGCGCGAGCCGTGTTCCTTCACTTGGCCTCCAGCCGGCAGGCGGCAAACTCCTTTGGTACTCCCAGCGGATGTACAACCGACGAAACTTATGCAGTCAAGCTCCACTCGCCAACGCCTGCGATAGCGCCGCAACGAACGGCCATCCTGAGTGGGTTCCCGACGCGGTCCGTGATGCGGTGCGATCATCTCGATGCCATGGCGGTCGGCCAGATCTCGATCCAAGCGGTCAACGTCGTAAGCTTTGTCGCCGATTAAGCGTGCGGGGAGGGTAGTGAGGAAGCTGTTCCCGAGGACCCCGTCGACAAGTTGGCTTTCGTGCGGAGCAGTGCTTTCGATACTGACGGCGAGAGGAAGACTGTGATCATCGGCGACAGCGATGATTTTCCTCCCTTTGCCGCGCTTGGTGGCTCCACGGCGAAGCCCCCTTTCTTGCCCCCGTGAAGGAGGCGTCGATGAAAGCCTCCTCCAATTCCAATTGTCCTCGGGCGTGCAACTCATCGGCCAGTACGCGCAAGATGCCTTCCAGCTTGCCCTCCCGTACCCACTGCTGGAAGCGGCGATGGCAGGTCTGGTACGGGGGGTATTTCTTGGGCAAAGGCTAACCTCACATGGCACTGGCCGTCTGTAGTATGTTGTTTGGTCGGTCGAATTGTCATTCGGCCCTCGCACGGAACTTACTTCTCCCCCTATGCGTAACTTCTGCCGGCCGGTTCCGTCCAATCCAACATCCGTGCGTTTCTCCAAGAGAGGCTATATGTCCATATCCCGGTTTTCTGCGGCTTTGGTCCTGAGTCTGACCGTATCCGCAGCCTTGGCCCCAAGCATCCCTGCCCAGAGTATGCCCGCTCAGAACGCTCGCCCTAACTCCGCTCTGGCCGCCGTCGACGGATCGACCGGTGAAGCCAAAGAACCCAAACTCGAACATTTCGATCCCAACCTGGTCGACAAGACCCTCGATCCCTGCAATGACTTCTATAAGTACGCCTGCACCAAATGGCTGACCGCGAATCCGATCCCCCCCGACCAGGTTTTTTGGAGCACGGGCAGCGGCCTTGAGTTATGGAACGAAAAACTGTTGCGCGAAACCCTGGAAGCCGCCAGCAAGAGTGATTCGACTCGCAACCCCGTGCAGCAGAAGATTGGCGACTACTGGGCCGCCTGCATGGACGAAAGCGGCATCGAAGCCGCCACTCTGAAGCCTCTGCAACCGGAGCTGGATCGCATTGTTGCTCTAACCTCCAAGAAGGAAATCACCCTCGAGATCGCTCATTTGCACCATCTATTCCCGGGGGCCTGGGCGCAATCCGAAAATCAGACCAATTCTCCATTCTTCGGCTTCACCGGGCAGCAAGATTACGACGACGCCTCCAAGGTCGTTGCCCAGATCGATCAGGGCGGCCTAAGCCTCCCCAGTCGCGACTATTACTTGAAAAGCGACGACAAGTCGAAGGAGGTTCTCGGCAAATATCGCACCCATATTCAGAAGATGTTCGTGCTCGCGGGCGAATCCGAAACTCGGGCTGCAACCGACGCCGGCATCGTGATCGACATTGAAACCGCGATGGCCGAGGCGCAAATGGACAACGTCAGACGTCGCGACCCCAAGAACATTAACAATAAGATGACTCTGGCGCAGGTGCGTGAGCTCACGCCTTCGATCGACTGGGAGGCATATCTGCAAGCTGTGAAGGCTCCGGCCAGCGACCATTACATTGTGACCTCGCCGGAGTTCTTCCGCGCCGAAGACAAGCTCATCGCTTCTCACCCGCTCGAGCACTGGCAAACCTACATGCGCTGGCAGGTGATCCACCGGGCCGCACCATATTTAAACAAGTCTGTGGTCGACGAGAACTTCGACTTCTTCGCGCGTACCCTCGCCGGCGCCGAACAACAGCAACCACGTTGGCGGAGATGCGTTCGTGCTGCCGACCGCGATCTCGGAGAAGCCCTCGGCCAGGCTTACGTCGATCGCGCCTTCCCGCCCGACAGCAAAGCTCGCACCATCCAGATGGTGCACTCCATCGAAACCGCACTGGGTGCGGATATTCAAAGTGTCTCGTGGATGTCCCCGGCAACCAAGCAACAGGCCATGGTCAAGCTAAAAGGGATCGAGGATAAGATTGGCTATCCCTCGCACTGGCGCGATTATTCCAGCGTAAAGATCGGGCGCGACAGCTATCTCAACAACGTTTCCCAGGCCTCATCGTTTGAATTCGAGCGCTGGGTGGCGAAGATCGGCAAGCCCGTCGATCGCTCCGAGTGGACGATGACCCCGCCCACCATCAACGCCTATTACGATCCGCAGTTAAACACCATCAATTTCCCGGCCGGCATTCTGCAGCCGCCGTTCTTCGATCCCACGAAAGATGACGCCGTGAATTACGGCGCCATCGGCATGGTCATCGGACACGAAATCATCCACGGCTTCGACGACCAAGGACGCAAGTTCGACGCTCATGGCAACCTGCGCGACTGGTGGACTGACGAAGACGGCAAAGAATACGACCAGCGCGGCAAATGCATCTCCGACCAGTACACCCAGGACGTTCCCGACGCAGGCGCGGGCGTTAAGCAGAACGGCCTGCTCACCCAGGGAGAAGACACGGCAGATAACGGCGGCATGCATCTCGCTTTGGGCGCGCTGGAAGCCACTCTAAAACAACAGGGCAGATCGCTCGACGAGAAAGGTCCCGACGGCTGGACGTATCGCCAGCGCTTTTTCCTGTCGCACGCATACTCATGGTGTGCGAATGTGCGCCCCGAAGTCGCGCGCATGAGCGTGACCACTGATCCGCACTCACTTCCGATTTTCCGCATCGACAACGTGGACTCGAATATGCCCGAATTCGATCAGGCCTTCGGATGCAAAACTGGACAACCCATGGTAAGAGCCAACGCCTGCCGCGTCTGGTAAATCCTGCCGCGAGATAGAGGCAGCGGCGCTCGCTTTGGGCTGTCATGCGGAACTGCGAACGAGGAGTGCAAAGCGCTGCTCGTTCGCAGTCGAAGCATCCCCATCTTTGCGAATTCCCGGCCGGGGAATAATCGCGGGCATGATGACAACCGTCACGCGCATCCACGCCAGATCGCTCGTCAAATGGGGCATGACCGGCGACGCAAGTACGACTGCGTCTACTCTGGAGTCCTAAGGACAACGTTCACAGGGCGCGCTCGCTCGCAAGAGACCGCCAAGGGCTGGACTTGGCTAAAGAGTAGTACCCGTGGAGGACCCGGGCAATGGCCGAGATGCTTCGACTCCGCAGCGAGGATCGCTGTGTGCGGATCCTCACCGCCCCGCTCAGCCTGGCAACCGTTTTCGCTTTACCGGTTGATATCCTCCTTAACCTGCAAGCGCTTCACATAACCTTCCAAAGTGTTCTTATTCGCATCCGGCGCTCCCGTCAGTGACATCTTCAACTCTTTCACCGCATTCTCAAAATCTCCTTGCGCACTGTAGACCCGAGCCAGCCCCAGATGTGAAGTCCAGTAGTCTGGAAACTTCTTGGCGCTCGACCGATAGATCGCCAGAGCCTCTTCCTGCTTCTTATCTCCCTGCAATTGCCGGCCATACCCGTAAAGCTGAATGGCGTTGGCCTCGTCCAGCGCTTTGTTGCGGAAGACAGTAGCATCGTCTTTGCGACCTAATGCCTCCAGAATGCGCGACTTGTTCATCAGATTGTCGAAGCGCTCCTCCGCTTGAATCGACTGATCTTCATCCTTCAGCGCTTCGTCGAGATTGATTTTGTTGGCCAGGAAATAGCCAGCCGCATCGTCCCAGCCCTCCCAGTAATACTGGTTGAGCCCGTGCATTTGCCGGTGAATGCTGGCGGTCACAAGCTCGTTCACTTTGACCTCGACTCGGAAGGGCACCGCAACCTTGTCCCAGCACATGGTGACGATGGCAGAATCCGGCTTCACCTCGTCGAAATCGTAGGCAAGAGCGTCGTGAGTTTCGCTCGTCCGCGGTTTTACATTCACCCGCAAAGCATCTTCTTCCTGCTTGTAAGTGAAGCTTCCCCAATCCTTCGAATTCTTCGAGAAGATCACCGTCCACTGGTTCTCCCCCGGAATCATGTGCAGGCCATAAGTTCCCTTATCGAGCGGCTGGCCTTCAATCGTGACCGGATCGCTGAATGTAATCGTCGTATTTTCATTTGCCCCCGCGCGCCACACCTGCCCGTAGGGCACGAGCTTGCCCCAAATCTGGCGGCCGTTGGCGAGCGGCCGGTGATAGTTGACAGTGATGTCGGTGATGCCGATGCGCTGCATCACCAGAGCATGCTGGCTCTGCCGCGGCAGATCGAGCATCAGCGTTTCGCCGGTGGCGGTTTGAGCGTGGCTAAGACTTGTGATCAACAAAATGCTTGAGAACAAAGCAAGTAGACGAGCTTTTTGCATGAGACTCCTTTTGCGTTGCTGGGATCGAGCAACCGATTAGGGGTTGAAACATAGAGGCCAGGAACTTGCAGGTGCATGAGAAAGAGGGAGTGACGTCTGACTTAGACGAGGAAACACGGCCAAGGTAAGCAGGGCAGGGTTGCCTGTGCCTGGCACTTTTTCGGGGGTCCTCGGACGTTGCTCCCGTGGCGATCTTTGCGGCGATCTTTGCGATAAAGTTTTTCGATTTCCGCTTGACAAACTCCAGCCTCCAGAGCAGAATTTAACTAGGCGAATAAAAAGCGAAAGCGGCCTCCGCGGCTCCAGCCCCGGCGTTCCCTGAAATTTCCGAGGATCTTATGTCTTCCGCAGTGGTTTCCACTTCGGCGGCCCTGGGCCGCCCTTTTCTCTTTGATGCCAAAGCAGTTCCGGAAGTGTCCCTGCCTTCCCAACCATCGAAGGGGCATCCCCGGGCTCGTCCGCCGCAACCCATCCACCCCACAGACTTTTCTGCCGATCTTGCTTCCTCTGACCCCAGATTGGCGCACCTCACCCCCGCTTCGCGGCTCGATATTCGTCCCGCGCCGGAAATGGTTTCAAGCGGCGTCCCCAGCATTGACACCCTAACCGGCGGTCTACCCCGCGGATGCCTGACCGAAATCTGCGGCTCCGCCTCCTCTGGACGCACCACCTTACTATTGTCCGCTTTGGCCGCTGCCACCCGCCGTGAAGAGTTTTGCGTTGTGATCGATGCCAGCGATGCGCTCGACCCCCACTCTGCAGTAGCGGCCGGCGTGGAGCTGGACCGCCTGCTGTGGGTGCGTTGCGGGGCTTCCCAAAATTTCCGCAACCCAGCAAAACCGGCTCTCGCGAAGAAGTTCCGGCAAAAAAATCCGTCAGCTGGGGATCAGCCGGGTGCAAATTATCCCGATCCAGGCCAGTCAGATTCGCGGCAGTTTGAAAACTGTCTGGAACAAGTGCTGCGGGCCACGGATCTGCTTCTCGAAAGCGGCGGCTTCGGCCTGGTCGTCCTCGATCTCGGCGACCTGCCGCAACCGGCAGCGCGTCATATTCCCCTGACCACATGGTTCCGCTTCCGCCGCGCCATCGAACATACGTCCACGATCCTGCTGGCCCTCGAGCAACGTCCCATCGCCGGAAGTTGCTCCTCCCTGCTGCTGCAGCTGGGATCGCCAAACGATCCCATACTGCCAGCCGAGGGATTCGCTGCCGAGCGGGGAAAGAAAATTTGCCGAACCGATCAACCCGGATTTGATTTTCCCAGCCCCACTCACGCGCAATTGTTAACCGGCCTCGATATCACTGCGGAACTTATTCGTTCACGCCTGGAGCGCAAGCCCGCTCGCTCTACGGCAGCCTTCGCCAGCAAAACCGCCTGGGCCGGATGAAGAGACAATCCCATGCCGTTTGCCTGCATCTACGTGCCGAATTTTCCCGTGGCGGCCACACTCCGCGCCGAACCGGAACTGAAGGCGCATGCCGTGGCCATTCTTGAAGGCAAGCCTCCCTTGGAAACAATTATCGCCGTCAATGAAAAGGCCGCCCGCATGGGCATCGCACCGGGCATGACCAAGTCCCAAGCCGAACTGGGCTCGGAGTTCGTGCTGCGCCCACGATCTCCACTGCAGGAATCCGCCGCGCATGCCGCCCTGCTCGATTGCGCCCAGTCGTTTTCTCCCTGTGTGGAAGATGCCGCTTGCGACACAGCTCTGCTCGATCTCGTGGGCATGGAATCTCTTTTCGGATCATTCCCGGAAATTTCTCGCGCCATCTACCACCGCGCAACTACTCTCGGACTCGCAGCGAGCGTTGCCCTAGCTTCCAATCCCGACGCGGCCGTACTCACGGCTCGTGGTTTTCCCGGCGTCACCCTGATCCCCGCGGGCAAAGAAGCAGAACGATTGGGATCTCTTCCCATGGAAGTTTTGTTTGCGAACCGGATCGAAAAAGATCGGTTGAATGGGGATCAGAAAAAGACCGCCGACCGCCTTCTCGAAACCCTTGACCGATGGGGCATACGCAACCTGCAGGCACTGGCCGCGTTGCCGGAAGTAGCGCTCAGCGAACGTCTCGGACAAGAAGGTCTTCGCTTGCGGCAATTGGCGCGGGGCGCCGCGGCGCGCACTCTGGTCCCCGTGGAAGCGCCACTGGTATTTGAAGAAGCCGTCGAACTGGAGCACCCGATCGTCCTGCTCGAACCTCTGGCCTTCCTGCTGAATCGGCTGCTCGATCAACTCTGCGCACGCTTAGGTTCGCGAGCCCTGGCCACGCAGGAACTGTGCCTCACCCTGGAACTGGAAAGCTTCTCCCCACGCAATCGACAAGCAAAAATCAACAAGCAAAAATTTCTTCGTACCCTGCGCCTGCCACAACCTATGCTCGACCCCAAGGTTTTTCTCAAATTGCTGCAACTGGATTTAAATGCGCATCCCCCCGGCGCACCCATCGTGAAGATCCATCTGGCTGCCGCACCGGCACATCCGCGCTCCGCCCAGGGCGGCCTGTTCCTGCCACCCTCGCCGGAACCGGAAAAACTGGAACTCACTCTCGCCCGCATCGCGAGCATAATCGGCGAAAACAATGTGGGCGCGGTGGAATTGCTCGACACGCATCGCCCCGAAGGATTTCGCATGCGGCGATTCATGGCCGAGACTTCACGAAAACTTGAACGGGAAAAGGTTCCCGGCCGAGACGAAGAAAAATCGGCGGTTACGGCTCTGCGCCGTTTCCGTCCTGCGCTGCGTGTCCATGTGACCTTGGAAAACTCTCAGCCCGTGCGCGTTGCCTGCCCAAAGAAAAAAGATCTTCAGGGGGATGTGCTCTGGAAGGCCGGCCCCTGGCGCGCCTCCGGTGACTGGTGGGAGTGCGAAGCCTGGTCCCGCGACGAATGGGACCTTGCTTTACGAAATGGAGAGGCCATCTCTTTCTACCGCCTCGTTTACGATCGGCTCGGTGGCAATTGGTTCGTGGAAGGAACGTATGACTGAAAGAAAGTTCTCGGGTTCAGTTCTCGGTCAAACTCCTTCTCCTCGGAGCCAAAAGTTTTCACTGAGAACCGAGAAACTGGGAACTGAGAACTGATGTACATCGAGCTTCACGCCCGCTCTGCTTTCAGCTTTCTCGACGGCGCATCCCTGCCTGAGGAACTAGCCGGAGTTTGCGCCCACCTCGGCTTGCCTGCCATGGCACTCCTCGATACCGACGGAGTGTACGGCGCGCCACGCTTTCACCTGGCCGCCAAAAAAGCAAAAATCAAAGCGCACCTTGGAGCGGAAGTCACCTGCCACTCTCTCCACTCTGTCATCGCCACTCCCCCCACTGTCATTCTGAGCGGAGCAAGCGCTTCACGAAGTGAAACGCTCGCCGAGTCGAAGGACTCCTATCCCCATCCAACCGTGCGCAAGCTAAGGATTCCTCGCTGCGCGAGGAATGACAAAGAGAAAGACAAACAGAATGACAAAAGTTTTCGTCTTCCTCTTCTGGTCTCCTCCCGCGCCGGCTATCAAAATCTCTGCCGCATGCTCACCAAAATGAAGTTGCGCGCTAAAAAAGGCGAAGGCGCGGTCCAGGAAAATGAACTCCAGGAGCACGCCCAAGGCCTGATCTGCCTCACTGGCGGTGCCGACGGTCCCCTGGCCGCAGCCTTGCAACAAGGCGGTATGGAGGAAGCGCGCCGCCGAGTCGACCAACTCATCGGAATCTTCGGCCCGGGAAACGTCTACGTCGAATTACAACGTCATTTCCAGCGCGAAGAAGAATCCTGCAATCGCGCTGCCATCACCATTGCCCGTTCGCTGAACCTTCCTCTGCTTGCCACGAACGGAGTCGCCTACGCCACCGCCCAGGGTCGCCAACTTTGTGACGCATTCACCGCCATCCGCCACCACCATACTTTGTCCACCGCCGGACGCCTGCTCTCCCGCAACGCCGAGCGCTTTTTAAAATCTCCGCAGGAAATGCAGCAACTCTTCGCCGATCTGCCCGAAGCCATCGCCAACACGCTCGAACTTTCCTCTCGCCTGGACTTCACGCTCAACGATCTCGGCTACGAATTCCCGCGCTATCCCGTACCCGAAGGCGAGACCATGAATTCATTCCTGCGGGAGCGCGCATGGGCGGGCTTTCACCAGCGTTACGGCCGCGCCGCGCCCGACATGCAAACCCGCGCCCATCGCCAGATCGAGAAAGAACTGACACTCATCGAAAAACTCAAACTCGCGGGATATTTCCTGATCGTCTGGGACCTGGTGCGCTACTGTCGGGAGCAAAACATCCTGGTGCAAGGGCGCGGATCGGCCGCCAACAGCGCCGTCTGCTACTCGCTCGGCATCACCGCAGTCGATGCCGTCGGCATGGAACTGCTCTTCGAGCGTTTTCTTTCTGAAGAGCGCGGCGAGTGGCCCGACATCGATCTCGACCTGCCCAGCGGCGACGAACGCGAAAAAGTAATTCAGTATGTCTACCAGCGTTACGGTGCGCGCGGCGCCGCTATGACCGCCAATGTCATCACCTACCGCAACCGCATGGCCGCGCGCGAAATGGGCAAAGCTCTGGGCTTTGATCCGGAAACGCTTCAGAAAATTTCCGCCGCTGTCGCCACCTGGGAATTCCGCGACGAAAACGATGCGCTCGATCGCCGCTTTCGCGACGCCGGACTCGACCTCAACCATCCCCGCCTGCGCAAATATTACGAGCTGTGTATCGCGGTGCAGGACGTCCCGCGCCATCTCGGCCAGCACTCCGGCGGCATGGTCATCTGCCAGGGAAAACTCGATTCCGTCGTCCCGCTCGAACCCGCCTCCATGCCCGGCCGCGTCGTCGTGCAGTGGGACAAGGAAGATTGCGCCGACATGGGCATCGTCAAAGTCGATCTGCTCGGACTTGGCATGATGGCCGTGCTTAAAGATTCCATCGAACTGATCCGTGATCATTATCACGAAGAAGTCGACCTTGCGCATCTTCCCCCCGACGATCCGCAGGTCTATTCCGCGCTGCAGCAGGCCGACACCGTGGGCCTGTTTCAGGTGGAAAGCCGCGCGCAAATGGCGTCTCTGCCCCGCCTGCTTCCGCGGCGCTTCTATGACATTGTGGTGCAAGTTGCGATCATCCGCCCCGGCCCCATCGTCGGCCAAATGGTGAATCCCTTCATCCTTCGCCGCCAGGGACGGGAAGATGTCGCGTATCCGCATCCCACGCTGGAACCTGTGCTCAAACGCACGCTGGGCGTCCCGCTCTTTCAGGAACAATTGCTGCGCATCGCCATGATCGCCGCCAACTTTAGCGGCGGCGAAGCCGAAGAACTGCGCCGCGCCATGGGCTTCAAACGCTCGCAATCGCGCATGCGCGAAATCGAGGCCAAACTGCGCGCCGGCATGACGCACAACGGCATCCCGCCGAAAGCGCAGGAAGAAATCATTCTTTCCATTACTTCCTTCGCGCTCTACGGATTTCCGGAGTCGCACGCTGCCAGCTTCGCCTTGCTGGCCTACGCCAGCGCCTATCTGAAATGCCGCTACCTGGCCGCCTTTACCGCCGCGCTGCTCAACAATCAGCCCATGGGATTTTATTCTCCCGCGACGATCGTCAAAGACGCGCAGCGCCACGGCCTGAAAGTACTGCCCGTGGAGGTGACGTGCTCAGAGTGGGAATGCACGTTGGAAGCTGTCGGCGCTCCGCCATCAGCTCTTCGCAAGACCACACTGGAAACAGTGATGAGGGACCAGCCAATGGCCAGTACAGCACTCGCCGCGGAGGGGCGAAAGAATATCGCCCTCCGCATGGGCCTGCGCTACGTCCGCGGCCTGCGCGAAGAAGCTGCTCAGGCTCTGCTCCGCGAACGCATGCGGGTTCCCTTCGCATCGATTCACGATCTCACCCACCGCGTTCCCGCACTGCGCAAAGACGAACTCACCACGCTGGCAGAAATCGGCGCGCTGAATTCAGTGGCCGGTCGCCAGTTACCAGTCGCCAGTAAAACTTTTATCATTCCCACCTGCGAGCGAACGCCAGGGGCGGAGAAATCCGGGGGGGAGAAATCTGGATACTCGGTATCCGGTACTGGCAACTCACTCCACCGCCGCGACGCCCTCTGGCAAGTGGAACGCGCCGTACGCGCCGCCGGCCCCCTGCTCGAAACTCAGCCCCAGCCCGACGTTCCGTCGCCACTCCAGCGCATGAATCATGAAGAGCGTCTGGTCGCCGACTTCCACGGTACCGGACTGACCGTCGGCCCGCATCCCATGTCTTACCGCCGTGACTGGCTCACTGCCATGGGAATCCGCCGCGCCAGCGAACTGCGCGACATTCCCAGCGGCAAACGCCTCCGCATCGGCGGCTGCGTCATCGTCCGCCAGCGTCCGGGAACCGCCAAAGGATTTGTGTTTTTAAGTTTGGAAGATGAAACCGGCGTGGCCAATGCCATTATCACGCCCGACTTGTTTCATCAGAATCGACTGCTGCTGGCGAGCGAGAAATTTCTTGCCGTCGAAGGAATTCTGCAGAATCAGGACAACGTCATTTCCGTCAAAGCCGAACGCGTGCTGCCGCTATTCGTCACGCAAGCGGAAACTGTTTCGCACGACTTCCACTAACAATCACCCAGGTAGCGCCAGCTACTGCCGGCGGTTGCGAGGGTCCCTTGCTCTGGCAGGGGCGGGGCGAGGACACCTCCGCGGCGTCATACCCACTCCTCACTTCCCCGTATAGCTCACTCTCCAAATCGAGTTTGACCCGTCGTCGCTCACCAGCAGCGAACCGTCCGCTGCCACCGTGATTCCCACCGGACGCCCCCACACATGACCGTCCGGCAGAACAAATCCAGTCAGGAAATCCTGATATTCGCCCGTCGCATGGGCGGTGTGATGCAGCGGCACGCGAATCACCTCATAGCCCACGCGCACCGCCTTGTTCCACGATCCATGTTGCGAAGCAAAAATATCTCCCTGATATTCCGCGGGAAGTTTGTCGCCCTCATAAAATGTCAATTCCAGAGACGCGTTGTGGGGCTGCAGCAGCACGTCGGGAACAATCGCCTTGTCCTTCAATTCCGGATGCTTCCCCTGCTGCCGCGGGTCCTGATGCGCTCCCATGTACCACCACGGCCAGCCATAGAATCCACCCTCCTCGACATGGGTAATGTAGTCGGGCACAAGGTTGTCGCCCAGCGCGTCGCGTTCATTCACAGAGCACCACAACTCTCCCGTCTGCGGATTGATCGCGATCCCGCCTCCGGCGTTACGAATGCCGTAGGCATAGACCTGCAGTTGGCAGTTCGAAGGATCACAGGTCAGTATGTCGGCGCGATCCTTCTCCCTCGGATGCGTATCCGTATCGTCGTCGTTCGAAGCCGAACCTACCCCCACAAACAGTCGCTTGCCATCCGGAGAAAATTCGAGGGCGCGGGTCCAGTGTCCACCACCCGATGGCAGGTCGGAGATATGCTCCCACTTCCCGCTCGGCTTCAAATCTCCATTGTGATAGGGGTAGCGAACCACCTCGTTGGTCGCCCCTATATAAATCCACTGCGGATCCGGTCCCGGCGGATAGAACGCAATCCCGTACGGGTGATTCAAACCACTCGCAAAAGTCTCCATCTGATCCGGCTTGCCATCTTCCTTCATTCCTCGGAACACAAGAATCCGTCCGGGCTCACTCTCGGCCAGGAAGATGTCGCCGTTGGGGGCGGTCCGAAGCAATCGCGGATTTTCCAGTCCCGAGGCGTAGAGTTCCACTTTGAAGCCCACAGGCGCCACGGGCCATGCGTTCTCCGGTCGCGCCACCATCTCGGCGCCTTTCTCCGCCGAATCGGTTGCGTACGGCTGCGGAAGATCCTTCACCGTGATCTTGCGCGTCGTACCCGGCTTCTCATAGCGGAAATCGGTGAACGGGGGGGGCGGAGCCGCACCCTTCAGCTTCGCGCCGCTGACTTCCGGCGTGGGCGCCGAGGCGGGACCCGCGGCCGCCTTGCCCGAGACCATGGCCTCCACATACGTGACCGCCTGCCATCGCGCCTGCTCCGGCAGGGCCGCCCAGGATGGCATCCCGTTCTCCTTGTCTCCCTTGGTGATGAACCAGAAAATTTCGCCCGCGCTAACCCCTTCCAGTTTCCCGTCTACCAGAGAGGGGACGTTGCCCGTACCCTGTCCGACCTTACCGTGACAAGCCAGGCAATTCCGCGCATACACTCGCTTCCCGGCGTCGACCGCGGCCGCCTGTCCTTCATAGGGATTCTTCTCGGCTTTTGCCGAGGCCGGGGCATCGTGAAAGGGTTTATCGGCCGCTTGCAAGGCGGCCAGGGAAAGAAGAGAGAAAAGAACTGCCGCGGCGATTCTGCTGGCACCCAAACGCATAAGCAATCCTCACGGGTAAATTTTTCCCCTTTAGATTAAGCGTTTGGCGGAAAGGATGCGAACTAAACAGGCTTCTATCGAAATCGGGGAAGATCTATGGTCGTCGAAAAGCCAACGTTTAGCCTCGACTTCGCGAAGGTCTTTTACCTTTGCCGCTTTAATTTCGCAGCTTCAGCTTCCGGCGAACCACGCCGGCCAACGAGAGCATCCCGGTGCCAAATAAAATCATCGTCCCGGGCTCTGCTACAGGCGCGTATGCGATGTATTCCTGGGCCGTGCCATTCACCGACTGTGTCCCCGGAATGGGACTGTATAGGACCAGACCCGGGAACGCGCTCGTGGGAGCGTTTCCCGCCAGCGCCAGATATTGCTGCTCGATGGCGCCCGCATCGCTCGACTGAAAATAGGAGGAGTCTTCTTGACTTTTGCCTGTAGGGCGCGTGCGCTGTTCTGCGCGTTGGTCGAGAACAGCCCCCAGATGGCGAAGTTGCTTGCGTTCCCATCGAGCGTGCCGTTGAGAATGCTTTTGAAGATCAGTCCCGCGCTTTGTAATCGAGAAGCTGGTTGCCGAACAACCCTTGGCCGCTCAGTAACCCCACCTCCTGCGCCTTCCAGGTTTCTCCGATTGTCACCTCATTGGGGTTTCGGGTTTCGGTTTAGCTGGATGTTGAATTCCCCTTCTTGATAAAGACGTGGGTTGCATTTTCTCCGGGGACGGTTCGGACGACGGTGAATCCGAGTTTCGAGAGATCGATTCCGGCAAACAGATTTTCACCTTCGCCCAGCAGGACCGGCGACACGGCGAAGTGCATTTCGTCGATTTGACCGGTGCTCAGGCAGTCCCGAATCACCGACACACCGCCGCCAATTCGCACGTCCTTGCCGTGGGCCGCCTCTTTCGCTTTCTTGAGAGCCGACTCCAATCCATCGGTGACGAAATGGAATGTGGTGCCGCCCTCCATCGCCAGCGGCGACCGCGCGTGATGCGTGAGGACAAAAACCGGCGTGTGGTAGGGAGGATTGTCGCCCCACCATCCCTTCCATGGATCCTTCATCGCCCATGGCCCGCGCACCGGAGAGAACATATTCCGCCCCAGGATCCAGGCCCCGACATTCTCGAAAGATTGTGCAGCGACATCATTGTCGATGCCCGTGCTCCCGCCGCCTTGACCATGTATCTGTTTGAAAATGTCAGTATGAAAAAACCAGTTATGGAGTTCGGTTCCGCGCACGCCGAGGGGATTCTGCAGGTCTTGTCGTGGCCCGGCGCCGAAGCCGTCAAGTGAAATTGAGAACGCTGCGACTCTAACTTTGCTCATCGCGCTCCTTCTTCAACATCTGAAAATTGTATTGCAAACTTGGCAGTTGAATTTGCACTCTGCAGGCTTAATCCATCGCTTCCATGTGGAGTCCAATACCCTGCCTCCGGCATCCAAGCCAGACGAGGAGGTAATTTTATGTACGTTGTACTCGGAGCAAGCGGCCACACCGGACATGTTGTAGCGAACAACCTTCTGGCCCGCGGGCAGAAGGTTCGCGTCGTCGGCAGAAACGCAGCCCACTTACAGCCTCTCACAGCGAAAGGTGCGGAGCTGTTCCTCGCGGATGTCACCGATACCGAGGCGCTCGCCAAAGCCTTCCACCAGGCCGATTCGGCCTACGTAATGATTCCCCCCGACACGACGAGCCACGACCCGCTCGGTTATTCGAACCGGGTCGGCGATGCGATCGCGGCCGCTGTACAAAATGCGGGGATTAAGAATGTGGTCGCACTCAGCAGCATCGGAGCCGATAAGTCGAGCGGAACCGGCCCCGTAGTCGGCCTGCACACTCTCGAACAAAAGCTCAACCAGATCAGCGGCGCAAATGTGCTCCATCTGCGCGCCGTCTACTTCATGGAAAATACGCTTCCCCAAGTGAACGCAATCCGCGGAATGGGAGCCGCGACTACACCTCTTCGTCCTGACCTAAAACTTCCCATGATCGCCACTCGCGACATCGGAACCGCGGCGGCGGACGCTCTTTTGAAGTCTAACTTCCAGGGCAAACAAACCCTTGAACTGCAGGGACAACGCGATCTCACCTACAGCGAAGTCGCTACGCTGATTGGCAAGGCGATCGGCAAGCCAGATCTCAAATACGTGCAGGCGCCCGACGACCAATTTCGCGGTGCTCTGGCGCAAATGGGAATGTCCGAGCAATTTGCCAGGCTGCTCCTGGAGATGATCGGCGCACTCAACTCCGGACACATGCGCGCCCTCGAACCTCGCACAGCCGAGAACACCACGCCAACCAGCTTCGAAACCTTCGTGGCCGAGTCGTTTGTGCCTGCATACCAACAGCAAGCCGCAGCATGACGAGGGACTTCATCGAAGCGGGTGCCCCATCCTAACGTCGCGCATTTTGCGATGTTAGGGTGGGTTCTTGGTCGAAGGTCGAAGAGACTGAGCGCTTAGACGTCAAAGTCCCCGCCCCAGCCGCCAGCGGCTTCGTTCTAACCGACCACCCGGGAACTGGGCGCGGTCACTGGTCACAAGCGCGTTTTCCGCGAGGAACCCATGGACTGAGCTAAGATTGCGGGACGGCGGCGTTCGGCAATGACCAAAGACTCCCTTCTCGAAATCCAAGAGAATGGCTACTGCGTTCTTAGGCAGCATTTCTCGCAGCCCCTTATTGACACCTGCCGGGAAGGGTTTTGGCCGATTCTGCTTGCCTATCTCGAAGCCCACCGCGACACACCGAACCGCGGGCCGCACCGTCATTTTCTTCCGATGCCATTTACAGCGCCCTGCTTTGTCCCAGAGTTCTTTTTTGATGAGACGGTGCTGCGCATCGTGCGCGAGGCCATGGGCGACAAGGTGGTGGCGGATCAGTGGGGCTGCGACACGCCAGTCCGGGGCTCGACTCACCAGGGTCCTCACGTGGACTATCAACACCCTCTGTTTGCGGAGATTCCGGACCTTGATCTGCCGATTTACATGCTGGTCATTAGCTTCGGCTTGGTCCCCGTGACCCGCCTCAACGGCCCCATCGAAATTGCGCCAGGTACTCACCGATTACCTCGAGGGGAAGCGCTTCGAGCAGTCGAAGCCTCTGAAATCGCGATGCAGTCGGTCCCCCTGGAGATCGGTGATGTTTTGATTCGTCATCCTTGGGCCGTGCACCGAGGCTCGCCGAACTTGACGGACACGCCCCGCGCGCTCGTTAGCATCCGGTATGTCCGCCGCTGGTATGCCGACGACAGCAGAGAGGTTAATTCAATCCCGCAAGCGGTCTGGGAATCTCTGAAGCCAGGCCAGCAAAGCATGATGCGCTATCCCATTTGTTCCACCTCGTCGGCTTATCGGAAGCTTTGTTAGCGATTGCGGAGGGATCGGGCAAACAGGAAGTAATCGCCCAGAACGAGCGCTGGTTTTATCGTTTTGCCAACGCTGGACGGGGCTGACTAACTAATTGGCGAAATCGGGTTCCGCCGCCTCAAAATTTGCCGGTGAAGTGGCGAAGTCAAGCTGGCTGCGGATTCAATCTGTCAACCGTGTGTTTGGTCTGTTTTGGTCTGACACTTACAAAGAAGAATAGAAGAATAGCAAGTGGGAGCGCACGAATCGGCGATGCGGTGGACGGATATCCTGAAAGCAAACGGAAAAGGCCGTCGAGATTTCTCTCAACGGCCTTTATTAATGCCGGCAACTACCTACTCTCCCACACACTTTCGCGTGCAGTACAATCGGCCCAGCGGGGCTTAACTTCCGTGTTCGGGATGGGAACGGGTGGATCCCCCGCGGTATGATTACCGACAACTTGGAGCAGCTTCGAGCTACTAGCTACTAGCTTCCATCTCCCGGCGCATACATTCCCTTGCTGGCCGGAAAGAGTCATCGCTGCAAACTTGATCTGTCGGCTTCCGCCCCACGGCTTGAGCCCGTTGGGTGGGGCTAGAAGCCAGGAGCTAGAAGCAGAATTTCAAAGATCGTGAGGACGAAACCTCACAACTGAATAGATTGGGTGTGGCTTACTTTCATCTTGCTTATTTCCGATTTCTGCCACTCATTATTTCGGCTTTTTCGTCGGCGCACAGTTGTCAGCGTCTTTCTTTCTCTACGCCCAATTTCTGGCGGATGAGAGAAACTCGCTTAGCCACAGCTCAGTTTCTAGCTGATGACTGAAAGCTGAGTGCTGACAGCTGTTTTCTGCACCGAGTAAATTTTATGGTCAAGCCGAACGGGCGATTAGTACTGGTAAGCTACATGCATTGCTGCACTTCCACCTCCAGCCTATCAACCAGGTAGTCTTCCTGGGCCCT
>DATBYA010000157.1:0-40698 GCA_036514015.1 Candidatus Sulfotelmatobacter sp.
CGACGGCTGTGCCGGGTTGGCGGCGGCGATTCGGACGGTTTATCCGCGAGTCCGGCATCAACGTTGCTGGGTGCATAAGATGCGCAACATTCTAGAGAAAACACGGAAGCGGGATTACGACGAAGTGAAGGCCGGAGCCCACGCCATCTATCTGGCTGAAGGTCGGAGGCAAGCCGAAGCAGCCTTTCGCGCCTTTCGAGCCCGCTGGGGCCGAGCTTACCCGGCGGTGGTCCGGCGGTTGCAACAGGACTTACCTGAGCCACTGTCGTTCTTCGCGTTTCCCCGCCCCCTGTGGCGCAAACTGCGCACCACCAACGTGATCGAGCGTCGTTTTGTCGAGGTGCGCCGCCGCACCCGGCCCATGGTTTGCTTTGTCAACGTAGAAAGCGTCGACCGCATCATCTACTCCATCTTCCAGAGATTTAAGCTGGAATGGAAAACCCGCACCCTCAACCTAATTTACACAAGCAGCTTGACATCACCGGGCGACAGAAAGGTTGACTTTGAACGCCGGGGGTGAAATCATCTTATTTCGTCGAGCGGATCGCAGTCTGAGCCCGCAAAGTTGACTTGCTCTCTTCTTTCTTCCGCATTCATTCATCCTTCCGTCGGAAGTTGCCTTCTGCACATTCGGAAAACCCTGGGAGGTCACAACACCCGTGGTAGCGTCCAAAACGGTCAGCAAATTCGATCCCCAGACATTTCTTTCGACGATAAACGGCGGTAGAAAGATCGCCATTTTTCCTAAGAAGCAGGCGATATTTGCTCAGGGCGACTCGTCCGACGCTGTTTTTTATATCCTGAGAGGGAAGGTTAGGCTCACGGTGGTTTCGATGACCGGGAAGGAAGCAACAATAGGCATTCTGAACAAGGGCGATTTCTTCGGCGAAGGCTGCCTTACGGCACAGCCACTTCGCTTGTTCTCTGCGACTACGATGACCGATTGCTCTGTGATGCGAATCGACAAGAAGTCGATGGTAGAAGTGCTTCACCGGGAACCCGCATTTTCAGATATGTTCGTGGCGTATTTACTTACACGGAACGTCCGGTACGAAGCGGATTTGGTTGACCAACTTTTCAACTCCAGCGAAAAAAGACTGGCTAGGATGCTGTTGATGCTGGCTCATTTCGGCAAAGAAAGTAAGCAGGAAGTCGTTATTCCCAGAATCAGTCAGGAGACTCTAGCGGAGATGGTGGGTACAACTCGCGCACGAGTCAGCTACTTCATGAACAGGTTTAGGAAATTGGGGTTCATCGACTATCACGGCGGTGATGATTTGCAGGTTCACAGTTCCCTTCTTAACATCGTTCTTCACGACTAACGGGAAGATGAACTGCCGTAGAGAATGGCCCTGAGAAAGAGCAAGGGCACATGAAACTGACACCCAAAAAGCGCTGCAACCGCCCCTGTCACACCCCGCAGGGGTTCCCGACTCAGACCGCGCTAAGAGGCCACGGCTTGCCCAGCCTCCTGCGCCCGATTCGAAACTGAGTCCCGGAGACCGGGTCGAGGGCTTGGGAAATTTCGGAAAGCCGACTGAAGAATTCGGCACGGTTGAGCGAACGAACGAAGACGACGCAGTCGTAAAGTGGGATGACGACGGTCGCACGAGACTCCACCAACCGTGGCTTAAGAAAGTCAGCAAATAAGGTTCATGCCCTTGCTAGGCCAGCCGGTGTATAAGAGCCTCGGTGTTTCCCGCGAGCCTTGAGACGTAGCAATCTTCGTGTATGGCCTGCCCATTCTCATCCGTTTTACTCTCTTCAAGCGTTACGGACTCCTTACAGATCGCACACCCGGGACGCCACTGGCCTTGGGACTGAACGTGGAGCATTTGATACCTCCTGGGAGAGGACAATCCCTAGGTTAGTCTCTTCTCAGGGTCAGAGTCTGAGCAATGTAGCTCACCCTACAGAACGCTCTTTGCGCTAGTGTTTCGCCTTGTATTCGCCACGAGGTTGGTGCTGTTTTGGTTTTTTGACGAGGTACCGAAGAAAGCGCTTGTCTTTCTTGTCCTGCTCAAAAACCTGCAGAGCCCTGCCGTCTTCAGGTGGTCACGGATTGCCCGATGGCCTGCCACGAATCTCATATCTCCAGGTTGGCCTTCACCCGTAGAGAAAGACTCCGTCATCGGTGCATTCATCGGAATAGCCGTGCTGTTTGCCTGAATCCCCTGTAATCAGGAAGATGAAAGGCGCTTTCGCGGGCGTACTATTCCCACCTTGTCTTTGTCGCCCAAACTTCGCATGCAGATCGCGGGGACGATATACCTGTCCCGGCGAGAAGACAACCGCCGTGCTTCCATTCATAGAGACTGCCTCTTTAAGCTCTGTCGGTATGCTATCCACGAGTCAGTCCGTTCCTGAGCTCGTCATATCCATTTGGCTACGCCGCCATGATGGGAACACGCGCCTCGGCGGCTCTTGCTGAAGCTATAGGTACCGTCTCGGCATTGTGCAGTAGCACCCTCGGGTGGCGCTGAGCAATTCTCGGGACGCGGAACCGTCTGCCCTTTGCTGTTGATGTAAGTACCATTGCTTGTGCACTTCGGTTTGGCTTGATTCGGCTTGGTATCACTGCTCGTTGCCGACGATGACTGGGACTGTGAGGCGGATGGACTCTGAAGGGCGAAGGGCGGTGACAGCAGAACTACAACCACCGCCAAGATGCAAAGTGTCTGACGAAGTGAACGCACAGGAACTCCCTTCGCCGAATTCTAGTCTTCTCGGGTTCTCCTGAATTGTTTTTCTAATACCGTCGACCACCCGACCTAGGGCCTCGGCTACGCTTTGATAGAGTCCCTTGGCTGTGAGTTGTGGTGCCAGAACGGGCCCTCTTCTAAACGCCGCTCCATCCCGGTGCCGTGGATCATGGCACTAGGTTCACATAAAACTCCGTGCGATACTTTCGAGTATCATGAGCGGTCGGTCACGGTAGGCAACCAAGGTGATGGTGATGGCTATGGCTGGCGTGTATGGCGAGATCAACTCCCGGGAGGACTGTCATCGAGTCTTGAGCGAAGCCTTGGACATCACGCAACGCATTCTCGCGAAGCAGCCAAACTACGCGGTGATGCAACGCATCCATACGGAACTGGACGCTATCAAGAAGTGGACCGAGAAAGGTCGCGAACCAAGTAAAAGCGAGCGCAAGAGCGTTAATATCGGCCTCATCGCCGCGCGCGAATTCGAAAATGCGAAAGGTGAGTTGGCCGTGCTCGTTGACAAGCTCTGTTGTCTGAACAACTACTTCGAAGCGTGGCCGACGGACGAAAAGGCCGCGACCGCTACAGATGAAGACTTCTTCGAAGATGAAGAAGACGAGTAAGGCTGAAAGCACTTCCGCTGGAAAGCGATGTCCCGTGGCCGGATCACAATCATTCACGGTTTAAGGTTTTGGGAGAATCACTCCGGGATCACGCGGATGTCTGTACTTCCGCTCTCCCGGAAAGGATTCTTTGCAAAACGGAAGGTTGACTCTTAGGAAGCGCCAGTATGGTCCGGAAGTTTGGGAGTTTAGGTGGAGAGAACCAGAGAACCACGGCCAAACGGAATTCGTCGACATCCTTTGGGTTATTCCTCGCTGGGGAGAACGCACCTTGGAGAGCATTCGGGCAGGCGAGGTCGAACTCTGGATGCGTTCCTTACCGTTGGCACGCTCGACGTGTGCCAAAATCCGAACCGTCATGAGCGTCCTATTCAACACGCGATCCATGGCCTCGGCGGCATGAATCCCATTCGCCTGGTGCGGCAGAGCGCGAAACGCAAGAAGATCCCGTAGGTGCTTGACTCCCGACGAAATCCACAGACTGATCGCAGCTCTTCCGCTCAAGGAAAGTATGCTGGTGTTTCTCGGTGGCGGCACCGGCTTGCGCATGTCCGTATGTCGTTTTGCTAATAATCAGACAGACCGAGACCCGCGCAGATCGTAATTTCATGAATCGAAATATCCGCAAGCGCCGTCTCACTTTTGGAAACGGAACCTAATCGTGGTAAAGCTCCACAATTAAGACAATACCAGCCTGTTCAAGGCACGATCACTGCTGAACCATCCCCCGTTTCCTGTTTGACCGAAAGAAGAGCCTGGTTTGCGTCTTCCAGCGAAAATACGGTGACTTGCGGGCGAATGTTAAGATCGTGGGCGATCTTCAGAAAATCGCGCGCATCCTGTCGCGTCATATTGGCCACACTCCGTATCTGCCGCTCGCCCCAAAGCAGCTCGTCATAGTCAAAGGCAGGCATCTGGTCAAGATGAATTGCATTGATTGCGACCACTCCACCCTTGCGCAAACTTGCGAGGGCACTCACCACGACCTTCCCGCTAGGAGCGAACGTAACGGCGCGGTCGAGCGGCACGGGCGGCTCGTCGTCTTCTTTGCCGACCCAAGTTGCGCCGAGCGAGACGGCCACTTTTCGATGGGATTCGCCTCTTGTCACAACATAGACTTCGCATTTCCAGGATTGCAAAATAGCAATCGCTAAACTCGCCGAGCTTCCAAAACCAAAAAGCCCAACCCGCTCGCCAGGCTCGATGCCCGCCACCCGCAGGCTGCGGAAACCAATGATGCCCGCGCACAGCAAGGGAGCCAAGTGAACGTCGTCCAAACCAAGAGGCAAGGGAAAGACAAAGTCCGTCCGCGCGAGGACATACTCGGCATAGCCTCCATCCACTGTGTAGCCCGTGAAGGTGGGCTTATCGCAAAGATTTTCCATTCCGTGATGGCAGTACCAGCAGTCACCATCGACACCCCCCATCCACGAAACGCCGACACGCGTGCCAAGCGCCAACTCCGCCGTCGCGCCTTCGACCACTTCGCCCACGATCTGATGACCAGGAATGAGTTGCGGCCGAAGCGCCGGCAGATCTCCTTCAACGATATGCAGGTCCGTACGACACACTCCGCAAGCAACAACCCGCAGCAAGACGTGCCCGGCCTTGAGTTGTGGTTGGGGAACGTCCTTGATTTGCAGGACCAAACCAGGCGCTCTACGTCCTGCTGTAAAGATGGCAGCTTTCACTCTCTCCAATCCTCGCTACCAGACTACAGGTCTACTGTTCCACGCTACAAGCGGCTGCGCTGTGCAATTGGATACGGCAATTCACCACCCCTTCGGTGACACTTCTGACTGAATATCAAAGCAGGAAAAAGAGTGACTCCATGTCTGAGAGAACCGCTAACGATTACGCGGTAATTTATCTGGTTGGAGCCGGTATCGCCTCGCTCGCAGCGGCGGCTTTCCTCATTCGCGATGGAGGAAGCTTACCGCCGGAGCGCCGGTAGAGACGATTCGGTTCGCTGATGCGGATCGCTCTGGCGCGAACCATGATGTTCTGCGTCGGCGTTAGTGCAGTGGTTGACTAGTGATCTAGATTCTCGAACTTCAACACGTCCGTGGCCGGGCGAAGACACTAGATTCTCGGTCGCGGCGTTTCGCCTGGGATCAGTAACCAAATTGGTGAGTTGGTCGCAGGCAACCGCCGCCCAGGCTTTCCAAGCAAGGCCGACCGGCTTGTCCTTAACGTCGCGGCGCACCAGGCGGACAACGTCGAATAGACAACGACCTAGAGACCTTAAAGTCGATCAACAGTCGAAAGCTCTTGTAAGCTTTAACGACGAGCTAAGGAAGGGAAACGCGCAGCGCAGAGTTGCGGAAGAGGCGCTACGCCTTGCGGAGGCTCGGCTCGCATGCGGCCCAAGTTGCAGCCGACGCAGAGCGCGCGAAGAGCTCGGAGTTCGCTGAATTGCGAAAACGCTATGCCCTGTTAGCCCGAGCGTGAGGTCCTGCATTTGTCGTTGCTAGCATGCCGAGCAAACAAACTGCCGCTGAACTCGGCACTAGCGAACTTACTATCCGCGTTCATCGCGGACAGATCATGCGCAAGATGCATGCACAGTCCTTGGCAGATTTGATCAGAATGGCTGTCAATCTCGGAATTCAGTAAACATCCTCGGTTTTCTGAACGACTAAACGACCGTCTTTCTTCAGCCCCGGATTGGAGGACCGATCTTAGATGATGATGACGAGAGCGATCGGACTCGAACCGGCGGCCTGTGAAAGAAAAATGGCATAGAGACTCAGGTAATATTTACAAGGCCCGGGTCGCTCACCAAGGCCCTGTAAGAACCGGAACACAGTGTGAACGCGAGTTTTTAATCAAGGAGCCTGACGACCTTGGAGCCGTACTGGGAAGATGAGAAAGACTGGCTCTGCACAGTCGGATTCCTGTCCACGGGTGATCCGGAAGCTCGGATCTGTTCCACGGACATTATCAGCTACCTGGTCGCCTATGCAGATCTGTCCAACACGCGCGCTCTGGCGCTTCTCGGCGATCCCGACGCCAGCGCCTACGAACTGCTTTTCTCCTTTTCGACTCCGGAGGGAGGACCAGTTCCCAGATCTGGTCCTGCCGGGCTGCAGTGGTATCGACTAGGCCAGAGCCGCTTTATATAAGACGACGAGTTTGCCCCAGGCACGCTCGGCATCAGGCTTGTTATAGATCGGCACACCATCGCGGACGGGCATATCCGGCACGCACCAGCCATGCTGGGCTGAATACACTTCGATTTCGGCGGAAACCTTCGCGGTTGCGAAGGCTTCCTTCAGCTTATCCTTGGCATCCGGCTGACGCGAGTCGTCGTTCGATGCGATCCCGAAATACATTCGCGCCTTGATCTTCGGCGCGAGCAGATGCGGGCTATCGGGTTTGTCGGTCACCAGGCCTCCGCCGTGGAACGATGCTCCCGCACCAATGCGATCGGGCAAGAACGCGGCGGTCCTTACCACCAGCGCGCCGCCCATGCAGTAACCCTGGGTTCCGACCTTCTTTGCCTTGTTTACTTCCTTTTGCGCATCGAGGAAGGCAACGTAGGCGGCGGCATCCTTCTCGGCATTGCCGGCCGCGTTCACCGACGCCATCAGCGGCCGGAGCTTCGCCATATCGTCGGCATTCTGAAAGTTGAAGTTGGAGGCATCCGTGAAAGGGGCTTTGGATATGCGATAAAAGGGATTGGGCACTAGGACGGAATATCCGTCACCCTCAGAGGCAATACGCCTGGCAATGGCGCGCATAGAGGGCCGCAAGCCGAATGCGTCGGGCCAGATCAACACTCCCGGATGGGAACCTGTTTTCGGACGAATGAATGCGGCGTCGCAAGTTCCGTCGGGAGTCTTGATCTCGACGTCGGTTTCGATCACTTCAAGGCCCACGGTCGCTGCAGACTGTACCGTCGCAGCCAGGCCCGCACCCACCAAGAGGGCTGCAAAGTTGCGCCGTGTGATGTCTCCGGGATGCGCGTCGTTCGTCGGTTGGTTTTTCTGGTCATCTGTCATGGATTTTTTCCTGCAATGAGTTTATCGCTTTTGGCTACCCGACCGCATCCTCGCGTAAACACTCCCAGGGATCAACTGTCTCCCGCCGGTCGGCTTCCTGGAGTGGCAGCACCCACACTGGATCTTCACGGGGAAGAGCGCCCGCAGGACCTCCGGATCAGAAAGAGATCATGCAGCGAACTCATCAGTAAAGCACGACCCGCTCTCATCGTACGAATTCCCGGTGTGCTTCATCCGACCATTGCTATGGCCGCCAATGCTGTGGCCACCAAGTTGCGTTCTCTATCCGTCAGTTCCGCATCTGCCACCAGCCGAGACGGCTGCGTAGGTCTGCCGGGAGTGAAAGCGACTACGGTGTTATCGCCTTGGCCGTTCGGGCCGATTCCTCAGGCGAGGAACAGCTGGCCATCGCGACCAAACGCAAATCCGCGAGGAAACGGTACGATTCCCGGCGGCAAAGATACTCTCCGGCCGCGTCAAGCCTAGTCGAGAAGGCCATGATTGTGTGTGCTGCGCAGGCCGACGAAATACCGCCCATCCGGACCGAAATTGCCACCGCCAGGATTCAGACCCTCAATTCGGCCAGTGTCGCGAACGACCCGTCCATCCGAGGAGATCGCCAAGACCCGATTGGTCCCGCTGTTTAGAAACAGCAGGTCTTCCTTTGAATCGACGGCAAGGCCCCGCCGATCGGCAATGCGATCATCCATTATAAAGATTCCACGCCGGGTGCCATTTGGTTCAACGGCGAGAAGCGAGCCAAATCCGTTGCCATTGGCACCGGCCGCGCTTGTAACGAGAAGGAACATTGGAACAGTTCTCAGAAGCCTAGGCAGACAGCAGGGTTACCTGCATCGTGATGACTGCGCTGTTTGTTGCCAGGTCAGCCTATTGCACTCAGGCGGCGACAATGAGACCGCCTGCGGCACGAATGACCTCGCCGGTGATCCAGGCTGATTCGTCGGACGCCAGGAACACCGCCAGCGGGGCGATATCCGTGACGCGACCGAGCCGGCCGAGCGGCGCCTTCCTAGCCAGAACGGCACCGGCGCCACCCTCAAAGGTCCCCGCGGTTGCATTGCCTTCGGTCTCTGTGTGGCCGGGAGCGATGGCGTTGACCCGTTTCTTGCGCGGCGCTAGTTCAAGCGCCAATCCTTTGGTCAGCGTTTCGATGGCGCCCTTCGTGGAAGCCTATAGCAGGCCTCCCGCTACCGGATGCGGCCGACGATAGAGCTGAGGTTGATGATGCTCCCGCCGTCGGGCACGAACCGCTTGCTCGCCTCCTGTGCGGTGAGAATCGCTCCGAGAACGTTGATATTGGAGTGGAGGTGGAAGCTCTGTTCGGTGATCTCCGCGAGGGCGCCGAAGCGGAATACTCCGGCGTTGTTGACCAGAACGTCCAGTCTTCCGAACGCAGAATTCACTTCTTTGAATACCCGCTCGACATCTGTGGCCTTGGACATGTCGGCTCCGACCGCGATCGCCTCGCCCCCGTTGTCGGTGCTCGCCTGAGCGACCCGTTCGGCGCTCCGAGAAATTGACGAGAAGAGTTCCCATGCCCACAAGCGCCGATACCGGTGCTTCTCGAACGCTAAAAAACTGACTTCGACAAAGCTGCGTTTTTTGGGGGTATGACCCCAGTAATGCCTCAACCAATCGGGATGCGACAGAGTGTCTACCTCATGCAGAATTTGGCTGAAGAGTTCGGACAGTTCAGGGCCGGCCACAGCCGCAAAGAATTAAACCACATGCTCAACCTGCCTCAATAAAATCCGTAATTTAGACCATCCTTCGTCTGCCCGAAAAAGAACTAATTAAATTCCGTTCTCATGTCGATTCGGCCACACCCCGTTCGACGTATCAGCAGAGAGCCAGTACGATATCGAGCAACAGCGATCCAACTGCTCTCTCAATCTGAGTTCACCGGTTAGCCAACAAATCGCTAAACCCGAAAACAAGCCACCCAACCATCGCTCAGCCCAAAGGAGATTTCGCAATGCGATTCATGGTCATGGTCAAAGCAACCCCAGAGTCAGAAAAAGAAGGCGCCCTCCCCGATCCACAGCTCATGGCCGAGATGGGCAAGTACAACGAAGAGCTCATCAAGGCTGGCGTCCTGCTCGCCCTCGATGGCCTCCATCCCAGCTCCAAAGGGGCACGCGTCAAATTCTCCGGCAAGTCTCGTACCGTCATCGACGGCCCCTTCACCGAGGCCAAGGAGCTCGTCGCTGGCTTCTCGATCTTGCAGGTCAAGTCCCTCGAAGAGGCCATCGAGTGGGTCAAGCGTGGCCCCAACTGCAGCGCCGTCGACTACGAAGTCGAAATCCGCCAGGTCTTTGAGATGGAAGACTTCGCACCCATCCTCTCCGAAGAGCAGATCCAGCACAAAATACGCCGCCGCGCTGAGCTCCCGAATCAGACCACCGAAAAATAGCCCGACTTGCACCCACGGATCGAAATCTGGTGTGATCGGTAGCAGTGTCCGCTACCGATCCACATCAGGTCTTCCATCGCACCATCGAAGCCGTCTGGCACATCGAGTCCGCACGCGTCATCGCCGGACTCACACGCCTCACCCGCGACGTCAGCCTCGCCGAAGACCTCGCGCAAGAGGCACTCGTCGCCGCCCTCGAGCAGTGGCCGCAGTCTGGCGTACCCGATAATCCCGCGGCATGGCTCACCGCCACCGCCAAACGCCGCGCCATCGATCTCTTCCGC
Source organism: Candidatus Sulfotelmatobacter sp. (assembly GCA_036514015.1). Taxonomy (GTDB): domain Bacteria; phylum Acidobacteriota; class Terriglobia; order Terriglobales; family Acidobacteriaceae; genus Sulfotelmatobacter. The sequence goes on from DATBYA010000157.1 coordinate 10,051, forward strand.
CGCAACGCCGTCGCCGAGCGCAAACACCAAGAGCTCGCCCGTGAACTCGAAGCCCTCGAACAAACCTCGCCCGACCTCGACTCCACTCTCGACAACACCATCAGCGACGACCTTCTCCGCCTCGTCTTCATCGCCTGCCATCCCATCCTCTCCACCGAGTCCCGCGCAGCCCTAACCCTCCGTCTCCTCGGCGGCCTCACCACCGACGAGATCGCCCGCGCCTTCCTCACTCCCGAGCCCACCATCGCCCAGCGCATCGTCCGCGCCAAACGCACCCTCGCCGACAAGGACATCCCCTTCGAGGTCCCCCGCGGCCCCGAGCTCGCCGCCCGCCTCTCCTCGGTCCTTGAAGTCATCTACCTCATCTTCAACGAGGGCTACTCCGCCACCACCGGCGACGACCTCATGCGCCCCACCCTCTGCGAAGACGCGCTCCGCCTCGGCCGCATCCTAGCCGAACTCACTCCCGACGAACCAGAAGTCCACGGCCTAGTCGCCCTTATGGAGATCCAGGCCTCCCGCAGCCGCGCCCGCATCACCTCCACCGGCGAACCAGTCTTGCTCTTCGATCAAAACCGCACCCAATGGGATCAACTCCTAATCCATCGCGGCCTAACCGCAATCGAACGCGCTCATAAAATCAACACCACCCGCGGCCCCTATCTCCTCCAAGCCGAAATCGCCGCCTGCCACGCCCGCGCCCGTACGCCATCCGAAACCGATTGGCACCGCATCGTCATCCTCTACACCGAACTCGCCCAGCTCACTCCATCCCCCGTCATCGAACTCAACCGTGCCGTAGCCGTCTCCATGGCCCTCGGCCCCCAGGCCGGCCTCACACTCGTAGATGCCCTCGCCTCCGAACCCTCTCTCGCGCGCTACCATCTTCTCCCCAGCGTCCGCGCCGACCTCCTCTACAAACTAGGCCGCCACCCCGAAGCCCGCAGCGAGTTCGAACGCGCCGCCGCCCTTACCCGTAACACCCGCGAACGCGACCTCCTCCTCACCCGCGCCGCATCCTGCGAGACTGACCCAACTAACTCTTAGGAGCAGATTTCATGGGGGGTATCGAAGATCTGCCGGTGCAGGAGCGCGAGCCGGTTCTCCGAATTCTCTCCTTTGGGTTTCGGTTCCGCATCTGGCAGACAAGCATGCCGTCGTCCCCATCGACCGTCAAGCTGCGCGGTGGCTCTTTCTGCCATCGCCCGATTTCGCTCGTAACTCTTAAAGCGAGATGCCGTTCGGAAGCGCGTAATCATTGATGATGTTGTTGGCGTCCCCGACGGGATTTGAACCGCTGCGGGTGTCTACAGCACACAGAGTGCCTGAATGAGCGTATCTGGATACTCTCCACATCGGGCCTCGAGCTTCTGCAGGGGGCGCTCTTTCATAATGCATTGACCGGGCCCTGAGCGCACGACTTGCGATTCAGCCATGTTTGTTGCGACTCGGCTCGACGCTTTGCCTATTCAGCAACAGGCCTCGCCATATCACTCAGCACCACGCCATGATCGACTCCCACCATCCATGGTTACTGCTGCGCTTCCGTCTGTGTGTGGGCAGCCGCGTTCTTCACGTATTTGTCGAACCAGCGGAGCATCTCGTAGACCTCCTGTTCGTTTGACTCCATCGCGCTGTACAAGTGGGGCTCGTGGGGGAGCAGCACTAGACGGGTGGGGCCTCCGTTGCCGCGAATCGCTTCGTAGAGCATGGTGGATTGCAGAGGAATCGTGCCAGGATTGGCGTCTTCGGCACCGTGCATGAGCAGGAGCGGCGTCTTAATTTTGTCGGCAACGAAGAATGGGGAGACTTTCAGGTAAATATCGGTTGCCTCCCAGACGGAACGGCGCTCGTTCTGGAAACCGAAAGGAGTGAGCGTCTTGTTGTAGGAGCCGCTGGTGGCGACTCCGGCGCGGAACAGATCGGAGTGCGCGACCAGGTTCACGGTCATGAGAGCGCCATGGCTGTGGCCGGTCACGCCGATGCGGTCGGGATCGGCTACTCCTATGCGCACGGCTTCATCGACAGCGGCCCTGGCGTCGGCCACGAGCTGGTCGAGATAAGTGTCGTAGGCTTTCTTGGGATCACCGACGATGGGAAACGAAGCCTCGTCGATGATGGCGTATCCGGCGAGGAGCAGAAGTTTGTATTGGTAGAGCTGCGTGAAGGTCTCCTGCGATCCAGAAACTTCGCCGGCGGTCGCGGGGTCGGCGTAGTCGAGCGGGTAGGCATAAAGAATGGCTGGGACACGCGTGCCCTCCTTGTACCCGGGTGGCGTGTACAGCGTGAATGACAGGTCAAGGCCGTCGGCGCGCTTGTACTTGACGAGACGTTTCTTGATAGCGCGCACGGCCGGAGTCGGATCGGGAATGTGCGTGATGGCGACGCTCGTGGAAGAAAAGACTGCCTCTCCCTCAGGAGGGTCGATCCTGCTTTCCAGCGTGCGCTTGAAGGCGTTGGGCGGGTCGATCGGCGATTGACGCCAGGTGAGGAATGTCTTGGTATCCCCGCTGGTGAAGGCGAGGAATCGCTCGTAGGAGATCTCGTCGCAGCGGAACAGGCGCTCGGATCGCTGACTGGTGAGATTGAACTGATCGAGGAACGGGCGGTCCCCGTCGGGAGAAGCGCCGTCGCCGTGCAGGTAGATGGAATCACCTTCTTGGACGATGACGCGGGCTCCATTCGGGAGTATGCGCAACACAGGATCGCCGGGGTCCTTGTAAAGTTCGTCGGTGGAGAGATCCCACAACAGGCGAGGCTTTTGTTGAGGATCGTCGACGTTGACGACGAAGGTCTTTCGCCAGTGCTTGTTGTGGTCGTATTCGGTCACCAGGGCGACCCCAGGTTTTTCGCTCCAGTAGTAGCCGGCATAACGCTGGACGGTGCGCGCGATTTCCGCAGGCGGCGCGCTGAAGGGCGCCTTGGAAAGCATGATCTTGTCGCGATTGGGGACGTCGGTATTCCAGTCGCCGCCGTCGAGCGCTTCAGCCCATATGAGAGTGGCGGGATCGGTCGGACGCCACGAAAAATCGCGTGGGCCAAGGGGAACTCCGTGGATGGGCACGCGATCGGCAAGGGGCAGCGAGGCGATTGTATGTACAGAAATGTGTGCGGGCTGGGAGACGTCCCAAGATTCGACTTCCTGCGGGAAGCGATCGTACGTAGTGACGTATGAATACGGCTTGTGAATGGTCGTCACCAGGACGTGCTTGCCGTCGGGCGCGGGATCGAGCGATTCGTAGTTAGCAGGCTTGCCGAGGGGCGTAATCGTGCCAGTGGACGCATTGATCAAAGCGAGCTGTGAAGCGGCGTAGTAGTCGAAGAGATCCTCGTCATGCTTGTTGTTCAGGGTGTCGCGAGTTTCATACGTACTGCTCTGGCCCTTCTGACCGTCGGTCTCCTGAATGCTTGGGCCGATGGGGACATTAGATTCGCGCGGCGGAGCGCCCAGAGCCTTCGGTACGATTTTGACCAGGAGCGTTTTCTGGTCGGGCATCCACCGCATTGCGTCGTTCAACATGGGGTTGACGCGGACTCCGGCGACGCGATGGGCCTGGGCTGTTTTGGCGTCGCCGACCCACACTTCGACCGATTCGGGGGCAATGTTGACGAAGGCGAACAGCTCGCCGTCCGCGGACCAGACGGGTGCGCCCGGGCAGCTAGCCGAAGGGAGAACGACGTGAATTTGCTTGCTGTCGCCGACGTGCACCAGATCGAGGTTCTGGGCGCAGGGTGTAATGCCGTATCCGCCCCGAGTGTCGTGCCGGCTGTGATTGCCGGGTTCGACACGAACTCCTGCCAGTCGCAGGAAAGGCGTGGCCACACGGGCGATCGAGGGATACCTCTGCCAGGACACCAGGAGGATCGCGTCGTGGGTCGGGCTTACGAGGGGTTGTGGCGGCGAGGGCGCACGCATTACATCTAGAATGAATTGTGGCGGCTGGTTGTATCCGGAGGCGGTTGCGGCCGGCTTGGGCGCGGACGCGGGCTTTGAAGAGGATGGAGCCGACCGCGCCGGGGCAAGAAGGCTAAGGAGGCAGACAACCAGCCCTGCGGGTGCAGAGCAGAGGAAAGAGTTCCGAATTTTCATTGTTTTCTCCCCTTTTTGTTGGACGAAATCCAATGGCTAACGTTTGTAACCACGGAGGCTCGGAAGAGAACCGCTAGGCCGTGAAAGCTAACGGAGGTGAGTCTACCGCCGCGAGTTGGCCCAACGCAAAGGCCGAGAGGTCTCCTAGGTCTTCTTCCGTGCTGTCGTGGGTGCTTCGTGATGGCATAGCCTCAGGATCTTGCGATTGCTAGCGATGCCGAAAACCGGATCAAAATCTCATACGTCACTCGCCCCATGCCACTTTGGGCCACTCCGGCTCGCGGTCCTCAGCAGGACGTTCGCAATCAAGAACGCCTGTTCGTCCCGCCATGATCCGTTCTGCCGCGTTTTGACCATGGAACCACTCCAGTTTTACTACAGTGTTTGCAGCGACAAAGGATCCCGCGGACCTGTGTCGGTAAAAGACCGCGTTAAAAGGTTAATTCTCAATAATGCGAGGGTTACTCCAAAACCCAATCCTAATTTCTTGCTCAAAGTAGGTTTCACTATCGTTTCTCCGTAATCGTCTGTTTCTTTCGGCGTTGCCGATTTTCTTGGGTGCGGAAACACTTCGCTAACTGAAATTGGCGTCGAGCAGCGAATGACAACGCGACTGCACTACATTGACCGGGAATTCGGTCACGGTTCCAGCGCATCCACATCCGGGCAACCGTAGATCCCGGCAAGGGACGGTTTGCCGACAACACAGGAATGAGTCCATTACAATTCCATTTGCTGGAGACGAGCGAGACGTTTGCTTTTTTGACACAATCGCGGCCTCATTTTGCTAGCACATTCTCCTCACGGAGCCAAGATTTATGAATTCTCAGATATTGCGGAACAGAAATGCCGTCATCTACGGGGGCGGCGGTTCCCTGGGCAGTATTATCGCGAGAGCCATTGCCAAAGAAGGTGCGCATGTCTTTCTGGCAGGAAGGCGTCTTTCTGCAGTGAAAGAAGTGGCAGACGCAATTATTGACTCCGGCGGACGTGCAGAGGCGGCGCTCGTGGACGCGTCGAACGAAAGCGCAGTCAATGCGTTTGTCGATTCTGTGATTCGCAAGGGGGGAACACTGGACTTATCTTTTTGTGCGATCGATTATCAGGTCGTGCAGAATATCCCGCTGGTTCGGCTGAGCGTTGAAGATTTTGTTCGTCCGGTCTCCATCGCAATGCGGAGTCACTTCTTAACGGCCACCGCCGCAGGAAAGATCATGATGAAGCAGCGTTCTGGGGTGATTTTATCCCTGACCGCCACACCCGGCGGCATAGGTTACCCGTTTACAGCAGGCTTTGCCCCAGCATGCGCCGCCATTGAAAGCTTCTCTCGCAATCTCGCCTCGGAACTGGGGACGCATGGTGTGCGCGTTGTGAACATACGCTCTGGCGGCTCGCCGGATTCCCAAGTGTTTAAGCAGGCAATCGAACGCAACCCAAAAGAGATGGAAGTGATTCTTCGCGGTATGGAAAATGACACGATGTTGAAGAAACTTCCACTCATGGAGGAGATCGCGAATACGGCTGTGTTCCTGGCGTCCGACCTTGCGAAAAGTATCACGGGGGTGACGGTTGACGTAACCGGAGGCACAACTGCGGGATTGAATTATCGAGTGGCCTCGAGTGACGGTCGGGGGTCAAAGCCCGGAGCGCTGTGAAACAGAGGCGCTGTCTTTGACCGTTCGGTTACGGATTACGCAACCCTTCCGTAATCCGGCAAGGTAAGGGTTGCTGACAAACAGGACAGAATCGCTGTATCCGCGCCTTGCTCATGAACGTCAACGACCACGCTAGGAGAAGCAAGGAGCACATTCGCGGGAACGGGTTCAATTAGGATGCCGGCAAGGGGTGATGGTGCCGGTTACGATTGCGCCTTTTTCCTCAGGGCCGCCGCGGAAATCAGCGTGATGGCAAGCCCCATCGGGAAGGGCTCGATGAAAGTCATGAGTGAGTTGAAGAGCTGGTTTTCGTACTGCTCCTTGAATTTCTTCAGTTGCTGAACTTGCATCTGGACGGCTGCAGACTCGCGCCCGAGGCCTCGAGCTTCTCGATCGTATGAGCGCCGTAGTTGTCCATGAAGTTGACGACAAATGGCGTAAAGACTCACGTAGTATTTGCAAGGCCGGGGGCGCTCACCAAGGCCCTGTAAGAACCGGAAAGAACGGAACACCGTGTACCGCGAGTGTGCCGCGAGTTTTGAACCAAGATTCTAACAAGGAGCTTGACGCGGGCATTCGTCCCCCGCGAAACCTCACTGTCGTCTTCGTCGCTCTGACAGTCTATTTCCGTGACGCGTTCGCTTCTTCTATGGTCTGTCCGCGAAAATGACGCTCGTAGTCGAGGAACCAAATGAGAAAAGTGAAACCAAGCATCGGTAGTATGAACCAAGTCTTCATGGTATCGAAGTCAGCCAGAACCGTCGCGGCTCCAACTACTGCCAATACGTTTCGAATGGAATCGAGTGCGGCTTCTCGGTGAAGCCCCGTTGCCCAACCGAAAACAGCTTTAGAAACGCTAATTATCCTCTTCACCGTTATCTCTTGTGGTGACCGCGCAGTCCGCGTGGTCCCGAGCCATTTGGAAGTGAAAACGCCTATCGAAAGTGAAAACCCGACGCTCGTACAATAGTTGTGTGAAACCGCACGCGCCGGCGACGCACGAAATTATCCGCTTTACAAATATTTACTCCGGGCACCGAGGGCAGTTGTCTATGTCTAACCCAGCCCGGAAGCACTGCCTTACCTTTGAAGTGCGATTCCAGATCGAGTGCGAGTTCGATCCGAATGAAGTCAGTCAACCGTTGGGATAAAGCCTAGCACCGAACCACACACTTGTAGGTATTACAGGTTGACGCTGTTTTGAGCCTCTAGGCTTAAGGCTCACGGGCGGTACCCAACATCCCTTGGGAGCTGGAAGCTTGCAGTAGGCATTCTTCGCCGCATCCTGTCTCCGGCCAATGCCCGTGAATTGCATAGGACCAGCGGTACGCCGTCTCGTCCAGCTAGTACCAGCAGACCCCAAACCCGCTGGGGCGGAGCGATGATTGGAAACGTTAGAAGCTGATCTTCAGAATCTGGCCGTTGTTGCCAACAAACCATCCATCATGCGGATCCGCAAGCCCGACCGCCGAATAGCCGCTCACATTGGGTAGAGTGAACCACCTGTGTCCTTCATTGTGGGTCCATGCCGCCGATCCTGAATCGAAATTCGGTTTTTTCTTTGCCGTGATCACGACGGTACGACCGAAGAAATGATTGAAATCGTCATCATTGCTCCACCACTCCGCATGCGGAGGCATACCGCGCGCATAAGCCAATCAGAAAAGCCTGCTGAACGACAGGCGGAATACCACAGGGTCATCGCGCACACTCGCACCCTCAGCCCAAACGACGAGGTGCTCCGCGTATTGGAAGCGATGGGTATGCGATCGCGGTAGAACGGAAGTCTTTGCAGAAGATTCTAGAAAATGCTCTATCTACGGCTGGTGAAGTCGAGAAGCGAATGGCAGCATACACGTCACGGATTGAGTCGAGCGCATGTTTGCGGCAAAATATACGAGGCGGCCAACCGATCACACCCGAAACAACAAAGAGATGCGCTGCACGGTTATGCACCGATATTGTTTTTCTATAGCAATCCTAGATGGTCCGGGTATTTGGCCTGCAACGCGCTGATCAGAAGTTCGAACTCGGGAAGACTTCGCAAACTCGCGAGGCTGGGATCTTTCAGGAAGTAAGGCCAGCAAGCGAAGCCGGTGCTGACGCTCCGCTCCAGCCACTCAAAAGCAGTTTCGCGCCTTCCGGTCAGGGCGAGCGTGCAGGCGATCTGATAGTACGTATGGTGCGAGTGCCCAAAGGATTTGGGGCTCGAACAGGCTCTGGTCACACATTCGATGGCCGCATCTCGATTCCCCACCAACGCGTGCAGCAGGGCTTGTAAGCTGATAATGAGCGGTTCATTGGGAACGAACTGCAGCGCTTCCTCCATTAGTCGGCTCGCCTCTTTCCAATCCCCGGTCATCATCGCGGGGTAGGGAGCAAAATATAGCGCGTACTTGTTGCTGGGGCTCTCCGTCCGCCAGGTTTGAATCTGTTGACGCGCCAGGTCGTATTCCTGGCTCCAAACATAAACCTGTACGACGCTCGGGCTAACCGCCTTCCGAGGTTGAAAAGGCCGTCCCCTTTCAAACATCGCACGTGAGTGATCGAGCAGTCCGATATGTGCCAGGATGCTGCCCAAACGGTTGTAGGCATGAGGCAGATTGTTCTGCAGAGCCAGAGCCCGCTTGAGATCGGCAATCGCCTCAAGATGCTGGAAGTTTTTCGACGGTCCCCAGAACAGAAATGCGCGCGCGACGTGACCTTCGGGAAGACACGCGTCAATTTCGAGTGCCCGCCGGCAGTGGAATTCGGCTTTCTCCAGCCACACGCTGGCCGGGTCGAATTCGAAATGGCGGGCTGTGCAGGCGAACGAGAGAGTCGCGTGAGCAAGGGCAAACATCGGATCGCGAGTCACAGCATTGGTGAGATGGTGGCTCGCTTGATCCATCATTGACGCATCGCCGGAGGCGGTGATCCGATAGCCGCGCATGAATTCCGCATATGCCATCGGATCCCTGCTATAGCGTGGGCGCTGCTCGACCGTCGCCGGACTATACGGCCGGTTCAGTGCGCGGCTGATCTGCTTCGCAATATCACCTTCGAGACTTGCAAGGCGATCGACGTCGATGTCGCACTTCTTCGTGAAGCTGGGGCGCTGCAGATAGGTGTCGAGCATCTCCAGTGAAAGGCGCCACTGCCCTTTTGACAGCTGCATGGCGCCGTGTACAACAAATCGCACGCCTAGCCTAGAGGCGATTTCCGAAGGCGTCAGTTCAAGAGGCAAGTTCAGTACCGCCGAAGTGGGCAGCACGTCCACGCCCGACAGATTGCCGAGGAGTGAGACGAGCGAATCCGCGAACCCAAGAGACAAGCCTTGGTCGTCCACTGATTTCTCCAGCAGCAACAGCGGCAACACGACGATGGAAGACCGCTCACCCAAGTCGTTCCCATCTTTCCGGGCGTCAGTGCGCACAGAGTTTCGCCCAGGATCGGAGAGCGGATATTTCGCATCGATCACCCGAACCGGGCCGACGAAGCGATAACCTTTGCCGACTACCGTTTCGAGAAAGCGTTGCTTTTCGGCGTTGTCACCCAGCGCGGTGCGAAGCTTCCGCACCACGTTGTTGACGTTCTTTTCGGTATCGATAAACAGGTCGGAGCGCCACAGCTTCTTGATGATGTCCTCGCGGCACACCATCTGCTCGCGGCGCTCAAGCAGAAAGATCAGCAAGTCCAAAGGTTTCTTCTCGATCTTGATCCGGCGTCCGGAACGCCGCAATTCGTAGCGCCCCAAATCGACTTCGACTTCGCCGATACCCTGCTTTGAATGCGCCATGGAGAACCCTTGGCCAGCATTATGCAATAAACATCAACAACTTGCGACGATATAAGAAAAATATTGAAAGGCGATATCCGCTGCATTGTGAAGCACTCCACCTCACGAGATCATGCCCCATCGAGAATTTCGTAGGAGACTCTCATGAAAAGAAAGCTGTTCATCACCCTGTCAAGCGTCGCGATGTTTTGCCTCGCAGGCCAGTTCTTCACCACTGCCGCGCATCCCGGCGCGCATGACAAGAACGCATTCACTCCGGAAACAATTCCGTGGGGTCCGCCACCGCCTTTCGTCGCCCCGGGCGCGCAACTCGCCGTAATCGAAGGCAACCCTGCTGCTTCCACGGGTGATTACACCGTGCGCCTGAAAATGCCGGACGGTTATCGGATTGCACCCCACTGGCATCCCCAGCGCGAAAGCGTCACGGTCCTCTCCGGGACGTTCAAGGTCGGTATGGGAGACACCTTCGACAAGGACAAGATGGGATCATTCCCCGCCGGCAGCTTCGCCTATCTCGATCCCGACATGCATCACTACGCGATGGCTTCCGGAGAAGTCATCGTGCAGGTCCACGGGAGCGCACCCTTGCAGTTTAACTATGTCAATCCCGCAGACGACCCGAGCAAGAAGTAAATGCTTGGCTCCCTAAACCGATTTGGAGGAACCCATGGCTGTGGATACGAAAAAGCTGGAGCAATTCTTAGGACAGTTTGTGAGCGATCTGGGAGCCACCGTTCACGCCGGTATGGTCGTGATCGGAGACCGTCTTGGACTGTACAAGGCGCTCGCCGCCGGACCGCTCACTGCCGCGGAACTGGCTGCCATAACCCGCACGGACGAACGCTACGTGCGCGAGTGGCTGTCTTCTCAAGCGGCGGGCGGTTACATCACTTACAACGCAGAGACTCACAAGTTCGGGATGACCGAAGAGCAGGCGCTCACCCTGGCAAATGAAGACGGTCCGGCTTATTTGCCTGGAGCGTTTGAACTTGCGCTGGGGTCGCTGGCGGCCGTCCCGCGCATCACCGAGGCATTCCGTTCGGGAGCCGGCATGGGTTGGGGTGAACACGAGGATCGCGTGTTTCATGGATGCGAGAAATTCTTCCGTCCCGGCTATGCCGCAAATCTGGTCAGCTCATGGATCCCTGCTCTCGATGGTGTCGGAGACAAACTCGCGCGCGGTGCCAGGGTCGCCGACGTCGGGTGCGGGAAAGGCGCTTCCACCATCCTGATGGCCAAAGCCTTCCCCAACTCCCACATCTTCGGGTTTGATTACCATGACAAGTCCATTCAAGAGGCGCGAGAATCAGCTAAGCGTCAAGGGGTGGCCGACCGGATCACGTTCGAAGTCGCGAAAGCCAAGGAATTCCCCGGGAAAGACTACGACTTCGTGGCGGTCTTCGACTGCCTACACGACATGGGAGACCCGGTGGGCGCTGCTGCGCATGTCCGCGCAGCCTTGACCGAAGATGGTTCGTGGATGATCGTCGAGCCCTTCGCCAATGACCACCTTCAGGACAATTTGAACCCGGTTGGCCGCGTCTACTATTCGTTCTCGACTTTGCTGTGCACGCCCTGTTCCCGATCGCAGGAGGTGGGGATGTGTCTGGGCGCTCAGGCTGGCGAGAAGCTAATGCAGAAAGTCGTTACTTCTGCCGGCTTCAGCCGCTTCCGGCGGGCCACACAGACACCATTCAATCTGGTCTATGAGGCTAGGCCATAACCGCAACAGAACGTCAATTGCTGCTGGGGTGGCCCGACCGACTCAATGGACCGCTGTCGTGTCGGCTCATTCTCGAATGTTCCTATTCGCCCCCCCCTCAACCTACACGCGCCGACAGGACTGTTGGGCCAACTATCATCGGCACGTGGTGAGTAAACGCACGTTCGTTCGCGTTGATCACGAAATCTTCTCTAGTCTGTGGCGATGGGCACGACGAAAGACACCCGAACAAGAACGCGGGCTGGCGCAAACAGAAGCACTTTGCGTTGCATCGTGGTCGTGACTGGTCCTTCTTCGGGAAAACGTGCGATGACGAGGGGCAGCCAAGCCAAGTTTGCGCCACGCCGGTAGCACACCCATCCGGCGACACGTTAAAGTAAAGGTGACGCGAACCCCTACGACCCTGCCTATGAATCCTACTTCGAACCACGCGAAGGAACCCATATGCAGGATACGTTTCGGGGTACTCGTACGCTTCGCTTTCTCTGGTATGAACAGCGCGGGCTCTGCACTGTGTGCAATACAAAAATCACTCGGATCGCGGGTTGGCGTCTGCACCACTGCGTTCCCCGTGTGATGGGTGGTTCGCAAAGCGTCGAGAACCGCGTTCTACTCCATCCAGAGTGCCATGACCGGGTTCATCGCCAGCGCATTCCTGTCTCGAAACCGCGTCTCCCCGAAAGAGGCGTTCGAAGGGCTTGAGCCGTGTGAGGGGAAACTTTCATGCACAGTTCTTAGAGGGCTGGACGGGAGCAATCCCGTCCGGCTAATCGATCAACCGGACGGAGCCCAGAAACAACCCGTCTGAAGCGTCGTGTGCCGCGGAAAGTGCGTCGAGGCGCCAGTGGTCAAGCTGGTCAGACCTGGGTCATGCCGCCATCGACGACCAGTTCGATGCCGGTGATATAGCTACTTTCGTCAGAAGCGAGAAACGACACCACCTTGGCAATTTCGTCCAAGGTTCCGGTGCGACCGAGGGGTATATTGCCCACGACGCTGTCTGCGTACTGCTTGACTTGTTCTTTCGTCATCCCCAGCGAATTGCGATAGCCCGGTGAGGGAATTACGCCAGGGCTAACAGCGTTCACGCGGATTTTGCGGTCTTTAAGATCCGCGGTGAAGGTACGCGCGAAAGAACGTACGGCGGCTTTGGATGCGCTGTAGACACTCATCGCGGGCGCTCCAGTACTGGCAACGATCGACGCATTCAGAATGACGGAACTTCCATCCTTAAGGAGCGGAATCGCCTTTTGCACGGTGAATAGTAGACCCTTGACGTTCGCGTTGAAAGTTCTGTCGAAGTGCTCTTCGGTGATTGCGGCGAGCGGGGCGAATTGTCCGGTGCCGGCGTTGGCGAATAGGATGTCGATGAGCCCTTTCTGCTGCTTCACAGTGGCATACAAGCGATCGAGATCCGCAAGGTTTGAGACGTCGCCCTGCACTGCAGTAATACCGTTACCGATTTGCTTCACTGCCGCGTCGAGTTCGCCCTGACGGCGGCCCGTGATAAAGACGTACGCGCCCTCCGCAACGAAGCGTTGTGCCGTAGCAAGACCGATTCCGCTATTGCCTCCGGTGATGACCGCTACTTTTCCTTCCAGCTTACTCATGAGCTTTTCCCCTGTTTGATTTCCTATTTCCATGCGCTATTTCCGTACCCGTTAGTACAGATATCGCGGGCGACTGAATGGTTGCAATATTTGTACCGAAAGGTATGGAAGAGGCATCATAGAGAGGTATGGAACGGAACAGATCTCCAAGACGAATGGGACGTCCCCGCTCCTTCGATATCGACCGAGCGTTGGACCGCGCGCTGGTGGTGTTCTGGCGAAAGGGATATGAGGGCGCGTCTCTGTCGGACCTGACCAAAGCTGTGGGCGTCAATCGTCCGAGTCTGTATGCCGCCTTTGGCGGGAAAGAAGCGCTGTTCCGCAAGGCGCTCGACCGGTACTTGAAGGGGCCGGCGGCCTACACCCAAGAGGCATTGAGGGAGCCGACCGCCCGCGCAGTCGTGGAACGGTTGTTGCTGGGTGCGGCCGATTTGAACACAGCCCGGCGCAATCCCGGCGGGTGCCTCATGGTGCAAGGTGCGCTTGCGTGTGGCGAGGCGGCCGATTCCATCCGGCAGGAACTGACCGCCTGCCGCGCGGCGGGTGAAGCTGCGATGCGCCGGCGTTTCGAGCGTGCGAAATCAGAAGGTGACCTACCGGCCAATGTGAACCCTGCTGATCTTGCTCGCTACATCGCTACGGTCCTCTACGGAATGGCAGTTCAGGCAGCGGGCGGCGCAAGCCGAAGTAAATTACAGCGCGTAGTCGAGATGGCGCTGCGAACGTTGCCGATGTGACAGCACGTGGTCCACCTTTGTCGGAAGCGACCCCCACTGACGCTTGTCTGAACCCAGCCGAGAAGACACGACCCTGCTGCTTCCCATGGCAAGCGACGTGTCGGGCACCCATTTGCCACCACGGATATAGGAATTCCGACACTCTGCAGGTTTGGGGTGCGACCGGCGATACTGTCCTTGAAGAATTGCAGAAGAGCATGGTCATAGCAGCCGGGCTCATCATGAGCGGCTCCAGGAAAGCCGGAAGACAAGTCCAACCATTGGTGCCAGCCCGAAGAACCTGCAGGCGGTCGATTCACCACTACCCCAGATCCGTCGGTCCGTCCCTGACTTGTATATACGTTATTAGTAAAATGTATATATCGTTGAACGAAAGGTGGAACCTATGGCGGTAGCCATCACATCGATAAGACTGGACAAGCGCCTGGCGGACGAAGCAGCCGAAGTGTTAGGCGTTTAATCGCGAACCGAGGCGTTACACGCAGCGCTGCGCGAAATCTTTGCCCTGAAGCGCTTCAAGAGGCTGATGTCGAAATACGGCGGGAAGCTCGAATTCTCGGGACATGATGAGTAATTTTGTTGTCTTCGACACCTCGATCTTCGTCGACCATCTCCGAACCGGCCGTCACCAGCAGCGAATCGCAGCAACAACAGGTTTGGTGCGAAACTCAGCCGTGGTGCTGGCAGAGCTGAGCCGGGCAGCGAACAAGCCGGCCGAGCGACAGTTTGTCGAACGCCTTACTCGCAACCATCCCACCTTGACACCAACCGAAAACAATTGGCTTGAATCAGGACGCCTGCTTAGCAAAATCCATGTCGATAAAAGCTTTGGTCCGGAGAAGCTTCGCGATTTACACTTTGACCTCTTGATCGCACTGACTGCCAGGTCCGTAGGAGCGCGTTTAGTTACCTCAAATCGAGTGGATTTCGAATTGATCACGAGCTATCACAAACTACAACTGGAGATCTGGTGAGCTAGACATCGCAGCTGGCTCCAGAAGCGCAGTGGCTTTTTGAACGATCAAATGCTGGACCGAATCGAATCTTCCCCAGCGCCGCTACCCTTTCACTCTTCCTGTTCTTCGTCAGCTCGGCGTCGAGCGCGGCCAGGAGATGCTCTGGAAGCGCTTAAGCCTTGTTTCATGGCCCAACCGCCAGCGCGTGGCTGTAGACAAGCTACCTCAATGGAGGTAGGATGTCTACATCTATGGCGCGGAGGAACCAGTATCGGGACCGGGTGGAGCTGCTCCAGGGCACGCTTGACATGCTTATCCTTCAAACGTTGCAGTGGGGACCGCAGCATGGATATGGCATCATGCAGGCTCTCCGCGTGAATTCCGGTGACGTTCTTCAGGTCGAGACAGGCTCTTTGTACCCCGCCCTCCATCGACTGGAGCGGCAGCGCTGGGTTCGCTCGGAGTGGAAGCACACCGAGAGGAAGCAGCGCGCCAAGTACTACCAGATTACCGCAGTCGGCAAAAAACAATTGGCCTCTGATCTCAGCCGCTGGCAGCGGATCGTAGAGGCAATCGGGGCGGTCATCGGTCGCGACCCGAGAGAAGGTGAGGCATGAGCCTGCTGTCGAGGCTGTTTGCGAATCGCCAGCGTGAACTGGAGGAAGAGATCCAGTCTCATCTCCAGATGGCCATTCAGGATCGCACGGACCGTGGCGAGTCGGCGGAACAGGCAGAGGCCGCTGCCATCCGCGAGCTCGGGAATTTTGTGCGGGTGAACGATATCACTCGCGAAACGCGGGGATGGGTTCGCCTGGAGCGTATTGTTCAAGATCTGAAGTACGCCCTGCGGCACTTGAAACAATTCTTGCGGAAACCCGCCAAAATCGTGAATGGTTCTCGGCGAGGTGGCAATGGTCACTCCGGTTTCTGAGACGAACCAGTGGGCCGAGATCGAGAGAATGGCTTTCGGTGTGGATATTATCCGTCCTATGCGGCTCCATGCTTTTGTGTAGCCGTTCTCGAGGACGGCGTTCATCGGATTGCCGTGACCAAAAAAGATCGCGGGGAGTATCTCAGCCATGTGCAGGCACCTCTCTTTGATTCACGCCACCTCTGCCGTCTATTGGCGCGGGCGGCCTAGTGCTGTTAACGACGTCTGCTTAGCCGCCAGTCAGATAATGAGCACACCGTATCACTTTTGCGGATTCGATTGCGCGGTTGCGTGAGTCCACTTGTGAGCGAAGCAATGCAGGTTGACTCGACCGATTTCGATTCTCCTGCCAGAAGTGGTCACAACTCTTGCGGAATTTGGCGGGCGAGACTTGAACTCGCGACCTCCTTGCGTGACAGGCAGGCGATCTAACCGCAGATCAAAAACGCGCTCTCACTTGCGACTTTCTAAAGTCTCCGCCCAAGATGATATACACGTCGGCGCCAAAACTAGACGGCAGCGCTTTGTTTGGACTGATTCACAATAATCGCACCATCTTTGCCCTCAATCACGTCGCCACCCACCGCCATCACTCGCTTAACTAAGAGTGTACCGTCTTTGCGAAATGACAACGATGTCGCGGGATTTTGCCTTGGACGGCCGGTTGCTTTCTGCGACCTCTGTGAAAGTCGGAGAAGGGTACAGGTTGGCGCTGCCCACCGTGCCTACTACACATGGAAGGGATCTATTCTTGAAGGGACTCCCATCGAACCGGATCAGGTTGTTGAATTTGATTGAAGAGAACGAAGAAACGGAGCGGACGTGCAACTGAAGAGGGCAATCGAAATTCTGGAGTTCGGGAGATTGGCGCAAGCCAGCTGAGATGAAGATCCCTCGACTAGGGAGTCAAAAGGACGTCTAGTTGCTGCGCAAGGGTGAGAACCTCAAGAATTGCACTGCCGTCGGATAATAGAAGTGGAGTCGGCGCTCCGCTCGCAACGAGCGCCGGACCGGTGAGGCGATCTTCAAATAAGACGATAGCGCGCTCAGGATCGGCCTGGCGAGAAGTCCAGGTGAGACCTTCGGCATCCGGATGTTGGTCGTGTAGCGCCAAGGCCCAAGCGCGAGTCTCGGGATACTGCGAGCCGTCGGACTCAATCAGATCCTTCCGGGAAATTCCCAGCTTGTGTAGGGCGATCGCCGAGAGATCGATCAGAGCGAGATCGCGGCTGAGCGTCAGCTGCGAGTACACCTTGCCAGCAACATGCGAGGCCTTTGACCAGATCTTCGGACCAGCCGCGAAAGGAACGTCGTGGAAGACGGTCTCCATCAGAGCACAGTCCAGAGTCGTACCCGCATAGATGGTCGGAATGACCACGCCCGCCGCATTCACAAGGGGACTGAATCTTGCGTTGCCGGTTGCAGAGGGATTGAAGTGCGCGCTGCCGTACGTATCCGGATGGACGCGAAATATCGTCTGTCCCTGACCCCAGGGAATGATGGTCGCTTCGAGTGTGCCGGTCGGAGATTTGATATGCGGTTCTCCTACCCGTGCTGTACGCCCGACGCCTCGATCTCAGCCGCCCGCAGCACTTCCTCAGGTTTCGACTTCAGAAGTTCTTTCGGCATTTTGTTCCTGAGATAAGTGTTTACGCTCCCGAACCAAAACGCCTTCTGCCAGTCGTCCTTGTCCGCAAGAACCTGAAGGACCTTCTTCATGATCGGAAGAGGTCTTGCTCCTTTTTTGAGTTCCAAGGCATAAAGCGGATAGAGATCGACTCCCTTGTAGGGCACAGCAAAGATCAGTCCAGTTTTCTTCCATCTATTCGGCTGGGAGCTTGGATTTCTCTTACTGAAATGAGCGATTTCAGCGATGTCTGTGGCCTTGGCAAAATCGTCGCTCTCTAAAATCCCTTTCATGGCTTGAGCGAACATTTTGGCCTCGATCATTCTGTTTGAAGTCAACGGAAGATCAGGCATCAGCGCTTCGATAAGGGCTTCCCAACTGTCTTCCTGTCGTTTGTCAATCAGGATGTCGATGAATTGGGACGCTCTCTTAAGGGTTTCGAAGACAGTTTTTGTCCATTCGTCGTCCCCTCGGGAATGAGAGACGAACACCAGCGCTTGGCCTTCGGAGTTCTCGAGGTCAGGAGCGAGATCCTGTGCCGAACCTTCTTGAACGTCCCAGTGCTGGTGACGGCCTGAATTTGTGAAAGTGCTAGAGGGCATGATTGCTTCCTCCTATGCGATATATATTATCATACTTATCTAATAATCTGTATCGCAAACATACTAGCCATGGCGAGCCGTAATGGCCAGTTTCTCCTTTTCGATGCGCTTCCGTTCCTCGGCCCGCTCGCGCTCGACTTGCTGTGGAGAAGGCGTGTTGGGATGGTGGGTGCGGCAAGCGGGATCGGCACAAACTTTGACGACCTGTCCGCGCTTCCATGACGATCGCCTCAGCCATCTTGTCGCATGGTTTCTGGTTCGCGGGGAGCTTGCTACTTGCACCATTTGCTTTCGGCTTTTTGATCTCCAATACGACATACTGATTCCGCCTCAAGGGAGCGCCTTCGCGGGAATTCCACGCCGCCGAAATCTGGATGAGCTGCGGTTTGGTTTCCAGAGTCTTTCTCACGGAAGCCTCGATCTTGGCCCGGGAAACAGTCGGGCGAAGTGCATTATGTGGAATAAGGATGTCAACGTCTGGGAACAAGTCCGTGACGCACAGACTGTCCTACATCCTGAACGCGACGTCAGGCAATTCCACTGAAATCCATGTGCAGATCGTTTTTCTTCATCCGATGCCGATGGAGTAATCCAGCTACTGGCTCCAAACCCTCCGCCGTTCTTGATTTCCATGGCTATCAGGCTACCCCATCCCACCAGGTAGTGATTCGCGTTGTGGGGCCAGGAAACGTCCGGCGAAGTCACAAAACTGTCAATTTCGAATTCCGGGATCGTCTCGACAAGACTCCAGTCTCCCTCGAACCACTCGTGCCTGCCCTCGACCATCACCGCGCCGAATACGACCTTCGCTTTATCGTCCTTGAAACCTACGCGCCCATACACATTCCACCGTCGGAGGCCAATTGCTCTTCTGAGCCGGGGGTTGAGGCTATCCAGAACTGCTCGGGTCATACGATAAAACATGCTGGTGTTAGCGCGATTGACAACATAGTAGATGCCCGAAGGGCCGATTTCCACCAGACACTCGTAATCAGTCTTATCGACCTTTGTGTAGGGTTCCAGCACGCCTCGGCAGCTGCCATATCGTTCCAGCATCGGAAGCACCTGAGCTTCGCTGTCGCCAATCTTTACAGCCGCGAGTTCCTTCAACATACGCTCTGCTCGGGCGGCTTCGTAGTACAGATAAGCTCGTGCTAAGCCATAGCAACTTAACACGAGAACGAAGGTTGCCGCTGTCGCCAGTACGAATCGCGCCGGTATCTTTTTCATTGGGGGGGGCCCGCCTGCGCTTGGGTTGTATCGCAACCTGACGAGCAATCGTTGGCACGTTGATGTTAACTTCCATCTGCGGCAGATTTTTGTAGCTTTCAACTTGTTTCCCCTGAATCAACCTGAGATCACGATCGCGGATGCTGCACATCGATTCGGTGAGGACGGAAATCTAATCCACAAGCCGACTAAACAATTGATCCAGGAGCTGCTGAGGAATTTGGTGGACTGGACCCGCCGAATTTCGCCTGCACCGCCTGAGAGGTAAATCTCATGATGCTATATCCATCAAGCACGAAGTGCTGAATAGGCAACTCATCGCAGCGCCGTTGAATCGTTCTGTTCTGCGCTAGCGGAACAATTCCTCCACTTTCGACAAAGGGCGTTTAACAGGATTTGGCTCGGATCGGCTGAAGGTAGGGTGGCCATCAGATGAAACGCTTCCTTTAGACCGTAGGTAACTCATTGATTAGGCTTGGCGTCCCCGACGGGATTTGAACCCGTGTTACCGCCGTGAAAGGGCGATGTCCTAGGCCAGGCTAGACGACGGGGACGAGTTTGAGGCAGGAGTGCCGACGAACTTTTGATGTTAGCAGCCGCCTAACTGAGTGTCAAAAAAACTCATTTTCGCAGCATACGACACAATTTCCGGGGCTAGCATTATTCTTGACCGCACGATTGCCCATAGAAGCACTCAAAATCGAGAGACATGTGGCGATGCTCTGCGCGGCGCGCTGCTTGGCAGCGCATTACAATGGAGTGCAGTGAGGCTTGTCGACCCTCCGCTCTGAACCTATGTCCGATCCGTTATATCTCAGCTTGTGGTTTCCCGATTTCTCCGGTCCGGCAATGCTGCCTCATCTGTTTGCCGTCTTGCAGCAGTTCCCTTTCTCGCCTGGGCGTCCGGGCGTAACTTATGCTGCCCTGCAGCCGGTCTCCTGGAACGAGGCCAGCGTCCTGGAACGTCGCTTCACCCCAGGCATCGCACCGGAAGAAGCGGTCGTGGTCGCGGCCGATCTCATTCATGACGACTACGCCTACGTCTTCGACGCGTATTGGGATCTTTGGATGCCCGACCCGAGTGGCCACGATTGGCTCCTCCTTCCGACACTCGTCAAGTTCATTGTGCAAGGAGAAGAATTCGACGACGGAGCCTATCGGGAAACCGGACATCTTGAGATTGATTTTGGCCTGGACTCGCTGTTCGTTCAGGAAAACATTGAACTCACCGAAGAAAATCAGGTCAAGATTCGAGAAAACGTGGCAAAACTGGTGGAGTTTACAAAGAAAGCGGAGATGAATACGCGCGCCTCCGCCAGACGCCTGTGGTCAGAATCGGAAGAGAGCCTGCCCCAGAAGCTGATAGCACGTCTGCAAAGAGTGCAGTAAACAGAAAGTTCAACTCGCAAAGAACTCTCCCCGGCACAACAGCCGCGCCGGACCACGCAAACAAATAATCTTGCCTTCCTTGCGCACGGTCTGCGTGCCGCCGGGAGCATGGACCTTCACCGGAGACTCGGCACGGCCGGTTGCCATCGCGGCCGCCGCTGCAGCGCAGGAACCCGTACCCGAGGATTGCGTTTCGCCGACACCGCGCTCAAAAAAACGCGCCCACAAATCGTGATTGCCCTCGACCACTGCGAGTTCAACGTTCACTCCTTGCTTGAAATGAGAACTGCGTTGGACTTCCTCAGCCTGAGCCCGCCAGTGTTCCGTGAACACAGCAACAAAGACGACGTAGTGGGGGTTGCCCATCGACACTGGAATTCCGCGCACCTCTCCGGCACGCGTCTTCAATGCGAGCTCGCTTTCGACGGCGGCTTGCCCCATTTCGATTTCAAACTCATACACGGAATCGCGGCGTGAGGTCAGAACGCATGTCTTCGGTCCAGCTCCAGTTTGAATCGTAATCTTCTCTTTCCCTTGCTCCGAGCACAAATATGCGGCGACGCAACGGGTTCCGTTGCCGGAGATCTCCGCCTCGGAACCATCGGCATTGATCAGACGGATTTCAATGTCCGCCGAAGGATGCGGCAACATCCATTCCACGCCGTCGGCACCTACACCGTTGTGGCGATCGCAGATGCGCTTGGTGAAAGCATGAATTTGTGCGGCAGGCGGAGCCAGAGAAGAATCAATCAACAGAAAGTCGTTGCCGCAGGCGCTGGCCTTCACGAACGGGATGATGCCGACGCTGGAGTTCACTCGCGCTCCACACGGCCGAGAGAGGTCACTTTGCCCAACACCGTCGAGGATTTCAACTGCCGCAGCAGTTCCTTCTGCTCGCGGTCGCAGCCACCGACGTCAAATTGCAGACGGATATGCTGGCCCGTGCTCGCACTATTCCCGTTCTGCATTAGCCGAAGGTGATCTTCCAGGATGCGGCTGACCTCGTTGCTGATTTCCTCGAAGCTGGCGCCCGTGACTTCGTAACTGGAGAGCAGAACCTTCAGATTGAACTTTTCCTCCGAATGCCCCAGCCCAAACAGCGCCAACACCACTCCGGTGGCAAATACTGCAGTCATGTAGAGCCCGCCGCCTGCGGCCATACCAATTGATGCCACTACGAACAGCGTGGCTGCCGGGGTGATTCCCGAAGTCAGGCCGCGGGTATGCAGAATCGATCCCGCACCGATGAACACGATCCCCGGAACAATCTTCGCCGCGATCCTCGCCGCATCCGAGGGTACGCCGGCCAGCGCGGCGGAGAGGACGGTGAACAATGCAGCGCCGAAGCAGATGAACATGTCCGTGCGCAAGCCCGTAGGGCGGTGATTCAGTTCCCGCTCAAGTCCGATGACGCCGCCGAGGATTGCGGCCAACGCGAGTCGTGCCAGAGAGATTCCGACGATCCCACCGGCCATCTCTCCACGCAAGAGATCTATCAAATGTTGCCAGGTCATGTTCGCATGCCTGCCGCAGCCGGCTTCCGATGCCGGATTCTATCATCGAACGCCCGCGCTTCCGCATTACCTGCCTGATTACCTGATTACCGGGCGCGGTAGAGAATAGCTCGCGCTTGCCCGGTCGTGTGAATTTCCAGGAGCGCCTGCAAATGCAGAGCCTGGGCTGGTTGCCACACGCTGTCGCCCTCGAAGGCGATCACGTAATCGGCGTACTTCGCGGGATCGGCGAGAGCATGCTCCCACAAACCGTCGGGATCAGAAGGTTGTTTCCATACACGGTGGTTGCCTTCATTGATCACGCGCTTGAGCGGAATGCCCGCCTGCTGTAACGCTCCCACGTGATCTCCCAGATACATAAGCAAGGTGGAGTTGGGCGGCAGCTTCCGGAGCCAGATCGCGAGTTGGGCTTCGAGTTGATTCCGCGTGCGCATGTTGAGTTGAGCTTCCTTCAACGAAGCCGGCGTTGTACGCCAGACTGAAACGTAACTGGCAATCACTAATGCGAAAACGGCGAGCACGCACGCCAGCCGCAGCCGCCAGTTCCACTCTGAAGACCGAACGGCCAGATGCACGAGCACAGCCAGGGCTACGGCGACGGCCGGGAGCAATTGCAACCCGTAACGAACGTTGTAATGAGAGAACGGCCACCACGGCGGGACGAAGATCGGAACTCCTCCATAGGCCACCGACAGCGCATAAAAAGGCAGAGGGACAAGCAAGAACATCAGCGGCAGCCATCCGCCAATCGAGGATACTCCGCCCATGGTTGGTTGGGGGCTACGAAGCGCGGCGCCCACGCCCGCAACCGCGAGCAAAATCCAGGCTCGCTGCAGCCATTGGTTCTCTGCCAGATTAACTTCGGCCGATTTCAGAAAGTACATTCCCGCCAATGCTGGATTGCCGCTTCCGGGATGTCCCCGACTCCCAGCATTCTCTGTCCTGCGTTCAATCGCTTTCGCGGAGTAAGGTCCGTTCGCGAACTCAAGCGGATTGCGATAAACGATTCCGTTATAGGCGAGCCACAGCACGGGCGCGGCCGCCGCGATCAATACGAACTTCAAGACGCCCGCTCGCGAGATCCGGAATGCGGATAGGCTATCGCCGGGTGCGCTGCCAAAAAGCCCGCTAAACATTACGACCATCCCGGCGATCGCCGCTGCGAGAAACCATCCGTCATAGCGCGTCAGGCAAGCCGTGAACAGGCACAGGCCGCACTTCGTGAGAGCCTTCGCATCCCCGCGTAGCGATTCGCTGAAATAGACGATCGCCCATATGAAGAGCGTCAGATAGAGCGTCTCGCCCATGGCGGTGGTCTGCATGTAAATCAGATTCGGATTGGCTGCGTACACCAATGCCGCTGTCCACGCGGCAATCCGAACGGCCCTGTCTGGTGCAAGGGTGCGGGTGAAGGTGCCTCGAACCAGCCGGAACATTCCAATCACGCCAAACACGTAGGCGACCATCGAGGGAATCGAACCGCCCACCCCGCGCCGCCACATTTCGTCCGAGATCAGGAAAGGAATCATCAGCAAATGGGGCAAGGGTAGCCACACGGTGCCCAGTTGCAGAAGCCCGGGGGTTTTCGAATCGAAGACGCGGCGCGCGATGTTGAGGTGGGCAACCGCGTCGCCATAGAGCAACACATCTCCACGCTGAAAATAGAACAGGAAGGCAAGAACAGAAACGCAGGTCGCAAGCCAGGCCAAAAGCCTAACCTCGGAGTCCCAGACGGAACTCGCCGGCGCGATCTTCATTTTCTTGGGCACAAACGATTGTCCAACTGATTATCCGAAATGGTTGTCCGAAAAACAGCCGATTTCTGGACGAAACTACTCCAGGTGCGTGAGTTCGCGAAAGATCTGAAAGCGCGCGTCGATTTCCTGCCGGGTCAGCGACTGCAGGCGTTCCGTACCGAAACGCTCGACCGCGAGGGATCCCATGACGCTGCCGTAGAACAGGGCGCGCTTCAACACCTCACGGCTCAATTCTGTTTGCGATGCCAGGTAGCCCATAAATCCGCCGGCAAACGAATCGCCCGCGCCGGTTGGATCTTTCACCTCTTCGATGGGCAGCGCCGGAGCGCGAAAGGGATGCCGCCCCACGCCGAACGCTTCCTCCCGAAAGAAAATGGTCGCGCCGTATTCGCCGTGCTTGATGACCAGCGCCTGCGGACCCATGGCCAGCACCTTGTTCGCGGCCCGCGGCAGGTTGGTTTCCTCGGCCAGCATTTTCGCCTCGGTGTCGTTGATCAACAAAACGTCTACCAGTTTCAGGGTTTCCTTAAGTTCCTGGAGTGCGCCTTTGATCCAGTAATTCATGGTGTCGCAGCCAGTCAGGCGTACCCGGTT
Source organism: Candidatus Sulfotelmatobacter sp. (assembly GCA_036514015.1). Lineage (GTDB taxonomy): Bacteria > Acidobacteriota > Terriglobia > Terriglobales > Acidobacteriaceae > Sulfotelmatobacter. The sequence goes on from DATBYA010000157.1 coordinate 34,244, forward strand.
CATCTTCCGCCGCACTTCCGCCTGCAGGGTCGGCTGAATATTCGCCAGAAAAAGGAAGTCGGTATCCTCGTATTCTTTGGGAATGCGCGGCCGGAAAGTCTCGAATACATTCAGGTCGGTGAAATTCGTCTTCGCTTCGTTGAGGTTGTCGGCGTACGAACCGCCCCAGCGGAACGTCTTGCCTTTCGCTCGCTCCAGGCCGCGGGTGTCGATGCCATGCTGGCGGAAAACCTGTTCCTGCTCGGCGCCGAAGTCCTCGCCGACCACAGCCACGACACGCACTTCTGTGAAATAACTGGCCGCTAGGGAAAAGTAGGTAGCCGCACCACCCAGAATATTCTTAACGCTGCCCGAAGGCGACGTGACGTCATCAAACGCAACTGAACCGACTACCAGAATGCTCATCCGGAGATCCTGTCCTAAGCCGTGATTCGTAACTTGTGATTAGTGAAAGCGGTCCGCTTTCACGTACTTCGCCAGAATCAGCTTCAACTTTTTCTTAGTGGCCGCGGGAATCTTCTGGGGATCCGTCAGAATGGCATGGGCCAAAGCCGATCCGCATTTGCAGGAACGTTCGCGCGGCATCGCCGCCACCGTCTCGCGAACAAGGTTCGTGGCATTCTCGGCATTCTTAAGGAGCACGGCGACAATCTGATCGACCGTCACCGAATCGTGATGCGGATGCCAGCAGTCGTAGTCAGTCACCATGGCGACGGTCGCATAACAAAGCTCTGCCTCGCGCGCCAGCTTGGCCTCCTGCAGGTTCGTCATACCGATCACATCCATGCCCAGACCGCGATATATATTCGATTCGGCCTTCGTGGAAAACTGAGGTCCCTCCATGCACAGGTAGGTTCCGCCGCGCTTACCGACCACGCCGACCTTCTTGCAAGCGGCCGCAACCACGCCCGCCATCTCTCCGCAAACGGGATCGGCGAAGGCGATGTGCGCCACTACGCCACCGCCGAAGAATGTATCCACGCGATGACGCGTTCGATCAAAGAATTGATCCGGAATGACGAAGTCCAGCGGCTTATGTTCTTCCTTCAGCGAACCGACGGCCGAAAGCGAAACGATGCGCTCGACCCCAAGCTGCTTGAACCCGTGAATGTTGGCGCGGAAATTCAGCTCGCTGGGCAGAATGCGATGGCCGCGTCCATGGCGTGCCAGAAACGCCACTTTGCGCCCATTCAATATGCCGCACACGTATGCATCAGAAGGCGGGCCGAACGGCGTCTTCAGCCGCGCTTCCTTCACCTTGCTCAACCCCGGCATGGAATACAATCCGCTGCCGCCGATAATTCCAATTTCCGCCTTAGCCAACTTCCCCTCCAGAATGCCGGCGCTCCGGAAGTCAAACTGGTGATTATACAGGAGGAGAATTCACGACCTGGCACCGCGGCTGCACCATCGTTTGTGGTCGCGCAGGTCGCCGGGGACAAAGATGGTAGCGCTACAATTCGAGGCATGAAAGCTTACATCGCTGCTTGCGCGTGGTTGTTGCTGTGCGGTTTCATGCGGGCGCAAGACAAACCCGCTTCCCCGCCCGAGCCGAAGTCAATCACTGTCCCCGCAGCTATCGATCACAATCGCGTGGTCATCGGTGCCGAGATCACGCTCCCCGACGGCTCTAGCCTGCGCGTTCGTGCCTGGATCGATAACGGCAGTCCTGATCTCTATCTTTCCCGCCGGCTGGCTGCGCTGCTGGGACTCGCGGTCTCCTGCGATGACCACGAATGCTCTTCCCCGCCGCCGCCAGCGATGATTGTCGGCGGAATGAGCATCCCTCTCGCGGATATCAAACAAGCAAAGATTCCCTTGAAAACCGCTAGTGCGGCTTCGGTAATGGCCGCCGGCATGAACGGCGAGATCAACCTGCCTTCGAGCGTCCTCCGCCACTATGATGTGCTGATCGATTTTCCGGATCATAAGTTTTCCATCGGCGTCCCCGGCACGATTCATTTCCGGGGAACAAGCGGAAAGATTCTGGTCAATTCGCAAAACGGCTTGATCCAGATTCCCAGCCAGATTGAAAACAAGAAATACAATCTCGCCCTCGACCTGGGCGCCAGTATCAGTTTTCTTTCAGAGGAACTGTTTGAAAAAGTCGCTGCCGCCCACCCGGATTGGCCGCACATGACCGGCGCCGTAGGCTCAGCCAACATGTGGGGAGCAGACGAAGAACCGAAGTGGAAAGTGATGCGCGTGGACCGCGTGCAGTACGGACCTCTGTTCCTTGCCAACGTCGTCGTTGTTGATTTTCTTAAGGACAGAATGGATTTCTTCGCCAAGCGAGCCGGTGTGCCGACGGCCGGCTTGATCGGCTCAAGTGCGTTGCTCAACTATCGAGTCGGACTCGACTACGCGCATGCGAAGGTCTACTTCGAGTTCGGCCGCATGTTCAACTTTCCTGACTTCGATGTCATCGGCCTGACCCTCCGTCCAGAAGACGACGGCCACTTCACCATTCTCGGCATCGCGGATTTCGACGGCAAACCGTCGGTACCGGAAGGAACCAGGGGCGTCGAACCCGGCGATCATCTCGTCGCAGTCGACGGCATTCCGGTTCAAGGGTCGACCATGGGGCAGGCATGGAACCTGCTCCGAGGAACCGCCGGTCAGGAACGCAACTTGACAATTGAGCGCGGCGACAAGCAATTTACCGTCGCGGCGACGGTTCAACATTTCCTGGGGGAATTGCCGGATGAGAAAGACAGGAAAAGAAAGTAAGAAAACAAAGAGGTAGAAACAGAGGTTTACGTATACCGCAACACAATGGTCGTCCGCGAGGGTTCGCTGTAATCAACATGATGGCCTTGGGACTTGGGGTTCCCACAGATCCGGCAAGGTTTACGTACTCCGTTCGAACCTTGAGCGCATCTCGAGGATTATCGAAAGACGAGTGGTGGGGATTTCCGCTGATCATGAGCCTGCATGCGGATTGGACCGGGTTGGCCGCCATGCGACTTGCACCACTCTCAGGTCTTTGCCTTTCAGGAGTCTTTGTTTGTTCGTGATCTTCGCTGGCCTTGTTCACTGCGCGCTACTTGCCTCACAGGTAAACCATCCGATTAAGTCATGGATGATGGCACTGCAGGGCATACTGGATGAGCTCAAAGATCTTGGCCCAGTGCCGAACGAAGCCGCTGTGTCAAAGTCTGGCGAACAACAGTCCTGACTGGCCGCCGGAATGAGTATGGATGCGCACTACTACTTTCTCAACGATCTGCGGAAGCCTCGCTGAGCCCAGCTCACTTCAGTGGTCGGGATACGACGACAAACCCACGAGTTTGGTGGTACTTATAACTGGTCTCGCCTCTTAACCTTCTCCGGCAGAATCGAGAATATGGCGAACACCGTTTCGGAGCGGCTAGATCCCGAGGCGGGGTTAAGGAAGCCCATAATAGATATGCGTAATCCCCGCCTTGCCCCCCTGCAGGTCATACGGCCCTTGAATCGAAAGCAGCAATTGGTCCAGCTCCTGCTCCGGCACCCAGTATGGGGGATGACTGACGGGTCCGGGACTGTGCATGATTCTGTCGGCGAGCTTAAGCGCTTCATCGATCGGATCTCCCTCAACTATTGTTCCACTCCAGGAATACGGCGAAATTCTGGAATAGATTGCCTGCGCGAAAAAGGCCGCTGCCTCGTCATCCATCGCTAAGATCTGCGTTCCCGCAGGATTACCGTACCGGCAGTCAAATGCGGCATGTGTCGCTTCATGCACGATGTTGAATGTTTCAGGGCCAGTGATCGACCCATATTGTTCGTTCGGGAAGCGTAGTTGGCGATTCTCCGGCTTATACCGACACTCCGCATGATAGCCGGCCCGATGGTTCGGATTCGGCGGTACACCCACTTCGCAGGTAATCTTGCCCCGTGTAATGGCATCCACTACCAATTGATAACCGTCTACGCGAAGGTTTGTAAAACATCCAGACAGCGTAAACTTAATCTTCTGGCTCCATGCATCACTTAGGATTCTGGTTACCCTGCTTGCAAGCTCCTGGTTTGACATCGCAAAAGCTCCTGCAACCACCGTCCGCTGATTTTCAATCAGGATGGCCGAGCACGGCGATTATTCGGAATTCCTTTTTGACAGCACAGAAGCGCCAGAGTATACCATGACGTCGCTGTTACGCTCATCGACCTCTGCTCCCTGGGCTCCCTGGTGTCCGAACCAGAAGCCCGAAAACTTCGGTTTTCTGTGAAGGCTCTGCGCCTTAGGCAACTACATCCGCGTATACGGTGCTGGCCATACTTTCAGGCAAGTAGAATGGCGTGACAATCTATAAGCGTTACGCGATCTCTTTGGTTACGCGGTAGGGAAGCAATGGAGTAGTACTTTCTGAGGAGCAGTGGGAGCAGTACGAGATTCATTAGCCATCACCTGTTTGTCAGCTTTCTTTGTGGCAATGGCAATGTCTCTCAATTCCTGTCCTACTTTCGGTTGGGGCGGCGTTCATTTCAGCGCCACCGGCGTTGGGAACACTTCCCTCTCCAGCGTTGCCGTCGTGGGGGCATCCAGACTCTCAGTCACGAACACCACGTCGCCTTGCTCTTCAATCACCACAACGCCCTCTTCGGTGTTCCAAGCATGGCGGCCCTTCAGCAAATCTGGACCCTTGGCATTCGGCGCGGCAACGCGATCCCGGCCGGGATCTCCCACTTCCTCCGTTTTCTGGTAGCGCTGTTTGAGCGAGCGCGCGTAGATCTGGGCAAACTCCGCCGCCTTGTCGGCACTCGACCAGCGCGATACGTAGAGCAACCCCAGGGGCGCGGTCACGCCGGCATCTGACTTGGAACCCAGCTTGGGCTTCGCGGCGTAGTAATATCCGCCGCGCCATTCGGGATACAGTTGCTTGGACAACGCCTTTCCCACGTATTGCTCGATCAGCACCGCCACGTCGAACTCGCCCATCGCACCAATATCAAACTTCTCGTAATCCTTGAAATCATGTTTGAAGTCAGGCACGCGCATGGGCTCAATCTTTTCGCCAGATAGATAAGTCTCCGGCTCCATGATCTGGCGTGTGGTGTGAGGAGGATTTTGCAGCACACCGGCAAACGCCTTTTCCTTCCCGCCTTTCTGCATCAACTTGACCACGAACTCCATTCCATAACTGTAGGGGAAGGTGAGCGACTCTTTCATGAAAATGGGTGCGTCGTTAAATACCTTCGTGCTCGGCGTACCGGTGAGGGTCTCCTCTTCCATTGCGTCCACCAGCGCCGGGGAATTTGTGATCGAGTGGCCCGCAGGCGCCATGGCATATTGAAACATCATGGCCTGAGCCTGGCCCTCGATGACGGCCTCGCGGGCATTATCGATCTCGTCGTTTTCGATGTCGTTGGGCGTGGGGTCTTTTTTGATTTCGGCCAGGTCTTTCTCGCCCTTCTTCATCCACTTTTGCAGACCGATCGATTGATCTTGTAGGGCGTGCGTCAGCTCGTGAGCCATGACCGGCTCCTGCTCTTCCATCGGCACCCAGTCGAGCAGGTTCACGGTTTTTGTTTTTGGATCATAGTATCCGGCCACTTCCTCCCGCAGCAGAGCGACCAGGAACGTTTCCAGATTGAACTCGGGCGGCAGCAGGCCGAACTTTTTCAGAACCAGCTCCGACCGCCGCAGACGCTTCGTATCCTCGTCGTTCACGTGCTTGGTGAGGTAGGAGACGACTTCGTCGCGACTGGTGAGCTTGCGCTTTACTTCTTTCTTGATGGGAAGTCCGGTCTGCTTGCTGTCGAATTCCAGAATCTCGTCGACGGAGTGGAAAAGTTCTTCGGCTTGGCGAGGCGTAATCTTAACTTCTTCATTCGATGATTCTTCCTTCTGCGCTTGGGCGGGGGGTGGAATAGGTTTGGGCTCCTGCGTGGGTGAAGATTGGGCGGCTGGAGCGGACCGATCCGCCGGTTGATCTACCGCCTTGCCAGCGGGGGGCGCATTCTGTGCGCTCGAAGGTTCCGGCGCGCACATGGCGGCAGCCAGTACAGCCGCAAAAAGCCACCGAACAATCCCGGCGCCACGATCTTTACCCTTATTCATTGAGATTGAGTTTATACGTTTCCGGATCGTTGGTAATGACGACTACGCTGAGGGCTGAGTGTTGATACGGTTCTGCCAATGACTCCAGATAAAATACGCGGCGCCCGCCACCAGAAATACTCCGATCACGGCGTCGAACTTATGGAAATATTTTCCCAGGTCGCGCCAGTTCTCGCCCAGCTTCATGCCGAAATAGGCCAGAGCGAGGCACCAAGGCCATGATCCCAGAAATGTGTAAATATGAAAGCGGGCTCGGGGCATGCGCGCGATTCCGGCGGGCAAGGCGACAAAGGTACGAATCACCGGCAGCAGGCGGCCAATGAAGACGGCAAGGTATCCCCAGCGCGCGAAGAAGCGGTCAGCCCAGTCGAGTTCGCGGCGTCCCATAAGAATCCAGCGGCCGTAGCGCTCG
>DATBYA010000158.1:0-36614 GCA_036514015.1 Candidatus Sulfotelmatobacter sp.
CTCGCAAAACTTCGCCCGCCGGGGGCTTGCCGTTCTTGCCGAAAAAAAACCCCGGCGCAGGGCTCAGATACGCATGTCCCCAGCGGTTCAGAATGATTCCGGCAATGTCTCGCGCCGGGTCGAATCCGGAACGGGCAAACATATCCGTAAACTGCTGCCGTATCTGCCGCTCATACTCGCGAAACGGGGTAGCAATCAACTCCGCGCGTCCCATGTGCCCCTGCTGCTCGGTCGATTGTCCGGGATAGGTGTACAAAACTTTGATGGAGAGGACGGTCGGCGAATCCGGGCCGATGGTGGGTGCGTCGGCGCCGCAGATCGCCAGCTTCCGGACCTGCAGGTAGCTTCCCAGCCCTTCGAACCACTGGCAGCCCGAAATCCCCATTTTGTAAAGGAATCGCCAGTTCCGCACCGCGACGTTGACCATCATGCAGGGCGTTCGATAGAACTGACCGTAAGCCTCCACGCGATCCGCGGGAAGATCGCGAACGATGTGTCGCGTCGTCCAACTTCCGCCCGCCATCACCACCGACCGCGCGCTCACGCGGAACGTCTTCCCGCCGCGCGTGTAGGCGACATTGACGAACTCTGACTTTGCCGGCTCGCTCTCCGGCTTTCGGTCATCATGTTTTACCCACACCGCGGTCGAATCCAGTCGAATGCGAACCGCGGCTCCCGCGCGGTCGAGGGCGCCAAAGTTCACAGAGTTTCGGCACACCTCATCCAGCGATCCATCGCCCACAATGGATTCCGGAATCAGGCTCTTCGTGATCAGCCGCGCGATGCCGCCGTTGCCGTCGGGAAACATCTGCGTCCCGGTCTCATCGCTAATGTCGAGAGGATGCAGCATGTCCGCCGCGTATGCGGTGTAGCCGGAGAGCGCGTCGGGACCGAGTCCGTAGCCTCCACCCTCCCCCGGCGACAAGAATTCGCGGATGGTCTGGCGGCTAATCCCGTGCCGCTCAATCATGTAATCTTCCAGCGTGATCGAGTCGAGCCGCCGCGAAATGGCGTCGCCGCCGTACTCTGGGGTCTTCGCGTCCGCGTCGCTTGCCGACTGAAACTTCAACAACTCCGCGCACGCCTTCGGCGAAATGGGAGCTTTCCGGGAATCCTTTCCCCAAGGATCGGTCAGCCACAAACCGCGTGGCTGGCCGAATTTGGCACCGAAGTAAGTGCTGCTTGGAGCCGAGCCCAAATACGGTGTGCGGCTAAGTTGGATCTCTGGCGCGGAACTTCCCCACGCTTGATACTCAAGTCGCGGCGTTTTCAATCCAATCGATTCGTAAAAGCGCGCAATGAAGCTGTGCGGATACGGAACCGGAAAAAACGCCGACCCCTGATGCGCCATCAATCGGTGTCCATCCACCAGAAACTCGTTGCGCTTGGCTTCGCCACCGAAGATCGGGTGATTGTCGAGTACCAGGCAACTCTTCCCTAGACCTGCGCGCTGTTTAAAAATCAGTGCCGCCGCCAGCCCACTGATGCCGCCGCCCACCACCACACAGTCGTAAGTCTCACCCGTCTCGATCAGGTTCCGAGGAGGGTTTTCGAACAAGCCATCGCGGATCCCGTGCCCCGCTTCCAAAACTCCAAGCGTATTACCGTTGGACTTGGCGTAGTCGCCAACGCCACCGTAACCGGTCCATTCATCTCCGCCGGAACCGGAGTTCGCGGCCAATAGATCCGCCGGCGATATGGCATTCAGCAGCAAGCCTCCGGAAGCCAGCAATGAGGCGTTCAGAAAATCCCGCCGTGTGATGGATCGCTCCATGCCGATCGCTCGGTCGGCGCGTGAGTTCTCCCCGCCCCGGGGCGATCGCCTCGATTCCTTCCGTCTCATCACCGTTTTTCTTGGCAATTTCGACTCCTCCATCCGAATGCCGCCGGTACCGTGCAGCATTATACGGACTTGGCGATCGCTGGTACTCGCTAGCAACCTTCTCACCTGTGCTACCATCTACTGTTTTCTTTTCGCATCTGCCGTGCGGAAAGCAAGATTCCGGCGGGTGGGCGCTGGAACGGAATCTGAGGGGTGTAATGAAAGATACTCTCGGGGTTCTTTTGGCAGGCGGAGCCGGAGAACGACTCTATCCTCTTACTCGCGACCGCGCCAAACCCGCGGTGACCTTCGGCGGCATCTACCGCATCATCGACATCACTCTTTCCAATTGCCTGAACTCCGATCTGCGCCGCGTCTACATCCTCACGCAGTACAAGGCGCTCTCGCTCAACCGCCACATCCGCGAAGGCTGGAATATCTTGGGCCGCGAGGTGGATGAGTTCGTCGAAGTCCTGCCGCCCATGAAACGGGTGAGCGATCAGTGGTACCAAGGCACCGCCGACGCGGTGTATCAAAATATTTATTCGATCGGCTCCGAGCAGCCGAAGCACGTCCTCATCCTTTCCGGCGACCACATCTACAAAATGGACTACGGCAAGATGATGAAGCAGCATCAGGACTCGGCCGCCGACATTACGCTCGCGACCATCCAGATCGATCCCGAAGAAACCTTTCGCTTCGGCGTCGTCGACGTCGATAAAGACGGCTGCATCAGGGGTTTCGAAGAGAAGCCCAAAACCACCGCGCTACGCTCGCCCATCAATCCCGTCAAGGTCGCGGGCTCGATGGGCATCTATCTCTTCAATGCCGACGTGCTCATTCCGGTGCTGCTCAAGGACGCCGAGAATCCGCAGTCCAGCCACGACTTCGGCAAGGATATTCTGCCCAAGATGGTCGACGACTACCGCGTCTACGCCTACGACTTCGTCGATGAAAACAAGAAGGAAGCTCTTTACTGGCGCGATGTAGGCACGCTCGAAGCCTATTACGAAGCCAACATGGACATTGTCTCGGTCTCGCCCATCTTCAATCTTTACGATGAGCAGTGGCCCATCCGCACTCACCAGCGGCAGTACCCGCCGGCGAAATTTGTTTTCGCCGAATCCGGACGCACTGGCACCGCCCTCGATTCCATCGTCTCCAACGGCTGCATCGTCTCCGGTGGCGTCGTAAAGAACTCCATTCTTTCCCCGGACGTGCGCGTCAACTCCTACTCCGAAGTGGACGACTGCATCCTGTTCTCCCACGTCAGCGTAGGCCGCCGCTGCCGCATCCGCAAAGCCATCCTCGACCGCGATGTGCATATTCCCGAAGGCACCACGATCGGCTACGACGCCGAAGCCGACCGCCAGCGCTATTTCGTCACCGAAAGCGGCATCACCGTAGTCACCCGCGACTATTCTCTGTTTGAAAATCCGGTCACCGTCGATTACTTCACCAGCGAGTAGGTTGTGGATTAACTTCCTACCCGCGCGGGAAATAGCGGAATTGTGGTCACAGTGGCTGGAATTATCACCCATAGAGCATAGAGCGAAAGTTCGTTCTTGGGGCCGACCGCTCCTCGCGATTTTCACCCGAACACGCTGGACGAGTCGCTGCGTTCTGCGTTCTGAACTCCCGCCCCAGACTTGCGGCGCGAAGCTTTGGTCAAGGTAAGGTTCACTTCCGCTTTTTTCAGCGTCGGCCGTTATGCGCTCCATGCGCTCCTTCTTTGCCGGCGTGCTGCCAGATCCATCTGCTAAGCTTACGGCGTGCTCTACGCCGGACAGAGCAACCTCGCCCCATGACGAACAGACCTCGGCCTCGCCCGCTCGCTTGCATTCTCGGACTTACGCTGATCGCCGGCGGCCAGACTTGGGGATCTTCCCCTCTGCCCGACAAAACCGACGCTCTGCTCTCGACCATGCAGCAGGAGATGCAGCGGGCTCAGACCAGCCTGAGCAAACTCGATCCCGCTCCTTATTTTCTCAGCTATTCCGTATACGATCAGAGCGCTTCGGTTGCCATCGGCGCCCAGGGCGGTCTGCTTAATTTCACGCGCACGCGCCGGCGTTGGGCCGATGTCACCATGCGAATCGGTTCTGCCGCGCTCGACAATACTCACGAACAAAGCCGAGCCTCCGCCATCAGTTCTGGAGTGCTTGCGCTTGACGATGACCATGACGCCATCGCCCATGAACTCTGGCGCCTCACCTACGAGGAGTACCGCAAAGCTTCAAAGGCCTACTCGAACGTAAAGACTGGCAAGCAAGTGCATGTCGAAGAAGAGGACACTTCGCCGGACTTTTCCCAGGAGACGCCGCAAAGCTACTCTGATTATCGGGATCTGGCTCCCGCCCCGGATCGTCCGTCGTTAGAAAGGATGGCTCGACAATATTCCGCTTATTTTCGTAAGTATCCCTACATCCTCAACTCCGCCGTAGTAATCATGGCGCAACAGACGCAATTGCACTTCACCTCGACCGAAGGCCGGCACGTGGTTGCTCCCGGGGCCATCATCCGCCTTGCCATTGAAGCTGGGACTCTAGCCGCCGACGGTATGGAATTGATGCGAGTCGAAACGTTTCAGGCCGAGAGCCTGAACCACCTGCCCCCGGAATCCCAGATTGCCGCCCGGGTCGAGAAAATGGCCTCCGATCTCAAAGCCCTGCGCGACGCGCCAGTCGCGGAGCCCTTCGATGGCCCAGCCCTGCTCTCCGGCCGCGCTGCCGCCGTCTTCTTCCACGAAGTGCTGGGACACCGCCTCGAAGGTCATCGCCAGCGGGGCGAGAAGGAAGGACAAACTTTCACCAAGAAAGTCAATCAGCTGGTACTGCCGGAGTTCCTTAGCGTCGTTGACGATCCCACCCAGCGCACTCTGAACGGGCTCGATCTCGGCGGCTGGTACGAATATGACGATGAAGGGATGCCCGCCACGCGGGTCGAGGTCATCAAAGACGGTGTTCTGAAAAACTTTCTGATGTCGCGCATGCCGATCACCAATTTTGCCCACTCGAACGGACACGGCCGCTCTCAACCCGGTCTCATGCCTACGGGCCGGCAAGGCAATCTGATCGTCTCCTCCACTCGCACGGTCAAAGACGCTGAACTGCGGCAAAAACTGATCGACGAGGTCAAAAAACAGGGCAAGCCGTATGGCCTGTTTTTCGAAGATATCCAGGGAGGCTTCACTATGACCCAGCGGGCAATGCCCCAGGCTTTCCAAGTCTTGCCTGTTCTGGTGTGGCGCGTCTATACCGACGGTCGCCCCGACCAACTTGTGCGCGGCGTTGACATCGTCGGAACTCCCTTGGCTGTGCTCAACCGCGTTCTCGTGACCGGAGACCGGATCGATGTCTTCAACGGCATGTGCGGAGCCGAATCCGGCCAGATCCCCGTCTCGGCAGCCGCTCCCGCCATGCTGTTCTCGGAGATCGAAGTGCAAAAGCGAGTCCACGCGCTCAATCGGCCCCCGATCCTGGCGCCGCCAAACGATGTCTCCGAAAAAAATCCCGGCCAACAACCATGACGACAAGAAAAAACATGACAGAGAAACTCCGCGCTCTGGCGAAGCTCTCTGTTCTCGTGTTTCTGCTCTGGAGTCTGGGCGTGCCCCGCGGGTTGGCGCAAAGTAAAGATTGGCAGGCGTCGGCTCAGGCGGATCCGGTTTTGCAAGCCATGCGAGTTGAGTTGGAACGCTCCAAAACGCAACTGAAGCTTGAGGCCGTAGCCGCGCCCTACTACATCGAATACCGTGTCATCGACGACGATGAGTATTCCGCCGAGGCTGCCTTTGGCGCTTTGGGCAACGATCTGCGCTCCCGTTTCCGTTTCCTGCGTGTCGTGGTGCGCATCGGCGATTACAAACAGGATAGTTATTTCCAGCAGGGAGAAGGTTCGGTGAACATCATGCCGCTGGATGATGACCCTCTGGCTCTCCGCCATCAGCTCTGGATCGCCACCGACCGCGCCTACAAGACCGCCGCGGAATCCCTTACCGCGAAGCAGTCGCAATTAAAACAACTGACCGTCGACCAACCGGTGGACGATTTCGCCCGAGCCGAACCGGTGCAGTCGATCGAGCCGCTCGCGAAACTCGATTTCGATCCGCGGCCGTGGAACCGCATGCTCGAGGACGCATCCACGCTTTACAAAACCGACCCGCAGCTCGAGTCTTTCGAATCATCCTTGAAATTTCAGGCGATCAACCGCTATTTCGTTAATTCCGAAGGCAGCGTCGTACGCAGCGGAGAAAGTTACTACGAAATGAATTTCGTTGGCCGCAGTCAGGCCGCCGACGGCATGAGCTTGGAGCGGGATAAAGGCTTTGTTGCCAAGACCATGACCGAACTCCCGTCGGCCGAAGCGTTTCTCAGCGCCGCCAAAGACTTGGCCGGCTCGTTGCGAAGAATGCGCGATGCCTCTTTGGTCGATGAAGAATATCGCGGTCCGGTGCTGTTTTCCCCGAATGCGAGTACAACCATTTTTGCGGACCTCGTGGGTGAAAACGTGCTCGGCTACAAACCCGAATTGGGCAAGAATGGCCGCACCACGAATGCTTTTGCCAGCAGCTACAAGAGCCGCGTTCTTCCCGACTTTCTGTCTGTGATCGATGACCCGACCCTCGCGACGTATCGCGACCGGCCCCTTCTCGGAAAATACGAGATTGACGACGAAGGCGTACGTGCGCGGCGTGTGTCTCTGGTCGAGAACGGCATCCTCACGAATTATCTGATCGGACGCCAGCCAATCCGCGATTTTCCCACCTCCAACGGCCACGGACGCGCTCGCATCCCCAACAATCCTGCCGGCCCGAGTCTCGGCAACTTGATTGTAACTTCTTCTGAACCGCGATCCGCGGAAGAGATGAAGAAGAAACTCATCGACCTCTGCCAGCAGCGCGACTTGCCCTATGGTTACTTTGTCGATAGTTTTGGCAGCAAACTCGCGCCCCGTCTCATTTACAAAATCTGGGTCAAAGACGGACACGAGGAACTGGTTCGCGGCGCCCTATTCGGCGACTTGGACACGCGCTCTCTGCGCAACAACCTCATCGCTGCCGGCGATGACTTTTATATCAAGAACCGCCTGCTGAACATCCCCCACAGCATCGTGGCCCCGTCCATTCTATTTGACGAACTCGAAGTGAAACGGGCCAACCAAAGCAAAGAAAAACTGCCCGAATATCCGCCACCCTTGGTCAGCAACTAAGCGGAGCAAAATAAACAAACCTGTGGCAACGGCCGCCTCGGCCGTCCCACCAAAGCGAAGCGGAATCGCCCGCTGCACTCGATACCTTCTCTCCCCAAACTCGGTCAATGCGACTGCTACAATTCCCTGTTTCATCACTCAGGTTCCCCCGGCCCGCGAACTTCAACGCCCACAATCGCGTACTGTCTTGTGGGAAACAGTGGAGGCCCTGGAGAGAAACAGCAGGTTCCTCCACTGCGGTCGGAATGACAAAGTTTTTGTAGGGATCAACGTTTTGTCTCAGGTATAAGCAGGTTTCCGGGGAGTACAAGTGGAAGACGTCCAGGTCGTTGCGATGCTGGTCCGGCGCTGTCTTGCCGGTGATGCCGCAGCCTGGGAGGAAATCGTGCAGACCTATAACCGCCGCATCTACAACATTTGCTACCGCTTTGCCGGATCGGCCGACGACGCCCAAGACCTCACCCAGGATGTTTTCATCAGGATGTACCGGACGCTTTCGAGCTATGACCACAGCAAGGGAGCGTTTGTCACCTGGGTTACGACCATTACCCGCAACCTGCTGGTCGATCATTTCCGCAAAACCAAGCAGGACCGGATCACCGACTCCATGGACACGGTCGGGTCCGAGCACGAGGACGTCCAGCCCTTGAGCGAGCAGATTCCTGACAACTCCCCGTCCCCTGACGCTAACGTGCGCAGCCGGGAGGTTGGCGAGACGGTGCACGCGGCCTTGGCCAGGCTTTCCCCCGAGCTTCGGGAGGCATTGATTCTAAGGGACTTACAAGATATGGACTACCGTGAGATTGCGACAGTTTTGAAGGTTCCGGAGGGCACCGTGAAATCACGAATAAATAGAGGGCGGGCGGAACTTGCCAGGCTCCTACAACGTACCTATAGGCAGGTGATGTGATGCCAGACCTAACCAGGAACGGAATGCAGTGTAACGAGTTCGACCTCCTGCTCAGCGATGCCCTCGACGGCGTCCTGACCGGGACCGGACTCGACCGCTTCCAGGCCCACGCCCGGATTTGCCAGGCGTGTGGTCCGTTGCTCGCCGAAGCTGAAGCGGGCCGCAACTGGCTGAAAGGTCTCACGGAGGTGGAGCCTCCAGCCAGCCTGGTCATGAATATCCTGGCATCCACAACGGGCGTTGACACCCAACGCCTGCGAGCCACCACGCGCCCCCCGGCACACATTGCCTGGTGGGAGCACGTGCAGGCCTCGCTGCTCGAGTCCGTGTTCGGACCGATCTGGGAGACTGTCCGCCAACCGCGCTTTGCTATGTCATTCGGCATGGCTTTCTTCGCGCTGTCGGTAGGCCTGACGGTAGCCGGCGTAAAACCCGCCGACCTGCGCCAGATCAGCCTGCGGCCGTCTGCGATCCGGCACACCTATTACTCCACTCAAGCCCGGGTGGTGCACTATTACGAGAATGTGCGGATCGTGTACGAAGTCGAGTCGCGCGTGCGCGAAATCAAGCGCAATGTCGTGCCCGCCGAACCCGGCCCCCGGGAGTCTCGACCGCCCAAACCGAAGGACGACAAGAACGACACAACACAACAGCCTGAGCAGAAGCAGGAGCGCAATTACAGCCAGACCGATAACCAACTGATTCTGGCAGGCGTTCCTGTTGGTCCCTCCCCATGTCTACCTCTTAGCGATCTGCCTGTAGTGTCGGTGACCACTGACAGGAGGTTCGTATGAACTGCGCCACGCACGGAGATACTGCTGCAGTGGCCTTCTGCCGCACCTGCGGCAAGCCACTTTGTAACCAATGCACCCGCGACGTTCGCGGCGTGATCTATTGCGAAGCCTGCCTCGCCACACGCATGGAAGGGGCCAGCTCCGTCCCGGCCGCCGGATTTGTTCCGCCGGCGCAGACCGTGTATCCACCGTCATCTCCCTTCGCGCCCGGACCGCGCCCCCCGCTCAATACCGGCCCCAATCCCGGAATCGCCGGAATTCTTGCCGGAGTCTTTCCCATTGGTGTCGGCGCCGTCTATACCGGCCAGTACGCCAAGGGACTGGCGCACCTCGTCATCATGGTGCTGTTAATCCTTGGAGTCAGTTCCGATCTTCCCTGGCCGGTGATTATGGTTTTAGGGATTGCCATTGGCTTTTTCTACGTCTACCAGATCATTGACGCGGTGCGCAGCGCCAAGGCGATCCAGCTGGGCGAACCGGCTCCGGATCCATTCGGCTTGGCACAAACCTTCGGCGCCGGCGAGAAATTCGAAGGCACCAAGGTTCCCGCCGGAGCGGCCGTTCTCATCGCTTTGGGCGTAATCTTTCTGCTGCATACCGCCGGCCTGTTCGAGTTCGGACTGGACCGCTTTTGGCCACTCATCCTGATCTTTCTCGGGGTGTGGCTCTTCGCCAAACAGTGGGGCCTGATCGGCGGCAGTCCGGTCGGGTGCCAGTGCGAACACTGCCGCACCCGCAAGGTCATGGGGCCGGCAATGCTGGTTACCTTGGGCGTACTTTTCTTGCTCGACAGCGTTTCCCGCATCGGCTTTGGCAGAACGTGGCCCGCCATATTGCTGGTGATTGGAGTAGTCAAGTTGATGCAGGGCAATGCCTCCTACAACGGACACATTGGCCTGCGGCCTCCGGTCACGCCGCCCGGTGTTCCACCGGATGCTACGCCGCCGGTTCCACCGGTGGTCGCGCCGCCAGCATCGCAGAATCCGGATCAGACGGCCTCTTCTGGCGAGGTGAACCATGTCTAACCCAGTCATCACTCCGGGCGTTCCGCCGGTTATTCCGCCGCCACCGCGGCGGCACCGATCCCTTGCCGGACCCTTCGTTCTGATCGTGCTCGGCACGGTCTTCCTGATGGCCACCATGCGAGTTCTGTCCATCAGCCGCCTGGCCCATTTGTTCGCCAATTACTGGCCGGCGCTGCTCATCGTTTGGGGCGTAATCAAACTGATCGAGCACCAGCGGGCGCAGCGCGAAGGCTATCGCGCCTCGGGCATCGGCGCCGGAGGAGTGGTCCTGGTCGTCATGATTGTTGTCTTCGGCCTGATCGCGACTCAGATCGAGCACGTCAACTGGTCCGGCCTGCACGACCAGTTCAACTTCGACGACAACGACTTCAGCGATATCTTCGGCCAAACCTATAACTTCAACGACCATCTCGAGCAGGACTTCCCCGCCGGGGCCGGCCTTAAGATCATCGACACTCATGGCGCGGTCAGCGTTCACGCTTCCGACGACCACAAAATCACCGTCGTGGTCCGCAAGCGCGTAGGCGCAGACAATCAGAACGATGCCGACAAGTACGACCACGAAACCAGGCCCACGATCACCGCGATCGGGGGTCTGCTTACACTCAATGCCAACGTTGAATCGGCTGGCGATCACCCCGTCGAATCCGACCTCGACATTTCTCTGCCCCGCAAAGCGCAGGTCTCCATCACTTCGCGCCGCGGCGACGTGAACCTCTCCGGCCGCGACGGAGGGATTGACATCTCCGCCCAGCACTCCGACACCTCCGTCGACGACGTGAACGGCAACGTCAAGGTAAGTCAGGAAAAAGGTTCGGTCAAAATCGAGCAAATCACGGGCGACGTGCACGTCCAGGGCCGGGTCAACGAAGTCTCCGTGGCCGACGTAAAGGGTGCAGTCCAACTCGACGGCGAATTTCAGGAAAGCATCAAGCTTGCCCGCATCACCAAGACCGTGACCTTTAAGTCTTCCCGCACCGACATGGAGTTCTCCCGCATTGAAGGGGACCTCGATCTCGATTCCGACGAACTCCATGCCCAACAAATCATCGGTCCGCTGCACCTGACCACCCGATCGAAGAACATCCGCCTCGAAGATGTTTCCGGCGACGTTCGCCTGCAGGATGACAATGGTGCGATTGAAGTGGGAATGCGCACCCTGGGCAACGTGCAGATTGACAATCGCAACGGCGACGTTCAGTTGAGCCTGCCCGACAAAGCCGGTTTTCGCCTGGACGCCCGCGCTCGCGATGGCGAGATTCAGTCCGATTTCTCCGAACTGAAAGTAAGCAACGACGAGCACGAAGCGAAAGCCAGCGGCAGTGTAGGGAACGCCTCGTCCCACATCGTTCTGAATAATGAGCACGATGGCATCGAGATCCGCAAAGGTCCCCTGAACGGCGGACCAAAAGAAGGCGTTTCCGGCGGAGTCAGTGGCGGAGTGCCAGGTTCAAGGCAGTCCAAGCCCGGCAAGGCGCTGCCCGAACCGAAAGAGAAAGTCGAACCCACCGAGAACTGAAGATTGCTGGGGGTACCATCGCCTAGGCTGGATCGCGAAGGCGAGGCTTATCGGGCAACGGTCAGCGCCCCAACTTCTTGGCAACGAGTCCCTCGATCCGCGCCAGCACGTCATCCTCAGTCAAGGCCGAGGAATTGATCACCACCGCATCCCTCGCCGCCACCAGCGGAGACGCCGCCCGCGTGCGATCCCGTCGATCGCGCTCCCGCAGATCCGCGGCCACTTTCTCCGCTACGTCGCCCTTGATTTTCTGTTGCGCCATGCGCCGCTGTTCGCGCACCACCGGATCGGCATCTAAGAAAATCTTCAAGTCCGCATCGGGAAACACTTCAGTGCCAATGTCGCGTCCTTCCATCACCACGCCGCCGCCCGCGCCCATTTCACGCTGCCGGGCCACCATCCACTCCCTTACCTTGGGATGAACCGAGGCCCGCGAAGCTCCTTCCGACACATCGCGCTCGCGGATGCGCGAGGATACATCGCGTCCGTCGAGCCGGGTGCGGTTTCCGCCCAGCGTCGGCTCCAGTTGAATGCGGGCGTTCTGGGCCAGCTTAAGCAGTGTGGCCTCATCGTCAAAGGAAGCGTCGTTCTCAATTGCTTGCAGAGCCAGCGCGCGATACATTGCCCCGCTCTCCAGGTTCACATATCCCAACTTCCGCGCCAGTCGCGAGGCAATCGTGCTCTTGCCCGCCCCCGCGGGTCCGTCAATAGCGATCGTCAGCCGGCGAGGAGCCGGCTCGTCTTTTCCAGTGTCAGCCATGCGAAGCTTAAAGATTGTACACGTTGGTCGCGCCGGAACCGACTCATGGAGCCGCGTTGGCTGCCCCGCGCAGGCCAAGCCCAGCGAGATCACCCCACCGCGTTCTCAGTGGAGCCGGGCTCTGGAGACCCGGTCCTTGGGAGCAAAACCGCGCGGCCTCTAGCCATCAGGAAAATGTCAGCCCCTACAACCAGAACTCACGTCGGGGATATCTCCCCACTCCGGACACGCTCCGCGCTCCATCCCAGCTGCCGCAACTTCCGTATGCTCAACCCATCATGCCGCTTCGCCAGCCGCACGCCATTTGAGTTCCGCACCAGATCGCAGTGATAGAAGTCTGCTGCCGCCAGTCCCAACGCCCGAAACAAAAGAATCTGTCGCGCCGTCGACTTCAATAAATCCGCGCCCCGCACCACTTCCGTGATCCCCATAGCGGCATCGTCCACTACAACCGCCAACTGGTAAGCCGGCACGTCGTCGCGCCGCCACACGATAAAGTCTCCAAAGTCCCGCCCCGCAACAAACCGCTGCGGCCCCAAATGCAGATCCGTAAAACAAACTTCCTCTCCATCCGCAATCCTAAATCGCCAATTCGCTCCCCCAGAGTCGGGGTGAGGCTCGGAGCAGGTGGAGACAGCCGCCTCGGCTGTCTCGCCAAGCCGAAGCCGAGCGGCCCCGGCCACGATAGGGGCCGGCCGGCAGCTTCCGGGATACACTGGCTCATCATCCAACCCATTCGGCGCTCCCGCCGCCAATTCCACATCCTTCCGCGAACAAGTACACGGATAGATCATTCCCGAATCCCGCAGCTTCCTCCACGCCTCCAGATAAAATTCGCGCCGCTCACTCTGCGAATACGGACCCACCGGCCCGCCAGAGTCCGGCCCCTCGCTCCACGCGATCCCCAGCCATCGCAAATCTTCCATCATGGCCTCGACAAACTCAGGCCGGGTGCGCTCGGAATCCAAGTCTTCGTTGCGGAGGATCAACTGCCCGCCCCGCTCCGCCGCCCGCTGTGCCGCCATCCAAAACGTGCGCGCATGTCCCAGATGCAGAAGCCCGGTGGGCGAAGGCGCAAGTCGCCCGCGATAAAGAGCGGACCAGTTCGTCGAGGAGTGATTTTTCAAAGGGAGCCTTAGGCAATCGCTAGCCGAAGCGGTCTCGCCATGGATTGGGACGCCGCGTACCCGACATGCAGCCCGGGTCTCAGAGTTTCCGAATGTGACTTCGATGACGCCTGAATGAGCCCGGGTCGCATGATTACAACTCCACTTCTTGCAACATCGCAGCCGAGCGGAGCCGCATCCCTGGCCAGTTCGTGGACAGCCTCATCGCTCAACTCACCGGCGTGTGCCTGCGGGGGCAAAACCCGCAGGCCCATTCTCGACGGTCGAATCATCGAAGCTCACCCGCAGTGCCACTCCTTGGTTCAGAGCGTTTGTCGGCGCCTGTGCATCGTGAATTCCCTGTTTGACCACCCTAGCCAGTTACTGCGAGTCGTGATCGCAAGGGCAGAGCCGGGATTTGCTGCCACACGACGCCAGTTCGATCTGGGAGACTGGTCGAAGAGCGTCGCGCGAAATGAAAATGCATCCGGCCCTAGAACTTGTCGCGCAATGTTGATCATCTCCGATCTCCGCGCAAACTCGGCGATAGGAGCAAGTCTCAGCGCAAGCCGCACCGCTGCCCGGCTCCGTTGCGGTGCCAATTCACTAATCTCTTGCAGAAAGGCGATCCAACGACCCCGGGGAAGAGCGACGCAGCTAGCGACGCGTAGAGCGCGGGCTAAATCCGGGCTTCAGCGCCCGTGGTCGTCTTCCACTCGGCGATGGAACTTCCCTCAGAATGACTTCGGACCGCTCTGCCGGCACCGTCACGACCTTCTCCGGCGTGATCTGCAGCATGGATCGTCCACTCACATGCACGAAGCTCAACTCCCGCGCCGCCAGCAGTGCATTCACCGCATCCTTCACCTTCGAGCGCGCAATGAAGTTTCCAAAAAATATCTCCAACTCCGCCTGCTCGATCGCGATCACGCACTCCAGATACTTCGAGAGCAATGCCGTCAGAGCCTCCTGTACCGACAATCCCACACCCTCCTTCACCGCCTCCGGCGCCCAGCGATAGAGCACATCCCAAACCGATCCTTCGCTCGCCTTGTAGTCCACGCGCGTAATGCGCAGCTTCGACCACAACTCGCCCAGCGCCCCGTCAAGCGCAGGAAACGACACGCTCCCGCCCAGGACTTCCTGCATCTTCTGCTTCGAAATCGGCCCCTCCCGCGTGATCAACGCAAAGGCATCGCAGGCCAGCGCAGAATATGGGGATCGCGATCCCGCCTTCGGCGCCAGCTTGGGATTGCGTTCCCCCATGAGCGCATAAAAATAAGGGAACGCCGAGGCCGCCACCAGAAACCCATTATTCTCGTCAAACAGATTCGCTTCGAACGCCGTTCGCT
Organism: Candidatus Sulfotelmatobacter sp.; assembly: GCA_036514015.1. Taxonomy (GTDB): domain Bacteria; phylum Acidobacteriota; class Terriglobia; order Terriglobales; family Acidobacteriaceae; genus Sulfotelmatobacter. The sequence continues at coordinate 14,500 of DATBYA010000158.1, forward strand.
CCCGCAACAGCCGCACCATCAATTCCGTCGCCTCAGCCGCCCGCGGATCCTGGAACGCATGTTGCCATCCCGGCAATCGGTTCTCCGATCCCACAAACGCGCCAATAAAGGTGGGTACCAGCAACGCCGGCCGCTTGGGATACATCAGACAAAATCCCACATCCTCCAGGAACGCGCGCGCCTCTTCAATCGTCCGGATGGGCTTCCCATCCAGCCGCCACTTTTCGCGTCGCAGTTGCTGCAGTTCCAGGTCAGTCATAAAAAAGCTGTCAGCTCTCAGCGCAAACCTGGACCGGCTTAGCGGAAAAGCTGCAGCTAGCCTGGCTAGATTCTCTTAAACGCTTTCTGAATATCCTTCATAGAGTACCGTAGCACGACAGGGCGGCCGTGCGGGCAGGCGTAGGGGTGGTCGGTTTTCGCCAGCTCCGCCAGCAGCCATTCCATTTTGTTCTGCTGCAGCGGCATGTTCACTTTAATGGCGGCGTGACACGCGATGGACGCGGCGATGCGCGCCCTAATTTTTTCCAGATTCAGCGACTGCTCCTCGCGCGAGAATTGCTCGAGCAGTTCCTCGAGCATCTTCTCGACCGCCGACGCATCCACTCCCGCGGGCGCCACTTTCACGGCCACGCTGCGCGCGCCAAACGGCTCCGCCTCAAACCCGTTGTACTGTAGTTCGTCCGAAATTTCCCTGAACACCGCATGCTGGGCGGGAGACAGCTCGAGCACAATGGGCATCAGCAACCGCTGGCTCTCAACTTTTTCGACCGCCCGCTGCTTCCGAATCCGTTCAAACAACACGCGCTCGTGGGCCACGTGCTGGTCGACAATCCACAAACCATCTTCGTTCACCGCCAGGATAAACGAATTCCGAATCTGCCCCAGCGGCTTCAGCGTGCTCAGCGACGACAGCGTCGGCTCTTCTGCGCGAACCTCCAGCGCCGATGCACATCCATTGTCAGGAATCGTTTCCAGCCCGCCCGCAACCGGAACCGCCGCGTTCACCTCCACCGCAATTCCTCCTTCAAACTCAAGGCGTGGAAAGACCGGCGGCGGGACAGGCGCATGCAAAGCAAATCCGCCCGCCCCCACCGGATCCCAGGGTGCCCCCTGTCTCGCCGCTTCTGCGAGACCTGCGGAATTGGCCATATCCCCTGCAAAACTCGCTCTCGGCGCGGCTTCCCAAGTTTGCGGAGCCATCGCGCCGGTTCTCAAATCCGGCGTCATCGCTCCCGGCGTCAGCGACGTAGCCGCCGTCGCATGCGCGCGCATCTCGGTCACGAACTGCGGCACCGGACGCGCCTTCATCAGCGCCGCCCGCACCGAGTCCCGCACAAAATCATGCATCACGCTGTGCTGCCGAAACCGCACCTCCGTCTTCGAGGGGTGCACATTCACATCCACCTCACCCGCCGGCAACTCCAGAAACAGCAGCCCCACGGGATACACGGTCGGAGGAATAATATTTCGATAAGCCTCGGTGAGAGCGTGCTGCAGCAGCCGGTCGCGAATCGTGCGTCCATTCACAAACATAAAAATCGAATTCCGATTCAGCTTCTGAATCTCCGGCTTGGAGACGAACCCGTGAATCCGGATTTCCCCGAAGGATTCTGGTTCGCGGGCAGCAGAATCTTCGCTGCCGGCGTTTTCGGGAGCGGAGACCGCGTCCCTCTCGCTCATTCTCCGCCACGGCGGAGGCTGCGGCAGTCCCACGCGCTCGAGCGCCTGCCGCGACGCCAGGGGAATCAGCTGATCCAGCGTCTGTTTTCCCAATACCTGATATACGCGCTCGCTGTAGCCCGCCACCGGAGGTGCCACCAGCATGGCATTCGCCGCCGAGTGCAACTCAAAATGTTTCTCCGGATGCGCCAGTGCGCAATGCGTGACCAGCGACGCAATGTGCGACAACTCGGTCGACTCCGCCTTCAGAAATTTCTTGCGCGCCGGAGTATTAAAAAAAAGATCGCGCACCGTAATCGAAGTTCCCAACGGCAGCCCCGCCTCTTCCACTCGCGCAATCTTCCCTCCATTGATCTCGACCACAGTCCCAGCCGCGTCTGGTTCCGCCCGCGTCTCCAGCCGCAATCGCGATACCGACGCAATCGCGGGCAGCGCCTCCCCGCGAAATCCCAGCGTAGCCACGCTCAGCAGGTCTTCCGCGTTCTTGATCTTCGAAGTGGCATGCCGCTCAAACGCCAACATGGCATCGTCGCGCCCCATGCCGCACCCGTTGTCTGTAATCTGGATCAGCTTCTTTCCCCCCGCCTCCACGCTGATCTTGATCCGCGTCGCGCCCGCATCCAGCGAATTTTCCAGCATCTCCTTCACCACCGACGCAGGCCTCTCCACCACCTCGCCCGCGGCGATCTGGTTGGCTACGGCTTCGGAGAGTATGTGGATGCGTCCCATGGGTGGTTCTAGGTTCTCAGTGCGGAGGACCAGTGGTCAGTCTCGCAGATCGAGTGGCAAAAGCAAAGAAGCGGATGGACGCTGCGCGGGCTCTGCCGGACAGATGGGATGGGCACGGCGGCTGCCCCGGGGCATCCCTGCAGCGGTTCGGCCGGGTTGCTTCCGTTGTTACCTATGCGTGTTACCTATGCACCAATATTGATGCACTGTTCATCAGGCGGTAACATTGGGCTGCTACAACTGGAGTATGGGTCTGCCAGGGTACAACACGCTGATCCTTTCCGACCTGCACCTGGGGGCAGAGACCAGTCATGCGCGCGAGGCCATGCGTGTGCTCAAGCAGAATCGCTTCCACCGGCTGATTCTGCTGGGCGACATCTTTGCCGATCTCAACTTCGCCCGCCTCACCAAGGATCACTGGAAATTTCTCGGGTACATCCGCAAGCTTTCGAATCCCAAGCGAAACATTGAAGTGGTGTGGGTCGAGGGCAACCACGATCACGGCTTGGCCAACATCATGTCGCACCTGGTCGGAGTGCGCGTTTATCAGCACTACGCGTGGGAATATGCCGGGCTGCGGCATATCGCGATTCACGGCCATCAGTTCGACGGCTTTCAGGTCAACCGCGTCCGGCTCAGCCAATGGGGCACGTCGCTTTATCTGCGCTTGCAGAAGATGGACTTGAAGGGCAAGCCGATCGCGCGGCTGATTGACCGGGTAAACACGCGCTGGCTGCGCATGTCGCCGAAAGTGGCGTCGGGCGCTCTGGCTTATGCCGCGCAACACGGCGCGGACCGCATCTTCTGCGGGCATACCCACCAAGCGATTCACGTGGATCGGGACGGTCTTCATTACTACAACTCGGGCGGGTGGGTCGATTCGCGACTCACTTATCTGACGATCGACGAACAGGGGGTAGAAATCCATGACTATGACGACCATGAATACGACAAGTCAGCTGACGATCGTGATTCCGGCCAAGAACGAAGCGAAGCTGATTCCGCGCTTGTTGACCTCGCTGACGAATCAGGACTACTCGAAGATGTCGAGTACGAGAGTATTGGTGGCGGACGCTAACTCGACCGATGGAACCCCCGAGATCGTGCGTGGCTTCCGCGACCGCTTAAACGTCAGCGTGATTCACGGCGGAGTGCCCTCGGTCGGACGCAATCACGGAGCGGCGCAGGCCGATACTCCCTACGTGCTTTTTCTGGATGCGGACATTGAACTGGCCGATCGCAGGTTGGTAGGGCGCTGCGTGGAACTGGCAGAAACCCAGGAACTGCACTGCGTGACCACGAATATTTTGTGTGCGGAAGGCAGTTGGCTCGACAAGGCGTTCTATGCGGGCAACGACTTTTTTCAGTACTTGTCGTACCTGCACCGTCCGTTTGCCACCGGAATGTTCATGATGTTTGACCGCAAGAAATTCTGGGAACTGGGCGGATTTCACGAGCAGATTTTATTTGCGGAAGATTACCGGCTGAGCCAGCAGGTCGAGCGCAAGCGCTTCGCGGTGGTCCGCGGCGGGGTCTATACCACGAATCGACGCTTCAAAAAAATGGGACACTGGCGCGTGGGCTGGCTGTTTCTGTGGACCGCCATGAATTACCGGAACGAAAAATACTTTCTGCGCGACCACAAATATTGGACTTCGGAACCGGACAGCGTGCCGCGCGCTTAGATCCTGTCTGCCTAAAACGAATTCTGCTTCGCAGGCTAGAAACGAAACACGACGCCCGCCGACAAGCGCAGATTATTCTGAGCCGAACTGAAAAATTTGGTGCGCAGGTAGTCGCCTTCCACGCGCACAGCGAGGGGATGGAAAAGGCGATAATCCAGGCCCCCGCCCGGTGCGTAGGCGAACGAGGTATTGGAAGGGGAGGGCAAGGTTCCGCCGGTATGAATGTGCGCGGCGCCAACCATAACCTCGGCAAATGGAGTGAACTTCCCCACCGGTACCGAGAGTCGCGGGCCGACCAGATATTCCTGCTCATGGCCCGTCACATTATCGTTAATTGGACCGTTGGGCGTAAGCGCAGTAAAGGTCTGGGAGCCGTAGTGTCCGCTGACGTCGCCGACAATCCCCAGAAACGGCAACACCTTTCCCTCGAACGAAGCTTCCCAGCCGTGAAGATTGGGGCTGCTCAAAGTCGTAGCAACCAGATTCGGACTGAACGCTGATGAATTTGTACGTTCGTAGGAAAATCCGACGAACACGTTTCCGGATGGTATTTGGGCGTTCGCTAAGCCTGCGAAAAGAAATAACGCGGCGCCGATGCACGCGGCTTTCAGCATGGGAAGACTCTTCCTTTCCTGGCATCCATGAACCCCTAGCGAACGCTAAAGTTTTGGATGTACGGAGAAGAGATTCGCATGCTGGCTAATTGGTTGACGCAGAAATGGGCCGCCCGATATCGGTCAGAAGCGCCAGACAAGTCCAGTCGAGGCCCGGTAGTCGTTCTGGTAGGCGCTGGCGTAGTGACCGTACAAGTAGTCGCCCTGGAGCCGCCAAGAGAAACCCTTGAAGCGAAGTTTGTAGTCGACGCCGCCGCCGGCGTCGATGGCGACAGGGTTATAGACGAAGCCCACCGAGTTGATGTGCCGGATGCCGCCCATGGCGTGCACGAAGGGACTCCATTTTCCGTAGTTGAACGAAAACCGTGGACCACCCAGGAAGACGTACTGCGTCACCGGCGCAGTGCCCCGTCGATAATAGCCACTGCCATCGAGGACCAGCCCCAGGCGCGGAATACGGGTCAAAGGAAGCAACTCGACGGAGCCCTCAAATCCACGATAACTCTGCTTGTTGATGACATCGGTGAGCTGGGCATAGGAAACGCCGGCGTAGACATTGCCATTGGGAAGAAATCCGTTAAATTGTGCCGACATGGGAATCGCGAACAAGATGAAGCCAACAAACGCCAGCACCGAGGCAGCAGTCTTCGACACGAATTATTCCTCCCCGGCGGTTATGCCGGCAAAAAAGTTCATTTGGATCAACGAAATCTGTTAGATGCAGTGTACCGGATGCCCAAGATGTCCCAGTCGCCAAAATTTGTTTCGGCCGAAACCGGGTTCTGGGCCCGCAAGTGAATGAAAATTTATTAGATTTTCATGGTGCCAAAACCAATCGACCTGCGTCTATCTATTAGCATGCAACCAATAGACATGAATTGGCAAATGAACGAGCAGCCGGGAGTTGCAGCTGCCTTTGCATACCCCAAGGAGTTGAAGTTGAAACTCAGTCTGGAAACACGCAATTGCGGCGATGTCATCATCGTGCACTGCCAGGGGCGAATCGTGTATCGCGATGAAGCCGCCACGCTGTCGCGCGTTGTGGGCGAGCTGATGCAACCGGGGCAGAAGTTGGTGCTCGACTTGACGGGCGTGAGTTCGATGGACAGCGCCGGCATCGGCGAATTGGCTCTCCTGCAAACATGGGCGCAGAGAAAAGACGTCAACCTGAAGTGTGCCGGAGCGAATGCGCTGGTCAGCACCTTACTCGAGCTTACGAATCTGGACACCGTGCTGGAAGTGCATCCTTCTCTGGACGCGGCTCTGGCGTCGTTCCGCGAAGAGCGGGTTTGCGCCGACTGCTGACCGGAGAAAAAAGTTTCTTCCCCCAAGGAGCAAAGTTCGCTTTGCTCCTTTTTGTTTTTGCCGCCTGGGGCGTACGGGTCGTGGATGCCGTCCCGCTCGGGACTTTTGCCACATGCTCCGCGGGAAAGTCAGTTTTCGCGCTGAAAACGGTAGCGGCTTTTTCGATCGACAGCCATGGCCTCGGCTACCTTCAGAAATGCCCTGGCGGCGTGCGACAGGTTCGCGTCTTTGCGATAGACGAGCCGCAGCTTGCGTTTTAACTGCAGTTCACGCACCCGGATGGCTACGAGCTCTCCCCGCACCAACTCGTTCTCCACGCTAATTTCGGGAACAAACGCCACTCCGTGCCCCATGCCTACAAATTGTTTGATGGCCTGCAGCGTGGGAAGTTCCAGGTCCATGTGCAGGGGTGTTTTGTGAGTCTTGAACAATTGCAGGACTTTCTCGCGGTACGGGGACGAGACGATGTGCGCGACAAACGATTCCGCGCCTAATTGACGGATGCTGACCTCAGGCGCGGAAGCGAGCGGATGTTTGGGCGGCACGACGAACACGAGCTCGTCCAGATACACGACGACGGAATGCAGGCTGGCTTCCTGCGGTTCGTAAGACAACACGCCAAATTCGGCGGAATAGCGCAGGACGTCGTCGGGAATCTGGCTGCCCAAGGCGCGTTCGACCTTAATCTTGATCATGGGATGCAGGCGGCGGAACTCGGCGAGCAGGGGCAGCAGATAGAGCACAGTGAATTCGTTGGCCGCAATGACAAGCTTGCCTTTTTGCACCTCCCGCAGCTCGGTGAGCGACTCGGATGCCTCACTGCGCAGATTGATCAGCTTTTCGGCATATTCCAGCAGGACCTTGCCGGCGTCGGTGAGTACGCCTTCCCGGGAAGAACGGTCGAAGAGCGCTTCCCCGAGCTCGTCCTCGAGCTTGCGAATGGTTTGGCTGACCGCCGACTGGGTGCGAAAAAGCTTTTCCGCGGCGCGGGAGAAGGTGCGCTCGCGGGCGACGGCGAGAAATACTTCGAGTTGAGAAAGTTCCAAAGCTCCCCCGTAATCGAATCTCGGAATTCCATTAGCAAAACTTATTATACAACCACAGCTAATGATTACTGAAGAATTATAAGTTTTGCTTCTGCCCACATCGCCCGTACTATAGAAAGTCGGTTCGATTTTTGAGGGGAATCCATGACCGCCGAGCGCGCTCGCATTACGATTTTCGACACCACTCTTCGCGACGGGGAACAGTCGCCGGGTTGCAGCATGAACCAGCAGGAAAAGCTGCGGCTGGCTCATCAGCTCGACCGCCTGGGTGTGGATGTGATCGAGGCTGGTTTTCCTATCGCCTCCGACGGCGACTTTGAATCGGTGAAGGCGATTGCCGGGGTGGTGCGGCGTCCGATTATCGCGGGATTGGCTCGCGCCTGCCGTCCCGACATCGAGCGCGCCTGGGAGGCATTGCAAGCTGCGGCGCGTCCGCGGATCCATGTGTTTCTGGCGACCTCGGATATTCATTTGAAGTATAAGCTGCGGATCACGCGCGAGGAGTGTGTGGAGCAGGCGGGGGACGCGATTCGCTTCGCCAAGTCGCTTTGTAACGACGTAGAGTTTTCCCCGGAAGACGCTACGCGTACCGACACGGACTTTCTGTGTCGCGTGCTCGATGCCGTCGTCGAAGCGGGAGCTACCACGCTGAACATTCCTGACACGGTTGGCTACACCGTACCGGCGGAGTTCGGAGAGTTGATCACGACCATCCGGCAGCGGGTGAAGGGGATTGAGAAGGTAAGCATTTCCGCACACTGCCACAACGACCTGGGAATGGCCGTAGCCAATGCGCTGGCGGCGGTGTCCGCGGGAGCGCGACAGGTCGAGTGCACGATCAATGGAATTGGAGAGCGCGCGGGGAATGCATCCCTGGAAGAAATTGTGATGGCCATGCGAGTTCGGCCGGATCGCTTCGCCTACGAGACCGGCGTTGTCGGCGAACAGATTTTCGCGGCCAGCCAGATGCTGAGCGAGATCACGGGCGTGCCAGTGCAGCCCAATAAGGCAATCATCGGGCGCAATGCTTTTGCCCACGAGGCCGGCATTCACCAGGATGGAGTCTTGAAGAATCCGCTGACCTACGAAATCATGACGCCGAAGTCGGTGGGAGTGCCGGATTCGAGGCTGGTGCTGGGCAAGCACTCAGGACGTCACGCTCTCAGCATCCGATGCGACCAACTGGGCTACCAGTTTGATCGCCGAGGTCTGGATGATATCTACCGGCGATTCGTCCGGCTGGCGGACAAGATCAAGCATGTGGAAGATCACCATCTGCTGGAACTGATTCGCGACACGCATAAGCCGTCGGGCTCGGCGACACCTCTGATTGAGCCGCTGGCTCTGGCGAAAGCGGCTGCCCTCAGTGCATCGTCACCGTCTTCAGTTCCCGAATCCGAACCCGTGAAGGCGTTCCCCATGGGGCCGCAGACCAACGCGTTCGGAATGCCGTTGCCGGTTCGCGGCGATTCCCACCACGAACAAACCCAGCAGGAAGACTATCTCTGGGGCGTGTAGGGGAAATTGAGTAATTGGGTGATTTTGTAATTCAGTAAAATGAATCCCGATCGCATCGTTTTGCTTCTCCCATTGCCAATTTGCCAATCACTAAACTCCTCCCATGCTTCTTAAGCTAACGATTCTGCCCGGCGACGGCATTGGCCCGGAGGTCACGGAACAGGCCGTGCTCGTTTTGCAGGCGCTGGCCGGTGCTTTTGGGCATCAACTCCAACTGCAACACCGGTTAATCGGCGGAGCGGCGCTCACGGTAGCCAACGATCCGCTGCCGGCGGACACGGTCGAGGCCTGCTTGGCGTCGTCTGCCGTTCTTCTGGGCGCGGTGGGAAGTCCGGCGTTCGATCGCAATCCCGGACATCTTCGTCCGGAGGCAGGATTGCTGAAAATAAGGCGCGAATTGGGCGCATATGCCAATCTGCGTCCCGCAGTTTGTTTTCCCGCGCTTGAAGATTGTTCCGCTCTGCGGCCGGAGATCGTGCACGGCACCGACCTCATGATCGTGCGCGAATTGTTGGGCGGAGCGTATTTCGGCCAGCCTCGATCGATTGAAGGACCGCCGGGATCACGCGTCGCGGTCAACACCATGCGTTACGGCGAATCGGAAATCGAACGCATCGCGCGCGTGGCCTTCGAGTTGGCGATGAAGCGGCGGCGCCGGGTGATATCGGTAGACAAGGCTAACGTGCTGGAATGTTCGCGCCTGTGGCGCGAAGTGGTCACGCGCGTGAGCAAGGATTATCCCGAGGTGAAGCTGAGCCATCAGTATGTCGATTCGGCCGCCATGCTGCTGGTGCAGCGGCCCACCGAGTTCGATGTCCTGCTCACCGAGAACATGTTTGGAGATATTCTCTCCGATCAGGCCGGCGGGGTAGTGGGTTCGCTGGGGCTGCTGGCTTCTGCAAGCATCGGAGGGTCGGTTGGATTGTATGAGCCGGTGCACGGTTCGGCGCCGGACATCGCGGGGAAGGAAATTGCCAATCCGCTGGGAGCGATTCTTTCGGTCGCCATGATGCTGCGACATTCGTTTCACTTGGAGACGGAAGCGGCGTGCGTCGAGGAGGCCGTCGGCACCGTGCTCGCACAAGGCGCTCGGACGGCGGACTTGGCGGGAAAATCACACGCCGCGATCTCTACGGCAGAGATGGGACGCCGGGTCGTTGAAGCGGTCCGAGCCTCGAAGGCGGCCCCGCAGCGGGCAGAGAAATCGGCTTGAGTCCGAGGCGGTGAAACGGCCCGTCCCGCACTCGCTTATTTTTTTCCGATTCTACTCGCCACTTCCGTGGCGCCCGTTCACGCTGCCTCGCTTCGCAGCTTCTTCCGCCGGGGATTCGTGCTACGTCTGGGGCCCATGCTGGTCGGGCAGAGTCTTCGCGCTGTGAGGCGCCCCCGTTCGACGGTCGTTGTACTTTCCTGTCATGTCATACCAGCGGATTCGCAACATCTCCATAAACATGCGGGAGCCATCGACCAGGGGATGAATGCGGGTTCCGCCGCTGTGTCCCCACGCGACGGGAATTTCCTGCACTTTGAAGTTGAACTTCCGCGCCAGAAACAGGGTCTCGGGATCAAATCCCCAGCGCTCGATTTTCTGCAGCGGGAAGATTGCCTGCACCGCCGGCTGGCGGAAGGCTTTGAAGCCGCACTGGGTATCCTTGAATTTCAGACCCAGGGTGACACGAAGCATCAGATTGAAGATTCGGCCGAAGATTTGACGGTGCAAAGGCTGGCGCTGGGTCTGGGTTTCGGCGCGCAGCCAGCGCGAACCGATGGCGATATCGGCGCCCGCTTCCAATGCCTGGAAAAGCTTCGGCGCCTCTTCGATGGGCGACGACAGGTCGGCGTCGCTGAACAGGACAATTCGGCCGCGGGCGTTCAACATTCCATGACGCACGCTGTATCCCTTGCCCCGATTGCCGGGATTTTCCACCAGCCGCAGCGCCCGATCTTTCTCTGAGAAACTTCGAACAATGTCCGCGGTGTTGTCGCTAGATCCGTCATCGACGACGATGACTTCCGCATCCCAGTTCTGCGCATGCACGTAGGCGAGAACCTTTTCGAGGGTCGCGCCCAGGCGTGCGCCCTCGTTATAGGCGGGAATCACGATGCTGTAGGCGGGCTGCAAAGCGGTTCTCAGTTCTCAGTCGCCGAGTTTCGACGGACCGATGCGCCGGTTGGGGTGCACGCAAGCGATATCGTTATTGTACGTTGTCGTTTTAGGATTTCGAAAACCAGAATGGCCAAATATTTCTGGCTTCTAGCGCTGAGCGTAGTATCCAGTTCGCGTGCGGGCGCTGAGACCGGGTTTGCTGATCTTGATCTGCAGGCTGTGATACTCGTTCGGATGGTCGGCCGGAGGAGAATCAAAAGAAAGAGTGTAAAACGCCCTAGAGTCCTCCAAGCAGTTCCTGATTAACTGCCCGATATCATTACTCGAGGTGAGAACTCGTCCGCCGCTTTGCGCTGCCAGGACCTGCAGCGCCAGATTACCGTTTTGTATCTTGTTGGCGGAACTTACACCCTTGAGGAAGTTTTCGTAATAAAAGGTTCGGCCCAGGCCCTCCTCCATTCCCAGCGGATCGACGCTGTAAAGCGTGATGCGAGCTTCCCGCAGATCCGTGGACAGGCCGACGGCAGTCTGAAAGAGCCATGCCTGATTTTTCGCACTCAGTTGCACTCCCGGTCCGGAGAGCAGGGGCCATCCCGGACTGAGCCAGATCAGAAGTTTCCTGCCCGGCTGTGTGGCCAGATGAGAGGTGAGTTTCTCCAGAGTGTCCATGGAAATCTGAAAGCGATCCGCACCGCCGTAGAATCCCTGCGATCGGCCTATGGTGCGCAGACCGGACTGATTGGAATTCAGGGTTTCCACCAAGGCGTTTCCGTCGAGCGTGGGCTGGCTTTGTCCCTGAGATGTATCGGTAACAATAACCAGGGAGGTGGGAAGGGAGAGCTTGCCATCATCCTGCTGCAGGAATTTCTGCAGCTCTTGCCGCGCATAGCCTACGCTGCGGAACGAAGTGTTGACTGCGTCCACGAGCACAATCGCTTGCAGCGGGGAATCCGCCCCGCGGGTCGAGTCGTTCGTCGCGAGATCGGTCGCGCGAAAGGAGAGAATTGCCTGCGGCTGTTTGTCATCGAGCAAGGTGAAGTCCTGCTGTTGCAAGCCGGGCACAGGTTTCCCTGACTTGTCGGTTACGACAACATCGAGCGTAATGCGGCGACCGCTCTGGCGCGGCGCGGTCGCGCCTTCCGCCCGAGGCGTGAGCGGCGACTGAGGCGGGCTCTGTTGGGCGAGTCCGGGCTGTGCAAATCCCGGAAGCGAAAAAATACACAAGAGGGCGATTGCGAGCTGAGTCTGGCGGCACATGTTCACCTCACGTCGATGAATCCAAGCTGAGCAAGGTCTTAGGCTACCTGGCGCTGCTGCTCGAGCATGGAAAAGTATTCCGCCACTAACTCAGCATCCCAGAGTCCGCGGCGAGCTTCTTCGCTCATCGTCTGCGCGGCGAGCTCGTGCGTGAGCGGCGCTTTGTAGGAGCGAGCAGTGCGAAGCGCGTCGTACACATCGACGACCTGCAAAATCCTGGGGAGTACCGGAATCTGGCCTCCGGTCAAGCCATCCGGATAGCCAGAACCATCGGAGTGTTCGTGGTGGTGGCGAATGATGGGCAACACCAGCCGCAGCGAATGCAGCGGCTTGCAGATGTTCTCGCCAGTAACGGGATGAAGCTTCATGATCGCCCATTCTGCGGGAGTGAGGTCGCTTCCTTTCTTGAGGATGTCATCGGGCACGGCAATCTTGCCCAGATCGTGCAGATACCCTCCACGCTTGAGGGCGAGAATGGAATCTTCATCCATGCCGAGGTAGCGACCCAGATCGGCGGCGCGGGCTGACAGCCGCTCACAATGGCCTTCGGTATAAGGGTCGCGGCCTTCGACAATCAGACCCAGCGTGCACAGAACGGCATCGGCGGTTTCCAGTTCGTCGGTGAACTCTTTCAGGCGCAGCAGCGATTTCACGCGGGCAATGAGTTCCTCGGCGAGGACCGGTTTGTTGAGAAAGTCGTCGGCACCGGCTTCGATGCCGCGCACTTTGTCAGTACTGTCGCTGAGTCCGGTGATTAGGACGAAGGGAATCAGCCGCGTGTCCGGATTTTCCTTCAACCCCTGGCAGAATTCATAACCAGACTTTCCCGGCATCATCACGTCGGAAAGGATTAAGTCAGGGAGTTGCTTGCGCACTTCTGCCTCGGCTTGCTCGGCACTGGAGGCGGTGATCACGTCGTATCCCCGCATGGTGAGCAACTGGCTCATCAGGCCGGCGATGCTGGGCTGGTCGTCGACGACAAGGATTCGCGGTGGACGACGCCGTAGTAGAAGCTCACCCATAGCTTGATAAGAAGCGACTTCGCCCTTCGCCGTTGTCCGTGCAACCGGCCGCGACGAACCATACCAGGCAGGCGATACGCTCATGACAAAATCGCTTACTGAACACCTGATTCTACCGCCATCCGCTGGTTTTCGCTGGGCTAAGCCAGTTTTTTGCAACGGTAGCACTCTTTGCGGGATTCCGCTATTCCCACTTTGGCACCTTCCCACTTTGGCACCTGGTTCTTTGCAGATCTGATCGGCGCCGCACGGCTGACCACCGCAGCCGCTGCGGCTGCGAAAATCCACGTCACCATGGCGTTTCGAAAATGGATGTCCGCGCCGTGCTTTACAGTTTCCGGAGCGAACGGCAAACCGCTGCCGCTCCAGGTCCGCGCACAGGTCACGATGGACGCATAAAACAGTATGCGCTCGGGGCGTCGCACGAGGTCGGCCTGCCCGGCGCCAGCGTGGCAGCGCAGCCCAGTGCGAGTGAGCTTCGAGCCGGCAGGCGGCGCCAAGCAGACGTTTGCGACTCGCAGGCATGCAGTCGATTGGGGGCAGTGATAATGATGCGGAGCAGGAGGAGGAGAAGAAGGTCGAAGTAACGAAGGAGAACTCCGGACTTCGCGCCTCCGACGTCAGACTTCATACCTTGAAGCTTACGATCCGTGTGGACCGTTAAACAATTACCCGAAGCTCTAAACCGTTTTCCACCGGAGGCGTAGAGGGCGGTATGTCCTAGCAAGAGATGACGATGAAACCGGTGTTCGGTTCAACCGCTAGCCTCTGATCCGAAGGGACGAGAGACTCGTTCGGCCGATCCCACCATCATTTCTCCACATCGTCATTTCTCCACATCGTCGAGCAGCGAGCGGAGCTTGCCGGAACGGGACGGGTGACGCAGTTTACGCAGGGCCTTGGCTTCGATCTGCCGAATGCGTTCCCGAGTCACATCAAACGACTGGCCGACTTCTTCCAGCGTGTGTTCCGAGCCATCGTCCATGCCGAAGCGCATGCGGATGATCTTCTCTTCCCGCGGGCTCAGCGTGCGCAGAACGTGCGCCGTGCGTTCCTTCAGATTCACATTCAGGACCGCTTCGGCCGGCGACATTTTCGTCCGGTCCTCGATAAGGTCTCCGAGATGCGAGTCGCCCTCTTCGCCAATCGGCGTCTCCAGCGAAATCGGCACGCGCATGATCTTTCGCACTTTGCGCACCATGGCTTCGGGGATGTCCATCTGCTTGGCAATCTCCGCCGAAGTGGGTTCGTGCCCGGAGGCCTGCACCAGTTGCCGCGAGGTACGTATTAACTTATTCACGACTTCGATCATGTGTACTGGCAGCCGGATGGTGCGCGCCTGGTCGGCAATGGCACGGCTAATGGCCTGGCGGATCCACCAGGTCGCATACGTGGAGAACTTGTAGCCCCGACGGTATTCGAACTTGTCCACTGCCTTCATCAGGCCGACGTTGCCCTCCTGAATCAAGTCGAGGAACTGCAGTCCGCGATTGCCGTATTTCTTGGCGATGGAAACCACCAGACGCAGGTTGGCTTCGATGAGTTCGCGCTTGGCCTGCTCCGCATTCATGTCACCCTGGATCATTCGGCGCTGCGTGCGCTGCAGATCCGCGAACGTCATTCCGGCCTCGTCCTCCAGCCTTTTTATTTCGAGGCGATGCTGCCGTTGCGCGGCACGGTAGCTTTTCTTGAGCTCGTCGCTACGCGTCCCCGTAACCTTCGCTTCCAGCTTCACCCCTTCCCTTTCAAGCGAACGCATGACCTCAATGGTTTTATTCACGCGCTCGATCAGTCGCTTACGCTCGGAGTGGTTCAACCCCAGAGTCCGGATGATCAGCGAAATATGCACCATCTCGCGGCCTAACTGGCCGCGGCAGCGGCGGTGCTCCCGAGGTTTCTTTTTTGCCGGCAGGGTTGTCAGCCGTTCAGCCAACCGCAACGCCGTTTTGTAATGCTTGTTCAGTTGGTCGATGCGGCTCGTGACGTCTTCGACACGCTTCTGCAAGATCTCATCGGTGATCTCTTCTTCGTCGAAGACAACGATGTCCTTAATCGAGCGCAGGCCGCGTTTAAGATCCTCGCCCATGGCTACCACCTGCTGGATCACAATCGGCGAGCGCGAAAGGGCCTTCAGCGCAGTGACTTGTCCGCGCTCGATGCGCTTGGCAATTTCCACTTCTTCTTCGCGAGTGAGAAGCGGAGATGCGCCCATCTCGCGCAAGTAAACTCGCACCGGGTCGCTGGTTGATTCAGCCGCGCCTGGAGTCAGGTCAAGTTCGACCTCCTCGGTCTCCTGCGCCAGGCGTTGTTCCAGCGTGGAGAAAGGCGAGTGCGGCTCGCCTTCGACTACATCAAGGCCCCGCGTGCCGATGGAGCTGAGCATCTCGTCTACATCTTGGGAGGAATGCGCGTCTTGCGGAAGCAGATCATTCACCTCGTCGTCGGTAGCGTCCGTCTTTCTGTTGTCTAGCCTACTGTTGTCTAGCCTATTGCCCAACATCGACCGGTTCTTAGTGTCGCTTATCGCCAAGTGGAATGCCTCTTCGGTGCCTCTGTATGGGGGGAAGAGAACTTGGCTTCTACAATGGCAAGTTCAACAGGAAGCGTGGATTAACCCTCTATTGATGCTAGCACAGGCGTCCCCGCATTCCTATTCTTGAAAACTATCGCATTTTCTTGAAAATATCGCATTTTCCGATGCCGCCAGGCTCTTGTTCCGCATAGAAAATGTCTTTTTACTCGTCGCCAGAGGCAGGTTTCCCCGTAGGAGCACCTCTCCCATCAACGCTGACGCAGGTGGGCCAATTCTCGCCCGGTGCATCTACTGGGGACTATGGTTGCGGACGGTTGGAATCGCAGCCGCTTCAGCAGGCGTAAGGCGGGAGAGATCGCAATATCCGGATCCCTTCAGGCATGCTGCATAATTTCGCTGGCGTTCGGCTTTGGTTAACACTCCAGCCTCGGCTGCGGTGAGCGCCGAATAGTCGCAGGTTTCGAGACCATCCCTGCATGCGGAAAGATTGCGCTGATGCTCCGCGAGCGCCACGCCGCGGGATTGGGAGGCGGTTAACTTGGAGTGGTCGCAGTCGCCCCAACCGTCGTTGCAATTGGAGAGGTTGCGCTGCTGTTGCGCAGAAGTCACTCTACTGGCCTCGGCCGGCGTGAGCTTGGAGGGCTCGCACGAAGCTACCCCATCCCTGCAATCCGAGACATTGCGTAAGTGTTGCGCCACCGCGACCTGATTCGCCTCGGAGGCGGTTAGCTTAACGCTATCGCATGGCCCCAAGCCGTCCTTACAGTCTGAAAGATTGCGCTCGCGCTCGGCAGCGACGACGGCCCGCCCCTCAGCCACGGTTAATTGAGAATGCTCGCAGGATGTAAATCCGTCTGCGCAGTCTGACAGGTTCCGTTTGTGGTCGGCAATGGCAAGGGCAATCGCCTCCTGCGGACTAAGTTTCGAGCGATCGCAGGCCTCGGATCCATTCCTGCAATCGGATACGTTGCGCTGATGCTCGGAGCCATTCAAGTCGGACTGAGCCAACAGGGAAAACTCGCATTGCTCCCAGTCATCGGTGCAGACGACAAGGCGGTCGCTGAGCTCAGCGGCGCCGGCGGTCTTCTGCGCGCCGCCGGGCGTGGCCGCCGGGGGCAACCGTGGCGGAACCGTCCTGGACGCTTCGCATGCCTCCAATCCGGAATGGCAGGCCGCAAGGCTCTCACGAGCCTCTGGCGATTGGCCAAAGGAAAGCGCCGAGCAAACACTGAAACAGGCCACGTTTACCCAAAAAAATTTCTGCAGAAGGAGCTTCATCTTTTTGCCACCTCTTCGAAAGCCATCCAGGCCGCCGCCCACGAATGGCACGGAAAACGAACTCCTGAACGGGACCACGACGCGCGATCCCGTTCAGCAGCGAAGCGATTATTTCTTGGTTATTTCTTATTCTAGTTCGCTTTAGCCAGGTGAGCCTGTTGGCCTGCTTCCGACACGGCCCTCACAAACGCTTCCCCACTTCTGGGCGTTGCGGCCTTGCCTGAAAGGATGAAGCGAAATCCCAGGTGCCTGCCGTAAATGGCGCGGGTGGAGTCGTCATCCTGCTCCACCACTGCACCTTCGAGCGTCAGACCGGCGAACACTCCGTGAGAGCGCGAGTACGTGAGCACCTCAGTGGTCATCTTCCAGTCCGTGCCCGCAGAGGCATGACGGCCAACCGGACCCGCCGCTACCGATCCTTCCCCTGTAAGTTCAAATTTGCTGGAAAGCAGATGCTGCAAGCCGCGGTCGTTCATTACCAGCATGACCAGGTCTACGTCTTCGACGCCGATCTGCAATCCCCAACTTCCCCCGCCCACCGATACAAACGCAGGTGCGCTCCAACCCTGTGCGGTGCGGCACGATGCGACGCCGCGCCCGTGCTTACCGCCAAAAATGAAACCGCCTTTGATCAGGTTCGGCACTACCAGAATGCACTTTGCGCCATTTAACACTTCTTCCGGAATTCCTTTGTCGGGAGCCCCCATGACCGCGTGCAGCACGTCAACGGATGATTCCAGGCGGGCGACCGAGTCCTCGCGGGCCGAATGGGCCCAGGCGAAGGTTCCAAACAGGCCCATAAAGCCCATTAACAGCACTGTCATTGTTCTTTTCATGATTTTTCCTTTGAAATTGCGACCTAAGAGGAAAAGGACTTCAGATGGGCTGACTTAGCTCAGAGGATCTGAAAGAGAGAGAGGAGGTGCTCGTCTCTAGCATCATGATGGCCCGGCCCCACCAGAATAGCTGATCTGAATTGCTCACCTTCACACCGGGCACACGGGGAACAGTCCAATGGGGGCCCCCTGAGGCAACCCACATTTTCGCGCAAAGAGAGCAATCTTGCACAGCATCGTCGACCACGACGTGTCATGGTTGTCGAACAGGATATTAACGCGGATTTCCACCATGGCTTTCGCCCCACATCCGTTGCGTGCCAGCCTTCGCAAATTGCGAGCCTTCATCGCCGCTTCCCTGCGGAAGTCGCTGAAGATGGAAGCACGCGACGGCGACTTCGCCGCGCAGCGAATGTGTCCGTTTTGTGGACTCATCACGCCTCGCCATGAAACCTGTTGCCTAGAGTGCGGCCGCTCGCTAAAACCAGCCTAAGGGGTTTGGCAACAGCGAAACCGACGCGCATGCTGCGGGCGCATTCGTAACCGGGCGACCAGACAAGACCGCGCCCCTGCTCAAAACTGAATGGTCCCATCCAGGATGCTTCTCCAATGTCCCGCCGAGAATGGATTTGTCTCCTCGTCACGCGCCGCGACCAGATGCTTCAACTGTGTCGCCCGCTTGCGACTCACGGTCCGGCCGAGAGGATGTCCCTCGATGGTGCGACCTTCGGTGCTCCAACCCTCCATGATCGGACCCGCGGTGATCGGATAATGCCGCTGCTCGGGCTTGGTGCTCAGCAGGAAATGGACAGCGGCCCACAAAAAATGCGGCCCGGCGGACTGGTCCACCAGCGTATCCACAGACTTTAGAGCCCCGTGAGGCAAGGCCTGCGGATCGGCCACCATCACGATAGGAAGGTGCGGTCGCATATGCCTGATTTCTTCCGCCACGACGGCGCCGTTCAACCGTCCCAGGTAATATTCGAGAACGACTGCATGCACCGTCTGGGTCATCAAGAGCCGTAAACCATCGCTGCCGTTGGTTACAGTCACCAGGCCGTATCCCTTTTCCTTCAGCAGGGTCAATTGCTCGGGATCGCGATGTATACAGAGCACGGTGCTGTTGAGGGCCATGGTCGTAGGTATAAGCTGAAACTTAATAGCGAGTCTGTTCACAATTGCTCACGATAAAAGACCACTGCGGAAGGAGCGCACGGAGCCATGATCCGTAAGCCCATGAGACCTAGGAGGAGGCGATGACCGGCAATTGAGCAATTGTGACCAGACAGTGAATTCCTTGATCGCCTAAGCTGTTTGGAGCCATGAAGAAACAGTACCTTCACCTCGCGGTTTATCGTTGTGATAAGTGTCAGGGACCGGTCGTCACCGGTTCGCTTGCCGTGCGCGAAAACGAAATATCAAAGGAGACCGAAAAACAGGAAGTCGGAGCGATCTGTCTCTCCTGCGGCTACCGGCAAAGCGAAGTGACTGTTCCCGGCCTTGCCCGTCACTTTCCCCCGACCGAATGGCAAAGTCCAAACCCGATCGATCCTGCGAACCTCAGTACGGCCGCAAAAGAAATGGAAAATCGTCTCCGGCGCGATTGAACTCTTCGCGGATCATGCCCATAACTTTGGCGATATCGTAAGGGGGGTCTCGCGGTTGCCAGGCGGGCTCGACCTTAGGTGTGCTCGGTCCCGTTCGAACTCGCTCGATGGTCTGCCCGAAGCTCTTCCGCCGTATAAGAGCTTCCGCACGTGCTGCATCTCCACTTTGCATTTGGTCTCACCAGCGTCCCCTCGCTCGGGCTGCCCGGAACACTCTCGTTGGGGCGAAACGACATCACCAACTCGCCGCCGCACGCCAGGCAATCTCGCTTGGTCATGCTGTATTCTTACTCCCACGCCGAAGATTCCTCTGATCACAATTGACCACTGTGAGATATTGGGACAAAATGACTCCTGAACGCCTGCCTGAAAGACTTGAAGTTTCCGCTTTGGCGAAAAAACAAATTCTGAGCAAAATTGACCACTCTTGAAAAATGGGTCGGGTTATCGTGAACCACTGAGGTCGACAATGAAAATATCTTCCCTGGCGCTCCTCTGCATGCTGGCGCTCGTTATCGGGTTGGGGGCGAGAAAGGTTACAGCGGCACCCTCAGACTCGCCCTCGGCTAGCTCTCCGCCGCCGCTCAGCGCCGAAGCGATCGTAACCAGGATGGTCGAGGGAAATCTGAAGCGCGCCCGCGCTCTGGCCGCCTATCAGGGCACTCGAGTCTACCGCCTTGAATATCAAGGTTTCCTCGGGTCCAAGAGTGCGGAAATGGTTGTCGATGTAAGGTACCGATCTCCCGGAACGAAGGAATTTAATATCCGCTCGGAAAAAGGCTCGAAGCTAATCATTGACAGAATATTCAAGCGAATATTGCAGACCGAAAAAGAGGCGCTCTCGGAACAAAACCAGAGTCGCGTAGCCCTGAATCAGGATAATTACAGGTTTACCCTTGCGGGATTCGAAACCCTGGGGGCCGGTCCTTCCTACATTCTTTCGGTCGAACCCCGAACCGACGACAAGCTTCTGTACCGCGGCCGGATCTGGG
Organism: Candidatus Sulfotelmatobacter sp.; assembly: GCA_036514015.1. Lineage (GTDB taxonomy): Bacteria > Acidobacteriota > Terriglobia > Terriglobales > Acidobacteriaceae > Sulfotelmatobacter. Next base: position 34,709 of record DATBYA010000158.1, read on the forward strand.
TCGATGCGCGGGACTTCGCCGTGGTGCGCATTGAGGCCTCCCCCGCAAAGAACCCCTCGTTCTGGACGAAGGAAACGAAAATCGAACAGGTCTACGCGAAAGTGGGAGATTTCTGGCTTCCCCTGTCCAATCGCAGCGGCAGCGATATCCGGTTGGGAGGCCACGCTACCTTTACGATCGATTATCACGATTACGCGATAACCGCTTCCACTCCGCTAAGCAGGCGGGACGAGCTTGCAGGATACCGATAACGCGATGCTGGGGAGCGAGCACGGATGCCGCGGCAGACTTCACCGCCGCAGCAACTTCAATCACGCGACCACTTAATCATGCAACACAACATTCAGCAGAGAACTGTGAACCTGCAGTCCTCCTTCTTCCCCGCCAGCGTAGTGAATGAAGCCCATCTTGCGGAACCGGTTCATGAAAAAGCTCACCCGTGAACGCGTGGTTCCGACCATTTCCGCCAGGGTTTCCTGGCTGATCTTGGGAACCACGGTCTCAGGTACCCCTTCCTTGCCAAAATGAGCCAGCATGAGAAGAATGCGGGCCAATCTCTTTTCGCTGGAATTAAACAGCTGGTCGACCAAATCCTCTTCATAGCGAATATTGCGCGCCAATAAATACGCCACAAACATGTCGGAAAAGGCGTGCTCCCGGTGAAGCGCGTCCATCATCGCTTTCTTATCGATGCGCAGAAGGTGGCAATCCGTCATCGAGACGGCGGATCCCATGCGGAGAGCCTGGCCGGCCAGAGAGCCTTCTCCAAAAAAATTGCCGTCGCCCAGGATTCCGATCGTCGCTTCCTTGCCCGTCTTGGAGACAACCGACAACCTGACCTTGCCCTTCTGAATGTAAAAAACCGCGTCAGCCTCGTCTCCTTGAGTGAAGATTCCTTGCTTCCTGGAAACCATCAGGCTCTTCCTGCCCTCTCCGATGGTCGCAAGGAAAGTGCTGGGATCGAACTCACGATTCTTTCTGGCGGCAAATGCCATTTTTTTTGACTCGCGAGCAGCTGAGAGTTACTCGAGGGTTCAGGACAAAGATGCGAACGACTAAGGCTACGAAACAACCTCGGTACGGTACTGTACAAAATTGCTCACTTTGGCCCTCCTGTCAAGAGGAACGCTTGTCGTTATTTCAGTCCGCTTTAGTGGGTAGGCCGTACACTTTGCAGCCCACGGGAAGCCTCGCCCAGGGTTTCCCGGAGCAGGGGCGGGAGCAGACTGTCAAAAATAACGCGGAATGATTGATTGGTCGGGGCGATAGGATTTGAACCTCCCCCCGCTCAACCTTTTCAAACACTTGCGGGACTCGGGTAGCAACCAAAGTACCGCAACGGAACCCAACGGAACAATTACTGGACACGAATTGGACACTCCCAACCCGCCAGTTTAATTGCACTTCTTCTCAGGTCCGCTGACCTACGGATTATGGGTCGCCCAACCGGTCGCCCAACCGGCGCTGACTCTAAACGACCTCAGCAAGATAGCTCGGCAGATTCCGACTCGATCAGCACGGAACAGGGGTAATCCGGTGAACCACCAGAGTCTTCGGAAGCAGTCCGTCCTCAAGAAGGGATTTGCCAAAATCGGGAACGCTATACCAAAAATCGTGGCGGAGGAGAGCTCGCTGGAGACCATGTGGGTCCAAGAGTTGCGTCCTGAGACGTTGACCGGCGAGAAAAATGTTTACGCGCAGTGAATCCCGCTCGGTATCACATCTCGACCTTCAACTTCGAGAAAAGAGTGAGTGCGGCACCAGACGCTCACGCCGCTGACGTTGGAAGATGCGCGCCGTTTGATTCAGAGCTACGTGGACCGCTACAACACGGTCCGGCTGCACAGTGCGATCGGGTATGTGACGCCGCAGGATATGCTGACGGGGCGACAGGCGGAAATTCATG
>DATBYA010000159.1:0-4986 GCA_036514015.1 Candidatus Sulfotelmatobacter sp.
AGTCCCCGTTCATTCAGCATTGGTTCAAAAATCGGTTACCGCCATCACCAACCCGGCAGGCCGGCTTTCAATCTGGATGCTAGGCAAAACTCGCGTGCTTGGCAAGGGGAAGAGCGCAAAAAGTTGGCAGGCCGCTTGCTACCAAAGTAACTTGGGGGTTCGCGAATGGGCTTGCCAAGCGATTTATTCGTTAGTTCCCTGCGCCCAATAGCTGCTCCGCGCCAGCACGGCGTCGCCCTCCGCATCGTTCGATCGCAACCGCACGCGAATCTGATGCAGTCCGGGATGCGGATTCTTCGGTGCGAAGCTCAGCAGATAGCGGCTATGGAGATGATTGGTGAAGTCATTCAGCCGCACCTCGAATTTCTTCCGCGTCGTGAACAGTTCGTACTCCCCACCCGTCATGGAAGCGATCGTGCTCGGAATATTTTTCTTCATCGCTTGCGCTATCCGGTACGCGAGGTCCAGAAAGTCAACGCCGTTGTGCATCTCTTGAGCGTTGGTGCCGCGCCCCGTGTCGAGAATATTGGAGAGCGCGGGTGAAAACGCGAGTGCGTACATCAATGCGTTACTCTGCCCAATGGCCGCCACCGTGTCCTCGAGCTTCCCGTGGCTGCCGTGGTCGCGAATTTCACTGATCAGCAACAACACGCGTAGCCGTTCCTCCGGTTCCTGCCGCAGCAGTTTCAGCGACGACTCGATCGCATCCAGGATCGCCGCACCGCCGTCTCCCGGTTGCAGATTGCTCAAATCGTCCTTTACGAGGTTCGCATTCTTTGTGAAATTTCTCGTGATCGCAACCTGGCTGTCGAACTCGACCACCGCCACGCGGCTCGTTCCCAGGCTGAACAGCGGGTCCAACATTGACTTCAAGCCCTGCATCCTGGGGAACTCATAAGCGGCCCGGCCTCCTCGCTGAATCGCCACGACCAGCGAGATCGGCTGCCCCTCGGGCGCGTCGTCAAGGCGCGCCGGTTGCTCGACCCCGTCGTCTTCCACAATGAAGTCCTCGGCCCGCAGGCCATACGCGATTCCACCCTGCCGGTCTTTTACCAGTGCCGGAACCACCACTACATTGGATTGGGAGCGGAGAGTTGTATCCTGAGGAACAGAGATACTGCCGAGCAGGGTAACCACCAGTAGGGTCAAAACAGGCAGAGTCAAAACAGACAGATTTAAGACAAAAAGGTGGGTTCCGGCACGGCGCACACTATCCAGCCTTGCGTTTTTCGTCCAGAACTTCATCCAGCGCATTGGCCAATAGATGCGCCCGCTTCAGATAATCGGTTGCCCCGTTGTCCTGTCTTTTCTTGAGCAGGTGATATTCATCGGCAATATTCAGCGCCGCCAGCACGGCCAGCCGCACCGTATCGATCGTATTGGTCGCCTCGGCCACGGCGCGCATCTTTGTGTCAACATATTCCGCGAGCTTCAGAATGTAGTCTGGATCGGAGCCGCGCAGGTTGTACGCCTGGTCAAAAATCTCCACCCGCACGCTGGAGTTCCGCGGGTCCCTCAAAATCTGATCCTTGGTCGCCGTAGCCATAAAGCACTCCTCCATGGGGTCGTAGCCCGTCAAGACGCAGATTGCTACATCGCTCTGCGCAATTACTCGCCCTTAGCTTGCCTCGGCAATCGTCTCGATCTGATCCAACATTTTTTCGACCCGACCGCGAATGTCCTCCCGCTCTTTCTTCAACCGAACCGTCTCGCGCCGCAGCGCAACCAGTTCCTCTTCACGGTCTTCCATTTGCTGCCGCAGTCGCTGCGCATCCCGTTCTGCCGTAGCCTGGGCCTGCCGCGCCGCTTTGTACATTTCTATAGTGCGATAAATCTTGTCTTCGAGCGCCTGAAAATCGTCCGCCGGAACCTGCTCTGCCACCTGTTCGACCGCATTCAACGCCATGATTGCACTCTTCCCTGCCAGGATTTCTGAAACTTCTTCGCAGTATACTCCACATTTTTGTGGACAACGCACCCCATCGCCGGCCTCAATCGGACAATCTGGCGTCGGCGGATTGGTTTATGATTCCAGACTGCCAGGAGGCTCGATTCCGTGAAACACTCCGCCTCCTCGCTCGGCTTGTTCCTCGCGCTGATTGCCCCCCATCGTGGGCGCGACCCAAGGTTACGGATTGGCGTACCTCTGCTAAGTTTGCTACCTGGCAGCTTCCGGTACGTCGTCATCCAGAACGCCATTGCCTAAGCGCCGCCTCATTGATAAACACTAGGACTTCTCGTGCCTATCCGCATGTCCCGATCTGGATTACTTCCGGTTAAGCCGACGATTCGGGAGTGGATCGTCACAAGCGCGTCGATCGATGGCGAACCACGCTTATCTGCGATCAGAAAGATCAGAAAGACCAGGGATCGCCACCATGCCGTCTCTTGTAGTAGCATTGCCGGAGTGAGTAGGAGATCATGAAAGAGTCGCGTCTTTCAAAAGCCGAAACTCGCATCCTGGAACAGTACTGGAAACTGGGGACTGCGGCCGTGCGCGAGATCCTGGAAAGCCTCCCCGAGGACGAACGCGTTGCTTACACAACCGTGCAGACGCTCGTCTATCGGCTTGAAGAGAAGGGCGCGCTGCGGAAGGTAAAGAAGATCGGCAATGCCCAGCTCTTTCAGCCGGCCATCAACGAGACCCAACATCGCAGCAGATTGGTGCGCGATTTGCTCGATCTGTTCGGCGGCTCGCCGCGACTGCTCGTCTCGAATCTGCTCGAAAATGGCGCCCTTACCCTACGAGACCTGAAGGCGCTGCAGAGTGCGGCGCGCAGTGATAAAGATGGCCGCACTCGCGGAGACAAACGTGCATGAGCATATCGCACGCGCCATGTACTACTTCAGCGTCCACCTGCTGTTTGCCTCGATTGTCGCCTCGGCGGCGTGGGTGCTGACATCATTTCTACGCGCAAGCGCCACCACCAAATATTGGATCTGGGTTGCCACCGCGTTCAATTTCATTGTCCCATCAGGAGCACTCATCGATAGGCTTTGGGCGCCGCACCTGACGTGGGCTAGGCCGCTCGCTGCTATTGGCGATCCCGTATGGGACATGACACAGGGCCGAACGGCCGTGATCGTCGGAGTTATATGGATGACCGGGGCCTTTTCTATGCTCATGCGATTGATCTCGCGCATACGCAGAGAGCGTCGCGCGGCGAAAGTGCAGGACAGTCTGAACGAGCGGGGCGACACGTCCAATTTCGTAACAGACGGCATTCCTGTGAGCTTTGGCGACAGCCATCCGAGTCCTGCAGTGCGGGGAGTCCTTTCGCCTCGTATCCTGCTTCCGACCGGCATCGATCGGCTGCTTAGTCAACATGAATTCCGCGCTGTCCTGATTCACGAACTGGCCCATGCAAGACGGCGTGATAATTTAATCCGTTTACTTTATGAGGTTTCTTTGTGCGTCTTGTGGTTCCATCCGCTCAACTGGCTCGCTGGAGCGCGGATTGCACTCTATCGCGAACTCTCCTGCGATGAATCTGTGGTCAGGCGTTCCCATGGGCCAGCACTGGTTTCAGCGCTCGCCAAGCTTGCGGTTTGCGAGCCAGGGGGAATTCTGCAAGCAACAGCCTCATCGCATCTGAGCTATCGCTTGGCACGCCTGGCCGAGCCAGCACAAAACTCCTACCGTGCAGCAAGCCTCCTAGTGACATTCCTGTTTGCAGCTGTCATCGCCGGCGGAGTCTTGCAAACCGTCGCACATACGGCCTGCTGTTTCGTCCTGAAGCGATAACCACGGCGAAGTGCTCACTTCCTGTCGCTAAGTGCTTCTAATCGAGTTATACGGGTACTGTAGTAGAACAACTGTAGTACGTAGTAGACGGCGGCGGGGGAGCGTAGCCCAAGTTCGTCACGCAATGGTCGGAAAAACGCTTAAACCGTGCAGAATGAGTTCAGGCAACAGCTGGGTCTACACTACATTTGCGATTGAACTGGAAACACAGCGTCCTCTGGCGAGGTCCGTCAACCGTTCGCACTGTCTCTACCGGCGACCAGTAGATGTGATCCTTACCATCTTTCACGCGGTAGTTCGGTCGCAAGAACATCTCGCGCCGATCATGTCATCCCTCCATCCCTTTTCAAGATGGTTGGTCTACAGCTACACGCCGTTCTCGCAGGTCCCGATTGCAAACACAACACTTCCTTCGAACCAGACCTCAAAATCTAAGAGCCAGGGAGTTCAACGCTTCCATGACGAACTTGGGCTAACCCGCCCCTGACAGCACTACAGAGCCGTCTCTGAGTCGAGGTATACGTTGACGGTCTTCGCCCCCGGAGGCCAGCCTTCGGAGATAGTGCCCCGTTGTATTCCGCCATGCACTCCTTCCACTTAAGAGAAGTCGGCAGTGCGGTCCAGGCGACCGTGGAAGTTTCTGGTCGTCCTTCTATTTTTAGCGGGAATAAAAGCGACTCATTCCAGTTATCAACTGTGAACGCTGACTGAAACGCCGGAGGACCGATGACGGACCAGAACAAAGATCTTATCGACCAGAAATTGCAGGACCTCAACAACGACGGCATCGATCGTCGTGGATTTCTGAAGTGCATGGCATGGGCAGGTACAGGCCTGGTCTGGACTATGAGCGGCGGCATTCCATCGTCTCGGGCGTTCGCCAAGACCGCGCATCGAAGTGGTGGCAATGGCGGCGATTTCACCTTTGTCCAGATTAGCGACAGCCACATCGGCTTCAACAAACCGGCCAACCCGGACGTCACCGCTACTCTGCAGACGGCAATCAACAAGATCAACGCGATGCTCCGCAAACCGGATTTCATCATTCACACCGGTGATCTAAGTCAGCTCTCGAAGCCGAGTGAGTTCGATACGCTGGACCAGGTCTTAACGGGAGCGTCCACCAAACAGATCTACTTTGTGCCGGGTGAGCACGACATGCTGACCGACAACGGCGAGCAATATCTCCAGCGCCATGGGAAGGGTACAAAGGGCACTGGCTGGTACAGCTTCGATCAAAA
>DATBYA010000160.1:0-71373 GCA_036514015.1 Candidatus Sulfotelmatobacter sp.
GAGGGGAGCTATGAGCGAAGAACAACAGCCGACCCAAAAGGCATCGTCACAAGCCGCCGAGCTTTCCCGCCGCCAGTGGCTGCTAAGGCTGGGCGAAATGGTCGTTCTCGCCGGCGTGAGCGGACTCGTTCCAGAATCCGCGATAGCTCTGCTGGGAGCAGAACAAGACGCGTCACGGGTCGCTGCCGCTCTGCCCCCCGGGCTCTACGATGCTTCTCCCGAACATCTGGTTCACGCGCTGAGTAGTGGCGGCAAGAAGTGGTTTCCGCCACCCGGCAGTGAGACTGATTACGTCCAGCCCAACTCGCTCCCGTTTCAGCCGCAGTTCTTCTCGGTCGAGGAGTTCCGCGTCGTCACCCGATTCGTCGAGATTCTGTTGGGCGACGTGGACGCCACGGCCTTGTCACAAGCTACGCTGTGGTTCGACCTGTGGCTGCATTCTGCCGCGGGAGTTCGCGCCGCTGCGCAGCAGCTCGACCCGCTCCATCGCTTGCTCGCCGTGGCCGTCAACGGAGAAGAATCGGTGCGCGCTCTCGAAACCGCCGATCCCCAGTCTGTAGCCCGTGCCGGACTCGCCGCGCTGCACGCGCTCTCTGTCCAGGCCCACGGTCTGGAATTCCCGCAACTCACTGCTTTGCAACAAACCGATCTGCTGACTTCCGCCGGCACCGCCCAGCCCGGCAACCCGCTGCGAAAGTTCCTCGAGATCACTCGCGCCCAAGCCGTCCGCGGCTATTACACCTCGGCTGCGGGCCTGCAGGAACTCGACTACAAGGGCAACGCCTACCACGGCGACAGCCCGGGCTGCGAAGCGAAATCCTGAGCGCCCGTCCACGGATGCGAAATTCGATCACGGACAAACCGGAAGTTAGCGGTTCGTCCATGGGATAAACGCCATTGTGGCCAGTAACCGATCCGGAGGTTGAAACTCCGGCTCCGAATCGGGCTCGGTACCGGGCAAGAGGATCGCGGAGTTCGGGATGTTCGACCATTTGCTTAGCGCGACGACTAGGTGGGTTCAAGCTGGGGCGGCCTGGCGGACCAAGTTGCTGGTCAGGCTCCAATTCGATGCGCGATGAAGAGCGCAGTGAAGAGCAAACCATGCTTCTGACCTGGTCCCGGCATTTCCGGGGGGACCCGACCGCGTCTCTGCAGCTATAATTACCCGCCTTCGCCACAGGAAACCAAGATACGAAAGGAATCGCATGCAACGCTTCGCGGCCGTGCTGTTGATCTTCAATCTGATCGCTCCCTCTCTGGCGTTCGGCGCGGAGGACCGTGCGCTGGTGGGCTACTCGCCCCGCTCCAGCCGGACCGAGCGCGAGTGGGAGGGAAAGTTTCGCGCCCTTCCTGATCCCGCCAACTTAAAGGAATACATGCGGCGGCTGAGCGCGCGGCCGCATCACGTCGGCTCTGCTTTCGACAAGGAAAATGCCGAATGGATTCTCGCACGCTTTAAAGAATGGGGATTCGACGCACATATCGAAACCTTTGACGTGCTGTTTCCCACGCCGAAGGTGCGTGTGCTCGAAATGGTCGAGCCGACAAAATTCACCGCCAAGCTGGAAGAGCCGTCTCTGGCGGTCGATCCCACATCGAATCAGAAATCGGAGCAACTTCCCACCTATAACGCGTATTCGATCGACGGCGACGTGACCGCTCCGCTGATCTTTGTGAACTATGGACTGCCGGAGGACTACGAGCAACTCGACCGGCTGGGTATCTCGGTGAAGGGCGCGATCGTGATCGCCAAGTACTACCACTCGTGGCGCGGGGTGAAGCCGAAAGTTGCGGCCGAGCACGGTGCCGTCGGCTGCCTGATTTATTCCGAGCCGAAGGACGATGGCTACACACGCGACAATGTGTTTCCCCAAGGGCCGATGCGCAATCCGGACGGAGTGCAGAGAGGAAGTGTGATGGACTTTGCCTCGTCGAGTCCGGGAGATCCGCTGACACCCGGCATTGGCGCCACGCCCGGCGCCAAGCGACTGGCATTGAAAGACGCGAAGAGCCTGACGAAGATTCCCGTCCTGCCGATTTCCTACGGTGACGCGCAGCCTCTGCTGGCCGCCCTTAAAGGGCCCATGGCGCCGGAGGATTGGCGCGGAAATCTGCCAATCTCCTATCACGTGGGACCGGGACCGGCGAAAGTCCATTTGAAACTCGAATTCAACTGGGACACAAAGCCGGTGAACGACGTTATCGCAAAAATTGCCGGCAGTGTTGCCCCCGACGAGTGGATTATTCGTGGCAATCATCACGACGCTTGGGTCAACGGCGCCGAAGATCCCCTCTCCGGCCAAGCCGCGCTGCTGGAAGAAGCGCGCGCCATGGGGCTACTGCTGAAGCAAGGTTGGAAACCGCGCCGTACGATCATCTACACCGCGTGGGATGGCGAAGAGCCGATGCTGCTGGGTTCGACCGAATGGGCCGAGACGCACGCCGACGAGTTGCGTCAGCATGCCGCTGTCTACATCAACAGCGATGGCAACGACCGCGGCTTTCTCGCCATGGGCGGGTCGCACACCCTGGAACAATTCATCAACGGAGTTGCGCGGGATGTCGAAGACCCGGAGACCAAGCTGACCGTGTGGCAGAGGCTGCAATTGTCCAAGATTGCGGAAGCGAAGTCCGGCGAAGACCGGAAAGAACTGCGGCAGCGTGCCGATCTGCGTATCAGCGCGCTGGGTTCAGGCACGGATTTCACTGCGTTTCTCGACCATCTCGGCATCGCCACGCTCGACTTGGGCTATGGCGGGGAGGACGAACAGGGCATCTATCACTCGATTTACGATGATTTTTATTGGTACATGCATTTTTCCGACTTCGATTTTGTGTATGGCCGCGCCCTGGCGCAAACAGTCGGAACGGCGGTCATGCGGCTGGCCGATGCCGAAATCCTCCCCTTGGATTTTGTAGATTTTGCGGACACCGTTCAGAAATACACGAAGGACTTGGAAAAACTGCTGGCTGACAAACAGGAAGAAATTCGCGAGCGCAATCAGGAGTTAGACGAAGGCGTCTTCAAGGCCACGCTCGATCCCCGGCGTCCTACGGTGGCGCCGTTTCGGGAGGAGGTTCCTCCGCACCTGAATTTCGCGCCCATGCAGAACGCGGCGGAATCGCTGGCTCGGAGCGCGCAGCACTACCTGCGGGCGTTATCGCATAGTCAAGCAGCCCTGGAGCAGAGCCCGGTGGAGTCGCTGCGGGCCCTGAACCAGCAGCTTATGGAAAGTGAACGAAAGCTGACGAACGAGGACGGTCTCCCGCGGCGTCCATGGTACAAGCACCTGCTCTATGCCCCCGGAGTTTATAGCGGATACGGAGTAAAGACCGTGCCTGGCGTGCGCGAGGGCATAGAGCAGAAGAAATATTCCGAGGCGGAACAGGAGATTGTGCGGGTAGCCAGGGCTCTCGAGGACGAAGCGGCTTTGATCGAATCAGCAGCGCATTCGCTGGAGGGTTGGCGGCAGTAGGGTGGCGATGGCCTGCTACAAACCCTTACTGGCTCCCGGCGGCCGCAGGCTGGGCGCCGGCGTAATAGCCGCTCTTGGTGCGCACCGTCATTTTGCCGTGTCCCTTCGTCTTGGCCTCGACGCGAATCTGGCGAAAGCCGCCGTTTCCCCTGGGATTTGTCGGATGGTAGCCAATGGTGTACTGATTCCTGATGTCGCGCGCCACCATGCGGCTGATTTCGTCCACCTCGTCGAGCGTCTTGGGAAAGAATGCGATTCCGCCCGTGCGCTGCGCGATGATTTCGAGCGCACGCCTGGCTCGCTTGGGATGCTCCTCATCCCCCAGGATTCCGATGGCATACACCGACGGGCCGTTCTCTTGCTGCAACTGTTTCACCGCTTGCTCCAACGTCTCGTTGCTGGCGTTATCCTCGCCGTCGGTCACGATCAGCAACACTTTTTTTTCGAGACGCGCATGCAACTTCAAATGCTCGGCCGAAGCCACGACGGCATCGTAGAGGGCAGTGCCTCCGCGGGCGTCAATCTTTTCCAGTGCTTCCTTCAGCTTCAACAGATCATTGGTGAAGTCCTGATCCAGATAATATTCGTCGTTGAAGTTCACCAGGAAAACTTCGTCCTTCGGATTACTGGCCCGCACCAGGTTGAGCGCCGCCTGGTTCACCTTGTTCCGCTTCTCGCGCATCGACCCCGAATTGTCGATGATGATGCCAATCGACACCGGAATGTCCTCGTGATGGAACGAGATGATGGTCTGCGGCTTTCCGTCTTCAAAAACAGTAAACGCGCCCCGCTCAAGCGTGGTGACAATGTGTTGCTTGTCGTCAATCACTGAGGCGTGCAGCAACACCTCGTCCACGTCTTTGCGGAAGACGAAGACTCCCTGGTCGTTGAGTTTCTGGTCGTGCTCGTCTTTCTTCGGCGTCTGCGGTGAGGATGCAGGTGCTTGCGAAGGCGCGGCCGAAGGTGCTGTCGAAGAGGGTGCCGTGGCAGGCTTTACGTCATTCTGAGGCTGAGATGACTGCGGCCGGACCGGCATAGCCAACAACACACCGGCCCAAATCACAAACGTGAAGAGAACAAACCTCGCGGCCCTGGCCCTATTCCGCAGGCGCGTAATATCCGGTCCTGGCATACACCCGTAGAGGCGGCAATCCTTTCGGTGGCAGCAACTTTACTTTTATCTTACGCCATTTGCCGTCACGCACGACCTTGGCGGGACGGTACCCCAGGACATATTGATTGCGCAGCTCCACTCCGATCTTGGTAGCCACATCCCCCAGGTCATTGGGATTATCGATGGTAAACGCCCGCCCTCCGGTCAATTCCGTAATGTCGCTCAACAGTTGCGGGCCCAGCCGTTCCTCAACCGCGGAAGCGTAGCGGTCGTAGATGCCGATGGCGTAGATCATCACGTCGGCTTCCTTCACCAATGACTTGATCTCGCCCTCGGTGTAGCGGCTGTGATTATCTCCACCATCGGAAATGATCAGCAGCGCCTTCTTCGGATACTTGGCCTGCCGCATCTTGCTGATGCCCATATAAATGGCGTCGAGCAGCGCGGTACGATGCCGGGGCACGGCGAAAACCAGCTTGTTCTGAATCTCGTCCACCGAGTTGGTGAAGTCGCTGACCGCCTCCGGTTCGTCGGAGAAGGTGATCATGAAAAACTCATCCTGCGGATTCGCCGTCTTGAAGAATTCGACCACCGCGTCTTTCGCGCGGTCCATCTTGCTGGCCATGCTTCCGCTGGAATCGAAGATCACGCCCAACGATACGGGCGCATCTTCGCTGGAAAATGTGCGAATCTCCTGCGCCGCATTGCCTTCGAAGAGTTGGAAGTTCACCTTATCCAGGCCGGTCACCAGGCGGTTCATAGGGTCGGTAATCGTAACTGGGACCAACACCAGGTCCACGTCAACTTTCAGCGCGTGCACGTGCGTGGTAAGCCCCGTGGTGTTGGCGACCAGGTCCGCCTTGGGAGGGTCGGGAGGCTTATCCACTTCCCGCGGCAAAACGTGCACGTCATTCACGTCGGTTTGCCCGAAAGCCGGAAAGGCGAGCGAGGCCAGTCCCAGTAGCCCCAGCGCCAGCCATAGCCTCATCGCGGCTCCGGGGGAAGAATTTTTGCATGGTTGGGGTTTAGTCGGGTCCCAGGGGAGAACCGGACAGCCACGTCGCACTACGGCCATCGGGTGAGATGACCAACGCCCTTCATCCAGGCGGGCCATAGATACCTCAGTGAGGCGGATGTTAGCACAGCTTCCGCCTCGCAGCGCAGAGTTTTTGTCAAATTTCGGAGACAAATTCCCGGGTCGGAGCTTGGTTGTTCTTTGTGAATGAGGGGTTGCCTGGACAATGGACCAATCTTGGGGAGGATTTTGGCCGGCGCACTCGAAATCGAGCATTCGCCCCATTGGGCTTCATACCGAACCGGAAGCCGTTTTTCGGTCCAGGGAGGGCGGGGAAGAATCTCCCCGGCAGACCCTAAGCTGGTTCCCCCGGCGATTTCCGCGATCTTGTTACAATCGGAAGTTTCCCATGGCATCCATCCATCCTTTTCGCGCTGTCCGCTACCAATTGCAACGAGTTTCGGCCTCGCAGGTCGTTACCCAGCCCTACGACAAGATCACTCCCGCGATGCAGGAACGATACTACGCCGCCAGCCCCTATAATCTTGTGCGCATCATTCTGGGGCGCCGCGAACCTGGGGACGACGCGAACAGCAATGTTTACACCCGGGCCGCCGCCTACGGGCGCCAGTGGCGAGCGGAGGGAATCTTCCGGCGGGATTCCGCCCCATCGATTTACATTTATTCCCAGACCTTTACTGCCCCGTCGGGAAAGAAGTTTGAACGCCAGGGGCTGATCGCGCTCGGTCGACTGGAGGATTATTCGGCGAAGATAGTCTTCCGGCACGAGCAAACTCTCGCCAAGCCGAAGGCCGACCGCCTCGACCTGCTACGCGCCACTCGCGCACACTACGAACAGCTTTTTCTGCTCTATGAGGATTCCGGAGAGATCGATTCCTTGCTCACGCCCGCGCCAAACGCGGCCCCCACGATCAGCCTAGCCGACGAATACGAAGTCGCGCACCGGGTCTGGCAGATTTCCGATCCCGCCGTGATTGCCGCAGTTCAGGAAAAGATGTGCGATAACAAGCTGGTCATCGCCGACGGCCATCACCGCTACGAAACTGCGCTCAACTTTCGCAATGAATGCCGCACCGCGGCTGGCGCCGCGCCGAACCTGGATGCTCCCTACGAATTTGTCATGATGACCTTGGTCAACATGAACGATCCTGGACTGCTGGTGCTGCCTACGCATCGCGTGGTGCATTCGCTCGAATCGTTCTCGGTGGACGAGTTTCAGAAAACAAGCAGCCGCTTCTTTGCAGTCGAAGAAATCGACCCCGCGCTCGACGGCACCCGCGCCACCGCCCTCCTGCGCGAGCGAGGCCGCGACCGAACCGCTCTGTTGGCCGTCACTGCCGATCGCGCCTTGGTTTTGCACTCTCCGAAGGCTGAGGGAGTTCAATTCCTTGCCGGCCTTTCCGCTCGCCAGCGGGCGCTGGACGTGGTCCAACTGCATAAATGCTTACTGGAGGGCGTGCTGAAACTCTCGGAGGAATCGATTCGCCACCAGCAGAACCTCTCTTACCTGCGCGACGCCTCCGAAGCGTTGGACCAGGTCCGCAACGGCCCGGCCAACGTCGCATTCCTCATGAATCCATGCCCAGTAGCGCAAGTACGGGATGTGGCTTTTGCCGGCGAAGTGATGCCGCAGAAGTCCACCGATTTCTATCCCAAGCTGCTGAGCGGATTAACTATTTATGCCCTGGACTAGCCGCTACCGTAAGGCCGGCGTCCCGCCCGCTGTCCGGTGGGCGGGACGCCTACCGGCGCTCGGCGCATCCATCATCGTCTTTACCGCATGCGGGCTAGTCCTGATCTGCTCGATCGTTCTGCCCGCAGCCTCACCCGAGAAACGTCTTTCCGTCTACTCGGTCGCGGCCAACTATTCACTCCCCATGGTGCAGCGCGAAGGCCGGGAGTATGTCGGCCTTCTCGAAGTGCTCGAGCCTCTGGGCAAGGTGAGCGCGAAGTTCGATAGCCGGGGCTGGCGTCTCCGCTACAACGATGTCGAAGGCGATTTCCAGGTGGGCAAGCCTCGCGCCCGTGTGCAGGGCCGCGAGGCCGCCCTGGGGGCAAAATTCCTGGTCGAGAATAATCGCGGACTTGTCCCCATCAGCGCGCTCAGCTCCCTGCTGCCCCGCTTCCTGGGCGGCCCCGCTACTTTGCATGAGGAATCCGGGCGGCTCTTCATCGGCAGCGTGGCGACCCACTTCACCGCATCTCTAACCGCCAACAATCCTCCCCGGCTGGTCTTCCATTTCACCTCGCCGGTGAACCCGACCGTGGGCACCGAACCGGGTGCGCTTCGCATGACGTTTTCGCGCGAGCCCCTGGTCGCACCGGCCTCGCCAACTCTTACCTTCGGCAATAAGGCGATCCCTTCGGCCATTTACAGCGAAGGTAACGGGACAGCGGTGCTCACGGTGAATGCCACGATCCCGGTGATGGCCAGCTTCAGCAATGACGGACGCACGGTCACGATCTCGGGCACATCCGCGCCTGCGGCTGCGGTCGCGGGCACCCACGTGCAAAGTCCAACTCCGTCCGCGCCAGGAATGCCCGCGGCCGCGGCGCCACCAACGTCGGTGTCCACTCCCGCCCCCCCCAGTGCGCTACCCGTGATGATCTCGGCCGAGCGCCGATACTTTGCGGTCGTCGACGCCAGCCACGGAGGGGACGATCACGGAGAAACTCTCAGCAACACCCTGCTCGAAAAAGATGTCACGGTCGCCTTGGCCCGGAGCCTGCGCCAGGAACTCGAGAGCCGGGGTATAACCACTCTCGTGTTGCGCGACTCCGACGCAAACCTCTCGCTCGACCAGCGCGCCGTATTCGCCAATGCGGATCATGCCGCGATCTACATCGCGGTGCACGCGGCCTCCAGTGGTCATGGCGTTCGCGTCTACACTGCGCTGCTTCCTTTCGATGGCGACGATCGTGGCAGCTTCCTCTCCTGGACAACCGCTCAGCACGCTTCGTTGCCCCTCAGCCAGAGCGCCGCGAACGCGGTTGCCGCCGAAATGCAGAGACGCCAAATCGCGGTGCGCACCCTGACCGCTCCGCTTCGCCCTCTGGGTAACATCATCGGAGCCGCCATCGCTGTCGAGGTCGCGCCGCAAGGGTCAGACTCCCGCCAACTCACTGCACCTGACTATCAGCAACTCGTTACCAGCGCTGTGGCGACCGCGATTGCCGCCACCCGCGATCAGCTCGGAGGCGCGCGATGATCCCCATATTGTCATTCGCAAAGTTCGCCGCCAGGAAAAGTGCTAAGGGAAAATGTGGGGACCGCCGCCCCCGGCTGTCCGATCGAGCACGGCCCGACCGGGTTTGCAGGAATCACCAAACCGCTTCCCTATTCGCTCATGGACCCGCGAGGCGCCAACCATGATCCCGCGCCATTTTGCGATTACCATGTTGGTGCTGCTGGCGGCAGTGCTGGGCCTGAGCTGGTATGCGTGGCACATGCGAACCATCGCCGTTTCTACGCCAGTCGCCTCCACCGATGCCCGTCCGCTGGCACCTCCGGTGGCCGGCCCCTCGGAGCGAGTGATCCTGTTTGTCGCGCACGACAATGATGGAACGCTGCGCGCTGAGTCGGCTCAGATTCCACTGCCTTCCGGTCGGCAGCAGCGCGCCGAAGAACTTCTGCGCGCACTGCTCTCGCTCTATCTCGATAAGTCGTCGCCCCATGTTCTGGGCTCGGGCGCCGAAATCCGCAGCGTCTTTCTGGTCGATCCGGGGGTCGCGGTGATCGATCTCAATTCCGCCTTCGCCGATACTCACCGTTCTGGCGTCCTGGTCGAGGAGCTAACGGTGGCGTCACTCATCCACACCATCTCCGCCAACACGCCGGACCTTCTGAAAGTGAAAATTCTCGTGGACGGAAGAGAACGCGACACCCTCGCCGGCCACGCCGATCTGTCTTCCTTCTACGATGTGACTGCGGTGAATCAACTCGCCACCCAGCTGCAGCCCGCGCAGTAGAACCACGACCTGAGGGCCAGGGCACGCTTAGAGCTGTGGTGGTTGCGCTATTTGTCCGTATCGTCGCCCACCCGTGTCTGATCCGTAATCCAGTTCACTTCCCAGGTCTTACCTCCATCGTCTGAGAAGGCCTGTTCAAAGTGCGGCATGTTCGTCGTGGTGTTGGACCAGATGAATCGAATCAAGACGGTTTTGCCATTGATAGTGTCCTGGGCGTAAAACTCACCGCGTCCATTCCTGAATTCCCCGATCTGGGGCGGGTCCAGGACGCCGATCTTGCTGTTGGCCCAATAGAGCCTCCACTGGTGGGATTGCGGGTTGTATGTACGCAAGGTCAGGCCTTCGATGTGGCCGCCCGCCGGACTGTCAGTTTCGAATTGCTCGATCTGAGCCCGGCCATCCCACACCTTTCGGGTGACGGAAGTGCCGTCAAACTCAACCCACGTCGTCGAGCCGGTTAGCGGATGCAAAAGTCTCTTCAAGTGAATTCTCCAGCTGCCAATTTCGAAGTCGAAATCGTGTTGCCCAATTTGTTCCGAAGAGGTTTGTTGAGCGCTAGTCTTCGCTGCGTCGGAAGTTTGCTGCGCGAGTCCGTGAACTGAATGAACGACAACCGCCAAGCCACACAACACCAGGTGAGCGCAAATTTTTCGGATTTTCATCACTGTCTTCTTCTTTCCTTTGTCTCTCGGAGTGAGAAAGCTAATTGATGTCGTGCCGGGCCTCTAATTGACTGACCAAACCATCCAGGTAGCTCTTCTGACCGTCAGGTCCGGTGGCCAGCGCCGCCTTCATTTCCTTGACCGCGTCATCAAACTTGCCCTGCGCGCAGTACATCCGCGCCAGCCCGGTATGCACGAACCACTGGTCGGGATGTTTCTTGGCGTTCTCGCGGTAGATCGCGAAGGCTTCATCGGTGCGCTTTTGACCCTGCAACTGGCGAGCAAACATATGCATTTGCAGCGGGCTGGCCAGGTCCAGAGCTTTCCTCTGGGCCGTTGCCGCTTCGTCTTTGCGGTTGAGGGCGGTCAGAACTTTCGATTTCGTGATTTCGTTTTCGTAGCGGTCCTCATTCTCAATGGACGTATCCGCGTACTTCAGGGCATCGTTCAGCGCGATCTTTTCCGTGAGCAGATAGTTCGCCGCATCGTCCCAGCTGATCCACGTGTACTGGGAAAGCTCGCGTAGTTGCTGCTTCAGGCTGGCCTGCACGAGGTCATGCACATCGACTGACACCGTGAACGGCACCGCAATCTTCTCCCACTCCAACTGCACCACCGCTGAATTGGGCTGCAATTCGTCGAATTCGTAAGTCAGCGCGTTGTGTAAATCCGCCGCTTGGGGCTTCGCCGTTACGCGCAGCGCATCTTCCGCCGGGTCATAGGTGAACGATCCCCAGGACGTTGAGTTCTTCGAAAAGATGATCGTCCACTCCTCCGCGTTCGGAACCATGTGCAGGCCGTAAGTTCCCTTGTCGAGCGGCTTGCCAGCGATCAGGACGGGATCGCTGAACGTAATCGTGGTGTTCTCATTCGCACCCGCGCGCCAGACTTTACCGTAGGGAACCAGGCCGTTCCAAATCTTTCGATCGTTTGCCAGCGGCCGGTGATAGTGGATCGTGATCTCGGTCAACCCGATTCTCTGCGCGACCTCAGCCCGCTGGCTGGCTGCCGGCAGATCGAGCACGAATGATTGTGCCGGGCTCACTCCCGAGATCGTTGCCATGAACCAGCAGAATAAAGATCCCCGTAAAGCTGCTCTCAGCATGGGAGACTCCTCCTTCAATGTGGCGTAGCTTCTTCGCCCTTGAGGACATCTAGCCATGCCGAGTGGTCTATCGCAATAGCCACTTCTGTCTGTTATGATATAACCACTACAAAACAACCTGGACAGAGGATTCCGCAGACTCCCGAATGCCTCGCTTCTCAGCCAGTTTCCTCCCGCCAGTCGCCCTCGATCAACGCAGCGGGATTCCCATGTACCGCCAGCTCTACGACTGGTTTCGCAAGGCCATCATCGACGGCCAAATGCGGCCCGGGCACCGGGTGCCTTCCACCAGAGGCCTGGCGGCTGAACTGAACATCTCGCGCATCCCGGTCTTGCATGCCTACGAACAACTGCTGGCGGAAGGCTACTTCGAGACCCTTGTGGGATCCGGCACGTGTGTGGCGGGAACAATCCCGGATGACAATCTGAGGTCGTCGTCGGTGCGGCGAGTTCTCCAAGAAGCAGTTCACCAGCCGGGTCCGCGCCGCATCTCACGTCGTGGGACTGCGTTGACCAACGCGCCAGTTCAACCATGGTTGAACGTGGCGGGCGCATTCCGAGTGAGCCTGCCCGCCCTCGATCATTTTCCCATCGCAATCTGGTCAAAGCTGGTCGCCCGGCATGCTCGAAGACCGCCGCGCGGCCTCATGGCTTACGGCGACGCCATGGGATATCTGCCCTTCCGCGAGGCCGTCGCCGAGTATCTGGGCGCATCTCGCGGCGTGCGATGTGAGGCCTCGCAGATACTGGCCACCACGGGATCGCAGCTGGCCTTGCAACTCTCCGCGCAGGTTTTGCTGGATCGCAACGATCGAGTTTGGATCGAAGAACCCGGCTATCCCGGGGCGCGGCAGGCATTCGTTACGGCTCAAGCCCAATTGCTTCCTGCACCGGTAGATGATGAGGGCATCAACGTCGGCGACATCATTCGCCGAGATGGAGGTGCGCGCGCCGTGTGTGTCACGCCATCGCACCAATATCCTCTGGGCACAACCATGAGCGCCGGGCGCCGCATGCTGCTGCTCAATTGGGCAGTACGCTCGGGCGCATGGATCATTGAAGACGATTACGACAGCGAGTATCGCTTTGGCAGCCGGCCGATTGCGGCGCTGCAAGGTCTCGACGCGGACGCCAGAGTCATCTATGTCGGGACGTTCAGCAAAGTCCTGTTCCCTGCGTTGCGCCTGGGCTACATGGTCATACCCAAGGATCTGGTGCCCGCTTTCTCCGCCGCCCGCGATGCGGCCGACATCTTTTCGTCGACGCTCTATCAGGCGGTCATGATCGACTTCATCCGCGAAGGACATTTCGCCCGCCACATTCGCCGCATGCGGATGCTCTACATGGAGCGGCGCGCTGCGCTCGCAAATTCGATTCAAACCCAGATGGGAGATTGGCTCGAGGTGATTGGCGCCGAAGCAGGAATGCACCTCGTAGCCCTGCTGCCCCCCGGTGTGAACGATGTGACGGTTTCGCGGAAGGCAGCCGAACGGGGTATTTCCGCGATGCCACTGTCGAGCTGCTACACCAAACCTCCGGCAAGAGGTGGTTTGATTTTAGGATACGGAGGCGCAAGCATTCATCAGATTCACGATGGCGTCCGCAAACTCAGAATAGTCCTGACCGGCGCGCGCGGCAATTAGGCCCGCTTCTGGCGCCGCTATGCGCGCGGCATTTACAATCTCGAAGCATGTTCTATCGTTCTGATAATCGTTCTCCCGACCAACTGCGCCCCGTCGTTCTCAGCCCGGACTTCATCTCGACCGCCGAAGGTTCAGTTTTGATTGAGGTGGGAAATACGCGGGTCATCTGCACGGCTTCGATCGAAGAGACCGTGCCCCAATTCATGCGCAACACGGGTCGGGGATGGATTTCCAGCGAATACAGCATGCTTCCCCGTTCCACCCTGACTCGCACGCCGCGCGAAGTTTCCAAGGGACGCCAGAGCGGACGCACCCACGAAATCCAGCGCCTCATCGGCCGTTCTCTACGCGCAGTCACCGATCTCGCGCGCCTCGGCGAGCGCACGATCTGGATCGACTGCGACGTCATCCAGGCTGACGGAGGCACGCGCACCGCGTCCATCACCGGCGCATTCGTCGCGCTGGGCCTGGCGCTGGAAAAATTGGTGGACGCAGGAACTCTCCCGTCGGTTCCGCTCAAAGATTTTGTGGCCGCGGTGAGCGTGGGAATTGTGGATGGAGAAATACTGCTCGACCTCTGCTACGAAGAGGACTCGCGCGCCGACGTAGATATGAACTTCGTCATGACCGCCGGACATAAGTTCGTGGAAGTGCAGGCGACCGCCGAACACCAGGTCTTCGACGAGCCGCAGCTCGCGAAGATGATCGCTTACGCCCGCCAGGGCGTGCAGTCTCTCATCGCCAAGCAACAGGCCGTGCTGCAAGCGCTGACGCTCAGGCAGTAGCCGCTGAAGATAATGCCTCGCGTCTGGGGTTGACTCAAACAATCCGTCAATGAATTCTATAAAAAGCGATGTCCAGAAAAAAACTCCGCCGCGACCGGAGGGCGAGAAGATTTGTGCCTCGACGTCCCTTTCTACAGAACGCAAGAACTCATTGAGAATTAGGGCAAGCAACAACCGCGCCTAAGCGATCCACACCGTCTTCGCATTCACGAATTCGCGAATGCCGAGAGCTCCCAGCTCGCGTCCGTGGCCGGACTGCTTTACGCCCCCGAAAGGAATGCGTGGATCGGAAGCGACCATCTTGTTGATGAACACCATCCCGGCTTCCAGTTCGTTGATGAAGCGCTCGCGCTCTTTGTCATCATTGGTCCACGCGCTCGCTCCCAAGCCGAAGCGCACGTCGTTGGCAATGCGGATCGCCTCATCCTGGTCCTTCGCCCGGAAAATCGACGCCACCGGACCAAAGAGCTCCTCCCCATATGCCGGTGAATCTTTTGGAATATCGGTCAACACGGTGGGCGCATAGAAATTCCCCGGACGCGTTAAGGGATGCCCGCCGGTCAGCACTTTCGCTCCCGCCTTCACGGTTTTCTGCACATCGGCGTCGAGCGACGTCACCGCATCGGCCGTAGCCAGCGGGCCCAACTCAGTTTTCTCGTCCCAGGGATCGCCGATGCGAAGGCTCTCCATGCGCTGCACAAACTTGCGCTCAAACTCCGCCGCGATGGGTTCGGCCACGATGAAGCGCTTGGCGGCAATGCAAGACTGACCATTGTTGACGATGCGCGCCTCCACCGCCGTCGTCACCGCCGCGTTCAGATCTGCGCTGGGCATCACGATGAATGGATCGCTCCCGCCCAATTCGAGCACCACCTTCTTGATCCGCTTGGCCGCTCCGATGCCGACCTGAATCCCCGCCTGCTCGCTGCCGGTCAGTGTCGCCGCCACAACCCGCGGGTCGTTCAGCAGCCCCTCCACCGCTTGCGAACCGATGAGTAGTGTCTGAAAGGCGCCTTGGGGAAAACCAGCCTCCAGAAAAATGCTCTCGATGGCCAGCGCGCACTGCGGCACGTTCGAGGCATGCTTCAGCAGTCCAACATTGCCTGCCATCAGCGCCGGCGCCGCAAAGCGGATCACCTGCCAGAAGGGAAAATTCCACGGCATCACCGCCAGCACCGGCCCGATCGGAAGATACCGAATAAAGCTCTTCTTCGCTCCAGTTTCAACGAGTTCGTCAGCCAGAAACCGCTCCGCATTTTCGGCATAATAGCGGCACGCCGTCGTGCACTTCACCGCTTCAGCCACGGCAGACTTGTAGGGCTTGCCCATCTCAAGCGTCATCAGGTGAGCAAACTTGTCCTTGTCCCGCTCCAGAATTTCCGCCGCCTTCAGCATGCGCTTCGCGCGCACGGCAAACGGCGTCTTCCGCTCGGCCTTGAACGCGCCGACGGCAAGCTGCAACTTTTTCTCGATCTCAGCGTCCGAAAGCGCCTGAAATGTTTTGACTACTTCGCCCGTCGCGGGATTTATGGTCGCAATGGCCATGGTAGCGGGACTGCCTTTCGTTTCTATGATTGATCTTCGAGATTTTAGGTTACAGGACGCAAATCTCGGCGCGTGTGAGCCCGCAAGCTGGTCATACCACTATACCATCTGGATTGCTCAACCCCAGAAGGCAGTACATACTTTGCTTACATACACGGGATCTTCATGACGACTGCAAAAGTATTTCGCTCCGGCAATAGCCAGGCGGTCCGGCTGCCCAAGCGATACCGGTTCAAGGGCAAGGAAGTGGAGATTTTCCGTCGGGGAAATTGTTCTGCGGGAAAAGTCCGATAATCTGGCACACGCGTTTGACCTGATCATCGGCTTGCCCGACGACTTGGAACCTCCGGATCGCAAGACGGATCTTCCCCAGGAACGCGAAGGCATGTAGATGGACACGCGCTACCTGCTCGACGCGAACATCGTGATCTATATTCGTCAGAAGCGACCGGAAGCGGTACTTCGTCGTTTCTCCCGGCTTCGGGCCCGGCGAGGCCGCCATTTCGGTCATCGCCTACGGCGAACTTTTGTATGGAGCCATGAAAAGCTCGCAGCGCGAGTCTGCGCTGGAGCGGTTACGCGAGTTGAGCCATGTGCTCCCCGACCTTCCGTTGCCCGAGAAGGCAGCTGAGGCATACGGCGCCATCCGCGCCGAACTGGCATCCAAAGGCGATAACAACGATGTTTGGATAGCGGCTCACGCGCTGGCGTCAGGACTGACGCTGGTAACGAATAACGAGAAAGGATTCCGCCGCATGCGCGGACTCAAGATCCAAAACTGGACGACGTAGAATTCTCCTGCGCCGATTTTTCCTCCCCTTGGTTTACAATAATCCGTTCCACGCACTCATCGTGATCCTGCGGTTCTGGAGGAGTCTATGAAAATCACCCCGGGCAAACTGGCCGGCCTCAAAAACGTTTCCAACGCACGCGGCGTCATCGCCGCCGCCGCCATGGATCAACGCGGCTCCCTGCAAAAATCGCTGGCCAAGGAAAAGGGCGGCGAAGTAACCGATGCCATGATGGAAGAATTCAAAACGCTGGTCAGCGAGGTGCTCACCCCGCACGCCACCGCCATCCTGCTCGATCCCGAGTGGGGACTTCCCGCCTCCAAGCGCCGCGCCAAAAATGCCGGCCTGCTGCTCGCCTATGAAAAGACGGGCTACGATAAAACCGGGCCCGGGCGCCTGGGCGATCTGCTCGACCACTGGTCGGCTCGCCGCCTGAAAGAAGCCGGCGCCGACTGCGTAAAAATTCTGCTCTACTACACTCCGGACGATCCCAAGAATGTCAACGACCAGAAGCACGCCTGGGTGGAGCGCATCGGCGACGAGTGCCGCGCCAACGACATCCCCTATTTCCTGGAATTCGTCGGCTATCAGGAGGGGGCGGACGAGAAAGGCCTCGACTACGCCAAGAAGAAACCGCACATCGTCACCGAAAGCATGCGCGAATTTAGCAAAGACCGCTACGGAGTCGACGTGCTCAAGGTGGAAGTACCGGTAAACATGAAGTTCGTCGAAGGCACCAAGTCGTTCGCAGGACAAAAAGCCTACACCAAAAAAGAAGCGATTGAACTGTTCCACACAGCCGCCAATGTCGCCACCAAGCCGTTCATTTATTTGTCGGCTGGCGTAAGCAACGCCGAGTTCAGCGAGACCCTAGAACTTGCCGGAGAATCGGGCGTGAAGTTCAACGGCGTCCTCTGCGGCCGCGCTACCTGGAAAGAGGGAATCCCCATTTACGCCAAGCAAGGCGCAGCTGCCTTCCGCAAGTGGCTCGAAACCGAAGGCGTCAAAAACATCCACAACGTCAACGACAAACTAAAAGCCGCGACCAGTTGGCACTCCATCTACGGCGTGGAGTTAGTACACGCATAAAAGTTGCTACCCAGCTATGAGATGGGTTCCCCATCCTAACGTCGCGTCGTTTTGCCACGCTAGGGTGGGGATTTTGCCTTCCGACCCTTTGGCTTCTGACTTGCCCTGAGTTCCTTAAACCCACTGCCGCGAGACGCTAAAATAGCCGGATGACCACTCTCATCACTGGCGCCTCCGGCGGAATTGGCTACGAACTCGCCAAACTCTTCGCCCGCGACCATCACAACGTCGTGTTAGTCGCTCGCAGCGCCGACAAACTCACGCAAGTCGCGACCGAACTGCAAGCGCACGGCGTCACCGTGAAGACCATTGCACTCGATCTTGCCACGCCACTGGCTCCAAAGTTTCTCTTCGACCGGCTTCAAAGCGAGGCCACTCCCATCGACGTCCTCATCAATAACGCCGGTTTCGGCGCCTATGGGGAATTCGCGACCATGCCCGAGGAAGAAATCCTCGGCCAGATCCAACTCAACATCACCGCGCTCACCGAACTGACTCGTCTTTTCCTGCCAGCAATGTTCGAACGCCGCAGCGGCCGCATCATGAATGTGGCCTCCACCGCGGCTTTCCAGCCTGGTCCGCTCATGGCCGTCTACTACGCGACCAAGGCGTACGTTTTATCGTTCTCCGAAGCGATCGCCAACGAACTGCGTGGTTCGGGCGTAACCGTGACATGTTTCTGTCCCGGCGCAACTCACACCGGCTTCGCCAAACACGCTGGAATCGAGAATTCTCGCCTGTTCAAGACGGTCGGTGCCATGCCCGCCGAGAAGGTCGCTCGCCAGGGCTATCGCGCCCTGATGCAAGGACGCACCGTCGCCATCAGTGGCCTGCACAACTGGATCGTGGCGCAATCCGTACGCTTTACACCGCGCAAAATAGTCACCGCAGTCTCGCGCTGGGTAGCAGAAAAAGCTTCATAGAGACGTTGCTCATAACCTCTCTGTCAACATCGCATCCGATTTCGCGCGACCAAGACAATGCTCTTGCCAATGGCGCCGGCAAGACGCGGCAAGCTACGGCTCTACGACGCAAGCGCGCGCGGATACGAATTTCGCTCAACACCCCTATCCCGCGCCGTGTTTACAAATCACTACTTTCTTATGCAAAGCTTTACCCACAAAGACGATACTTTCTGCTAACCGGCGGGTCTAAGCAAGCGGGAGCGCATCCGCTTCCGAGGTCTACGAGATCGAAAGCATCGCCTTACACGCTTTCGACAGGAGGTAGCAAATGGTATCCACCAGCCGTTACCCCGTTTCGACCCTTCTGACTCTGGCCGGAACAAGCTCTAGAAAAACTCTCGCCGCATTCACCGCACTTCTTTTCGCCGTCACCTGCATGGCGCAAGATCATGCTCAAGCCCCACTCCAAACCCCTTCAACCCCGGAGGCGGAGACCAGCGCTCAAATCCCGGCCAAGTCATCCCCAGTAACCGTTCCCGCCGGTACCAGAATTGCTCTTGTACTCACGCATGATATTCAGAGCCGATCCATGCATCGCGGAGACGACATCTATGCCCAAATCACTTCTCCGGTCAATTCCGGCAAGCATATGGTGATTCCGCCCGGCACGTTTGTCCAAGGTACGGTCGACAAGCTGCAGCGTCAGGGCGGGCGCGCGGAACTTCATCTTCAATCCATGTCGATTACCTTCCCCGACGGTTACGTCGCTCCGATTTCTGGCCCGGTGACGCTGGAAAGCGACGAGGGCTACGCACTGAAAGATCCTGGCCAGAGGAGGATGATTGGCTTCGTTGCCCTGCCCGCTGCCGGCGCCGGCCTCGGTGCATTGATTGGTCACTCCGTCGCCAGTTCGCAAAACAGCACAATTACCAGTTCGCTCCCGCCCGGCTGCACCGGACCACCACCATTCTGCATTTCTTCGAGCCTAAGCGTTCCGCCCAACAAGGGGGAAAGCACCGTCATCGGTGCGGCAGTCGGCGGCGCTGTCGGCTTCGTGGCGTCGCTCGTGCTGCTCGCCAGCTCTCACAATTTTTTCCTCGACGTTGGAACACCGGTGGAAATGATCCTGCGGCAACCTCTATTCCTCGAGGAACCTCAAGTCGCCGACGCAGTTCGAGATTCTGCGCAGCAGCCGGTAGCCGTACAGTCCGTCACCCGGCGTCCGGTAGCGCCACCGCTACCAAACACCGCGCTGAACCATACCTGCTTCACCCCCGGCAGCCCGGGAACACCGGATACTGTGATCCCAGGACCTCCGGGGCCGGATGGCGTGCCAGGACCTTCGACGACGATTCCCGGCACACCGCCAACCCCCGGCACGCCGTATCCGTGCCCATAAAATCGGAGTGGAAAACCGAAGATTCGACTCTTCGGCTTTCCCGGACTTCTATCCGCGCGGCGAATCCCCCGTAGAGACGTTGCCTGGTAGTAGCGACGTTGCTGGTACGTCTCTGCCCGAAAGCTCAACCCAGCGACATCAGCCGCTGGGCCGCAATTTCCCGGTCCGATCTCAGGATTGTTCGTGATTGCTCGTGGAGCTTCGGGTCTGTTTCGTCGCCCCTGCGGTAAAATCTCTTGTGACTCCGATGTGAGGCCGCCAGAAGCCGAAATCCAAACGCCCAAGCCATGCCAACATTGATTCCGCAAGCCACGCGCATTCCTTCCGCCGGCAACAAGCCCAAACTCATCGACGAATACGTCGGACGGGTCACTACGAAGACGTCTGCCGCCAGCGTCGCGCACATGCGCAGCCCCCAAGGATGGCTCGAACCCGGTCAGACTCCCGAGTTCGACGAATTCACGATCGTCCTAAAAGGAACGTTGCGCGTCGAGCACCGACGTGCGAATGGAACGACCGGCATGCTCGACGTGGCCGCCGGACAAGCGGTCATCGCCCACGCCGGCGAATGGGTCCGCTACTCCTCGCCGCAGGACGGCGGCGCGGAATACATCGCCGTTTGTCTGCCCGCATTCTCGATTGAGACGGTTCACCGGGACCAATGAAGATTCGCACGCTGTTCGGAAGCTAGTGGCCAGAAGCTGCTACTCCCACTCAATCGTCCCCGGCGGCTTCGAGGTGACGTCATAGACCACGCGGTTCACGCCCTTTACTTCATTCACAATCCGCGTGGAGATCGTCTTCAGCACTTCGTGCGGCAGCGGTACCCAGTCGGCGGTCATGCCGTCTTCGGAGCTGACGGCGCGGATCGCGCAAGTATAGGCGTACGTCCGCATGTCACCCATCACCCCCACCGACATCACTGGCAGCAGCACGGCGAACGATTGCCAGATTTTGGTGTACAGGCCAGCCTCTTTGATTTCGCTGCCTACGATGTCGTCGCACTCCCTGAGCAGCGCTAGGCGTTCGGCAGTGACTTCTCCCAGTACACGCACAGCCAGGCCGGGGCCAGGAAACGGCTGGCGCTGCAGGATTTCTTCCGGCATGTTGAGGTCGCGACCAATCTTGCGGACTTCGTCCTTGAATAAATCTTTCAGCGGCTCGATGAGCTTGAGCTTCATTTTCTCCGGCAGGCCGCCGACATTGTGATGCGACTTGATCACCTGCGACGGCCCTCGCACCGAGCGCGACTCAATCACGTCGGGATAGAGCGTGCCCTGCACCAGCCATTTGACCTTGCCCTCGGTCTTCTCGATGCGGCGGGCCTCCTTTTCGAATACCTTGATGAATTCGTTCCCGATGATCTTGCGCTTTTTTTCGGGATCGCTCACGCCCTTCAGTTTGCGAAGAAAGCGATCGCTCGCGTCGATGGCAACCACATGCAGCTTGAGCTTGTCTCGCAGGACTTTCTGTACTTTTTCGAATTCGTTCTTGCGCAGCAGGCCATTGTTCACGAAGACGCAAGTCAGGCGCGACTTTCCCTTGGCGTCGCGCAGAGCGCGATCGATTAATACGGCTGCGACGGACGAATCCACACCGCCCGAAAGCGCGCAAATGGCTCGTCCGCTGCCGACCTGCCGTTTTACCCGCTCGCTCGTCGAATCGATGAAGCGCTGCGGAGTCCATGCAGGTTTCGCGTCGCAAATCTGGAAGATGAAATTCTTCAGCATCTGCGTGCCTTGCGGCGTGTGGTGGACTTCAGGATGAAACTGGACCGCATACCATTTTTTCGCAGTGTTCTGAATGCCGGCCACGGCGAAATGAGTCTTCGCCATCAGCTCAAAACCAGGCGGCAGTTCCAGCGCTTCGTCGCCATGCGACATCCACACCGCAAGTTTTTTGGCCAGTCCCTGAAAAAGAAGCGAATCCGAAACGATATCGATTTCAGCGTGCCCGTACTCGCGCTTGTCGGCGGGACGCACCTTGCCTCCGAGAGTGTGCACCATGAATTGCAATCCATAGCAGATGCCAAGCACAGGCAGGCCCAGTTCGAAGAGGCGCGCGTCAGCCGGCGGAGCGTCCTTGTCATAGACCGACCAGGGCGCTCCGGAAAGAATAATGCCGACGGGCGCGTAGCTATTGAGCTCGTCGAGTTCCGCCGTGCAGGGCAGCACAACCGAGAATACATTCTGTTCGCGGATGCGGCGCGCGATGAGCTGGGTATACTGCGCTCCAAAGTCGAGGATGACAATGCTTTGGCCGAGGGAAGACGGGCCGAGGGAAGATTGCTTCTGCCGGGATTCTTTTTCCACAAATGAGTTTCTCAGATTCGGGGAGAAGGTGTAAAGCGATTGGCCGTGACCAGATCAGTTCGTAGAGACGTCGCCTGCCAACGTCTCTCTCGCCATCATTCCAAACGACGCATGCAGCGACCCAACAAGCTACATCTCCACGGCGAGATTGGGCACGTCGCTTAGAATCCGTTCGTCGCGGTCGATGGAAGTCTGGATCCTGGTCTCGACCGGCGGTCTGGGCCTGAGCGCCGGAGCCGGCGGCAAGGGTGCCAGCAATGCCTGCGGCGTTTCCGCTATGCAGACATATCCAGCCAGACGCGCCATGTAGAGCCAGTCGGCGAAGGCAAAGTACGACAGGGTTACCAGAAGTATGCCCGCAACCACCCACCGCCAGGGCACGAGGCCGGCCAAACCCAGCGGCATGGAGGCAAGCGTGAAAGCTCCAACCAACGCGACCAGGTGCGCCAGCCCTGTCCAGGTGCTGACCGCGAAGACGGCGGCGGTACGTTCGCGGCACAAAGCCACAGCGCAGGCGATCGCGCTCACTGTGTCCGCATTGTCGCGGACGGCGAACATGCCTGCCAATGACAACAGCCAGTTGAGGGCCCACCACAGGTAGCAGATCACTCCCGCCAAAGGAAGAAAGAGAGAAAAAGCCAGTCCGGGTTCCGGATTGGCCTCAGGCGAGGCAAACCCGGCCACGATCACCGCCCCCAGGAGACCAAAGATTGCGGCCAGGGCAACGGCGGCCCGCAGAAAACTGAGACGAAGCAAAGCCGGGAATGCCTCCTTCGTAGAGACGTCGCTTGCAAGCTCTCTCTCACCACGGTCTGAAATGCCGCCCGCCGGTTCTTTCGGAACAACATCTCGACGAAAATAATCCAGCAGGCCGCTCACCGTGGCAACCCGACCCACCGATGCCGTGATGATCCATAGAACCGTCAGCATCAACCCCGCAACCAGACCGCCCAACGCAACCCGGTTCAGACTTCCGCGGAGGATGTGAGCTATCGCTTCTCCGACCAGATAGGGATGGCGGGTCCGCAGAAAAAGCAGTTCGCCGTTGGTCACGGGCAGGGTGTCGAGATATTCGAAGAACCCGAAAACGACCAGCGTTGCGGCGGTTGCGCCCACCATCCAGCGCCACATGATTTCTGCCAGCGTCAGCAACGGACGCCGGAATGCCGCGCGAAATCCTTCCGTTGTGGGCGATATGGGCATGAGTGCTTAGGATAACCCATTCGAGAAGGAACTCATTTTCGCTTCTTTCTTACTTCACGACGACATTGACCAACTTGCCGGGGACGTAGATCTTCTTGACGATTTGCTTGCCGGCAATGGCTGCCTGCACTTTCTCGTCGGCGAGCGCCCGTTCGAGAATCGTTTCTTCCGTGGCATCCGCGGACACGACGATACGGCTGCGCAGCTTGCCATTGACCTGCACCGGGATCTCGAGTTCCTCTTCTTTAGCCAAAGTCGGGTCGTACTTCGGCCAAGGCGCCTTGAGCAGGTTCCCTTTCTCGCCCAGCATCTCCCAGAGTTCGTGGGCAAGATAGGGCGCGAAGGGGCCGAGCAGCAAGACGAGATTGCGCTCCACATGGGCCAGCAAGGACCCTGGAATTTCCTTCTTGGCGATCGCATCTTCCGCACCGTACAAGACGTTCACCAGTTCCATGATGGCGGAGATGCAGGTGTTGAAGTGCCAGCGCCCCTGAAAATCGTCGCTGACGCGCTTGATCGTCTGATGCAGCTTGCGCTGGATCGCGCGCGCTTGCGGTCCCAAGTCCCCGGGCACGGGGTTGCGCCAATCGGGGTGATTCGGCTCCGCGTTGCGGACCACGAACCGATACACACGCCCCAGAAATCGCTGAATGCCTTCGATGCCGGAGTCCTGCCAGTCGAGATCGCGGTCGGGCGGCGCGGCGAACAGACTGTAAAGCCGTGCGGCGTCGGCTCCGTAGCGCGCGATCATCTCGTCGGGCGAGACCACGTTGCCCAAGCTCTTCGACATCTTGGCGCCATCTTTGATCACCATGCCTTGCGTGAATAAACGATCGGCGGGCTCGTCGTTGGTAATCATGCCCAGGTCGCGCATGAATTTCGTCCAGAAACGCGAATAGATGAGGTGCAAGATGGCATGTTCGACGCCGCCGATGTACTGATCAATAGGAAACCAGTATTGCGCAGTCTTGCCGTCGAACGGCGCGCGGTCGTTATGCGCGTCGGTGTAGCGATAGAAATACCAAGACGAGTCGACGAACGTGTCCATGGTATCGGTCTCGCGGCGCGCCGGGCCGCCGCACTTGGGGCAGATGGCGTTGACGAATTCCGGCACCCGGCTGAGCGGCGATCCACCGGTGAGCGTGATGTCGACGTTCTCCGGCAAGATCACGGGCAAGTCTTTTTCGGGCACCGCGACGATCCCGTCCTTCTCACAATAGAGCATTGGGATGGGCGTGCCCCAGTAGCGCTGGCGCGAAATTCCCCAATCCTTCAGGCGATAGGTAACCGTCGCTTTGCCGAAATGATTCTGCTCGGCGTGCGCCGACATTGCTCTGATCGCTTCATCGCAGGCCAAACCGCTATAGCGCCCGGAGTTGATCAGGCTGCCCTCATGCGTCACAAACGGCAAAGGCGGTTCCGACACGGTTTCTTCCGGATCGTTCGCGAGGGGAACGACGACCAGGCGGATCTCCAGCTTATACTTTCGCGCAAACTCGTAATCGCGCTCATCGTGCGCCGGCACGCTCATGATGGCCCCGGTACCATAGTCCATCAAAATATAGTTCGCCACCCAGACCGGCACCTTCTCACCGTTGAATGGATTGACGGCATAGCGTCCCGTGGGAACGCCGTGTTTCTCGATCTCGCCAATGTCTCCGGTTTCCTTCGCCTTCCGTTGCTCGGCGATGAGTCGGTCAACCTTGGCGTGGAGATCAGCATTCGTCGCCGCCAGATCTCGTACGATCGGGTGCTCCGGCGCAAGTTGGACGGAGGTGGCGCCGTAGATCGTATCCACGCGCGTGGTAAACACGCTGATGACCGAGCCCGCGGCACCACGGGCGCCGTCCAGCTTGAAATCAACCAGCGTGCCTTCGCTGCGTCCGATCCAGTTGCGTTGCATGGTGCGTACTTTTTCCGGCCAGCCTTCGAGCTTGTCCAATCCGCGGAGCAATTCGTCAGCATACTTCGTCGTGCGCACAAACCACTGCTCCAGTTCACGCTGCCCCACCACGGTATCTTCGTGGCGCCAGCAACAGCCGTTTACAACCTGCTCATTGGCCAGCACAGTCGCGCATTTCGGGCACCAGTTCACTTTGCTTTTCTTGCGATAAGCGAGGCCTTGTTCGAACAGCTTCAGAAAGAACCACTGATTCCAGCGATAATATTCCGGCAGGCAGGTGGTGACCTCGCGCGACCAGTCATAGGCGAAGCCCAGACGCTTCATCTGCGCCTTCATGTTGGCGATATTGCCCAGCGTCCATTGCCGCGGAGGCGTGTTGTTCTGAATGGCCGCATTTTCCGCCGGTAACCCAAACGAATCCCATCCCATGGGATGAAGCACGTTGTAACCATTCATCCACATGTAGCGCGCCAGCGCGTCGCCGATCGAATAATTGCGCACATGCCCCATATGCAGCGCGCCCGAGGGATAGGGCAGCATCTCCAGCACGTAATATTTCTTCTTCGTGGGCTTAGCCTGGTCCGATGCGGGCTCGGCAGCGTAGAGGGCGGCATTCTGCTGCCAACGCTCGAACCACTTGCTTTCGACGCGCTGGGCATCGTAGCGTTCGTCATTTCGCTCGGGATGGTGACTTTCGGTCACGGTGACGTCGGATTTTCCTTCCGGTTGCATAAAATAAAGTGGTCAGAAAGCAGAAACCTAGATTCTACAACGCCCGGCCGTAGAGACGTTGCTTGCAAGGTCTCTCTCGCCATCGTTGGGTACGCGGCCGGCAAGACGTAGCAGGCTACGTCTCTAAGACCAGCTTCTTTAATGCGTCGATATTTCTTCGGTCATCCCCTGGTTTATCAATCGGCGTTTCGGCGATGAAAGCGGCATGCGCCAGCCGAAGGTCGTTGAGCAAAATGCGAAATGTTGCTTTGCCGATACTTCCCTTCCCGATGTGCTGATGACGATCCAGCTTCGATGCGCACGCGGCTTTCGCGTCGTTGCAGTGCCAGACTTTCACCGTGTTCAGGCCAACGGTGGCATCGAGATGTTGCAACGTCTGGTAGAGGCCCTCCTCACTGACAATATCGTAGCCGGCAACGTGCGTGTGACAAGTATCGATGCACGCGCCGACCGGAACGATTCCGCGCAGGCGCTCCAGCACCTCCGCGACTTGCTCGAAGCTTCCTCCGAGAGAGAATTCCGCCCCGGCCGTGTTCTCGATCAGAACGGTCAAGCCGCCTTTTGCCAGATCGAGCCCTTCGGTGGATGCTGCGATGGCAGCGGCAGTCCGCAACAATCCTTGCTCGCGATCGGCGCCGCGAAACGAACCGGGATGCAAGACCAAATATTCCGCACACAGGGAGAGCGCTCGCTCCACTTCGCCACGAAACGCTTCCATCGACTTCTGCAGGAAAAGCTCATTCGAGCTGGCAAGGTTCACCAGATAATTGGTGTGGATCACCAGCGGCCTCAGATCGTATCCCGCCCGCAGGCGATTCATTTCCCTGCATTGCAACTCGCCAAGCGCATAAGGCGCCCACTGCCGCGGGCTGGAGGAAAAAATCTGGAATGTGTTGCAACCCAGCCGATAAGCTCGCTCGGCGGCGTTCTGCACTCCGCCCGCGGAAGAAGTATGAATGCCGATGCGGCGAGAAGTCAGACGGGGCGGGCGCTTCGACGTGGGCCGCTTGAGAATGTCCTGTTCTTGCGCCAGCGAGCGGGGCATGGCAAAAGTATAACTAGAATGTGGACGTAGCCTCGCTGTGCTCGGCGGGACGGGCCAAAGCCCCGTCCCCCGCACATTCACTCCGCCCTTTAATTCATCGTGATTACTGCCCGGAAGCGCACCTTGCCTTCTGCGACGCGATCATAGGCTTTGCCGATTTCGTCGAGTTTATAGGTTTCCGCTACCACCTTCACTTTGCCTTTGGCGACGTAGTCCAGCGCTTCGTAAAGATACTCGGGACCGTTCTGGCTCGAGCCGATGATGCGCACGCGAGTCAGCATCATCCCCATATTGAAGCCGAGCGGCTCGTTTGATGCGCCCATAACTACGACTCGGCCGTCGGGACGGATGCCCTGCGCGGCCTCTGCGGTCGCAGCCCAGGAGTTCGAAGTCCCAAGCAGCACATCCGCGCCACCGGACGCCAGCAGTTGGGCGCCGCTTTCTACCACCTCGTCGGCTCCCAGTTCGCGAATCATTTTTTCTTTGTCTTTCGATTTAGTCACGGCAATCGTCTCGAAACCGGCGGCCTTGGCGTACTGGAGCGCCAAGTGCCCGAGTCCTCCGATGCCGACGACAGCCACTCGCTCGTGCGGCTGGGGATCGGCAATACGAAGCCCACTCCACACGGTATATCCCGCACAAAAAATGGGCGCGGCTTGCTCGTAGCTCAGGGCGTCGGGGATCAGCATGGTCGCGTCCGCGAATGCCAGCATGTATTCGGCGTGGCTGCCTTGCAGGCCAATGCCGGTGGAAATTGCGTTTTGGCACCGTTCTTTTTTGCCGCGTAAACACCACTCGCAGCGTCCGCAGCCTTTCTGCACCCAGCCGACGCCGACGCGATCGCCTACTTTGCGTGAGGTCACGCCGGAACCGACCTCGACGATTTCTCCCACCGGTTCATGACCGAGCACTCGCGGAAACTGTGTCGGGATCATGCCGTGCGTGATATGCACATCGGTATAGCAAAGGCCGCTGGCGTGAATTTTGATGACGACTTGGTTGGGACCGGCCTTGGGCATCTGCCACTCTTTCACTTCCCATTTGCCGTTAACGGACGGAACGACTGCTGCTTTCATGAGGAACGCTCCTGGTTGATCCTTGCTGAAACAATCTGGATACGCTTCCTTTGGATGCTTGCTACTTTCCTTGGATTCACGGGCCGCCCTATTTGCGGTGCAGGTGCTGGCAACGGTAAACTTAGCGATCAAGAAGTCGAGCTTCTCGAGGGACAGCTGGGGCGGCTGTCCTTACATATGCGATTCCCAGGGTGAAACTATGTTAGTCGTCATGCAGGCGCAAGCCACGGAAGAGCAGGTGCGCGCCGTTTGTCAGAAGATCGAGAAGTTGGGTTATCGCGCGCATTCCATGCCGGGCGCGCAGCGTACCGCCATCGGCATTACCGGCAACAAGGGCGAAGTCGAGCAGGGTACTCTCGAGGAAATGCCCGGCGTGCAGGAAGTCATCAAGGTCTCAAAGCCCTACAAGCTGGTCAGCCGCGATGTCAAGCAGGACAACACGGTCATCCGTTTCGCCGGCACTGATGCCACCATCGGCGGCCCGGGACTGGCGATTGTTGCGGGGCCGTGCGCCATCGAGAATCACGACCAGGCGTTTACGGTCGCCGAGCGCGTCGCCCGTGCCGGAGCGCAATTCTTTCGCGGGGGCGCGTACAAGCCCCGCACTTCTCCTTACTCGTTTCAAGGCTTGGAAGAGGAAGGCTTGCGGATCATGGCAGAAATCCGCCAGCAGTTTGGCATGAAGATCATCACCGAAGCTATCGACAACGAGTCGCTCGACCTGGTGGAGGAGTATGCCGACGTGATTCAGATCGGCGCGCGCAACATGCAGAATTTTTCTCTGCTCAAACGCGCCGGACGCGCCCGCAAGCCCGTACTGCTGAAGCGCGGCATGTCGGCCACGCTGGAAGAATTCCTGATGGCGGCCGAATATATTTTGAGCGAAGGCAACTACAACGTGGCGCTGTGCGAGCGTGGCGTGCGGACCTTCGCCGACCATACCCGCAACACGCTCGATTTGAGCCTGGTACCGGCGGTGCAGCGGCTCAGTCATCTGCCCATTCTGGTCGATCCCAGCCACGGCACCGGCAAGCGCAACAAAGTCACACCACTCTCGCGCGCGGCGGTAGCCGTCGGTGCCGACGGTTTGATGGTCGAAGTTCACAACAAACCGGACGAAGCGCTCTCCGACGGACCGCAGTCGCTCTTCCCCGATCAGTTCGATGAACTGATGAAGCAGGTGCGCCAGATCGCCGCAGTGGTGGGAAGAACCGTGCCCGCGATCGGGGTGCGGGAGCCGGTCGCAGTGAGCAAGTAAGACCGGGGCCAACATAACTCAAGCCCTGGATCCCGTATGAAGAACACTCGTTTACGCCTTACTGACCCGGTCCTGATCGTGAGCGCCATCGCGCTTCTGCTAGTCGGGTGTACTTCGTCGGCGCAGGATATGGTGCAGAAAACGTCCGATGTCGTTTACGCGGTGGGAAACGGGGTAACCGCACCCAAGCCTGTCTACGTGCCCAATCCGGAATATACCGAAAAAGCGCGTAAGGAGAAAATCCGAGGTTTTGTCGTGCTTTCGATGGTCGTCACCGCCGAGGGTACTGTGCGCGATCCCCACATCGCAGCGAGCTTAACCAAGTATCTCGACCAACAGGCGTTAGCAGCCGTGAGCATATGGAAATTTAAACCCGCCACCCAGGATGGTAAGCCTGTCGCCGTGCGAATAAAGACCAGCATCACTTTCAACCTGTATTAGGAGTGTTGACACCCTGTCGCTCCGGTAATTCCGGAGTTGATCATGGGAGTTGATCATGAAGGATACGCGCTTGCCCCTGATCCAGTCCGTAGCGCTTGTTAGTGCGCTGGCGTTTGCAATCGGCGCAGCCAATACATACGCGCAAGATCCACCTCCGCCGACTGCCTCCGAAATTGTGTACGACCGACAGACCGCCGGCATGACCCACCCCAAGGCGGTTTACCAGCCCACCCCGGAGTATGCCAACGGACCGCGCCGGAAGAAGATCCAGGGCAACGTTTTCCTCTCCATGATCGTTACGGCCGACGGCACAGTGCGCGATCCCCAAGTCACGCAGAGCCTGGACAAGGATCTCGACAAGAAGGCGGTGGAATGCGTCAAGAAATGGAGATTTGAACCGGCCACCAGGGATGGAAAGCCTGTGGCCATGCGCGTCGTCGTTGAGGTCAATTTCCACCTGTATTAAAGACTTTCCATGACGCCGCTCTGGTAATCTTTTCCTTCCGCCACGGCGGCGTCGACTTTGAGAAAACTCCTCTTCATCGCTTTACTGATTCCCATCGTCGGCGGCCTCGGCTGGTGGTATTTCCGTGAGCAATCGCTTCCGGACTACGGCCCTGCCTACCGCGAGTACGCCTACGTCAGCAATGGCAAAAGCAACACCGTCAGCGTGATTGACCTGCGCACCTTTGCACTGGCCAAGACCATCCCGGTCGGCAGCGACCCTACCGGCATCGCGGCCAACAGCAAGAAGAATGAAATCTATGTCGTCAACGCGGGCTCGAACAACGTCAGCGTGATCGACGCCGAGACGAACACGGTGGCGGCTACGATTGGAGTGCACGGCCGCCCGTTCTTCATCGACGTGGCCGCGGATGGTAAGCACGCCTATGTGGCCAACTCGGCCTCATCGAACGTCAGCGTGATTGATCTCGAAAAGCGCATCGTGATCGGTAACGTACGCGTGGGCGCTGCGCCGGGACTGGCCCGCGTCTCGCCCGACGGTTCAACCATTGTCGTCAGCAATCGCGGTGACAATACTGTCTCCCTGATCGACACCAAGTTCCTGCGCGTACGCGCGACGCTGCCCGTTTGCCAGCAACCGGAGTCGATCGCCATCCTGCCGGACTCGAGCAAGGCATTCGTCGCCTGTTCGGGCTCTTCGCAGGTTGCCTCCATCGCCCTGCAGACTGCTACGCAGAAGAACGACCGTCTGATGGCGCTGCTGGACGTAGGTCACACTCCGGTCAGTCTTACGGTGAAGCCCGACGGCGGCGAGATGGTGGTGTGTAATTTCGACTCCGACAGCATCTCGATTATCGAAACCGGAAACGACGAAGTGGGCAACAGCCTGGAGATCGGACAGCATCCGGCGCGGGGCGTGGTTACGCTCGACAATTCGCGGCTCTATGTGACCAACTTCGGATCGAACAGCGTCGCGGTCTATGACATTGATCTCGGCCTCAGGATCGACACCCTGGCGGTAGGAAGCCGTCCCGATGCTCTCGCGCTGACCCCGGATGAGAACTATCTTCTGGTGCTCGATACCCAGTCGGGGGATGTGACGGTGATTCAAAAACGCAAACCGCAAAAGCTGGAAAGGGAGTATGGGCTGCTGACACTGATTCCAGTCGGAGTGCAGCCGAACGCGATCGTGGTGAAGGCGTTCATGGCCAGCAAGACCCCGAAGAAGTGAGGAACTCGCACGCACCAGGAAGACCGTTGCAAGCAACGTCTCTTCAAGAACGTCGCGGGGACGCAACTTGTTCCGTCTCTCTCTTACAGCGTGTGATTACGATTGAACCGCCGCGGCCTTAACGCAGAAACGATCCAATGCAGCCTTCAGATCCGCGGCAATGGCCGGAGCTTCGCGCGATTCAATGTCGCGGCGGGGCATCATGTAAACCAGTTGGCCGTCGCGCAGAATGCCAATGGATGGCGAGGACGGCGGGTGTCCCGTGAAATAACTTCGTGCGCGGTCGGTGGCTTCCTTTTCCTGCCCGGCAAATACCGAGTAGGCATGGTCGGGCCGGATGGAATCCTGCAGTGCCATGCGCACAGCAGGACGCATGCGTCCGGCGGCGCATCCGCAAATCGAATTCACGACCACCATCGTCGTTCCCGGACGGTTCTTCAGCGCCTGGTCGACTTCCTCGGGGGTGCGGAGTTCTACAATCCCCAAACGCGTCAGCTCTTCGCGCATCGGGACAACCATAACTTCGGGATACATCGACATATTTGTTTATTCCTCTGATTGAATTTCTAGTGTGTTCCTATTGTAACCCGTCATTGCTCTGTCATCTTGAACGAAGTTTGTGTCTTCGCACAGCGAACGGCAGCCCAGTCGAAAGATCGCCCGCTTCTGACCGGTGAGTGCCGCAACAAACCGCGCATGTGTATATTGAAACTGCCCCCATGCGACTCGAGGAAAATGTTCCCCTGGCCCCACTGACGACCTTCCGGTTGGGAGGGCCAGCCCGTTTCTTCGTGGAAGCCGAATCGGTCGGAGAAGTACAGGAAGCGGTCGCACTGGCGCGCTCGAACAATTTCCCTCTTTTCATTCTGGGAGGTGGCAGCAATCTGCTCGTGGCCGATCGCGGCTGGCCCGGATTAGTCTTAAGAGTGGCCATCCCCGGCATCGATCGCCACGCGGGCGAGGACGACGGAAAGACTCGATTCGACGTTGGCGCAGGCGAATCCTGGGATCGCTTCGTCTCGCACGCGGTCATAGAACGGTGCTCCGGCGTCGAGTGTTTGAGTGGAATCCCGGGAAGCGTTGGCGGCACTCCGGTGCAAAATGTGGGCGCATACGGACAGGAAGTAGCGGAGACGATCGAATCGGTTCAGGTCTTCGATTGGAAAGACAACCAGGTGCGCGAGTTGTGTGGGGAAGCCTGCGGATTTACCTACCGCTCCAGCATATTTAACACGACGGAGCGCGGGCGATTCATCATTCTCCGCGTAACCTACGCGCTCCTCCCGGAGGGCAAGCCGCGCATCGGCTATGCCGATTTGAAGAGGCACTTCGAAGGCCGCGAGACCTCGCCCGATCTTGCTGAGACGCGTGAAGCGGTTCGCCACATCCGCGCACGGAAAGGAATGCTGCTGGTTGCGGGCGATCCCGATTGCCAGAGCGCGGGCTCGTTTTTCAAGAATCCCGTGATTTCCCAGGAGCAGCATGAAGACTTGAGGCAACGAGCCGCAGCCAAGGGATTGACTCTCCCCAGCTATCCTGCGTTGGAGAAGAGTAAGAAAATTTCGGCGGCGTGGCTGGTGGAACGATCCGGTTTCACCCGCGGATACGGCTTTGGCCATGTCGGCATATCGAGCAAGCACGCACTGGCCCTGGTGAACCGCGGAGGAGCGACGGCTGCCGAGGTGCTGACGTTGAAGGATGAGATCCAGCAGCGCGTCGAAGAAATCTGGGGCGTCCGCCTGGAGCCGGAGCCGGTGATGGTCGGCTTCTAGCTTTGGGTGGGACACTCTTGTCCGCCGGTCTTGAAGTTGATGTTGCAAGCGATTCAGAATCAAGATCAACGGCAATAGCGGACAGGAGTATCCGCCCCACACACCCTTCCGCAAGTCACAACTCCCCACTCGTTCTCCTGAAGATATTCCTAAACAAAACCGGTCTCTGGACAGTCTTTATGGATGAGGGCAGAACTGTGGTGGTGGGAGACGTGATCCTGCGCGGAGCGGCGACGATCGATCCTATTGAAAACGATCGCACGATAAAAGCGCGCACTCAGGACGAGATGCTTGAAACGCTGGTCCGGGAGCACTCACGGCTGGTCTACCGCATCGCCTAT
Organism: Candidatus Sulfotelmatobacter sp.; assembly: GCA_036514015.1. Lineage (GTDB taxonomy): Bacteria > Acidobacteriota > Terriglobia > Terriglobales > Acidobacteriaceae > Sulfotelmatobacter. The sequence goes on from DATBYA010000160.1 coordinate 33,299, forward strand.
GCCGTGCTGCGCCGCCATCACGACGCGGAAGACGCCACGCAGGAAACATTTATGCGAGTGCTGCGCTACAGTTCGAAACTCGCGTCCGTGGAAGATGCGAAGACGTGGCTGGCGCGAATCGCATGGCGCGTCGCCGTGGACCGGAGCAGGCAGCGCGCTCGGACCCGCGAAATTACCTTGGACGATTCCGAAAAGCCGTTGCCGGAAGTGGCTTCGTCCGACACTCCAGCCGACGAGACCGTGCAGGGCGCCGACGTGGGCGCGGTACTGGAGAGGATGATCGCCGCGCTTCCTGAGAAGCTGCGCCAGCCCTTGATTTTGTCGACGATTGAGGAGATGTCGCCGCGAGAAGTCGGTGCCACGCTGGGGATCAATGAGGCGGCGGCGCGGTCGCGCGTGTTCCGGGCGCGTCAGATATTGCGGGAGAAGCTGGCTGCACGATCAGCAGGAAATAGGTGAATCATGGCAAACGGAAAGCAGGACGAAATCGATCGCGAGTTGGATGCGGCGCTGACGAAATACGCGGCTGAACCGAGGCCAGGACTGGAAGAGCGGGTGCTTGCGAACTTGCGCACCGAGCGGGCCCGGGTCCCGGCTGGCACGCGCTGGCACTGGAGCCTGACGGCCGCAGCTACGGCAATTGTTATTGTGGCACTGACGTTGGCTTTGCGATCTGGTAGAACGCCTCATCCAGTTGTTGCGAATCACCCCTCCAGCACTACACCAGGGCCGGCCTTGTCACCGGCACAGATCGTTTCCAACCCTCGTCCGTCACGAAGGGTAAAACCGCGCCGCTCTCATCCTCTGGTCGCGACCGCGGGTCATGTCGAATTGGGTCCGCCCAGGCTGGATCAGTTCCCGTCGCCTCAGCCGCTGAACGAGCAGGAACGGGCCTTGGCAAGATATGTCAGCGAATTTCCCCAAGAGGCCACGCTGATCGCACGAGCGCAAGAGGAATATGAGAAAGAGATACAGCAGCAGATGAAGGACGCACATTCTGAGACCGAGTTTCCCAATGCGGACCAACAAGAAAGGTGAGGCAGCTATCTATGCGAAAAACACTTGGGGTGTTGATTGTGGTAATGACGATGGGGCTCTGGCTCGTACCGAGGGTCGCTGAAGCCCAGGAGGGGTCCAAAGAAACCAGCCCGGCAGAGCCCGCGAAGCCAAAACTGGTACAACCGTTGCAGTCCTATCGTCTCGATTTTTCCTTCAATGAAGTAGCGGACGGAAAAACTGTAAACACCCGGCACTACTCCATGAACCTGACCGCCGGCAATTCAGACGAGATAAAAATCGGCACCCGGGTTCCGGTTGCAACCCGCTCAACAGGCCCAAGCACTCCGGCGCCAACCGAGTACCAGTATTTGGACGTCGGTACCCAAATCTGGTCTCAGCTGAGAGAGCACGGGGATGAGTTGATCTTGGTGGTAAGGGGCGAGGTTAGTAACCTGGATGTGGACACTGGGGAGCACACCGGGGCGTTCTTGCCACCGGTGGTTCGGCAAATCAAGATCAATGGCGACACCTTGCTGGTGGTCGGGAAACCGATTGTGATCGGCAGCGTGGACGATCCGAATTCCAAGAAGCAATTTCAGCTTGAGGTGACCGTTACAAAACTGAAGTAGGTTTGTGTGGGGCGGACACTCCTGTCCGCCTCCTGTCCGCCGCTCTTGAAGTTGGTTTTGTCCTCACATTTTGCACGCAGGTCAAAATAAAAGTCAAAAGCGGCGGACAGTGTCCGCCCCACAAATAAACAAAACGGCGCCGCCCCGGTTCGCGCCCCAGCTTTTGGCTACGCTCGGGAGTGGGAGAAGGATGAACGATCCGGCACGAGCGCCGCCTCGGATTCACTATCGGCAATGCTTGCCGCCTCTTGAAAGATTTCTACAAACATTTTTCGCGTGAGCTTGCCGGTCTGCGTGTTCTGGTTTGAGGGATGGTAGGACGCCAGCAGCACCTTGCCGTCGGGCATCCTGTAACTGGCGCCGTGTTTGAACCCATACGCCTTCTTGCTTGCGAGCATGCCTTGACGCTTCAGATAGTTCAAGTAAGCGTCGAAACCGATCTTTCCCAGAGCAACCACAACCTTTACGTTCTTTAATCCCGCCAATTCGCGATCCAGAAAGCCCGAGCAGGCTTCAAGTTCCTGCGGCAGGGGCTTGTTATCCGGCGGAGCGCAGCGGACGGCGGCCGTAATATAAAGATTTCTTAACTCCATGCCATCGTTGCGGTCGATGGCCGTCGGCTGGCTGGCAAATCCAGCCTGGTGCAGCACGGGATACATAAACTTGCCGGAAGCATCGCCGGTGAACGGACGCCCGGTGCGGTTCGAGCCGTGGGCTCCGGGGGCGAGTCCCATTACGAGTACGCGCGCGTGGGGATCGCCGAAACCAGCTACGGGCTTTCCCCAGTATTCCCAGCCCAGATAGGCACGACGCTTTACTCGTGCCACTTCCTCGCGATACGCGACCAGGCGCGGACACCGCGTACAGGCCACAACTTCCTGGTTGAGAACCACCAGCCAGTTCACCCGCTTATTACATCACATCCCTTTCGCCAAAGGGTGGGTGCCCGCGCGGGGGGCCTAAAGCTCACGGTTCCGCTGATGAGCAAAGCCGCAAGCTGAGTCTCTGCGCCTGTGTCTCTACGGCTATGGCTATTGATGGGCGGTGGGAGCTTCCGGGCTGCCGGTGGTCAGCGGTGCAATCGGTTGCTCGATTTCTGCATCCAGGCAGGGCAGCGGAGATTCCAGAGCAATCTGCAGGACCTGATCCATGGTATCGACGAAATGAAGTTTCATGGCGTTGCGCAGATTTTCCGGCACTTCGGCCACATCTTTTTCGTTGTCCTTGGGCAGAATCACTTCAAACAGTCCGGCGCGATGAGCCGCCAGCAGTTTCTCTTTCAGCCCGCCGATGGCCAGAACCTTGCCACGCAGCGTGATCTCTCCAGTCATGGCCAGATCGCGACGAACCGGAATTTTGCTGAGGGCGCTGGAAATTGCAGTAGCGATCGTGATGCCCGCCGACGGACCATCTTTTGGAATGGCACCCTCGGGAACGTGCACATGCAAATCCAGATTGCGATAGAAGTCGCGGCTCAGGCCCAGCCTTTGCGCGCGCGATCGCACATAGGACATCGCCGCCTGGGCCGATTCCTGCATTACGTCGCCCAGTTTGCCGGTCAGCGTCAGCTTGCCCTTGCCGTCGACCACGCTGGCCTCGGTGCTCAGAATTGAGCCGCCCACTTCCGTCCAGGCGAGACCGGTAACCAATCCGATTTCGCTCTTCTCGTGCGCCAGGGTATCGCGGAATTTGATGACGCCCAGGAAGTCGTTGACGTTCTCTCCCGTGACCGCGACGTTATAGTTTTCGCCTTCTTTGACGACTTTGCGAGCCACCTTGCGGCAGACGTTGCCGATTTCGCGCTCCAGGTTCCGCACTCCGGCTTCCCGGGTGTACGAACGAATCAGACCGGTAATGGCTTCGTCGGTAAACTTGATGTTCTTTTCCGACAACCCGGCGGCCAGCATCTGCTTCTTGACCAGAAACTGCTTGGCAATCTCAACTTTTTCCTGCTCGGTGTATCCGTGCAAGCGCAACACTTCCATGCGATCCTGCAGCGCCGCGGGAATGGTGTGCATCACGTTCGCGGTGGCGACAAAAAATACCTGCGACAAATCGTATTCGACGTCGAGATAGTGATCGACGAACATGAAATTCTGTTCGGGATCGAGGACTTCGAGCAGCGCCGCGGAAGGATCTCCGCGGAAGTCCATGGACATCTTGTCGACTTCATCCAACATGAAGACCGGGTTTTTGGTGCCCGCCTTCTTCATCATCTGAATAATCTGCCCGGGCAGCGCGCCGATATAGGTGCGACGGTGGCCGCGAATCTCGGCCTCGTCGCGCACACCGCCCAGCGACATGCGAACGAACTTGCGGCCCGTGGCCTTGGCAATCGACATTCCCAGCGAAGTCTTTCCCACGCCGGGAGGCCCCACGAAGCAGAGGATCGAGCCCTTGGGATTTTTTACCAATTGGCGCACGGCGAGGAATTCAAGGATGCGCTCCTTGATCTTCTCCAAACCGTAGTGGTCTTCGTTCAGAACTTTTTCGGCTCGGGAGATATTTCGGATTTCCTTGGAGCGCTTCTTCCACGGCACCGCCAGCAGCCAGTCAAGATAGTTGCGAGAAACCGTGGACTCGGCCGACATGGGCGGCATGGCTTCCAGCTTTTTCAGTTCCTGCAGAGCTTTGTCTTTTACGTCCTTGGGCATCCCCGCGGATTCGATTTTCTTCTTCAGTTCGTCGAATTCACTTTTTTCGCCGCGACCCAGTTCTTTCTGGATGGCCTTGATCTTTTCGTTGAGGTAATACTCTTTCTGCGCCTTCTCCATCTGCCGCTTCACGCGCGACTGGATGGTGCGGTCCACATTCAACTTCTCGATCTCGATATCGAGCACGTCGGCAATACGGGTGAGGCGCTCGGCCGGATCGAAAATCTCTAACAACTCCTGCTTCTCTTCGATGGAAAGTTGCAGGTTGGCGGAAATCACATCCGTCAGCTTGGCCGGATCTTCCATGCGTACGGCCGAAATCATGGTCTCGTAGTTGAGCGCCTGGCACAGCTTCACATACTGTTCGAACAGCGTCGTGACGCGCTGCATGCCGGCTTCTAGTGCCTGGTTGCCTTCCGTCGCATAGCGCGCGACCCGCACGGTAGCTTGCATGAAACCGTCGGTGTCCACCACCTGCAGGATCTTCCCGCGTTCCACTCCTTCGACCAGAACCTTGATGTTGCCGTCGGGCAGCTTCAGGCTCTGCACGATGTTGACGATCGTGCCCACCTGGTAGATCTCGTTGGCTTTTGGCTCATCGATCGAAGCATCGTGCTGGGTGGCCAGGAAAATCTTCTTGTCCGCCGCCAGTGCCTCTTCCAGCGCCCGCACGCTCGATTCGCGGCCCACCACGAAGGGCGTCATCATGAAGGGAAAAATGACCACGTCCCGGATGGGCATCATGGGCAGCTTCTTGGATTCGAACTTTTCCTTGGATGTGGTCACTGAGTCTCCCTGGGATGAACAGCCAACCGATGACGGCCAACCTAGAACAATTCTACCTCGCCCTTAGGTTCAACGCATGGCGAATTAGTGCCCATGTCTGGTAGAGACCTTGCTTTTCGACGTCTCTACGAATACCTACCCGGCCTTCTCCATTACCGCGGCGAACGAGGCACTGCGCTTCTCCACCATTTCCCGCGTCACTTCAAACTCTTTCACTTTCTTCTGGCTGGGCAGGTTGAACATCAGGTCGAGCATAAGTTCTTCCAGAATCATTCGCAACCCCCGCGCTCCCACCTTGCGCGCCATGGCCTGGCGGGCGATCGCCCGCAGCGCTTCCTCGTGGAACTTCAATCGCACATTCTCGAACTCGAACAGGCGCTGGTATTGCTTGACGATGGCATTTTTCGGCCGCGTGAGGATTTCGATCAACGCAAATTCGTCCAGATCTTCCAGCATGCCCACCACCGGCAGCCGGCCCACAAATTCCGGAATTAACCCGAACTTGATCAGGTCTTCCGGCTGGATCTCAGACAACAATTCCTGGGTACGCTTTTTCGAAACCGCCGACTCATCCTTTTCCGCTTCTTCACCACCGCGGAAGCCAAGTGCCTTTTTGCCCATCCTGCGGGAAATGATTTTGTCCAGGCCAACAAAGGCTCCGCCGCAAATGAACAGGATGTTGGTCGTGTCCACCGGGGTGAATTCCTGATGCGGGTGCTTGCGCCCGCCCTGCGGCGGAACATTGGCAATCGTGCCTTCGAGAATCTTCAGCAGCGCCTGTTGCACGCCTTCGCCGGAAACGTCGCGGGTGATTGAGGGATTCTCATCCTTGCGGCCGATCTTGTCGACTTCATCGATATAAATGATCCCAGTCTGGGTGCGGCTGACATCTCCGTCAGCAGCCTGTAACAGTTTCAGGATGATATTCTCGACGTCTTCGCCTACGTAGCCGGCTTCGGTGAGGGTGGTGGCATCGACAATCGCGAAGGGCACGTCCAGCATGCGGGCCAGGGTCTGCGCCATGAGCGTCTTGCCTGTCCCGGTCGGACCGATCAGCATGATGTTGGACTTGCTGAGTTCGATGCCGTCGCCAGGTTTCTGCCGGTTCATGAAAATGCGCTTGTAGTGGTTGTAAACCGCCACCGCCAGTTTTTTCTTGGTCTGCTCCTGCCCAATCACATACTCATCGAGGAAAGTCTTCACTTCCTGAGGCTTAGGCAGTTGATTGGGCGTGCTGGTCTGGGGAGTCGCCGTGCGGTCGTCTTCCAGAATGGAGTTGCAGACCGCCACACACTCATCGCAGATATAGGCGCGGGGATAATCACTGGGCGACGAGATCAGCTTAGCCACGGCGTCCTGCGACTTGTGGCAGAACGAACAGCGCAGTATCTCGTCGGAGCCCGTCTTGGTTTTCACTCGGCTCTACTCCTTGAATCTTTCTCCGGCAAGACCAGGCCTAGGCCACTTCAGGCCCTCCGCCGTACCGCTTTTCGCGGCTGACAACCTCGGTCAGGCGCGAAGGCAGATCATACCGCTTTTGCCGTCTTATAGATGATATCGTCTATGATTCCATATTCCTTAGCCTGCTGCGCGTTCATGATGAAGTCTCGCTCCACGTCTTTTTCCACCTTGTCCAGTTTCTGCCCGCTGTGCTTGGAGAGTAACTGGTTTGTAATCTCGCGCATACGCAGGATTTCCCGAGCGTGGATGTCGATGTCGGTGGCTTGCCCCGACAATCCTCCCATCGAGGGTTGATGGATTAGAATTCGCGAATTAGGCAATGCCAATCTCTTTTTGGCTTCGCCTGATGCTAATAGTAACGCAGCCATGGACGCGGCCTGGCCCACGCACAAAGTCATCACGTCGTTCTTTACATACTGCATGGTGTCGTAAATCGCCATGCCGGCCGTAATCGAGCCGCCCGGAGAGTTGATATAAAGCTGGATGTCTTTCTCCGGATCTTCCTGAGCCAGAAACAGCATTTGCGCGATCACGAGGTTGGCGATGTTGTCGTCAATCGGCGTGCCGATGAAGATAATGTTGTCGCGCAGCAGCCGGGAATAGATGTCGTAGGCGCGTTCGCCCCGCCCGGTCTGCTCAATCACCATGGGCACTAGCATCATTCGAGGATCGTTCTTTTGCCAATCGTTCGGTTTCACATTCACCTGCCACACTCCGCCCCGACGCAACACTTCGCTTGCATGGGGAGGGTCGAAAGAGGTCCGCGTCTTTCTTGTGAACTACGCGGACTGGTGATACAGAAAATCGAGGGTCTTTTCGCTGCGGATTCTGTTTCGGATTCTATCGAGGCCCCCATCTTGTGTCAAACGAGCGCGAATCGCTTCCGGAGTCTGTTTTGACTGCTTGGCTAAGGCTTCAATCTCGTGCTTCACTTCGTCCTCCCCAGCCTGGATTTGTTCCAGCTCCGCCACCCGTTCCAGTAACAATGACGACTTCACATCCAACACCGCCTGGTCCCGCTGACCTGACCGCAAGCGCGGCAGGTCCATCTTCTTCAGATCTTCCATCTTCATGCCCTGTGCCGCCAACGCGCGCAGCCCGCGCTCCAGCCGCAGATCGATCTGCCGGTCGATGAGCGATTCCGGCACTTCAAAATCGTTGCGCTTCACCAGTTCCGCCACCAGCTTGTCTTTCGCTTCCCGGTCGGCATCGTGCTTCCGTTCCGCCTGCATGTTCTCGCGAATCTGCTTGCGCACCTGGTCAAGGCTGGTGAACTCGCCGAGTTCCTTCGCAAAGTCGTCATTCAGTTCCGGCAGGTTCTTCTGCTTGATCGCCTGAATCTTCACGGTGTAAACGAACGTCTTGCCCGCCAGGCGCTTGTCGGCGACGTCGGCGGGATAGCTCACCTCGAACTCCCGCTCGTCTCCGGCATTGGCGCCGCGAAGGTTCTCGGTAAACTCCGGCACCGTGTTCTTGCCGCCGATCTCGATCAGAACTTCATCCATATGCACAGGCTGAGTGTTGTCGTCACCGTCTTTTGGCTTGCCGTCCATGGAGGATTGAGCGAAGTCGCCTTCGGCCAGCGCCCGCCCCTCGACCGACGCATAGGTGGCGTGCTGCTCGCGGACGCTGTTCACCGCGTCTTCCACCTCTTCGTCCTTTACCACGATCTCCGGGTGTTCGGCGCGCAGCTCCTTATAGCCCTCGACCACGATTTCGGGCATGATCTCGAAGCTGGCTTTGAAGCGCAGGGGCTCGCCGTCATGAATGTGAAGGTCGGTGACGCGCGGCTGCGACACCGGAGTCATCCCCTGCTTTTCCGCCTCTTTGCGGAAATAACGCGGGACCAGGGCCTCAACCACATCGCTCTTCAAATCTTCCTTAAATCTCTGCCGGATGATGGTGGCGGGTACGTGCCCGGTGCGAAAGCCTGGCAATCGTGCCACTTTCTGATATTTCTGGATAATAATTTCCATCTCGCGAGTCACTTCCTCGGCCGGAATTTCGACCGATATCTCGCGATTGACGCCATTTCTCATCGCGTCAGTTGTTTGTGTGGGACTCACGTTTAACCTTTCGGCTTGCCTTGCCAGGTCCGGCGGTAAACGGAGTCCCCGAGCCAGGGAAGAATCCCGTTCACAGGCCGTTAATCTGAGTGTAAAGACTCAGGGAGAGGACCGTCAAACGGAGAGACGGTCGTCGGTCGTGCGCCGTCGGTCGGTGGCTTCGAACCGGAGTCGTAAAGAGGTTCCTGGCTGCGTCTCTACCGAGGTCTGCCCAGGGTTACGGCTTGCCAAGTTCCGCTCCGGCGTTGCAAACTTGAGCATGAGGGTTCTCTCCCGGTTTATGGCGGCGGCCACCGATGCCGCGCAGTTCCCCGTTCCGAGCCTGCCGGAGATCGCATTCCTCGGTCGTTCCAATGTCGGCAAGTCCAGCGTGATCAACTCCCTGGTGGGCACGAAGATGGCGCGCACCAGTTCGACTCCCGGTCGCACTCGCAGCATCAATTTCTTCGAGATCCGCTGGCCGGGAAAGCCCCGGCCCGAGTTGATTTTCGCCGACCTTCCAGGCTACGGATACGCGAAGATTTCGCGCGAGATTTCTCGGGAATGGCCGAAATTTATTGAGCCCTATCTCAATGACCGGCCCACGCTCGGCTTGTGCGTCGTTCTGGTGGACGCCAACCTTCCTCCCCAACCGAGTGACCGGCAACTCTTGGATTTTCTCGGCTCCTCGGACCGCGAATTTCTGCTCGTGGCCACCAAAAGTGACCGCCTTTCGAACAATCAACTGCACAATGCCCTGCAAACTCTGACCCAGGAGCATCCTGCGGCTCGTCTGCTTCCTTTCTCGGCCAAAACCGGAGCCGGACGCGACGAACTGTGGAAACATATCCGGCAAGCTGCGCAGCAAATGACGACGCCGGAAGCCTCCTCGGGTCCGGCCCACCATTAGAAAACCCTGCATCTTGCATCCCGCCCTGGCCGAATGTCTGGTCCTAAGTTCTCCCCAACAGCGACAGCAGAGTAGCACTTTGATTCCAGAGCCTGATGCGGGCACGGACTGAATTGTGCGAAAACCGCCAGATTTTAACGCCGAATGATTTCCTTAGAATTCTCGGCAACCGCCAGAGCACCGAAACCAAACGCCGAATGATTTTGCTCGGTCGTTCAGTTTGACGCGCACCATCGGTTGAAAATTGCGCCGCTTTTGGCAATTCTCGGCGCTCCTCGCCACCGGAACCAATTCTCTTACGCCCCACGTCGCTTCCCTTCGCTATGATGAACAGGCATGGCTCTTTATCTCATTACTGGCATTGGCGGCTTCATTGGATCATCGCTGGCACGGGCGCTGCTTTCTCGTGGCGAGCAGGTACGAGGCGTCGACAACTTCTCCACCGGCAACCCGGAAAACATCTCAGAAATACTGGATCGTATCGACTTCCGCAAAGCTGACATTCTCGACCTAGGGGCGATGCACAAGGCTTGCGCTGGAGTGGACTTTGTCCTGCATCAGGCGGCGATTCCTTCCGTACCGAAATCTGTCCTCGACCCGCTCGGCAGCAACCAGGCCAATATCGACGGCACGGTCAACGTTCTCGTGGCGGCACGCGATGCAACAGTAAAGCGCGTCGTGTATGCGGCGTCGTCTTCTGCATACGGCGACACGCCCACACTGCCCAAACACGAAGCCATGAGGCCCGATCCTATTTCACCCTACGCCGTAGCCAAGCTGGCGAGCGAGCACTACATGATTTCTTTTTATCGCTGTTATGGGCTTGAAACCGTGGCGTTGCGTTACTTCAACATCTTCGGGCCGCGGCAGGATCCATCGTCTCCCTATTCGGGCGTGCTGGCGAAGTTCATCACTCGGATGCTGCACGGAGAACAGCCCGCAATCTTTGGCGACGGCGAACAGAGCCGCGACTTCACTTATATCGACAACGCCGTCGAGGCAAATCTACTGGCCTGCAAAGCCCCCGCGGGCCAGGCGGCGGGACAGGTCTTCAACGTGGCCACCGGCCGCAGAGTCACGCTGAACGAGACCTTCGAGTTGTTGCAAGGTCTGACATCCTATACGGGCCAGCCGAAGTACGAACCAGAGCGCGGCGGCGATATCAAACACTCGCTCGCCGACATTGCAAAGGCAAAAGCCGGTCTCGGCTACCAGGTCGAAGTCGATTTCGAAGAAGGACTGCGCCGCACGGTGCAGTGGTATCGCGGTAGGTGAGCACGAGCGCCCGATTTTGGCCAACTGCGACTACCACGCCCCACTTTTCCCGCGGCGGCTATGCCACTCAGGACATGCTTGGGTTTGCAATGTTTTTCAGCCAGCCACGCACTCCTGCTGGAGCTGCTGCTGAAATGCAGACGATGACGCGAGAACTGGTAGACGCGGTCCTGGAAGCCGGGGGCCGCTAGTACTTGGCGCACCGCCTGCATCCGACCACCGGGCAGTTTTGCCGCGCATATCCGCAAACCGACGAGTTCTTCAATTTAAAAAGCGTTACGTTCCGCAGGAGCTCTTTCAAAAACGAGTTCTATCAGCAATAGGGAAGCAATCGGTCGGGCAACCACTTCGGGGACCCTGGCTTGCAAGAACCGGAAGCCGCCGTTACGTTGGTTATCTACGTCCCGATTACCGACATGTCTAGAGTGTGGACATGACACTTTCCTCGATGGTGGTTTCGCGTGACTGGCAGGAAGTCAGTGTTCTGGAGTGCATCCTCGGCGGTCTGCAAATGGACGTTGCCGTGGAAAACGAACCGCAGCGGGCTCTGGCCCGGCTGGCCAAGTCGAAGATCGATGCCCTCATCGTTGACTGCGATCTGAATGGGAGCTCCCAATTTCTGCGCGAACTGCAAAGCGTGGGAGGGCAGCCGAGAACCATTCCGCTGGTCATTATGGGAAGCCGGCATTGCAATCAGACTTTGGATGAGAGCGGCGCTCTGTTTGCTTTCGAGAAACCGATTTCTGTGGAACAGGCCGTGCGAACTCTCTCCGCGGCGCGCAATATGATCCTCGACGGACGCCTGCGGTACCATCGCACCGGCCTGGAAGTGCCGGTATCGTTGAGCCGCAAGGGCCACAAAGCCACGGCCGCATACCTGGTCAATCTGAGCCAGGGTGGAATGCAGATTCGGACCCATGACCTGGTGGAGGCGAAAAAGGCGCTGCAAGTTTCGTTCGAACTGCCGGGCGCGAGGACGGGATTGAAAGCCAAGGCGGAAATCGCGTGGCAGGACAAGCGCGGCAATCTGGGCATCCGCTTTGTGAAGCTGGCTCCACAACAGCAGCGAACCCTGCAGCTCTGGCTTGCGCAACAGTATTTTGCCAATTGATCTACCAGATACCGATCTATGCCATTGTCGCCAAGATTGATCGGCGAGATTGACCGGCGAGCCCGATTTACGAAATTAAACGCAGCGCCAGAGATCCGACGCCTGCTCAGCGGAAACGGGCACCATTCCCGTCTTCATCCTCTGCCCGGCCCCACCCGGCCAGGCGGGCCAATCGGGCACCCGGGCTTGCTCCTCCCAACAGCCGAAAGAATCCCCAATATAGCGCGGCGACAAGAATTGCGGCAGCACTTGTCGTGGCTAACGGCCATGGCGGCGGTTCACCGGTGATCGAGAGAAAAACCAGCGCGAACAGTAAAACAGCTGCCATCACAACAAGTGTGTTGATGGTCCAGATAAGACCGCGACCGGAGAGCGGCTGCGAGAGCCACTCCAAATCGGCCGATGGCAACTTTTGAGGGAAAGAATCGACCTTGCCGGCAAAGACCGATTCCAAGGGATCGGGCCGCGCAGGCACCTCGATGACATGGACGGGGGCTGCCGACACGATCAATCCATCGTCTTCGTAGACCTCCGCCTCGGACAAGGCGCTGGGTGACCCAGCAAACGGTGATGCAGCAAATGGGGTCCGGGCCATCGCTGTTCGAGCCAACGCGGCTCCGGCCGATGCTGTTCGAGGCATTGCGGATCCGCCAACTGCGGCTCCGGCAACGGCTGCCCCGAAAAAGATCGAGCCCTCCCGCTCCGAATGCGGGAAGACCCCTTCGAGCAGGTTCCCGAAAATCCATTCATTGATCTGCCGGGCTGTCTTGGGCGAGAGTTCGAGGAAACGGATGCCGCACTGTCCGGAACGCGTCGCCCACGTCACCTCGCCGCGCGTTTCCACGCGCAGCCGCGGACGGCACAATTCGAAGCGCACGCGCAACTGCTGCTGCGGACGAACCGCCGCCACCACCTGCAACCCGATCCCCTGATGACTGATATTGCGAACAATACCGCCGTTCGCCTGCTCCACACAAGCGTAGATCAGAGTGCGAAGTTCGTGTCGGTATTGAGACCGCGTTTCTTGCGCGGGAGCTGTTCCTGCGTCCATCCATACACCGCCAAATCACACCGCCAAATCGCCGGTCGGCTAGAATCGTATTTTCTCGAAAATTCTTTTGATCTTATCGCCGGATGGAGATGCCGCCTTAGTAACTACAGTGGTTCGGGAGTGGTTCGGAGGAATCGGTCGAAAAGGAACCCGCTTCGTAGAGACGTAGCTTACGAAGTCTCGTGCGGACACATCGCGAATCCGTCATTCGGAGGTGCCGCGGGCAGGATCGCTTACCAAGGTACATGGCCAAATGGGCATGCTTAGGTAATTGAAACTCCGCTCAAAGCCCGATAACTTACAAGTGAACTGTCCTTAAATGGCAACCACCACCACCAAGCCGGACTTGGACGTAGCCACTCCGTTCGCCGGGGTCGGTGTACCTACCTGTCTGAAGGAGCAGAGCGCCCCCGCCATTTTCGATTATGGTGAGAAAGATCCCGCGAAACCATCGCAGGGCGACGCGCTGCAGGCGTTGCTGGCCTTCTCGGCGCTGCACGAGCAGGTTCGCCGTAGAAAAGCTCTGGCCGCGCGGCACCCCGGTTTTGATGCAGGCGCTCCGGTCGCGGAGACGGAGCGGGCGGAGTTTGAACAAGACGAGCAGTTCGTTCTCGATGAAGTGCTTCAACTGGTCGCCGAACGCGCAGTGGCGATCACGGGCGCGGATGGTCTGGCCATCGCCCTGGCCGAAAGCAACGAGATCGTGTTGCGGGCAGCGGCGGGCAGAGTCCGCCCCGACGTAGGCGCGCGCATCGACCGCGATTCCGCGTTCTCCGGAGCCTGCTTCCGCACCGCGCAGATTGTGAACTGCGACGACACCGAGACCGATCCGCGGGTCAATCTGCAGGCGTGCCGCGACCTGGGAGCGCGCTCCATGGTAGCCGTGCCCCTATGCGGACGGCGGCGGGTAATTGGAGTATTGGAAGCGTTTTCCGCTTGGCCTTTCGGATTTAACGACAGCGACGTTCGCAACCTGAGCCTGCTGGCCGAACTGGTGTTGGGAGCGCTGAAACCAGAGGATGAAGACCGTTTCGCCGAGTCGGCCCGGACCGCGGCGCATGCCCTGGAAGCGGCACCGTCCGCCGCAATCGAATCGGCGCACGCTATGCAGGCGGCTCCATCGGTTCCGGTCCCAGGTGTTCCCGTCGCCGAGAATACTGATAAAAACACCGATAAGAAGCCCGTCGAAGCCAAACTCGATTCCGCTGCCGTCACGGCTACTCCTGCCGAAGCCGCAAGCGAGAAGGCTCCCAAGCTCGCAACAACGGTCGCGGCGGCAACCGCGCCTGCAGCCAAAATCGCCGTCGCCGAGCCGTCCGCAGTAAAACGCCGGCCGATTGCGCTCATTCTCCAGGTGAGCATTATTCTCGCCGTGGCATTTGCCGGCGGAGTCTGGTGGAAGCTGAAGACGGCGCAGTTGGGTAGCGCCATTCTTCACACTGAAAAGATGCGCGGGGAGAAAATGACGCCCACGACGCCCGGGGCGGAAGTGCCGCAAGGATCGGCGGATGCAACTTCCGCGACGGCGGCAGCGGGCGCGACCGCGGACGAGATGGCCGATGCCGGCGAGCCCTTGAATTCGCCCGCTAATGCGCAGGAGCTGACGAAGTTTCCGCGAGTCACCGGAGTGCGCCACTGGTCGTCAGCCGACTCCAGCACCTTGGTTCTCGATCTCGAAGACCAAGTGCAATATGAAGCGCACCGCCTTGCCGGCCCGGACCGCATCTATTTTGATTTGCGCGACACCCAACTCGCTCCCGACCTGATCGGAAAGTCAATCGATGTGGGCGACACGTTTGTGAGCCGTGTTCGCATGGCGCAGCCCGTGGCCGGGATGACCCGCATTGTTCTGGAGACCAAGCCCAACTCGACTTTCTCCGTAAGCCTGGAGCCGAGCCCCTACCGGCTGGTGGTGGAAGTGCGAAAAGTCGGCGCGATTCCAAAAGCTGCGGTGAACCTGTTCCCGAACGCGGTCGAAGCGGAAAAGAGCAAGCTGGCAATTGTCGTTCCTCCGCCCACCAAAGAAGATTTGCAGTTGCGGGCGCGCGTACCCAAGATGCGTATCGTGGTCGACGCCGGCCACGGTGGCTGGGATTTGGGAACGGTGGGGCGCCGCGGCTTGCTGGAAAAAGATCTGGTCCTTGAAATCGCGCAGCGCCTGGGCAAGCTGCTCGAAAGCCGCCTGGGAATGGAAGTGATCTATACGCGACAGGATGACAACTACATTCCTCTGGACGAGCGCGCCAGTATTGCCAACCAGTCGCAGGCAGATTTGTTCGTTTCGGTGCATGCCAACTATAGCGACCTGCCCTCGGCGCGCGGCGTGGAAACGTATTACACAAATTTCTTCTCGGCGCCAGGTTCTAAAGAGGCGGGATCAAAAGATGCGGGATCGAAGGACCTCGACACGCACGCGGGTGGCACAAACAATGCCGTGGCTCCCACCCTTTCTTCCACTGACTTGCACGAGCGGGTCGAGCAGTCGCGGCGGCTGGCGGCCAGTGTGCAGCGTTCTTTGTATGGCACGCTGTCCCTGCAAAATCCTGGCCTGCGCGATCGAGGTGTGAAAGAGGCCGGATTCGTGGTGCTCACCGAAAGTGCCATGCCGGGTATTCTGGCCGAAGTCTCCTTCGTCAGCAGCCCCACCGACGAACAGAAACTCCGCAGCGACGGCTACCGCGAGCAGATCGCCGAAGCACTGTATCGAGGCATTGCGCGGTATGCGGCGAATTCGCACAGCGTGAAACTCGCAGCCAAATAGGTATCAGCGGTCGGCTCAAGATCTTGTCGCCTCCAGTAATCCTGCCAAGCCCTTGAGAACAAATATTTTAGCTCGAGGTATAAAAAGCCGTAGACCCAAGGCAGAATCCCTCCCGGGTTCTTGTTCTGATCGCATCAGTTCCCGGCTGGGACGCCGCCGTATTTTTGCAGCCATTGCAATTCTTCCCTTACTTTGATTTTGCCGTGCCAGGGATTTTTGCTTAGGCCGTGGCCTTCCCCGGGGAAGATCAGCAACGCGTTTGGCACGCCTAGCGAATACAGGGCGTGTTCCAGCAGATAATCTTCCATCACGGCGACGCGGACGTCGTCGGCGCCGGCGACCATATGGGTGGGAGTGCGGACTTTGTCGATTTGGAAGATGGCGGCTTCGTCGTGATAGCGCTGCGGAACTTCCCAGGGGCGTCCGCCGAGGAAGTAGGCGTCGTCGTAGGTAGTGTCGTCGTTGCCCCAGTTGCCGATGTGTTCGACCGCTCCCGCGCCGGTGACCGCGGCTTTGAAGCGCGCGGTTTGAGTGATGAGCCAGTTGGTCATGTATCCGCCGTAACTGTAGCCGCCGATGGTGAGGTGATCGGGATCGGCGATGCCGTCTTTCACCAGGGCGTCGACGCCTTCGAGAATGTCTTTGCCGGGGCGCGAGACGATGGTGGGAACGATCTGCAGGAGGAACTTGTCGCCGTAGCCGGTGGAGCCGCGGTAGTTGGGCTCGAAGACGAGCCATCCGTTGGTGGCGGCGAGCGCGGCCCACTGGTACCAGTCGGCTTCGAAGTGATTGCCGTCGGCGTCGGCGGGGCCGCCGTGGATGAAGGTCAGCATGGGCAGATGCTGGGCTCCAAATTTGCCCGGAGGATAAATCAGCATGGCTTCGACCGGGGTGCCGTCGTCGGCCTTCCACTGGTAGGGCTTGCCTTGGGGGAGATCGCGTTCCGTGAAGAGTCTGTTGAATGAG
The DNA here is from genome assembly GCA_036514015.1 of Candidatus Sulfotelmatobacter sp. Taxonomy (GTDB): domain Bacteria; phylum Acidobacteriota; class Terriglobia; order Terriglobales; family Acidobacteriaceae; genus Sulfotelmatobacter. Next base: position 49,947 of record DATBYA010000160.1, read on the forward strand.
GTGATGGCGCGGGCCTGGTCGAGTTTCGTGGCGCTGTCGGCTAGATAGATTTCGTCGGGCTTGCCGAGCGAGGAGTAGACGAAGGCGACGCGCGCCGAGCGCGGCGCGACCGAGATTTCGGAGTATGTCCCCGGCCATTGGCTGAGACGATGCAGCGAATCGGATGGCCTGGCCGCAGAATACATTTGCACTTCGGTGCCGATACGTGCGGACGTCAACACCGAATCCGCCGTCACCGCATAGTGCTCGACCGGGCCGATGAAGTCTTTGCTCCATTGCTCGATCGCGCCCGATTCGGAGTCGACTGAATAGAGATGCGGTTGCAGGTCGCGATAGGGGCCGGATACGTCCCCGACTTCGACGCTGAAGAAGAGATGACGGCTATCCTGGGCCCAGTGAGGATGGACTTCTTCGGCTCGATTGTTCGTGACTCGGTGCGGTTGAGTCAGGGCGGCATTCGCGTTGCTGCCAGCATTCGCGGGCAGGAGCGCCCCCGTCACCCTTAGGTCCACGATGTAAATCTCAACATCTTCGTATTTTTCCTGGCGCTGGTTGATGGCGTTGCTTATGAACGCCAGCTTGTGGCCGTCGGGGGATGTAATCAGGCTATCGACGCGCAACGGAAAGTTGGCGATGGCGCTAGCGCCTGGAGTGAGGTCCGGTTCCTTTTCGGAATCTTGGTCTGTCTTTTTTGCCTGGGTCGGCGCGGCTGATTGGCGGGCGAGGACGGCCGGCAGGTCAAGGGCGAAAATCGTATCGCCGCGCTCGGCGGTTCGATACTGAACCACATCTTTCCATTCTTTCTTGTAGTCGTCTTTCTGGGTCTTGCTCCAGGGCTGGCGCGTAGCGAAATAGATCGCCTGTGAATCTGCGGACCACGAAAATGTGTGGACCTCTTCTTCGCCCTGGGTCACGGGGAAGGCCTCGCCACCGTTGGGCGAGATGAGGTAAAGCTGGGCGGGTTCGTCTTTTGCGTCGGAATCGGAATCCGAATCGTCACTCTTTTCGGCGAGCGGCTTGCGCTCGGAGAGAAATGCAATCCACCGGCCGTCGGGGGACCACTTGGGCTCCGAATCGTGCCCCGATTGCGTCAATTGAATCAGAGAGCCGCCCTTGCCCTCGTCGTGATAGATCCAGAGGTCATGACGGAAGATTTGCTGGACCCAGTCGGCGCGTTCGGTTGCGATCACGACGGCATTGCCGTCGGGAGAAATCTCGACCGATGGGAAGCTGACGGAGTTGAAAAAATCGTCGAGGGTGAGCTTGGGTTTGCTTTGGCTTAATGCGCCGAGCGTGCAACTGGTGACAAAGACCATGATGAAGGCAATTTTGTGAATTCGCATAGGGTCCTGGTGAGAAGAAGGGTTATACAACGCTGCCTTCGTTGGCGGCAAGTTGGCGACTCGGGAACATAGAAAGACGCCACAAGAGCCACAGCAGGGCGGCGAAGACCGGCACCGAGGCTTGGACATGAGTCCATCGCGAAAGCGGGCCGAACAGGGGCAAAATATATACGAGATACAAGAGCAGATTCAGCGTGGGAAGAGACGCAGGCGGCGCGTTACTCAAATTGCAGTGGACAGTCCGGTCCACAGCCCAGGCAACAAGCAGCAACAGCACCGGAAATAGAACCAGCAGGTCGTAGACGAAAAGGTGCGGGTTGACGAGTACTGCGGCGAGGGTCAAAGCGGAAAAGCGGATGGCAAGAGGAAGGGAAGATCTCCAGACGGCCGCGGCGATTGCAATTGCGAGGATCGAACTTAGGGCGTACCCCGCGAATGCAACTTCCGGCCAGGGGATCAGCAGCGTCCAGAAGGAGCGCAGGGAGTGCATCTGAATGGGCGCGAGACTTAGTTCTACGCCGCCGATTACCTGGGAAATGTGCCCGAGTGTGTCGAAGTACGTCTGCAGCAACGCAGGGCCGAAATAGATTCTTGTGAAAAGCAACTGCGCGCTCGCGGACAGAACCAGTCCGATGAGAGGTTTCCAGGCTTGAGACAGCAGCAGCACCAGCGGGATAGCAATCAGGAACTGCGGCTTGAAGAACAGAAAGCCTAGCGCAACTCCCGCCAGCCAACTGCGATCTTCCCGGAAGGCGAGGAATGCAGAGGTGAAGCACGCCAGCACCACGGCGGACATCTGGGCGCGCACAAAAAAATGAAACAGCGGAGGAAAGGCGATCGCGCAGAGGAAGACGGTTCCGCCATACGGACGCAGATTGGGACAAGAATTCCATATCAGATAGATACAGGCGCCAAAAACGAGAAGGCTTGCCACCACCCAGATTCGCGCGGCAACTGGAAACGAGAATCGGGCTAGTGGGGACAAGAAGAGTCCTACCTGCGGTCCGTAGAGATTGGGCAGACGCACGCGCGTAGGTTGAGCAACGATTACCTGCATCGCCGTGGCCGTGACCTGCTCGTTGTAGAGTTCAGCGGCACGTCCCTGCGCGATAAGCTGGGCGGCGATGTAAGACGGCAGAAAATCCTGGAATTTGATATTGCCGGCGCGGTCCAACAAGTCGGGCGTTGCGAAGTCGATCGCACAGACTCCCCATAGGCAAAGTACGAGAACGATTGCCTGCGCACGAATGCGACTGGGCGTGAGCCACTTCGAGACGGACGCAATCCACGCGCGCCCGGGCTGAGTCTGGACCGTCTTCGGCTGCGGGGTCTTTGCCACGTCGGTCTTTGCCTGCACGGTCACGGCGCAGGCTCGGCATTTTTGATGGCGTCGTCAAGCGACTGCCCCGAGCGGGTGGCACTCTGCGCGAGGACGATGCGCCAGCCGTCATCGTATTCGCGAAGTCCAACGCTAGAAACAAAATAAAGGTCGGCGGAGTACAGCGCGGCACCCACTTCGTTTAAGGGAACCCATTTCCACCGAAATTCGACATCCGCCAGGTTGCCCTGCTTGCTGATACCAGTCACGCCCAACAATTCCCTTTTCGCGACAGGAATGAAGAGTAAGGCTTTGTCGGCTTCTTCAGCGGGGACTAGAGCTCGAACCGTGTCCACGCCCAAGGGAGTCAGCAGCACATCCCAGCAGGGGGGCGGCAGGCCTGGAGAACAATGAGCCTTGTTCGCTGAGATCCAGCCGTGTTGACGAAGGACGAGAGATTCAGGCAACGCATAGTCTTTATCGGCGACGATTCCGGTGTGCAGCGTGAATTGCTGCGGCGTTTGAAAGACGGGGGATGCGGAGATCAAGTCAGTGGCGAGACGGCGCGTGAGAAAGTCGCGCGGAGAGCAGGATGCGAGAAAGAGCACACCCGGTAGACAGAAGATTAATTTTTTCCGCATGACTAGGCGCTACTCGAACCCGCCGGGCCGCGTCCGGCGGACAGCCGGGGGCGGCTGTCGCCGCGTCGTCAAAACCTTACGTCGTCAAGACATCAACGACTTGTGATTGTAAATAAACGGAAGGGTTTGTGCGGCGAGAAAGGGCGCGAGGTGATCTGGCCATCGAATTGAGCGGCCCAGCGGCCGGGAATTTGGGTAGAACAGCGGGGACAGCAGCCCTCGGGAGTCAAGCGGTAGTCCTGAATGAAATATCCGTATCGGCTGATCAGGGTCTCACTGCACTGAGGGCAACGCGTATTTTCCCAAGGGCCGACCATGCCCGGTAGATTGCCAGCATAAATGTAACGCAGTCCTGCGGCTTGGCCGATTTCGGCAGCCTGCAATAGATCTTCGGGCGTGGTGTCGCGCTGATGGTCTCCCCGCATTTTGTAGTCGCCGTGGAATGCGGTCACGTGCCAGGGAATGTCGGGGGAGATGCCGGCGAGGAATTCGGTGAGGCGGCGCAGTTCGTCGGGAGCGTCGTTGAAGCCGGGAATGAGCAGTGTAACAATCTCCAGCCACAATCCCATCTGGTGAATAGACCGAATGCTGTCGAGGATGGGACCGATGCGTCCGCCGAGCTCATGATAGTGACGATCGTCGAAACTCTTGAGATCTACTTTGTAGAGATCGAGCCAGGGGCGCAGGTATTTGAGTACCTGGGGAGTGCCGTTTCCGTTGGAAACAAATCCGGTGAGCAGGCCTTTGGACCGGGCTTGCTTAAAAATCGCAACCGCCCATTCGCTGGTGATGAGCGGCTCGTTGTAGGTGCTGACCAGAACTTTCGCACTCTGATCGAGGGCATCGTGAACCAAGGCTTGTGCAGATGCCTCGACCGGGGGCGAAATTGCATTCGGATCGCGCAGAGCTTGCGAGGTGACCCAATTCTGGCAGTAGCCGCAGTGCAGATCGCAGCCCAGCATGCCGAAACTGTAGGCAAGTGCGCCGGGATGAGCGTGAAAGAATGGCTTTTTTTCGATGGGATCGCATTGCACCCCGGCGGTGTAACCCCAGGGAACGTAAAGGGTACCGCCCCGGTTGTAGCGAACTTTGCATACGCCGGGCTGGCCTTCGGGAATGGGACAGCAATGGCCGCAGGAAAAACAGCGAACGCGGTTATTGTCCAGTTTTTCGTAGAGAGCAGCGTCCGCTTCGCGGACTCTCTGGTCTAGGACATCGCGGAGGGTGGGCACAGAAACCTCTAGAGATATTCTAGCGCGAGGGGGTGTTTGGAGGGGGTGTTTGGAGGGTGCAGTGGAGGGCCGCTCTGCCTCGCCATCGAGGAACAGCCCAGGCGGCTGCCACCAACTGGAGGTGGGGCACTGCACACGCGGCATTCGGTGCTGCTGGTGTTTAGGGGCCTGCGCCCGGCTTCGTCGCCATGTGCTGGTGGAGCCAGAGGTTGGCCTGCTGTTCGATGGCTGCGGCCTGGCTTGGGGTCATGCCAGAGGCCAGAACGGATTCGAGATCCTTAGTTTCCTTATCGCCACGAGCACGCGCCAGCACAGTCCAGAAATAGGCTTGATTCACATCCTTGGACACGCCCCGCCCGCCCCAATAGAGAAATCCCAACTTAGCCTGGGCGGAGAGGCTGCCGTGATTTGCTGCCCTGCTGAACCAGCGAAAGGCCTGGTTCTCGTCGCGTTCGAGTCCGTTCTTTTGGTCCCCTTGAAAATATCGCAGACCCAAGGCATTCTCGGCGACGGGATCGCCAGCTTGCGCCATCTGCCGCATGTGCTCGAAGGATGCAGCCCCGCTGGCCGGAGCGAACAGAGACGCATGCGTGGGATCTGAACTCCCAGGGTCTAACCTTGGCGGTTGAGACGAAGCCAAAACGGTCGGGATTGGAATGCGACCGCGTTCCTGCAGCTTGCTGTGGAGTAACGGCGCGAGGGTATATCCGAGAACCATGAAGATCGCGGCGGCCGCGCTCACCAGAATAATAAGGTGCGAACTCGGCAATCTGACACCGCCGGATATCTTCTCTTCCGAAGCTTCCATTTTCTCTTCTTCTCCGGGCGCGGACGCGAAGAGCACACTTCCCGGTGACGGCGTGAACCGGCTAACAGGGGTTGCAGCGGGGGGCGGCGGCAGACTCTCGGCGCGAGCAGCCCGACTGACGGCGACCAGCACGGTCTCGGCCAGGCGTTGCAGCACCTTTCCGTCGGTCTCGGAAAATCGATGCGCTTGAGCCGAGAAAACCTCGATAATTCCAACCGATTTCTCCTCCCAACGCAGCGGAACCGCGAGCATGGAGCGAATGCCCAGCGCCCGGCAGCTCTCCCGATCCACACGAATATCGACCTCGGCGTCATCGCAGCGAAGCAGCGTTCCGCTCTTCACGCACTCGCCCGAAAAACCAGAGCCCACTTGTAGGCGTGCGCCGACGGGCGGAGCATCCGGGCCGGAACTGGCGCGACAAACCATGAAATTCGGATCTGCGTCCGCGACCGCGATGGCAGCCCCGGATGCGCGAACCATGGTTTGCGCGCGTTCCGCAACCAATCGCAGAGCTCCGGCAAGATCGGACCCGAGCGCCCCCGCCTGACGCTGCACAGCGGTAACCGCCGCCAGCGTATCGCTGTAGTTGGGACGCGCAGGAACAGTTTCATAAGACGCGGCTTCATGAGATCCTGCACCGGATCCGGCTGGAGCAGCAATCTGAGCTTCCCCGTTGGCCACTCCGGCCATTACGTTCACAAACAGCCATTCCCGCAATCGGGACAAAGTTTCTGGAGATAGCTCCGAAAAATGAAGACCGGCGCGTCCCGAAGGGTTCGACCAAATCACCTTCCCCGTCGTGTAGATGTGTTCCGCGCAATCGACCAGATCGAGGCACAAATTCACCCGCGCTTCGACTTCCAGGGGCGAATGGCACTGAATGGCCATGCCATCTTCGCTGATGTCGACGATCTCGTGCAGATCGAGAATCGCGCTTTTGGATTCCGCGGTGAAACTTGCATACGCCGGCGTCTGGATCTTATGCCGCACACGCCGGCGACGGTTGGGTGAAACCGGTCGCAACACCGAGTTCATGACAGCCATGGGGAACGGGCCCGAGTTCTGGTGGCTCCATATTAGCGCGGGATTCAAGAAAAGTAAGCAACGAAGAACGTTGGTAGTGGGTCGGGTCCGTCCCCTAACTACCAGAAAGCTAGAAGATAAGATAAGCGTCTTCGCTTGACAGCCGCGGCCGGACCGGAAGCCTACCCGGCCTGCCGGGCGATTTGGGCCTGATGCAGGCTGGAGATGCGCGAGATCGCCGCCACCATGGTGGTGGAAAGCAGCTGCATGGTAGCCACGTCGTGCTCATCGAAGGCGCCTGGCGAAGAGGACAATACCTCAAAAACCCCTAAGGTACGGCGGTAGTGGCGCAGGGGCGATACGAGAATGGAACGGACTCCGAGGCGGCGGCAACTGGCCAGGTCCACCCGGGGATTACGCTCGGCGTCGTGACAAAGCATAGTCTCGCCCGAGCGCACCGCTTCCGCGGAGATGCCCGCATCGGTTTGCAAACGAACCCCGAGGTCCGGAGCAGTTCGGCCGGCGCGGGCCCGGCATACAATTTCGTCCCCGGCCCGCAAGGCGATGGCGGCTCCAGTCGCGCCGGTCAAATGCTGGGCACGTTCGGTGATCGCGCTGATCGCCGGCTCCAGATCCAGTTCCGCCGGATGAATCTCGGCTTCTTCCGTGAGGTGCATGGCCCGGAAACCGGACACGGGATGGGCCGCATTGGCTAGGCGAAGCTGGCTCCGTTGAATCAGAGATGGCATCCGGGAATGATCCGCCACATTCCCGAGCTCTGGGTTGGGCACGGTTCGCAGCAGATCGCGCACCAGGTTGTTCAGCTCCATGTCGATGATCAGATGCGCGGTCTGCTGGCCGCCCATCGACCCGCCCAGCACGCGCGAAAGGCCGAGCAGGGCATGGCTTCCGCATGCCAGGCAATAGGGCTTGCTGTTGTTGCTGATCAGCTCGCACTGCACGCAGAATATGGCAGATTGCAGAGGGACGAAATTGACTTCCTTAAATGTAGTACCGCACGCGGTCTTGCCTGACATGATCGCTCGATCCTCGCTCTTAACATGATGCCTTTGCCCATGGTGCTAATGAAGGTACCGAGACCGGGGCGGGGGAGAAAGTAGCGGCACTGGTTCCGGGTGTGGAAAAGACGGGAAGGGTGCAGAATTTTGCACCCGCTCGGATTCTTTACGGCAACAACGTCTTCATGCAGAAACAGCTGCCGCCGGCTTTTTCGAACTCGGTGGTTTCGACGATTACCGGGGTCAGCCCCTCCTGATGAAGAATCGCTTCCAACGGAGGCGCCACATAGGGAGTGAGATAGCTGCCGTTGATGACGATGCCATTGCCCATGAAGCTGTGGGCCTCTTCGGCGGTGAGCAAGTGAACTCGTTTCCAGAATTTGTGCAGAGACGCAAGAGCGTCGGCAGAGTATGCCCCTGGAAAGATCAGGGCCGCTTCGTTGCTGAGCGGGCAGAGGCAAGTGTCGAGGTGGTAGCAATACGGATCGATTAACCGCAAGGGCACGACTGGAATATTCGCTGCAGACATACTGGCGGCGAATTTCTCCACGCCGCCGCGCGTGCTGCGGAAACCATATCCGCCGTAGATGCGGGAGCCGTCGGGATGCCAGAGCAGATCGCCATGGCCTTCGAGGTAGTCGTCGCCATAGTCAAGCTCGATGACTCGGTAATACTGCTTACGGAACCAGTCCGCAAAGTGCGGCACTTCGCGCTGCCGGGATGGGTATACCATGCGGCTGGGCACTACAAATTTTCCATACCCTATCGTCTCTCCAACAAAAACCGGGTTGGCGGCAAAGACCATGTCCTCAAGGCCTTCCACCGGTTCGATGGTTACAATTTCACATCCGCTTTGCTGCAAAACGCTACATAAATTTTCCCACTGGCTGCGCGCTTTGACGCGATCCACTGCGCACTCTCTCGACATGTAGGGGTTTTTCTGATCGACGACATCGAAATAGTTCGGTGGACAGAGCAGAACCCGGGGCATACGCTGATGGTAGCCGGGCAAGCGGAGCGCAGGCAAGCAATCGGCAACGGAGTCGACGGAGTATCCACCGGTTGCCGATTAGTCAGCAGAAACGAGTCGCCAGTGACGCTCACAACAAGCGCCCTCACTCCCATCTTATGACGCGCCTGAGAACTCCCTGGCATACGGAGTTCTGTTGATTCAGAATCCGCAATTCAGAATGAAGAGGCTCGCCGAGATTGTTCTTGGACGAACAGAAAGTTGTCAGAGATATGTTGAGCCAATGCGCCAATCCCCAGTGTAGTAAACCCTTCCTGAGACTCCGCGAGGGCAAGCTTTTTCTAGTGGAAACGGATCGCACCGCCAAAGCGGGAGAACCTGCCGTCCCTGCTTTCGTTCGCGCCCGGCAACCGCAACGGTGTGTGGAACACTACTGGCTGTGTGATGGCTGTGCCACACACTGGACTCTGGTCTATGACCGTGATCGAGGAGTGATCTTGGCCGCACTCCGACGGCCTGTCCTGAGGGCAGCTGCAATGGCTGGGGATTCGGCCGGCGAAGTTGCCTAGGCTTTCTCCTACGCGTATCCACCTTTTCTCCACGTCTTCCAGTCCGCGCGGACAGCGTTGACCATTTGTTCCGCGGCCTGGTGTAACCACTTTGCCTTCTGTTTTTGCATCTCGCGGAGGATCGACTGGCGCGCCGTCTTCGTTCCGAGATGGATGTTCGCGGTTTCCCATCCCATGGCGCGAATCAGGCGCAACTCCTTGCCCGGGGCCCGCAACGTGGCTAGTTCGATGCGCGAGCAATGCGGACTCAGCCGCCTCACGATCCAGCGTCCGCGTAACTGAACAAACGGGTCGAGACATCGTACTGCCCGGCTGATAATCGTCTGGTACAGAATCTCCGGAGGGCCGTGGTGATCGCTCGCCCAGTAACATGCCGACGACACCAAGGCCTTCGCCTCGCGGGCGATTCTGCCGCCATTCCAGTCCGCGATGGCAACATAGCGAGCGTGCCCGAGGCTTCCCAGACCGGCCACCCGACGAGCCACGCGATAGGGCAAGTCCCGGGCTGGCATGAGGTGTTCGAGCGCGTCGATGGCACTGACCGGGACGTCTCCCTTCACCGTGGGCAGGGCATCCATTCTCGCCCAGAAGTGGACCGGATCCCGCAGTTCGCTCTCCGCGATCTGACGCAACCACTCGTTCTTCTCGCCCAGGACGAACGGCATTCCCCCCGAAAACATTGCTTCGCGATATCCCTCGAGAAGAGAATCGCAGATGTCTTTGTGCTTCAGCGTCAAGTGCCCGGCTTCGGAAGCGAGGTGAGCGCTCACCGCCAAGCGGACCAGATCATTGGCATAAGCCATCGGATGAGCTTCGTCAAAGTCGTTGACGCCCCAGATCAGACGTCCTTCCACATCGCGCCAAGTACCGAAATTTTCCACGTGTAAGTCGCCAACCGCCAGCACCTGCGGTCCTTCAGCGAGATCAGGACACACTCTTGGCCAGATCTGCGCCCAGCGGTAGAAGGTGGCGCGCAAGAAGGGAAAGACCGCCGCCGTCATGTTGGTGTGTTTGAGGTGCAGATCCTTGTTGACCAGATCTGTACGATGGCCCAGCCACTCTTCGAAGTGGCGTGTACCTTTGACGACGTTCATAGCGCCCGAAGATAGCGGGCTGAGGATCGAGAAGTCAACCGGAGAGACGGCGTTTCATGGCCGGTCTGCAGAGCAAGCCTGTCGAGCTTCGCTCGACGGACAGTTGAGGGCGGCTGTCCCCACTTATGACTTTGGCGGCTGGAACTGTGTCTGCAGCGACCCAGTGTGGCCGCCCTTGGACACCTTCCAAATCACGAACTGTATTGTTTTCAGTTCGATACCGCTTGGCCCGCGTCCTGCCCTGGTATGACGCAGAGGAGGACATCATGCCAATGGTGATCACATTCATGGCAGTCGTGGGCGGAATGGTTTTCTCGCTCGCGGTGGCGTTGCTGGCGGAGGAGCTGATCTTTGGACAGGTGTTCCGTCTGTTCTTTGCATCCGCCAAATTAAACCCGCAGACGGTTGCGGCGAAATCGGAGCAGAAGCGCTGAGTCGCGAAAGACTCGCAAAGGAGAACTACGATGCTGGCGTTGAAGTACTTGCTGATTGCCGGGGGCCTCGGGATGATTCTCGTGGCGGTAAGCATTTTGGGTTATGACCGGTATCGCGAATTGCTGTACCGGCGCGCGCTGGCTCTACCCGGCGCGGGCGCGGTGCCTCCGCTGCCGCGATGGCGCTGGCGCACTTCGCTGGCGCTGGCTCTGCTGGCATGGGGACCGATCCTGCTGGCGTTCAGCATTGTGGTTGTGGCGAGCGGCATGGCGGGAATCCGGGTCAGCGAAATGACCGGGACGGTTCCCGGCACACTTTATCCGGGCGTGCATTTTGTGGTCCCGCTGGTCGAGGACGTTGCCCTGTTCGACAGGCGCGACCAGGTCGTCACCACGGGAGCGCCGGAGGACGGAAAGAACGCGTATCGAGCAACTTGCAACTGCTCGACACCCAGGCCAAGGAAGGACTGAGGCTTGGGCTTGCGATCACGGTGCGTTACCGTCTCGATCCCAAGCGGCTGGACTACATTCAAAACAACTTGCCTCGTCCGGTAGAGAAGGAGATTGTTCCGCCGATCGCGGCGAGCGTGTGGCGGGAACTGGTTCCGAACTACACGGTGCGGGATGTTTTTCGGCGAAGCGCGAGGAAGTGCGTCAAAAAGCGGCAGACATGATCACGCAGAAGCTGGCGGCCGACGGAATCGTGGTGAAAGAAGTGATTTTGCGGGACATTCAAATGCCGCAAAAGTACGCAAACTCTGCTGCTAAAGCAGCAGGAGAATGATCGCATGGGGGTGGAGACGGAGCTGAAGCAAAAGCAAGTGCGCATCGCGGAACTCGAAGCCGAAACGACAAAAGTGCAGCAGATCAAGCAGGCCGAAGGCGAGGCGCAGGTTCACCTGTTGCGGGCGAAGGGTGAATCCGATGCGATGCAGTACACGCTGCCGTTAAAAGAGAAACAGATCCAGCAGTGCAAGCTGGAAGCAGCCGCGCGGAAGGAAGCGACCATTCAAAACGCGGAAGCTACGGCCCCGGCCAAGGCTATCGACCGCAAGGCGGAGAACGAACGGCGGAAGTTGCTCGCGGAGGCGGCGGCGGATCGCATTCGCGTGACGGCCGCCGCCGATGCCGAGCGGCGATCGTGGCGGAACGGCTTTCGGACAAACTGCAGATCATGATGGTGTCGGCGGACGGAAAGTTTTCCTTTGCCAATGATGTCTTGCGCAGTATGAGTATGGCGAATCAGACGGGTCAGGCGAAGGAAAGTTCAAAAATCCCCACCCTTGCCGCAAAGAATGCGGCAATAGTGGGGCACCCGGCGCAGACACCCGAGGCGGTGTCCAAACAGTACAGGGGGAGAGGTCCTGTCATGGGCGCAACGGTTTATAATTTGGGCATCGCAAACGTTCGTGCGAACTCAGTCTGCCGCGACCGATGCCCTGCGCACATCCTCCGCGTTGTGGCGCTCTCCTTTATTTTTCTTTTGCTCGGGTTGGCGATTACTGCGCGAGCGGCGGATTGGAACGAACCGGAGCAGCAACTGGCGCACAAGATCGTTGCGGTGACGGGGCCTGGAGCCGTCGCTTTGACGGTGGAGAACCGCTCCTCCCTCAGTAAGCGCGATAACGAGATCATTCAAAATGGCCTGCGTAGCGCGCTCGAAGGGCTGGGCATTCGTTTCGTGAATGCGGAGCAGGCCGCGGCCAACGTGGCAATCTCTCTGTCCGAGAATTCGGCCTCCTATGTCTGGGTGGCGCAGATTGGCCAGAGTACGAGCGAGGCAACTGTGGTGATGGTTTCTGCACCCCGCCCCGGGGTCAGAAACGCAGCCTACGAATCAGTTCCACTCAGCCTGCGCAAGATTCCGTTGTGGGCGCAGGAGGATCCGATTCTAGACGTTGCCGTGCTGGAAGAAAATAGCGCCGCCACGCGCATCGCGGTGCTCGACGCCGAGAAGGTGGCACTCTACCGTTGGCAGGGGGGGAAGTGGCAGCAGGAGCAGGCACTGGCCATTGTGCATGCGAGACCGTGGCCTCGCGATTTGCGCGGCCGGCTGCTTCCCGCCAAAGATCATTTGCTGGATGTTTATTTGCCGGGAGTGATCTGCCGCAGCGCCGCGGCATTGCCGCTTACATTGAATTGCCACGAGACCGACGATCCCTGGCCGCTCGTGCCCGCAGCACTAAGTGGTGAAACCTTCCTCGCTTTTCCAGGCAGCGGATTAACCTCGACCGCAATTCCGCCGATCAGAGCTTTCTACGCTCCCACGGGCAACTTCTTCACCGGTGTTCTCACTCCGAGCGTAGGCAAGTTTACGACTGTGCCCAAGTTTTATTCGGTTGCATTTCTGCCGCGCGATAAATATCTGCTACGGCTCTTCGCAGCCACCGACGGTCACGTGCACATGGTCGACGGCGTGAGCGACCAGGCCGGCAGGTTCGGGTGGGGCAGCGATCTGACCAGCCTGAAGACTTCCTGCGGTTCCGGATGGCAGGTGCTGGCCACCAGTTCTGAAGAAACACCCGGGGATCGGGTACGCGCGTACGAGTTTCCCGATCGCGATCCCGTCGCGGTCAGTGTAGCCGTCGATTTTCCCGGCGCCGGCGTTGTCACCGCTTTGTGGACGGAAGCGAAAGGCGACACGGCGATCGCAGTGGTGAAAAATCGTGAGACAGAAAGCTATGAAGCTTTTCGACTGGCGGTGGTTTGTAGTCAGTAGCGGGATGGTTGCGACTTTGTCGGCGGGCGCCGAGACGCGTCCGCAGTATGGCGGCGTGTTGCACGTTGCCATGCGGGCCGCCCCCGCATCGCTTGATCCGTCAGACGGCACTCAGCCGGATTCGGTCGCCCGGCGCAGCCTGACCATGCTGATGTTCGACACGCTGGTGACTACCGACCAGAACGGACGGGTTCAGCCTTCCCTCGCCACCGACTGGCAGGCATCACCGGGCAGCCAGCGCTGGCAGTTTCGTATCCGTCGCGGAGTGAAGTTTCACGACGGAACGGCGCTCACCGCCGAGATTGCAGCCGCATCTCTGCGCGCCGCGAATCCGCCGTGGAATGTGGTTGCCGATGCAGATTCGGTAGTGATCGACAGCTCCGATCCCAATCTGTTGGCGGAGCTCACCTTGCCCCGGAACGCAATCGTGAAAAGAACTTCCGACAGTAAGCCAAACGGAACAGGACCGTTTCATATGGTGGAATGGCAGCCTGGGAAAAAATTGGCTCTCGCGGGCGAGGAGAATTGCTGGCGCGGTCGGCCTTTCCTCGATGCCGTCGAGATTGAGATGGGGAAGAGTTATCGTGATCAGATGACTGCTCTGGAACTGGGAAAGGCGGATCTGGTGGAAGTGGCGCCGGAGCAGGCTCACCGGCTTTCGCAGGAAGGAGGCCGCCTCCTGAGTTCGACCCCCGTTGAACTGTTGGCGCTGCTCTTCCCGCGCGATGCGACGTCGCCGGATGAGAAACTTCTTCGCGAGGCGTTGGCCTTGAGCGTGGAGCGCGGGTCCATTCGCAGTGTGCTGCTGCAGGGTGCGGGGCAACCGACCGCCAGTATTCTTCCGAACTGGATGAGCGGATACGAATTCGTATTTCCGACCGGCGCAGAACTACAGCGCGCGCACCAGAAACGAGAGCAGGTTCCCAGCAAAGCGACTTGGACTCTCGGATACGATGGCCGTGATCCGCTAGCTCGATTGTTGGCCGAGCGCATTGCGCTGAACGGGAAAGACGCGGGATTGTCTCTGCAACCTACGACCGCAGCCAGCACGGATTTGCGGCTGATAAAAATTTCTCTGGCTTCGTCCGATCCCTGGGTCGCGCTGGTGGATGTGGCCGCACTGATCGGATTACGTCCGGCAAAAAACCAGGGCGGAGTGGAGGATCTCTATGCCTGCGAGGTGGCTTTGTTGGCGACGCAGCGGCTGATTCCTCTTTTTCGTTTGCCGGTATCGTATGTCTCTAGTTCGAGCTTGAAGAATTGGGCGTTGCGGCCGGACGGGAGCTGGGCTCTTGCCGATGCATGGCTGGGAGATGCCCGACCTTGATCGGCAAATCATCATGGGTAATCGTGTTCGACAAAGCATGTTCGGCAAAGCGTGATCGGCAAAATATGATCGGCAAAGCATGAGCTTCCGCCGCAAACTTCTTGCGATTTTCGCGCTGACTGTTCTCTTGTCGGTGGGTGCCGTCTCCTGGCTCGTTCTGGCGTTAACGCGCAATGCGTTCGAAAAGACCGAAGACCAGCGTACGGCCGCACTGGTCACGCATTTTCAGCGCGAGTTCAGCCGCCGCGGGGAGGATCTGGCGCGGCAGGTGAAAGCCATCGCCGCATCCGACGCAGTCAACCGGATGGCAACCGCTCTGCATGGTACATCTTCGGACACGACCGCCGACTCCGCCGAATATTTCGAGCTTGCCAAATCCATGGCGGAAACTCATCAACTCGAGTTTCTGGAATTTCTGGACGGACACGGAACGATCATCTCTTCGGCGCAGTGGCCGGCGAAGTTTGGCTATGCCGACACTGCGTTTGAGAGTTTGTCAGCTTTAACGGGACAGAGCACATTTCTGAAACGAGAGGAATTGCAGGACTCTACCGCGTTAGGACTGTTTGCCGTTCAGGCCATCGGGGAAAGCGAACATGCCGTCTATGTCATCGGAGGCCGGCGGCTCGACAAGAATTTTCTTTCCGGGTTGGATTTGCCTGCCGACATGCGCGTACTGCTTTACCAGAACCGAAGTGATCATTTTTCTCCTGAATCGCTCCTCGATCCGTTTGCTACTGGGAACGGCGCTGATGCCGCCCGGTCGGCGGACAAGTTCGCGCCCCTGATTGATGCGGTGCGGCAGCACAACCAGGAAACGACCGGAATCCTAGCTTGGTCGTCCGATGCCGCGGATGAAGAAGTGTTTCACGCGATTCCGCTGCGCGGTGGGGGCAAAAGCAAGGACGATCCATTGCTGGCGATTCTTCTCGTGGGAAATTCGCGGCGATCTTATGTCGAACTGAAACGGCGCATCCGTGCGTCGGCGTTGCTGGTTGGCGGTGGCGGAATTATCCTGGCCATCCTGCTGAGCAGTTGGGCGGCTGGCAGGGTGACGCGGCCGGTGGAGCAACTGGCGCGCGCCGCCCAGAACGTCGCCTCCGGGCATTGGGACACGCGGGTCGAAATTCACGGCAGCGATGAAGTAGCGCAACTGGCCGAGTCGTTTAATCGGATGACAGGAGAATTGCTGGCGCAGAGAGAACGTCTGGTCCAGACGGAACGAGTCGCGGCTTGGCGCGAACTGGCGCGTCGGCTGGCGCATGAGTTGAAGAACCCACTGTTCCCTCTTCAACTCACGGTTGAGAACCTGATGCGCGCCCGGACGCACAGTCCCGAACAGTTCGACGAAGTATTCCGCGAAAGTGCGACCACCCTGCTGGCCGAGATCTCGAACCTCAAGTCAGTGATTGGCCGCTTCAGCGAGTTTTCGAAGATGCCGCATCCGCAGTTGCAACGGTTGCAGGTGAATGAGATTCTGCGAGGCGTCGTGAAGCTGTTCCAGGCGCAACTGCAGGCGCCGGGGCGCGAACCAATCGGCTGCAAGTTGGAGTTGGACGAGAATCTTGGAACGATCGCTGCCGATCCGGATTTGCTGCACCGCGCATTGTCGAATCTCGTGCTCAATGCGATGGATGCCATGCCGAAGGGGGGGACGCTCACGCTACGGACCAGGCGCGACGGCGGAAAAGTAATGATCGAAGTCGCCGACACCGGCTCTGGGCTGACGTCGGAGGAGTGCGAGCGCATCTTCACTCCTTATTACACCAGCAAACAATACGGCACCGGGCTGGGCCTGGCAATCGTACAGTCGGTGGTCAGCGACCACGGTGGAAGAATCAGCGTGCGGAGCGAATCCGGGCGGGGGACCACTCTGGTGATCGAACTGTCAGATAATCTTGAGGCGCTGCAGAAACTTCCTGCGGCACAGACCCCAGGCGACAACGCTGGGCAGTTTTCCGGCTGAAATAATAACGAGGGGGACGGTTGCCACTCAAAGCGCATCTTTTGATCGTCGATGATGAAGCCAACACCTTGGCCTCGTTGTCGCGCGCCTTCCGCTTGGCGGGCCACGAAGCCACCGTTTGTGACAACGCGGCCAAGGCTCTGGAACTGGCAAAGTCCGAGCACTTCGATCTCATCCTTTCCGACGTTGTCATCCCCGGCAAAGACGGACTGACACTGCTCGAGGAATTAAAAAGCCAGGGAGTGACAGCACCAGTCGTCATGATGTCGGGACAGGCACACATTGAAATGGCGGTGCGGGCGACGCGTCTGGGGGCGCTCGACTTTCTGGAGAAGCCCATCTCCAGCGACAAACTCATGCTCACCGTGGAGAATGCGCTCAGACTGCAACGGCTGGAGAGCGAGAACCGGCAACTCCGACAGCAATTTGGCAAGCATGAGATCGTGTGGAAGGGCGAGGCAATGCGGGGCGTGATGGCCCAACTGGAGCGTGTCGCCGCGAGTGAGGCACGCGTCTGTATCTTCGGCGAAACCGGGACCGGTAAGGAACTGGTGGCGCGCACTATACACGAACGAAGTCCGCGCGCGACTAGGCCGTTCGTGACCCTGAATTGCGCGGCCGTGCCGGCGGAACTGATCGAATCGGAACTTTTCGGACACGAGAAAGGTTCGTTCACGGGGGCGTCCGGACGCCACATCGGTAAGTTTGAACAGGCCCACCAGGGCACGATCTTGCTCGACGAGATTGGCGACATGCCCCTGAACATGCAGGCGAAATTGTTGCGTGTGCTCGAAGAAGGTGAGGTCGAGCGCATTGGCGGCGACAAGCCAGTTGCGGTCAACGTTCGCGTCGTAGTGGCGACACACCGCGACCTGGAAGCGCGCGTACGCGAGGAAAAGTTCCGCCAGGATTTGTTTCATCGCATCCACGTTTTCCCCTTGCAGCTTCCGCCATTGCGTGAGCGCCGCGATGACATTCCTGCTTTGCTGGAGCACTTCGCTGCGCAAGTGTCCGCACAGAACGGGTGGAAACCCGTTCCATTCAGTACGGACGCTCTGCAAGCATTGCAATCGCATACCTGGCCGGGCAACGTTCGCGAATTGCGCAACCTGGTCGAGCGACTCATGCTGCTTGCGACCGAGGGTAAAGTGGACCTGGCAACGGTGCAGATGGCCCTGCCGAAGGCTGCTTCGGGAGCCAGCGCTTCACCCGGCGCCATGGGATCGGGCGCACTCGCCGACCGCGTGCAGTTGTTCGAACGCGAAGTGATTCTCTCCGAACTCAGGCGCAGCCACCAGAACATGAGCCTAGCCGCGAAAACGCTCGGCCTGGAGCGCAGTCATCTGTATAAAAAAGCGGAGCAATTAGGGATCGATCTGCGCGCCATGCGCCGGGAGCAGGATTCGCACGATTGACCACGAGTCCATGCGAGCAACCATTCGCTGCCGACGCGCTGAGGGAAAAAAGACAGCCAAGCTGCGACTCTACGAGCAGAGCCGAAAACTTAGTCAGCCGCCGCGATGGCTGGCGCCAGCTGCCTTTTCAGATCCGCTGCTAGCAACTGGTGAAACAACTGCTCCCCTGCCTCGCGCCGTACCGAGAGTCGTCCTGCTCCGTAGGCCCGCGATTTCAGCCCGCGCTGCACATCTTCGCAAATGCCTAGATCTTCCTCCTGCACCCGGTGGCCGACATTTACCGATTCGCGGTTGTACTCGCGAACCGCATCGCTCACATCGCTGAAATAGAAATCGAAAATCACGGTGCAGTGATCGGCGTCCACGGGAATCACGTAGTTTGTGTCCATGTAGCCCTCGTAGCAATTGATCATCAAGTTGGGATATTGCCAGAAATAGCGGGCGCGATCGCCTTTACGCGTCGATCCAGTGGCGGTACCTTCGGCAGAAGGAACCATCGGGCTCGACTGCAGACAGTAACGATCTTCGTTCTCGATAGTGTATTGCTTGTAATCGAGCATCGAGTTCAATCCCTTGTGAAGGTGGGGCACGTGATATCCACCATCGAGGTAGTTATCGACGTAGACCTTCCAGTTGCAATGAATGTCATAGGTCCTACGATCGAAGTAGTGCAGCTTGCCGATGCCGAGAGGCGCAACGCGCTTCACCAGACCGCCCAGAAATTCCCGCAATAGCGTGGCCCCTGGGTCGAGGTTCACGAACACAAAGCATTCCCAGGTCTCGACGCGGATCGGAACCAAACCATTCTGCGCGCGATCAAAGTTTTCCACTCCCTCGAACTCAGGCATGCCTTTGAGCGCTCCGTCCAAACCGTATTTCCAGCCGTGATACGGACACTGCAACATCGCAGTCTGACCGCAAGGATGCGTAACCACCGCTGCAGCATGGTGCCGGCACACGTTGTAGAAGGCCCGCAACGTGCCGTCACTTCCACGCACAACGACTACGGGTTCTCCTGCAAGCCGCGTGGCAACAAATTCTCCAGGCTGGTGCAGTTGATCCGTGCGAGCGACGAGTTGCCAGTTTCTGCCGAAGACGTGGAGCCGCTCCATTTCTGCGATGCGCGGGTCGACATACCAGGGCGCAGGGATGGTCCAGGCTTCCGACAGCGGGGACCGGTCGTTATAGACGGCCAGAATCTCCTCGACTGATTGCATGTTCATGCTCTCAATGAATCATCCGAATTCGCCATCCCCTTGGCGCAATGCGAGAACCCTCCCTGACACTTAATGCCGCTGATTCCGACCGGCCTGCGTGAGCGCGCCCTGCGCGAGATCTGCCGCCGGTTCGCCGATCGCGCGCTGTAGCACTGCCAAGAACTGCTGAATTCTAGCCTCCTTTTTCTCCACTGGCTCTCCCTGGCGGCGGAACAAACCCGGATCGAGTTCCGCCATGAGCAGCGCGTCCTGGAAGCGCTCCATCATCCAGTCGACGATCGAGACGATCATCTCAATGTCAATGTCCTTGCGCAGTTCGCGCCGCTCCAATCCGAAGCGCACAAATGCCACCGTGCCATACGGGTCTTCGCTGATGAGGAAACGGTTAATTTCGCGCTTCAGAGCGAGATCGGTACCGTAGTTTCCGAGCAGCGAGATCCGGTAAGGAATCCAATCGTCGTGCAGCAAGTGTTCGGTGCGCACCAGCCAATAGCGCAGCACCTCGAAAAATCCGGCTTGGCGAATTTCCGGGGGAGCCTCAAGATACTTTGCGAAAGAACGAACCGCGCGCTTATATACCTCGAAGAACAAACCATCTTTGCTGCCAAAGTGTTGAAAGATAGAACCCTTGGCGATACCCAGCACGCTGGCGATATCACCGATCCGCGCCGCATGATACCCATGCTGGGCAAAATGTTGCGTAGCCTCCTCGATGATGCGGCTGCGCTTGGCCTCGGAGCGGGGGCGCGACGGAGCATAGCGTTCGTAAAGGGGCGGAGCAGCGCGATTGGTGGAGATTCCCGGCACGGACAAATGACTCTAAGTCACGACAGCTTACAGTGCGTTCTTGCCGATTGCAATCTTCATTTGCTGCCGACTCAGATGGTATAGTCCGGATTCGGATTGCTTTATGACTTCGAGTCACCAATATCAAAACGAAGCCATATCGATTTACGAGGTGCGGCGCGCAAATCTCCTGCGCCGGAAAAAAATCAAGCGGCGGACCGACGCGGCCCCAGGTTTCGGGACCGCATCTTTACGGAGCAGCAAAGAAAACTAGCCAGCTTTTCGCGCGCTCGGCTCCTCGGCATGGACCAGCGGAGCGTCGACCAGATGCTCGCTCAGGAACCATACCTGGAGTTCATTGGCGCGTAGAACATCGCTGACAACCAAATCATTCGTGCCATCGTCGCCCAACTTGGAAGCGCGACCCGCCAACTCCCGACAGTGGCCGATAATGATCTGATGAGCGTCCAGAAGGCGGGAGATCTGGACGGGCACTTCTTCCCTGCCGCGAGGCGGTCGTTCGATGCGCGTGGTTTCGGCGACGTCGGCAGCCATGGCCAGCGAAATTCCACCCAGCAACTGGATCCGCTCAGCGATCTCGTCGACGATTTCCACCTGCTCCGCGTAATGCTTGTCGAACAGCAAATGTAGTTGATAGAACGTCGGCCCTGCGACTTGCCAATGTGATTTTTTGTAGAGATCGCGTAATGTCATGGTATCGGCGAGCAAGAGATTTAACTGCTCGGTCATTTCAAGTCGTACCGGCTCTTCCAGTTCGAGCGGCAGGCCGTGCGAGACGGTGCCGTAAGCTTGAATCTCCCCGGCACGCTGATGAATGCGGGGCTGTGCGTTGATTGGGGTTTGACGGGTGGGAACTTCTTTCTTCGCCATAAGGGTACCCTCCTATTTTCACCAATATTAGCTGAGATTCGTGAACTTGGTGTTCGGTACAATCCAAACAATGTCGCTTTGATGTCCGTGCTCTTCGAGGGGATGGTACAGATTGGGTGCGGCGGAAAGGTTGCGGCGGTTACCAAGAAGACGTCACTCCGGAAATGTCCAACTGCGCGACGGTGGTCCGTTGACGGTCGTTTCGCAAGGTTTGACGGCGCTCCGCGCGGTTGCTATGATCGGGATGCGGGGTGGAGCAGTCTGGTAGCTCGTTGGGCTCATAACCCAAAGGTCGGTGGTTCAAATCCACCCCCCGCAACCAAGAACTCATAGAAACTAAGCAAGTTAAAGGGGAGCCTATTTCAGGCTCCCTTTCTTTTGCTCAAATTGTCCGGTTACTGTCCGTGTTCTACTGGATGGCTGCAGAGGACATCGCGATAATCTGTTCCGGTTTCGCGAAGGACTTCTGCTGCATGCGGAGCAGGGCAGAGACTTTCTCCCCTTGAGCCACGATGCGATAACGGGTGTAGATTGCCTCGGTCTTCCTCCCCATGATGTCCTTCGCCACGGATCGGCTCACCCCATCGTTGTCGGCGTTGCGCGCGAAAGTTCGGCAGAGGTCATGGAACAAGCGACCGGATACACCTGCCACCTT
>DATBYA010000161.1:0-128705 GCA_036514015.1 Candidatus Sulfotelmatobacter sp.
AAGAGCGGTTCAGCAAGGCCTTTCGCCAAAGCCCGCTGGCAATCACCATCTCGACGGAAGCAGAAGGGCGGTACCTGGACGCAAACGAATCATTCTTCAAAATGACTGGCTACGCGCGGGAGGATGTCGTTGGCCACACCGCCTCGGAACTGAAGTTCTGGGCCCTCCCGTCCCTGCGCGCAGACCTGCTCCGGCAGTTGCGGGAGGGCGGAACGGTGACCGACCTCCGTATGCAATACCGGACCTCGTTGGCAGAGATTCGAGACGCGGATCTGTCGTGGGAACAGATCGAGGTCGAGGAGCAACCCTGCCTCCTGGCTTTCATGCGCGACGTCACCGAGGCCGAGCGCCTGGAAGCGCAGTTCCGCCAGGCTCAGAAGATGGAGGCCGTGGGGCGCTTGGCCGGGGGACTGGCCCATGACTTCAACAACATGCTGAGCGTGATTATTGGCTACAGCGATCTCTCGGGCGATCTGGTTGCACCAGAGAGTCCGCTGAAAAAGTACTTGGTGCAAATCAAGAAAGCGTCGGAACGGGCCGCCTTGCTCACCCGGCAGCTCCTGGCTTTTAGCCGGCGGCAGATCATTTTCCCCAAAATCCTCGATCTGAATGACGTGGTGAGCAACGTAACGACCATGTTGCTGCGCATGGTCGGGGAGAATATTTCAATCTCGTTCCGGCCGACTTACCCGATTGGATGCATCAAAGCCGACCCGGGGCAAATTGAACAAGTCCTGATGAATCTCGTGGTGAATGCGCGAGATGCGATGCCGGGCGGAGGCACGATCATCATTGCGACGGGGCATGCGGAACTGGACGAGCATTACGTTTCCCAGCACGCCGGTTCTCAGACTGGACCACACGTCGTTTTGGCGGTAAGCGACACCGGTTGCGGAATCGACGAAAGCACTAAATCGAGAATCTTCGAGCCTTTCTTCACTACCAAGGGTATTGGGCAAGGAACCGGTCTCGGACTCCCCACCGTCGGCGGAATCGTAAATCAGAGCAAGGGAAGTATTTGCGTTGACAGCCAGGTTGGGAAGGGCTCGACGTTCTCGATCTATTTTCCGAGAATCGCTGCGAAAGCAGAAGAACTGGTGCAGTCCCGCGAAGTAGACGACGTTCTGGCCGGGACTGAAACAATTTTGCTGGTGGAAGATGATGACTCTGTTCGCAAGGTGACCGCTAGCTTACTAAGCAGCGCCGGTTACCGAATCGTCGAGGCAAGCAATGCGAAGAAGGCCATGGAGATCATGACAGCGTCCGGACTAGAAATTGATTTATTGCTTACCGATCTCATCATGTTCGGGCTAAGCGGGTTTGACCTATTCGAACAAGCCAAGGTTATCCGCCCTGGTCTTCGTTCGCTATTCATGTCGGGATACACCGGCGATCTGGTTGCTTTGGAGAGCGGCTTGATATCGGAGCGCGCATTCCTGCCGAAGCCGTTCACCAGAATCTCGCTGCTTAAGAAAGTCTACTCGGCTCTACACGGCGAGTGAGCGCGGCCCCGTCAGGGGTTATGATGGGTAAGTAACTGTTTGACGCTAGTTCACTTCTATACAGTTTCAGTTGCTTCACGCCGGTGTATCTCGGCGAACAAATATCGCCATTGCACCCATGACCCACGGGCATGACCCACGGGCATGACTCAGCACGAGTAAGACAGTAACTTTAGTTTCGGAGGCATACCAGGGTTAAAAGGTACACTTGAAGTTATGAGACATTACACCATCAAAATGATGAACGGACTTAGCAGATTTAAATGTGTACTTTGCAAGCACTCGGTTACTACGCGGGAGTTCAGCGCCCAGAACGGCAGCTGCCGCACCCAGGCTGCCAGGGCGATGAACGAACACGCCGTCGCGGTACATGGAGGTCCCAGATCCATGTCCCCGCGTGACACGCAGCCTTGGCATGCCCATTAAGCCGATTTCAAACCACGCAATGGCGCAGCCCGCTACCTAGAAAATACTCTCAACCCCCAGTCTATAGTACGTTCCGCAGCCTGCGCTTTTCGAGCTCGCCTGCCGGCGCTTTGGGTGCCCGCACCTTAGCGATCAAGGTTAACGGTTGGACTGATGGGTTGCACAAAAGGACGTTAGGGACCTTCGCCCTGGCGACTACCGAGGCTTTAGCCGCCGTTCTTCGGGCTATCGGCTGTGAGCTACCCGGCGGCAGCTTTTCCGAATTGGAAGCCGTTGTACTTCGGACGCCGCTTCGTGTGAAGCGCTCGCTGTTTACCGCGATTTTCCCGCACATCGACACGCCTCTGCGATCCATGCAAGAAAATAGGGTTGGGCCGCCTGACTTCGTCGAGAATGCGCCGCAAAAACGGCGCTTTAACCACAGCCCGCATCGAAGAGTCGGCATTGGCCGTGCACGTCGGATGTGAGGGTAGACTTCTTGCAAATGATGATCCTGCTGGTAGAGACAGTCGATTTCTGCGGCTCGCAAGCGAACGAGCACTGGTGAAAGCTGGCTACGACGTAGTCGAGCGTGGTGGACGGAGAAGCCGCCTTGCTGATGGCACGAGAACGCATTCCCAACCTCATCGTCTTACTTGACATGATGCTGCCAAAGCTCGACGGCTGGGGGGTCTTCGCGCTTTGAAAAACGATCCCCAAACCGCCGACATTTCTGTCATCGTGCTCTCGGGCCTTGGTCAACAAAACGAAGAGAAGCTCAAAAAGGAAGGCGCGGCAACCTACTTTACAAAATTAGATGCGCTCTTAGAGAACGATTCCGGCACTTTGCTGCAAGTTATTGAGAGTGTAGTGGGCGAGAGAAAAACCGCAGGACCGGTGGCTGCGACGTCAATCGCTTCCCATTAACCACCAATATTCTGAGCGTCGAGAGGCGGCGGGCGCGAGTGCGGCGTCTTTTGAATCGCACTCTTTCTTCTTCGGCCTGATTCTTAGGGCCGCGAGACTCGGCCCACGCAGCTAAGAACGCTGGCGAACTTCCCCAGCCAGGTTCCTCGAGTCGCCCGTAGCCGCGCGCCGCACGGGTAGCGGGTCCGCTGCGATTGGAGGACGGCGCTCGATCGTGCCGATCACCGGTGCCTCATCCATGCCGTCAGAATATGCCATGGAGGCGAAACGTTGCTCGCTGCACATTCGATCGATCATGCGTTGCTGTCGCCCGTTGAGCACTGCGTGAGGGAGAATAGGAAAATTGCGGAACATCCACACCAAATAGACGCGCTGGAGGAATGAAGGCATCACATAACGCGGACCAATGGGTGTCTGTACCTGCACCACACCGGCCGCCAGTTTTTCGATAAACATACCTGGGCCCACCTCGGAACGATAAATTGGCCAGAGGAATTCTAGGGCCGCTATTATTGCAGGCGCGCAATGCAATGGGAAGCCTTTTTTTCCGGGAGCCCAATGTATTCATCAATCACGAGTTCCAGGTTGCGCTCGACGGTGTATTTCCTGAAAATTCAGGCCGGCGGGGGCGTCCCGAACCGGGACCGGGACCGAGCTCTGCCCCGGCGTCGCCCAGCTTCAGGCTCAGATCGCGACTTCGGGAAGGATGTCGATGCGACGGATCTGGGCCGCCACCCCAAATTCTGAACCCTCTTCTTCTACGCGGACGATGGTCGCCTGGCAGCACACCCAGCACTTCTCGCCGGATGTAAGTTCGGGAGGAAGAATCAACACCAGTTCGACCTCGGCGCCCTTTTCCATGCGGGACTTGGTATAGAGGAAAACTCCGTTGGCGCTGACATCGCGAGTCTGAGCTGTCTGATCCGCGCCCTGAGGGGTGCGTACCCGCGTGGGGACGCGGGCAGCGATTCTGGTTCCGGAGCGGCGCTCGGTGTCGATCTTCATGCGGGCGAAGTGCCCCCATACTGTACACCAAACGCGGCGAATTGGAGGAGAAGTTCCCGGCGTGCCGGCGTGAGGCTCGGCTTCACCTTCGCTGACAGCCGAGGCGGCGGTCGCTGTGGGTTCTGTGTTAAATCACTGGGCGCCTGGCGCGGGCTGCCGGGACTACCAAGGCTTGCTCCATGGTGGGTACGTTCGTGCCGCGAAGCTTCTCTTCCAGTTCGTGCAGTTTCTCGGTCTGTTCGGTCTGGTAGTAGGCCTGCACCAACAGTTCCATAGTGAAGGGATTGTCCTGATCCTCTTCCAGGTGCGCGATAGCGTCCTGATATTTCTTCTGGTCCATCAGCAGCGCCCCGGCCGCGCCATGGTAAGAACTCTGAATGACGCGGTTGCGGCTGCCGTTGGCCAGTGCCTCAAGTTGCTGCAGTGTTCGTTCGGCGAGCGTTTGGTCGCCCGCGCGGGAGGCTCGCACGGCGCGAGCGCGGAGAATGCGCGACATCTCTTCGTCGCGGTCGGAAGGCGAAATCATTGTCTGGCGATGGAGTGCGTCTTCGGCCGCCCGCAGGTTTCTCAAAGCAACATTGTCGTCCGTCTGATACTCCGCCAAACAACGAACGGACTGCGCCTCCTGCAAGCCCTGTTCCTTAGCGCGGGCGGTTGCCGCAATCACCAGGTATTCCCTATCGGCTTCGGCGATGTTGCCTTCGCGCACATAAGTCATGGCCTTCTGCATGCCATACGTGAGACGGTCAGCTTCATTGTGGGCAAAGCGGATCGCCTTGTCGTATTCAATGCGGGCCTGTTCCTGATTGCCCATCAAAGCATAGGTATCGCCGAGGCCGACTTGTGAGGTCACAAAGTCAGGATCGATCTTGAGCGCGGCGCGATAGTGGGTAAGCGAGCCTTCGAAGTTCCCTGCCATGCGCAGCAGCTCTCCATAGGAATCCTGGGGATTGGGTTCTTTGGGAAGCAGAGCGACGTAGCGGTCCATGGCCGCGAACGCCCTGGCAAATTTCCGGTTGCGGGCATCGACGTAGGCAAGATCGTTCAAGGCCGCTGGGAAATTCTTGTCGATGGCGAGGGCCTTTTGCATCATGCGCTCTGCCTGATCGGTACCGTTTTCGCCCATCAGCCAATTACCCGCGAGATACAGCAAGTGCTTGTCGCGCGGATACATCTCGAACATATCGTTCATGGCGGAGATGCCGGCGAGGAAGTCACCTTCCTGCACTTTGGAAATCCAGGCAACCATCAACTGCTCACCAGCCGACGACTTGGGCGCGAACTCTTTGGCTTTGGCGCGGGCGCGACTCACTTCCTGCGGATT
Source organism: Candidatus Sulfotelmatobacter sp. (assembly GCA_036514015.1). Taxonomy (GTDB): domain Bacteria; phylum Acidobacteriota; class Terriglobia; order Terriglobales; family Acidobacteriaceae; genus Sulfotelmatobacter. The sequence continues at coordinate 5,164 of DATBYA010000161.1, forward strand.
GCCGCTGTTGAAGGCGATCCAGGCCCAGGCGACGGCGAGGGTGGGATCTTCTTTAACGGCGGCCCGCCAGTCGTCGTTGCAGCGCTCCAGATAAAGATTCTCGTAGTCGGCCATTCCCTTTTCGTAGAGCTCGCGAGCCTTGGCGGACGTGGTGGTTACTGGCAGCGCGGTGGTTTCACCTTTCTTCAAGTGGTGCGCATAGAGCGGCGCGGCTAGACCCAGCGTGAGAAACAAAGCAGCGACAGTTTTCGTGGCATGGGCTTGCATAAGAAAAGTGCGAATTTTCAAGGCAGCGATGCGGCGCATGAAGATCTCCGGAACAGAGCTTTGTGGGGGAGGAGATTACGAAGAAAAGCGTAACATCGACGTAACCGGGCGAGGAGGTGACGAAAGACGTAAGTCGGATGCCGGAGTACTGTTCTTTTAGAACAGCGAAGGTTTGAAAACAAAGGGGTTAACTGATGTAAGGATGCCGAATGCCGAATAGTCGACACATCCTTAGCTTTAGAAGGCAGCGAACGAACAAGGGTCGGCACACAGACAAAAGCCCCTGCTGCAGCGCCGCAGGGGCCGATTATCCGAAGGCGGTTAGAAGAGGATCTTCAGACCGAGTTGCATGTTGAAGGCTTCACCGGGGCCGATGCCGGGGGCGCCGTTGAAATCGCCGATGGTGTCGGTGATGGCGCCATTGCCGGGGCTGGTGGCGCCTACACCTGAAGCCAGGTTGATGCGGTTGAAGAGGTTAAAGAACTCAGCGCGGAACTGGGCGTGGACGCGTTCCGTAATCGGAATGTTCTTGAACACGGACATATCCACGTCAGAGAAGCCGGGACCGTAAATCTGATTGCGCCGCAGGTCGCCGCCAAAAACGTTCGGTCCGGAACAGCTGCCGGGTGTACCACCATCCGCCACAGGCAGACAGAAGGCCGCCGGATTGATCCAGGTCACGCCGGTGAAGCTGGCCGTTTTCTGAAAGCTGTGGGACACGCCGGCGAATGGGTCGCCGATAATGTCATATCCCGTGCGGACCTCATCAATCGGCTGGCCGCCGTGGAAGGTCATCAGACTATTGATCGACCAGCCGTGGGAGAGCCACTTCGGTCCGTGCTCCGAACCGGGGATGTCCCAGGTAAGAGTGGCCGACAGATTTTGCCGGGTATCGAAGTCGCCGTTACCGTATTCGGCTTTTAGATCCGTGCTGTCGTAGGGCAGAGCGCCACGATAGGCGGAGATCTCGTCCAGTTCGTGCGCCCAGGTATAGCCGAACGTGGTCGTGAGCCCGTGCCAGGCTCTCAGGCGCAATGTGCTCTGCAGTGAGTTGTAGTTGGAAGTACCGATGCTGTTAAGTTGGTTGACGCCGCCGAAGTTGGGGAACTGCGGGGTGAGTTGGCCGAACTGATTAATGTTCAGCATGATCGAGAGCTTGCGGCCTTCGCTGCCTACATAACCCACCTGCCACACTGCCATCCCATTGCCAAAGCTCTTCTGGACGTTCAGGTTGTAATTGAAGAAATACGGGGTGCGGAAATTCTGGTTCACCGAAAAAACGTCATAGATGGAAGTACCGCAGTTGGGGTCGGTAGCGACGTTGCCGGTTGTGCAAGTAGACACACCCGGGAACAAAGCCACCCCCGGCTGCCATTGTGTGTCTGTCAAACTGTAGGTCGAAACCGCGTGCGGGCCAGCCGGATTGTCCTCAAGCCCGTCAGCGTTGTTCGGCGGACGGAAGTCCAGGAAGGGATTCATGTTGATCTGGTCATAAAAAACACCGATACCACCGCGTACGACCAAGTCTTCGCGGCTGGTCGGCTGATAGGCGAAACCCAGCCGCGGGGCGAAGTTGTTCTTGTCAGGAGGGAAGATGCTGTTGATCCCGTTCCCCTGGATCTGGACGGCACCCGCGGCGACATTAAACACGGCGAGGTCCTTGGTTCGGTTGTGCAGCGGACCGAAATAATCCCAGCGCAGGCCCCAGTTGAGGTTGAATCTTCGCGTGATCTGCCAGGCATCCTGGCCAAAGAAATCGACGCCGTTGACCACGACTTTTCTTTCCGCATCGCCCACGGCAATGCCACCGGACTGAATGTCTCCCGCCAGAAAGTCGGCGAGAGCGAAGATGTTCGGATCCGGGGCGCCCAACCCGTTGGTGCACCCCGTGGCCGTTGGATTTGCCGTGCAATAACCGGCCCATGGACCCTGCGAGCCGTCAAAGACAAACTTGCCGAGGGATTTGCGGAAATAAAACTCGTCCACGTGCCCCTGGCGGAATTCGCCGCCAAAGCGGAACTGGTGCTTGCCGACGTTGTAGGAAACGATGTCCGCCAGCATGCCGGTGATGTCGTTACGGCCCTCCGGCGCCGTGATTCCGACCTGCTCAAAGCCGTTGATGACGATGTTGGGCGCACCCAGAATCGGCTGACCATTGATCAGGGCATCGGGGCTCAAATCAAGGCCGTAAGCTGAGGTATCGAAGCTGTGGTTGGCATCGTTAAAAACTTGGTTGAAGTAATTCACGCCAAACAAAAGCTGGTTGGTCATGCGGGACGTGATGACCGAATTCAGCGTGATGGCATAGTTGTAGACATGGATGGGCGCCTTTTCAAAGTAGTACGACAGATTGGAACTCGCGGTGGCAAGAGCCGCGCTTCCACCGAGCGGCGCAGTCTGACTGCCCTGCCCCCCGAACCAACGGGCAGACAAATGTTCTTTCTCGTTGAAGTTGTGGTCGAGTTTGATCACGCCGTTGTAGCTGTAGCCCGTGGAAGGGTTAGTCGCGAAATAATTACTAGGCTGCGCCGGCAGATTGTTGATGTAGCTGGGCCAGAAGTTCGCCGCCATCTGCTGCGAGATCGGGCTCTCAGGTATGCCGTTGGCGGCGAGCAATGCCAGCGCGTCATTTTGGTAGGCCTGAGAAGGTTCAGTATTGAGTCCCGAAAGACCGATCGTGTATTTCTGCCTCTCAAACGAAAGGAACCAGAACGTCTTGTCCTTGAAAATGGGACCGCCTAAGGAGAAACCATAATTCTCATTCCGCAGCGGAGGCTTGGCGTGGGAAACACCCGCCGGCAGTGTGCTGGGGTTGAAGAACGGAGTGGCCGCGCCCAGAGCAGTGTTGCGGTTGAAGTAATAGGCGCTGCCGTGAAGATCGTTGCTGCCCGACCTCAGGACAACGTTGACAATGCCGCCGGCGTTGCGTCCGCCTTCGGCGGAGGACTGGGTTTGGGCGCCGAATTCATCGATGGCATCGAGCGGCATGATGACGCCGGCGATGCCAGAGACGCCACCCTGGTTCACGGCCGGAATGTTGTGCCAGAAATCGTTATTGTCGACGCCGTCGATCTGCCAGTTCATCTGGTTGGCGCGAGTGCCATTGAGCGAACCGAAGCCACCCACCGAGTATCCACCGTAGCCCGGCTGGACTGCGGCGAATTGCGTGAAATCGCGCCCGTTCATGGGCACGTCCTCAACCGCTTCAGTGGTAAGAGTGTTGTCCTGCGCAGCGGTCGTGGTGTCGAGAGACAAAGCCGCCGCCGAGACTTCGACGGAGGTCCCGGCAGATCCGACCTTCAGCTTGACCGGCAGGGTGTAGGCGCCGCCAGCTGTAACTTCGATTTTTTCCACCGTGACCGGGCTGAAGCCGGCCGCTGTGATGGTGATGGTGTAGGTGCTGAGGTTCAGATCTTGGAAGGAGAACTGGCCGTCGCTCGTAGTGGTCGCTTCGTGAACCTCCGCTGTGGCATTCTCGGTGGCTTTCACGTTGGCCCCGGCCACGACGGCTCCGGACGGGTCAGTTACCGTGCCGTTAATCGAGCCTCGAAACGTCTGCCCGTACGCGCTAACCGCAACCAATGCGGCTGCAAGAATAAGACCAAACCAACGTCGCATATGCGTCTCCATGGTCGTCCTCGATGGGAAGTCGATGTTGGGGCTGAATGGCCGCCCCAAGTTGAACTACCGGTATAGAGGTGAAAGGGCACTTTTTCAGCCAAATGCCACCTTGTGTAACTATATGTATTTCAATAACTTGCAAGACCGTGCGCGACATGGAGATACACGAATACGGACTTTCCTGTATTGAAATATGGAAAATAGTATGAATTGTCCGGAGAGCGGCTTCGTCATCGAAGCCGAGGCATCGATTTTTTGGATAGGTTCACGTAAAACTTTGAATACAAATGTCTTACAAAAACGTTCTTAGGACTTCGTGGGGACGAGTTTACTCGGACGGGTTATGGGGGGATGAGGATTAGAAAGTGAAGGAAACGCCGCCGCGAACCGAGCGCGCGGCTTGCACTAGATAGACGGTCTGGCCGTCTTGGGCGAGGACCGGGACGTAGCCCTGGGCCAACAGGTTGCGGACATCGATGATGGCTTCCATGTGGCCACCCAGGCTGGGGATCGGTTGGCGGATGAAGATGTTCAGGAAAGGATCGCTTTGTCCGAGGGAGGCGTTGAACATGTCGACCGGAGTGAGAGCCGGGCCATTCACCCAGCGGTAGGAAGCGATCCAGCGAGTGTGAGTATGCGACATGGTTCCGCTTAATTTGGCGGCTACGGCATGACGGCGCTGAGTGGTGAGATATTGCTGCGCCTGCTGCAAAGACACATCAGGCTGGGAGAGATTCACCACGCCGCCGACAGCGTAGTCGACGATGGCCGAAAGATCGTCAGAGAACTTGTGCTGCAGCACGAAGCGGAGGCCATCGGTATCAAGGTTCTTGCCGGCATAGGTAAAAGTGCCGGAAGGGACATCGGGCAAGAGGAATCCGCCCGCGGCGCTCGCGATGCCGGTGCCCAGGAGGGCGGGATCGACTACGTGATCGGAATAGGCGGCGACCTGAAGCTTATTTTTGCCGATACGCCGCGAAAGACTCACTTCGTTATGATGAGCGCTCTCCATCTGGGGAGTGAAGTTGAGCAGGCTGACTCGCGGATTCGATTCGCTGAGATCGGCCGGGGCTGAATCAAAGCCTTTCTCGGTGCGCAGGTCCGGGCGGGATGTTGAATAATCGTACGCGAGAACGGTGTTGGGGGAAAGATGAAGATCAGCCGCACCGTAGGGACGAAAGGCGGTGGCGTGGCCCAGAAACTGGATCGTCTGAAGCTCGCTGCCGAATTTTAATTCCAGAACATCGGCGATGGTGAAGTCGTCGCCAGCGGAAAGAGCCAGCGCCTGCAGCGCCGCATTGTGCAGGGCGGGATCGGAAGGAGAAAAACGGCGCACCGTGAGACCCAGCGTGGGCGTGGAACCATCGTCCTGCTTACTCGAATAAGTGGTGCGCAGCGCCCCTGCCGGAATCGTGCTGCCATAGCCAATGTCTCCGCTGAAGGAGAGGTGCCCGTCGGAAAAGATCGAGCGCTCCAGCGTAAAGCCGGTGCTCACGTCCGATCCGGAACCGTAACCCCCGGCGGCGGAGCCGGCGAGGAAGGAGAGAGTTCCACTTAACTCGTGGCTTTGCTTCTCAGCCGCTTCCGTAGTGCCATCGGAAATGGGATCGTCAAAGACGCGCAAAATGGGTCGGTTCGCGACCGAACGCAACGTCCACTTCCAGTCATCTTCATCGGGAACAGGACGGATGGGACCGAGTTGCATAACGCCCAACAGCGTACTCAAGGTGACGTTCACGTTGAGGCTGGCGCCAGGCCGAAGTCCGACCTTTTCGCGCAAGGAAGGAAGGAAGGAAGGCGCCGTAACTTTGAGGGAATAGAAGCCCGGCAACAAGCCGGTAGCCGTATAGTATCCCGCTCCGTCGGTGAACACGGTGAGGGTACGATTGGCCGCGCCGAGAATCTGCACCACCGCGCCCATTTGAGGAGTGCCCGAGTTATTGCGGACGTACCCCGAGATGGCTCCGGGCTGCTCGGCAGCCCAAACAGGAAGAGACAATCCCAACAGGATCGCCCAGGTTCCCAGCCTCCGCGGATTCAGGTGATGCCGTTTCAGGTTACGCAGTCTCACTCCGCCCCACTCCTCGGGGGTGAACCGCAGGGAGTTAGTCGCTACTTCTGAGCCCTTATTTCTTAATTTGCTCGTTGCTCGTTGCTCTTTACTCTTTGCTCTTTGCTCTTTACTCTACGGCAAACAAAGCCGACGGATTAATCGTCTGCTTCGAGACATTATCGTTAACCCTGATTTCGATCTTGTAAGTGCCAGGCTGCAGGTTGTCAGCCTTGATCGATTTCTGCAGCGTTACCTGTTCGCCGATGTTGCCCATGGTATCGGTAGTTTCGGTCTTCTGGACCACCTGTTTATTGGTTGCCAGGTTGGTGATGTCGTATTCAAAAGTGGCGGAAGGCTTGTGCGTCTTCTCGTCCACCCCGAGATTATAGACCTGCATCCAGAAATTCAGCTTCTGATCTTTGTCTCTTTTGAACAGAGCCGGCTTGCCGTCCGCCGCAGCCACGCGAGGCCGCACCTTGGTTGTGCCAATCACGAAGTTGCCAGTGCCGATATCCTTGGTAGGAACCGGTTCCATCACGTCGGCCACCACCAGGCTTGAAGTGGAGAGCTTGTCATCGGAGAATTCGGGAACCTTGATACTGCGGCTCCAAATCCCTTTGCGGTCCCCATTCACGTCTTTCACAGCGACATAGAGTTTGTACAGGCCTGGACGCAGCGGCAATGCTTTTGTGTAAAGTTCGGAGTTCTCCGCCGTACGCGGCAAAAGCTCAGCGGGCACGTCTACTTGCACGGTGTCTTCAAAGGTTTGGATAACTTTGCCGGTCAGCGTGGTCAAGCGAGCGAAGATGTTCACCGTGCCGCGCTGAATGCCGTCTTTGTTGACAAACGTGATGTCGCGATTCTTCATCTGGATTGCGATCGGCACCAGCACGGTGTCGCTGGTGACCTTGACGAAGTCGGCGCGCACATCGAACGGCATGGGATTGAGGATCATCTTGGAGTTCACTTCTTCTTCGAGATCCGCGAACTTCACCTTCGGAGCCGCCTGTAGTTTGGCGTACTGGTCCAGACGATCAAACTCTTTGGCCTGCTGAGTGGAGCTGTCCGGTCCGAGGCCCAGGCGTTCCATTCCGCCGCCGGAGAAGCGCTGCGCTTTCGACGACATTCCCATCTGCTCGTAGAGAGTCAAGCCCGCGTTCGGAGTCATGAGCAGCGCATCTTTTTCGGAACGATCCAGAGTCATGTGATATTCGCCGCACATGCAGGTGTCAACAAACTCCATGATGACTTCCTGACCGATACCGTCAATGTAGCGATAGCGCCAGTCTTCAAAAGGATAGGTCGAAGTCTCGCCACCGCCCTCTTCCATAGGACGCTCGTAGCTTCCACCGGAGGGATGAGAATCGATCTCATCGGGTTTGCCAAAAACGATGTACATACGTCCGCGATCGGTCTTCCAGCCCGGAACCCCGGCCGCGAAATGTTCATTGGCGTAGGCAATGCGCTGGTAATGCTCTTCCTTATATTCGTTTTCTTCGGTGTCGGGAGTGGGATCGCGGCGCTGCCAGAAGTTCTCAATAAAATTATCGCGTTCTTCGTCGTTCGAAAGCTGCTTGAACGCCGCCCGCTCTTCGTCGGTGATGATCCAGACTACGTCCTCTTCCAGCCACTTTTTATAAGGACGGCTCAATTCCTGCTTGAGGGCCCGCTCGTTCTTCTTCTTTTGTTTTTCGTTGGTAGGACGCTTGAGGGGATCTGCGCCGTCAGGCTTCGCCGGCGCGGCGGCAGGCTGCTCCTGTGCTGGGACAGGCTGTGCTTGCGCGGCGCTGGCAGTGTCGTTAGCGGGCTTGTCGGCGGGCTTCTGCAGAGCCTGGTCCTGAGCCACAGCGCCAACCACCATCACACTCGCAGATACGAACAGAATTCGGAGGACAGTTTGATATGAACCGACCCGGAACATGAGAGGGACTCCTGCCAAGACAACTCGTCTGCCCATTTTAGGCTTGTTCGTCGTGTGAAAGCAAGGTTAAGTCGCGCCCCGAGAATCCATCAAAACACACCGCAACCGAGTTTTTAGAAGCTGGGGGTGTCGTCTGGAGTTGCCCGAGGTGGTGCAAATCTCTGGCGGCCAAAAGGGAGGCAGGGCTATAATCAACGTTCCGGGGGCGGTAGCTACTTCCCACGCGCAACGGGTCTCGGACACTTCTTCTCTTTCCACTCCTGATCGGGAACTTTCTCGGTGCCAGGATCGTAATAGATGGTGTGTGTCCGTCACCCTACCCGAGCGGCGCGGGCCAACTTGCTTTAGAAAATTGGCGGCAGGAGTTGGCCTTCTGTGGGAGATGAATCATTTGGAGGGTGGCAGGAGCCATGAAAGCTTGGAAAAAAATTGCAATTGGCGCCGGCATTGCGCTTTTGCTCGCAATTATCGTCGGTTTTACCGTTCATCAGAGCAGCAAGAACGTAACCACGGTACAAACCGGAAAAGTGGAGCGGCAAGACTTGGCAACGATCGTAAGCGCTTCGGGTGAGATCAAACCGAAGACTTACGTCAACGTCGGCGCAAACGCCATGGGCAAGATCACCCACCTCTATGTAAGGGAGGGCGATCACGTAAAGAAGGGTGAATTGTTGGCGCAACTGGAAAACGTTCAGTCCTCGGCGGATGTGAATGCCAACGAAGCCTCGCTGCAGGCGGCGCAGACCGATGCGCTGGCGGCGGATGCCGCAGTGAAGACCTCGCAAGCCGATATGCAGCGCGCCCAGGCAGACTATGACCGCAACAAGCTGGACTGGGAACGCACGCAGAACCTGTACAAGGACGGACTGATTTCGAAGTCCGATTTCGATAGCCGGAAAAATGCCTGGGCGACCGCCGACTTTGGGTTGGCGCAGGCGCAGGCTCGCGTGGCCCAAGCCCAGGCGCAGACCGACTCTGCCAATAAGCACGTGACTCAGAACCGCGCGAACTTGACTCGGGTCACCGATGTGCTACAGAAGACCAGCTACAACGCGCCCTTCGATGGCGTGGTCACAAACCTGCCGGTGCGCGAGGGCGAGACCGTAGTGATGGGCATCCAGAATGCACCCGGCAGCACGCTGATGACGATTGCGGATATGTCGATCATCACCGCCGAAGTGATGGTGGATGAAACCGATATTGTGAACGTGCGTCTGGGTCAGTCCGCCGAGGTAACGATTGACGCTATTCCGAAAAAGATCTTTCACGGCACGGTTTCTGAGATTGGAGATAACGCGATCGTCCGCTCCAGCGGGGTTTCCACGTCGCAGCAGGCGACCGCCAGCGAAGAGGCTAAGGACTTCAAAGTAGTGGTGAACGTGAAGGATGCGCCGCTGGACTTGCGTCCCGGGCTTTCCACCACCGCCAAGATTACGACTGCAACCCGCACGAGTGCGCTGGCGCTTCCGATCCAGGCGTTGACTTTGCGGAGCAAGACGCAGATCGATCAGCAGAATAATCCGCCAGGCTCGGTACATGCGGCGGCACCGGTGGCGCAGGAGGCTGCATCCAAGGGAAGGAAAGAGGATGACTTGCAGGGGGTTTTTGTCATCCGGAACAAGAAGGCGGTATTTGTTCCGGTGGCCACCGGAATTACCGGAACCACCGAGATCGAAGTGCTCCAGGGGTTGAAGGACGGCGACGAGGTGATTACAGGGAGTTACAAGGTTTTGCGGACCTTGCGTCCCGGCAGCAGCGTCAAAGTCGATAATTCGGTTCCTAAGAAAGAAGACGCAGAGTCATAACCTTAGCCGGACTGGTACGTCCAAAGGAAAAGCCAGCCGAGGTCTCGAACCGACGATTTGGAACAGGGAGAGGTAGAACAACCCAGTTAGAACCAGGGAGTCTCGGAAAACGGAGCCTGCGAACAGAAATGTAGTGAATCCAACGATCGGGAGAGGTCAGTGGCACCGGACCAGGAGAAAAACATGGCAACCGCTGAAGTCGTTATCATGCCCAACAGTATGCCTAACACCGCGAACCTCGCGCCGCCGGAATCGTGCATGATCGCGGCCGAGGATCTCTGGAAGACCTACGATATGGGATCGGAGCAGCAGGTGCACGCTCTGCGCGGAGTGAATCTGCGCATTCAACGCAACGAATACGTCGCCATCATGGGACCGTCGGGTTCGGGCAAGTCGACATTGATGAATCTGATTGGCTGCCTGGATACCCCGTCGCAGGGAAAGTATTGGCTGAATAGCCAACTGGTCAGCGAATTGGACGACGACGAACTGGCGCGCATCCGCAACAAGGAAATCGGATTCGTTTTCCAGACCTTCAACCTGCTGGCTCGAGCCACGGCGCTGCATAACGTGGAACTGCCGCTAATCTATGCCGGCATTCCGACCGACGAACGGATGGAGCGTGCCAAGAATTCGCTCGCAGCGGTAGGCATGGAAGCCCGCATGAGCCACAAGCCGAACGAGCTCTCCGGCGGCCAGAGGCAGCGCGTCGCCATTGCGCGCGCGCTGGTGAACAACCCGTCGATTATTCTGGCGGACGAGCCCACGGGCAATCTGGATTCACAAACTGGCGTGGAAATCATGGCGCTGTTTGATCGTTTGCACGCAGAGGGCAATACCATCATTCTGGTTACGCATGAGGGCGATATCGCGGAGTACGCCCACCGTGTGATTCACATTAAAGACGGTGTTATCGCCAGTGACGAGAGCAAGGGACGCGGGCAACGAAGCTGAGCGTTATGCTTTCGAGGTCAAGGATCACGGTATAGCGATCACGCCCAGCCTTGAGGCTGGGCGCTTGGCTTTGTAGCGCCGTATCTCGGGCGGCTGTCCCGGGGTGCGTCCTCGCCCCCACCCCTCGCGGGCACGTGCATTTCCCTTAGTCGCCCCCCCGGTATCGGCGTCCAGCGAAATAGTTTACGGAGTTGTGATGACCGTCTTCGCTGCAGCCGCATTGGATGGAAAACCGTGGGTGGCAATGAAGAAATTGTGGTCGTACATATTGCGATACATACGTCCCGCGATTTCTGCGGCCTTGGGACCAAAGGTGGGACGTCCGCCCTGCAGGAAGACTACGACCACCACGCGCCCAACGCTGGTATTGGCATAAGAAGCGAACCATCCGAAGCGCGTTCCGGCGTGCGAACAGGTTCCCGTCTTCCCAAGGATTTCTTCTTCGTTGAAATTGAGGCGCAGGCTGCGGGCAGTACCGTACTGGACCGCTCCTGCCATACCATCGGAGAGGTCGGGGATGATGGGAGCGATGTCGAGCTGGCGCTTGATGCGCGGCTGAAAGCTCGCCACTTCGTCGGGAGTCGTGGGATGCTGCAAATAATAGAGCGTGCCGCCGTTGGCAATCGCCGAAACCATCGCACCCAGCTGCAGGGGCGTCATGGAGACGCCTTCACCGAACGAGCACATCTTGCCTACGCCGCCCAGCTTTTCGGGAATCGCTTCATCAGGATAGCTGCCCAATTGTTCGCCCGGGATGTCGTACCCTGCGAGTTCGCCAAGCCCATATTCGTGAGCATAGTAGGCGACTTTTTCAAAACCAAGCTTGCGTCCGAGCGCCTCGAAATAAGCGTTGTTGGAATGCGCGATCGCCATGGTCAAATTCATACGGCTGCGGCCGCCCAGAGCCACTTCGGTTTCCTTCGAAACCAGGCCTTCGCTCAGCGCCGCAAGAGCGACGGAAAGTTTTATGGTGGAGCAGGGCTGGGCTCCACTCGAAAGAGCCAACTTTTGGTTCACCATGGCCAAGACACGTCCGCTGGTCGGCTCGATGGCGACGACGGTGCCGTTCATGTTGCCTAGCGCGTCGATGGCAGCCTGACGTACTACTGGATCTTCGCCGGCCGTAAGGTCACCGGCAGCAATGCCTTCGGCGAACGAACTCATATAGAAGCGCTCGTAAGAGCGCCGGCGGCGCGTGCTCACCGAAACATGAGTGAGGTTCGCGCTGCGGCTGCGCGCCAAATGGCGCATACGGCGCCGGGTGCGCTGGGTCTCGCTAATCTTCCGGGGCGGCGTTTTTGACTTGGTCTGAGGGTGCGCGCTGGTGCTGGTGTTGATGTGCGCCGCCCAGCTCATCCCCGCCAGAGGCAGACAGGCACCGAGGGCCAGTAATAGACGAAGAAGGCTCTTTCCAGTAAACATCGGATTGATTTCGCTCCCCGAGTGCTGCACAACTTCAGTGCACGAACTGTTCCAATCGGCAGTAACCCGCCGAACCGACTCGACTTTGCTGATATTACGAGACTTAGACATGGCTGGCAATGAAAAAGTTTGTCTCACAAACCAATATGGGTATTGACTTAACCCATTACGGAACAATGACATAGGCATCGATTACCCCTGTTCCAACCCCTTCAGTAACGCATTACCTAGTTACTGCAAAGATACTTCCCCAATGTGCATGACTTTTCTCCCGTCGCCATGACTGATTCTGCCGTGAAAATGACCCCAGTTCATCGTGACTTCACCCTGCAAGTAACTCGAGGGCGCCTGAACCTCTTTCCCAGCACGGTGCTTCTTCTGCTTCTGGCTGTTTTGGCGCTTTTGAATCATTTTCGCGGGATAAAAAAACGGAAGAAGCTCCGGCAACGATTTCTAGTTTGCTGCGCAGAGGAATTCTGCAGCATGTCATCTCGAAACCAAGACGGTAAACGCTTGGGAATATCAGCGGTTTTATCAGCGCAGAAGCACTCGGCTGCATCTTGCGGAACGATCTGATCGTTTCCTCCTCCGGTCTTCCTCCCGGCTTCGCGTCCACGAAGTAACCATTTTTTTTTGTGGACCGAGCGGCAGAAAAACTAAAGCTCCGCTCGGACCCTGGCGAAATTGACTTTCGACCCGGTAGTCCATCGCTCTGGAAAACAGAGAGAGCATGGCTGCTCCGCACAGTCGGTCAAGACTTTTCCGCCGCGAATGCGCTCTACATCACTTCGTTGCGCTTGCGCAAAAATGCGGGTACGTCGAGATCGTCCTGCTCGAAGTTGTTCACCATGGCCCCGCGCAGGTTGTCGCGCATGCCGTCGAGCGAAATCACCTCGCCCGCCAGTGGATCGGAAGCGTGAAACGGCGCGGGCGCTGCGTTTTGCGTGTAGGCGTGGTCGCCGGTCACGCCGCTGTCGGACCCGGCCCTCTCCATGATGTGCTTGGGCGTGGGGTCCAGCCGGGGATCGTGCGATTCCCGTTCTTCGGGAAATTCCATCGCCTCTTCATGCGCGGCCGCAAAGGACGCGCGAGTTTCCTGCGGACGCGGCCTGGCGGACGGAGCCTCGCGGAAGCCGGTGGCGATGACGGTGATCTTCACCGAGTCTTTCATCTTCTCATCCAATACGGCGCCAAAGATGATGTTGGCATCTTCGTGCGCGGCACCCTGGATGATCGAGCACGCTTGTTGCACTTCAGCCAGTTTGAGCGACGCAGAGCCGGTGATGTTGATCAGGATGCCGCGCGCGCCATCGATCGCCCCGGCCTCAAGCAGTGGGGATGCAATGGCCTTTTGCGCGGCTTCGATGGTGCGTTTGGAGCCGCTCGCGGAGGCCGTGCCCATGACCGCGTAACCCATGCGGGCCATGATGGTTTTCACGTCGGCGAAATCGCGGTTGATGATGCCGGGGATGGTGATGATGTCGGAGATTCCCTGCACGCCCTGACGAAGAATGTCGTCGGCGATGCGGAAGGATTCGAAGAAGCCGGCGTCTTCGGCGACGGCGAGCAGTTTTTCGTTGGGGATGACGATCGTGGTGTCCACAGATTCCATCAGTTCGGCGATGCCGCGCTCGGCCTGCTGCATGCGGCGTTTCCCCTCAAACGAAAATGGTTTGGTGACCACCGCAACCGTGAGCGCGCCCATTTCGCACGCCAGCGACGCGATGATGGGAGCGGCCCCGGTGCCGGTGCCGCCCCCGAGGCCGGTGGTGACAAAGACCATGTCGGCGCCTTCGAGGGCTTCGATAATTTTGTCGGAATCTTCGAGCGCCGCTTTGCGGCCGACCTCGGGATTGGCGCCCGCGCCCAGGCCATTGGTCAGCTTTACCCCGAGTTGCAGTTTGACGGGAGCGTGCGACATGCGCAGCGCCTGCAGGTCGGTGTTGGCAACGATGAACTCGATGCCCTCCACACCGGCGTCCATCATCCGGTTGACTGCGTTTCCGCCGCCACCGCCTACGCCGATAACCTTAATCTTGGCGTCGTTGCGGGCTTCTTCGTTGAAGCTGATGCGAATGCCTGAATCGTTTTTCATTTTCTCCACTCCCTGATTTGAATTCTGCAATCCAGTGATCGTGATGGGCAGCTAGTGGTTAGTAAAACCGTCCTGCACCTTTGCTGCTTACTAGCCACTCATCACGAACCACCGCCTTACGCTCCCTTGCCGACCAACAACGCTTTCAATCTCGATCCCCACCGATCTTCCTGCAGGCCGCGCGCGATGCGGGCGCGCTGACCGTAGTTCACCATGCCCAAGACCGTTGCGAACTCGGGCTCGGACAAAGTCGATGGCATCCTGGCGAGCGGGGCCGGCCAGGAAAGGCGCACCGACCGCCGCAGCACCGACTCTGCCACGTCGAAGATTCCGGGCAGCCGTGACGCTCCTCCGGTGAGCACAACGCCGGCCAGGCAGACGTCAAACATGGCGCTCTGGCGCAGAGCCTCGCGCATCATTTCGAAGAGCTCGCGCGCTCTCGGCTCCAGGATTTCAGCAACCAGTCGCTGCGGCAAAAGCCGCGATGGGCGGTCGCCGACGGACGGAACCTCAACTTCATTACCTTCGGGAATGAGAGTCACGATGGCGTTGCCGTAAATCTTTTTGATTTTTTCCGCCTCGGCCAGTGGCGTACACAGGCCCACCGACAAGTCACTGGTGAAATGATCACCGCCCACTGGAATCACGGCGGTGTGAATGACCGCTCCCTGTTGGAACACGACGAGTTCCGTCGAGCCGGCGCCGACATCGGCCAGGCATACTCCCATTTCACGTTCATCGTTGCGCAGCACGGAATCGGCCGCGGCCAAAGGCTCGAACACCGTGTCATCGACATGCACTCCGGCGCGGTTGACCGCCGTGATCACGTTCTGGGTGGCGCTGGTCGCCGCCGTTACCATGTGCACGCGAACTTCCAGGCGGGCCGCCATCATGCCCAGGGGATCGTGCACTCCGGCCTGATCGTCGAGAATAAATTCCTGTGGCAGCAGATGCAGAATCTCGCGATCGTTGGGCAGCGGAATGGCGCGGGCCCGGTCGACCGCCTGCTTGATTTCGTCTCTTCCAATTTCCCGTGGACGCGTGCCCAGGCTGATGCCGCCGTGACTATTGATGCCGCGCACGTGAACTCCGCCGATGCCAACGATGGCTTGTTCCACGGCAGCGCCCGCGATGTCTTCCGCGGCTTCGACGGCTTTCTGAATCGCCACAATCGCTTTGTCGAGTTCGACGATCACGCCTTTGCGCGAGCCGCGCGATTCAGCCACTCCGTGCCCGCGATAGCGCAGACCGCTTTCGGTGAACTCCGCCATCAACGCGCAAGTCTTCGCGCTGCCTACGTCAATCGCGGTAAGAAAACTTCCCTGCTGGTTCCCCATTGCTTGTGTATCCCTCGTTCTTGATCAAGACTTCAATCAATCGGAACTTGTGTTCGTTTGCGGTTTAGAAATCGCCGGACTCGGTTTCGGAATCGGGGGTTTCGGAGTCGATGCATGCACGGCCGCCGACGAGGCGGATGGGGCAGGCTTTTGTGTTTCCGGTTTGCGCCAGACTCCATGCGTCGTCGTCGCAACCACCTTCGTCCCCGAGGCGGAACCCTTGGCTAAAATTTTCTTCGAGCTCATACCTTTGCTCTTCCTGACTCTGGTTTTCACCGGTGCCTTCTTCGCAGGCGCCGACTCAGGCTTTTTCTCGGTCAACTCAAACGCCGGCTTGGGAAGCGTCCGGTCATGGGGAATCATTCTCGTGGGGTTCAGGTGCGTAACCAGCGCGGCCGGCTTCACGCCCGCGGCTGCTGCCGCCCGGGCTGCGGAGGCAGCCAACGCCGGCTGTTTTGGCCGGCCTTCCATGTCAGGATTGACGATTACCTGATTGTCGTAACGCAGATTCACCGACTCCAGCTTCTGAAATTGCTGCCGCCACTCCTGCACGTGGCTCACGTAAGTTTTGTAGCGCTTCAAATAATCGGATGAACCTAGTTCCACCAGCACATCGCCCGCGGGATCATTCACTCGCACCTTCAAGTTATCGAGATCGCTGAGGTCGACTTCGCTCAGATCCTGGGAGTAGCGCGCGCCTCCGGAATCGAGGTCCTGCACTAGCTCGTTGTAAGCCTTCATGCGCGGGGCGCGCGTGGAGAGCGGCTCGCCCGGATTCATTCCCAGAATCACGGGGAAGGAATATTTGTGTTTTTGCGACAGCTCCATCAGGGTTCCACCCGCATCGATGAGCGAAATTCGCGGCCCCACGCGGGCAAATGCGATCGGAGTGCGCTCGTGGATTTCGACCTTGAGCCGGTTGGGGACGAAGCGCATGACGCTGGCCGATTCCACCCAGGGAATCTGTTCGAGTTGTGCTTTTTGCAGCGGCAGCGGGATGAAGAAAATATTGCGTCCGATATCGGCGCCCATGACTTCCATGATTTGCGCCTTGGTAACATTTTGCATGCCGCGGACTTCAATGTTGTCGCTGGATTCCACGCGAAAGCGCCAGGAGCGCTCACCGTACTCGTACAAGGTGGCGGCGGCGATTGCGGCCATGCACAGAATCGCAGCCGCGAGGGCTGCCCGCAGGAGTCGACCTGCAGTCTTTTTGGGAAGCGCGCTGCGGCGGGCCGAGACACGCTTTTGCCCGCGCAGGAAGGGAGATTCCTCGTCTACATCCAGGTCCACCAGGCGCGCGTCCTCGAGTTCCTCGCGCGCAGGCTGGGCGCTGGGTGGGTACAACTCCTCCTGCAAGATGGTGCCGCTGGATTTCCGCGCCATCAGTCCAGGTTCGTTGTCGCCAAGGAATCGCTGAGCTTTTTCAATATAGCTTCATTTCTCGAATTGAGATAGATAAAAAAATGGAGGATTTGCACAGGCAGGAACCGGTTTGGGTACGAGCGCGGCAAACCCAGTGGGCATTGTCATTTCAATGCTGAGCGCGGAGGAATCTGCGGTTGCGGGAATTGAGGAACCGCCGGGTTCCTGGTCGCGTCCGCTCCCCGGAATGACAGGCGTGGACAGGAAGACTCGGAAGGACACGACCGGAAAAAAGGACGCGGCTGGGTTTCCGCGCCCAATCCTTTTTCAGCAGGCAGATCCGGGATGCAGAGGCTTGATCAGGTTGTCTAGATCGGGCCGGCACTTGCTGTAGTGATGTGAATTACCGGCATCGGCGAAATGTTTAGGACGGGCCTCTGCGGAACGTTCACGCGCACCCGGGGGCAAACCGACGTTTCGGTCAAGCGAACGAGCACAGGGGTGAAGGCCGCTGCCGGGATGCGAATGCGAGCCATTTGGGCTTCGATCCGCGCCCGATTCGCTTCGAGCCTTGCGAGTTGAGCGTTTTCGCGCGCCCCTTCTCGGTCGACTTCGGCTTGGGAGCGCAGGATCTTGGCCTGGACTCGCGCCGTCGCGGTGGCCAACCGACAAGAAGCAGTCTCGTGGCGGGTTGTCAGCAGCCGTGCCTCCCAGAAAAACGGAGCCGGATTTTCGGCAGCCCGGGCCAGTACTGCTTGTGAGCTGTGCCCGACGCGCTCTGCAACCCGATGCGCCCACGGAAAGCCGCCATGGTAATAATTTGCGTTCAACCCGGCCGCCAGCACCCCTGCCGCCAGCCAACCCCATGCCTGTTTCGTTTTCATCGCTTAACCCCTTATGGCTGATAGACGAAGGCCGTTTCAATCGGTTAGCAAAATACCTCCAGGAGGATCCAGCTGTTGCCCGAACTCACTCTGCAAGGTTTAGCCGTACTGGGGAAGGCGTTCCCTCGGATAGCAATTCCGCTCCGCGTTCTCATCGATGCGAAACGGCGGCATCGCTGAGCTGCGGGCCGCGATCGCCAAATTGGGGCCGGAGTTCCATTCGGTCGCCTTAGCCTCGATCGGCACCCCCGCTCCCAACTCGAAATGACCGCCAGAGGTCTTCAATGTTTGGAAGTTGCCAGCAACTCTCGCAAATACTGTTGCCAGAGCGCGGCCCAGGTGTGGGTGCCGTGCCCGTGAGTCTGTTCGGAACCCGGAATCAGTACAAACCGGCCCTTCTTTACCTGTTTGATTTCGCGCTCCGCAATTCCCAGTTCCGCTGGGTTGATAAAATCATCCCCCGAATTGATGAACATCACCGGCGCCTGGATGGTCCCTAACTGCGCCTCCGGATCGTAATTACGCGATGCACTGACGGCGTAGAGCAAGTCATTGGCGTCCAGCGTGGCAGTGATGCGCTTGATCGAGTCGTCGAGGTATTTATCGGCCGTATCGCGAGTGGGAAGGTTTTTCTGCATCAGCAGAGGCGCACTGCCGGCGATCAGAAGAAAATCAGCTCCGATCTCAGATGCCGCACGCGGTTGAGTGGTGTAGTCGCCGTTGTTCCAGTCGGGATCCTGACGAATGCCTTCGATGACCATCTTGCGCCACAGCCGGTTCCGTCCGGCGATTTGCACCGGCAGGCAAGCCAGCGGCATCAGCGCATCCATAAAGTCGGGATAGGTTTCGCCCCAGACCCAGGAGTGCATGCAGCCCATCGAGGTGCCCAGAATCAGCCGAAGGTGGGTGACGCTCAGTCCGCGCTCCAGCAGCTCATGCTGGGCTGCGACCATGTCGTCGTAGTCGTACTGCGGAAAGCGGGCGTGAAGGCCGTCGCTCGGCTTGCTCGATTTTCCGTGACCGACACTGTCGGGAAGGATGATGAAATAGCGGCTGGCATCGAGCAGTTGACCGGGCCCAAACAGAACATCCGCAAATTGTGGCGTGAGGAACTGATGTCCGGAGCCGCCGGTGCCGTGAAGGATGAGCACGGCATTGGTCACTTTCCCAACCGCGTCCAGTTCCGGCTTGCCCAGGGTCGTGTAGTGCAGCCGCAGTTCGGGCAGAGTCTCACCCGACTTGAAATGAAAATTGCGGCTCACATAATCCCCCTCCACCGGCCTTGCCTTCGACGCGGCCTGCGATGTGGACTGCTGGGCAAGGCACAACGCGGCAAAGCCGAGTGGAGCGACGATAAGAAGTCCGATCGCAGGCGAAAGACGGCACTTACCGAGAATCTTGAATCTTGAGATCGCGCGGTTATTCCTCAACCTGGACCACCTCTCGTTGTTTTAATCTGTCGAGAATCATTGGCCCGAACTGCGAGACGCTGCCGGCACCGAGGGTCAGAATCATGTCGCCGTCTTGTGCCACCGCAGCGGCTGCATCCACGGCTTCGGCGGGGGAGCTTACGTAGCGGCCGCTCTTCGCGGTTTTTTCCCGAATCCGCTGGGCGAGGATTTCGCCGGTGACGCCTTCGATGGGCTTCTCGCTGGCGGCGTAGATGTCGAGAACGAAGAGCGAATCGGCATCGCCGAAGGCAGTAGTAAATTCCTCGATCAGGTCGCGAGTGCGGGTGTAGCGATGCGGCTGGAAGATGACGTGAATCTTTTGAAAGCCGCACTGCCGGGCGGCGGCCAGGGTAGCCCTGATCTCGGTAGGATGGTGGCCGTAATCGTCGATGACGCTCACGCCCGCCGCGCGGCCGCGCAACTGGAAACGCCGGTCAACACCGCGGAATTCGTCAAGCGCGGCGCGAATTGCATCCACGTTAATATCCAGCCCCACTCCCACGGCGATCGCCGCCGTCGCGTTCAAGATGTTGTGCAGCCCGGGCACGTGCAGCGTGAACTCGTCGAGGTTGTTCTTTCGATAGGTAACGCGGAAGCGGCTGAGCGGCCGGGAATCGCCCGCGGGATTTTCTTTTCTGGCTTCGACCTTGATCAGAAAGTCGGAACCGCGCCTGGTGCCGTAGGTCACGGTACGGCGCTGGACATCGGGCAACAGTCGCCGCAGAAGCGGATCGTCGTTGCAGGCGACGATCATTCCATAGAACGGCACGCGGTCCATGAAGTCGAGGAATGTTTTCTTCACGTCGCGCATGTTGCGGTAGGTGTCCATGTGCTCGCGGTCGATGTTGGTCACTACCGACAGTATCGGCGACAGCTTCAGAAACGAGCGGTCGCTTTCGTCAGCCTCGGCGACGAGATATTGTGACTTTCCCAGGCGAGCATTCGATCCCATGGCGTCGACCCGGCCGCCGACCACCACGGTAGGATCGAGGCCCCCCGCCGCCAACACGGCGGCCACCATGGAGGTCGTAGTGGTCTTGCCATGCATGCCGGCAATAGCGATGCCGTACTTGAGGCGCATCAACTCAGCCAGCATTTCCGCGCGCTGGATCACGGGAATATGCAAGGTGTGGGCTTCGGCGACTTCGGGATTCTCCGCGGAAATCGCCGAACTGGTCACGACCACTTCGGCACCGGCCATGTTTTCGGAGCGATGCCCTTCAAAAACCGCCGCGCCCAAACCGGCCAGTCGCTGGGTCACCGAGGAACTCTTCAGGTCCGAACCGGAAACCTTGTAACCGAGATTGAGCAGCACTTCGGCAATGCCGCTCATGCCGATGCCGCCGATGCCTACGAAATGGATGCGCTGAATTTTGGCAAACATATTTTGGCAAACACTTTGGCAAACACTAAGGTCAACTTCTGGGCCGCGGATCTGCGCCGATTCGCATGGAGAAAGGGCCAAACCGAGGTCCGTCACCCGCTCTCTCGCCCCTAACCCGGCCACGAAGGACTCGGGATGACAGAGCGTTGCATCCCTGGATCCGTGCAAATCCGGGGCTAACGTTCTTCGATCCCGGCTACCCGCGCCGCCATCGCCGCGATATCCTGCGCAGCGTGGGGATGGGCTAACTCGCGCGCGGAACGGCTCATCTGCTGCAGGCGATGCGGATCCTGAAGCAGTGCCGCGATCGTCTCGGCCAGCCAGACGCCTTCCAGTCTCGACTCCTCGACCACCACTGCGGCTCCGTGCCGCGCCAGGGCTTCGGCGTTGACGCGTTGATGATCGTCGGCCGCGCGCGGAAATGGAACAAACACTGCGGGTTTCCCCGCTGCCGCAATTTCCGCCACCGTGCTCGCTCCGGACCGGCAGACGACCAAATCGGCGCGGGCAAAGGCCGCTGGCATGTCTTCGATGAACTTGAATACTTCGGCCGACTCACCCAAATTCTGATAGGCCGCCAGCGCGTCATTATAGTCACGCTCTCCGGTCTGGTGAAGGATGTGAATGCCGGGCGCCTCTCGCAGCAGAACCGGCAAGCAGCGAATCATCGCGTCATTGATGGAGTGCGCGCCCTGGCTTCCGCCGAATACAAGCAATGTCGGAGTACTCGCGCGCTGGGGCGCAATTTCGAAAAACGCCTGCCGCACGGGCACGCCTGTGACTTCGGCATGGCGAAAATACTTTGCCGTTTCCTCGAAATGGACGGCCGCGCCCGAAACAAAATGCGCGACCATACGATTGGCAAATCCCGGAACCACGTTCGGCTCGAAGGCCAGCGTGGGAATGTGCTTGACCACCGCGGCCAGCATCGCCGGGCCCGAGGCGTAGCCGCCCACTCCGATGACCACGTCGGGTGCGAACTGGTTGAGCATGCGGCCCGCATCCCAGACGGCGCGGGGCAAATCGAAAACCGTCTTCAGGCGAGTCAACAGGCTGACGTTTTTCAAGGCGCCGACGCGCACCAGTTGCAGGGGAAATCCAGCGGCCGGCACCAGTCGGTTTTCGATGCCGCGCGCCGTCCCGATGAACAGTACCTCCGCGTCGTAACTTTTCCTGAGTTGATGGGCGATGGCTAGCGCCGGGATTACGTGTCCGCCCGTCCCACCGCCCGCCAGGATTGCGCGCATCATGAAGTGAATATAGCCTAGAAACAATTGGCGACGGATTCACACGCATAAACTTTAAGCCATGCGAAAACCATCACTCCGCTTGCTTGGTGATATTCAGGAGCAAGCCGACGCACGCCAAGGTCACGAACAAGGACGACCCTCCATAAGAAACCAGCGGGAGCGGAATTCCCTTGGTGGGCAGCATGCCGAGAACGACGCTGATATTGATGAACGCCTGCAGGACCACCATACTTGTTATTCCGACGGCGAGGTATCTGCCAAAGACGTCCTCCGTACGCCAGGAAGCGCGCATCCCGCGCCACAGAAAGACGGCAAATAACGCCACCACGAAGATGGCGCCGACCAGGCCTAGTTCCTCGGCCGTGACCGCGAAAATAAAATCCGTATGCGGCTCCGGCAGGTAGAACAGTTTTTGCTTGCCTTCCATCAGGCCGGTACCGGTGATGCCGCCAGTGCCCACCGCGATCAGCGACTGAATGATGTGGAAGCCAGTCTTCTGGCTGTCCGCATAGGGATTCAGAAAGGCGAGAATGCGGGCGCGCCGAAAGCTGACATGAAAAATCAGAAAATAGAGCGGCACCAGCGAAGCCGCGAAGGCGTAAGCGAAATAACGAATGCGCATCCCCGCCACATACAGGATGCAAGCTGCAATTCCGGCGCAGGCGATGGCCGTGCCGAGATCGGGCTGCAACACGATGAGTCCCAGGAAGAGGAGGACGGGCGCGGCCGCCGGCAGGAGCGTGTTGCGTACATCGTCGATCGTCTTCGCTCGACTTTCGAGGAAATACGCGAGAAACAGAATCAGCACCGGCTTGGCCAGCTCCGAGGGCTGGAACGAAAATCCACCGGCATGAATCCAGCGATGGGTGTTGTGCGAGCGGTCGAGAAAGAAAACCGAAATCAACAACAGAGTGGTGAACCCCATTAGCGAGAACACCAGGGCCGGATGCTTGCAGCGGCGATAGTCGACGCGCATGGTGACGATCATGGCGAGAAGTCCGGCGACCGCCCAAATTAGCTGTTTCGACAGGAAGGCATAGGGCGAGCCGAACCGCTCCCGGGCCATCACGGCCGAGGCCGAGAACACCATTACCAGACCGACAAATACCAGCAGCATGGTCACGGTAAACAGCCAGCGATCGACGCTCACGCGTTTTGCCATGGGAATTCATTTCACCACGGAGCCACCGAGGCACGGTGAAGGAAGTGTGGATTGTTTGAATTTTGAGTGTTGCTTGTTTTGGTTCCCGAGGCTGTCATCCTCTGCGTGGGACCTTGGACCGCCAATGAGCGGACGTTTCTAGACCCCGAACCAGACGTCAATATCGAGACGACCCTGCGCCCCAGCGAGAATTAGCGCATCACGATTCTCGATTCTCGATTCTCGACGCGATAGACGATGACGTACTCGCGCACAGAAAAACTCCGTACGCCCATGCCAAAGTCATCATCACGGGAGCGTCCCAGGGTAGGGGTTTCGAGCCAGAAGAAGAAACCGGTTGGTGATGGAATCAATCAAACGGCTGGCGATTTTGACGCTATTTCTTTGGCAACGCAATACCAAATAGCATCGAGGTCCGCCTCAACTTGTGCTGCGACGGGGGGCGCCATTAGCGACGCGATTGCTCGACTGCCAGACGGGATCGACCCCGCTGTTTCTTCCTCAGCAAGATCCCCCAAGGATTCTTGGGTTAGGACGCATCCTTCGCCGCATGCCGGAGAGAGGCCTCCGCCTCGTCCAGGGTAGCCAGGAACTCCGCTCGCAGGGATAAAGTCTCCTCCACTGCATCCTCGGCACGCCGGAAGGGGCCGGACTCGATGGCATGACCCACGAAGGCTTCCTGATCGACCGTAGGCGTATTTCCATGGTTTAAGCGTCGGCGCCACGAATCCATGTTTCAAGCCGGGGTCGAGTTCGCAAAATGCCTTTCATGTCAGTCCTCGCACGATCTGTTTGAACACCTGGCCGCGATGCTCGTAATTTTTGAATTGATCGAAGCTGGCGCAGGCGGGAGCGAGCAGAACTATGTCGCCTGGCTGCGCCGCGGCGTTTGCCTTGCGAATGGCGGTCTCAAGAGTCTCGGCTCGCACTAGTTCCGTTCCTTTAATTTGAGACTCGATCTTCGCCGCTGCGGCCCCGATTGTATAGACACGCTTCACTCGTTGGCGCAGCAAGTCGTTGAGCACGGTGTAGTCGCTGCCCTTGTCCTTGCCGCCGAGAATCAGATGGATGTTGGCGGGGAACGACTCGAGTGCCTTGATGGTCGCATCCACGTTGGTGGCCTTGGAATCGTTGTAGTAATCCACGCCCCGGATGGTGGCCACAAATTCCAGCCGGTGCTCGACTGCCTTAAAGTCGTGTACCGCCTGGCGAATCTTTTCGGACGCACATCCCATCAGCGCGCCGACGCATATCGCCGCTAGCGCGTTCTCCAGATTGTGCGCGCCTTTGAGCGGAATCTCGGAAACTTGCATGATCTCCCGCTGCCCGGAACTGTCCCGGAAGACGATGTTGCCGTCGCGTACCCATGCGCCTCGCTGCACTTCTTTCTGCCGGCTAAACCAGAAGACTGGCGCGCGGGCGCGTGACGCCATCGCTGCACAGGTGGGATCGTCGGCATTGAGTACGGCGAAGTCGCTTCCCTTCTGGCTGTCGCCGCTTTCTTGATTTTCAGCGCTTCTCTGATTTTCAGCGCTTCTCTGATTTTCAAAGATGCGCGCTTTCGCCCCCACGTAGACTTCGAAAGTGCCATGGCGGTCGAGATGGTCGGGCGTCACGTTCAACACGACTGCCACCTTCGGACGGAAAGTTTGAATGGTTTCCAATTGAAAGCTCGAAACCTCGAGCACAATGACGGTCTCGGACTGGGCGCGCTCGGCGAGCGAAATCGCGGGCGTACCGATGTTGCCGCCCACAAGCGTGGAAAAGCCCGCCGCCATCATGATCTCGCCGGTCAGCGTGGTGGTTGTGGTCTTGCCGTTCGATCCCGTGATGGCAATGATTGGTCCGGGCAGGAACTGCGCGGCTAGTTCGATCTCGCCAATCACCGCCTCCCCGAGGGCGCGTGCCTGTACCAGTGGCGGCGCGTCCACTGGCACGCCGGGGCTGACCACGATCAAGTCCTGGCCGCGAAAGGTGCGGTCGCCGTGGCCACCGGTCTCGACCGTAATGCCGTGATCGAGTAATACCGGAATGTCATTGCGCAGGTCGTCGCCGCTTTTGGTGTCGGAGACCGTCACACTCGCGCCGTGCGCCTTCAGAAACAGCGCCGACGCCACGCCAGACTTTCCCAGGCCAACCACCAGCACGCGTTTTCCCTGGAGATCCATTACGACCATTTCACGACAGAGTCACCGAGTCACACCCGAGAAAGCTAAATGCTATTTCTTTAAAACCGTTACGATTGCCATCGACGCCTCGGTGAGTCGGTGGTGAACCATCATCGCAGCTTCAGCGTGGTCAACGCGAACAGGGCGAAGACCAGCGAGGCGATCCAGAAGCGCACGATGATTTTCGACTCCGACCAGCCCAGCAGTTCGAAATGGTGATGCAGCGGCGCCATCTTGAAAATGCGCTTCTTTCGCAACTTGTAGGAGCCGACCTGCAGAATCACCGAGACCGCCTCGATCACAAATATGCCGCCGATGAATGGCAGCAGCAGTTCCTGTTTGATGATGACGGCGACGGTGCCGATTGCGCCACCCAGAGCCAGCGATCCCACGTCGCCCATGAAGACCTCCGCGGGGTGCGCGTTGTACCAAAGGAATCCAATGGATGATCCCACCATCGCTCCACAGAAGATGGTCAACTCGGCGACTTGAGGCATGCGCTGCAATTCCAGATAGGTCGCGAAGGTGGCGTGACCGCTGACGTAGGTCAGCACCGCCAGCGCGGCGGCGGCGATTACGGTGCATCCGATCGCCAGGCCGTCGAGGCCGTCTGTGAGATTCACGGCGTTGCTCGAGCCCACGATCACAAAAGCCACGAACGCAATAAAAGGCAAAAACGCCAGCGGCCATATGTGCGGATACCGTTCCAGGTTGCTCAGCACTAAGTCGGGATGAAACTGCTTGAAGAAAGGCACGATCAGCTTGGTGGAATACAGGTTGTAGGTCTGCATGGCGATCAGCATGGAGGCAATCACGATGCTGGTGGCGATCTGCAGTCCTAACTTGGCGCGACCCGTCAGACCCAGGTTGCGGCGGCGTGTGACCTTTGTGTAGTCGTCGGCAAATCCGATGGCTGCGAACGCGCACGTAGAGAACACGGCGATCCACACAAAGCGGTTGCTCAGGTCCGCCCACAGTAAGGTGGGAACGACGATCGCGATCACGATCAGCAATCCGCCCATGGTAGGCGTGCCGGCTTTTTTCTGATGAGCCTTGGGGCCTTCTTCGCGAATGTATTGCCCGATCTGGAAATCGCGTAGTCGGCCGATCACCAGAGGGCCTACGATCAGCGCCGTAAAGAGCGCGGTGAGGCTGGCGAATGCGGTGCGAAAGGTTACGTAGCGAAAGATGCGGAACGGCGCAACATAGTGTTGCAGCTTGACGAACAACAGCCAGTAGAGCAATCAGCCTCCCTCGCTCGCCGTAATCAATTCTTGCTGTCGCGCCGCGCCTTCCAGGCTTCCAGAGCTTTCTCCAGCTTCACGCCGCGCGACGCTTTGAGCAGCACCACGTCACCGTCGCGCGCCTCGCGGTCCAACCATTCCCCGGCTTCCTCGGGTGTCACCACGAACTCGGCTTCCGCGCCCGCGTTTCTTGCGCCCTCGACCATGGCTTGCGCCAATCCGCGCACGCCGACCAGGGCATCAATCTTCTTCTCGGCGATATGCTGACCGGCGACGCGATGCATCTCTGCTGCGGCCGGTCCGAGCTCGAGCATTTCTCCTGCGACCACAATGCGACGCCTGGCCTTCATCGCTGCCAGCGTATCGACCATGGCATGGAGCGCCTTCGGATTGGAATTGTAGCAATCGTTGATGACCGTGATGTTACCCAGTTGGAGAACCTGCCCACGTTTATCGGGCGGCGCGAGAGTCGCCAGCGCGGCAACCGTTTCTGACAGTTTCAGCCCGCGAGCCAGGCCCACGGCTACCGCGGCCAGGGCATTCAGAATATTGTGTTCTCCGACCAGCGGCAAAGTCGCGTGCTCACAACCGCTGGTCGTGACTATGTCAAACTCCGAGCCTTCCGCCCCTCGAGTCTGCTGGTTCTGGGCGCGCACCTCGGCCACCGCGCGCGTTCCATAGGTCACAACTTTGCCTTTAAAGTCACGCCCGAATTGCGAAACGTATTCGTCGTCCGCGTTGAGCACAGCGACTCCACTGGCGGGGAGTGATTCCATCAATTCGTACTTGGCCCGCGCGATACCGGCGAGCGAGTCAAAGAATTCCAGATGCACGGGAGCAACGTTGGTGAACACGCCGATTTCCGGCCGCGCAATCTCTGCCAGCGCGCGGATCTCGCCGGCATGTGACATACCCATTTCGATTACTGCTATATCGTGCTCCGGTTCCAGCTTCAAGAGCATGAGGGGCAGGCCGAAATGATTATTAAAGTTGCCTGCGGACTTGAGCACGCGAAAGCGCGCGCCGAGGACATGCGCGATGGCCTCTTTCGTCGTCGTCTTCCCCGCCGAGCCAGTCACGCCCACCAGGGGCTTGCCCCACAACCTCCGCACCGCTGTCGCTAAAGTTTGCAGTGCTACCAGGGTGTCGGGCACGGCCAGCAGCCGGGCCTTATCGGAATAGCGATGCAGTTGATCGTTTCGGATGACCGCTGCGGCGGCACCCTTCTCCAGAGAGGCGTTCACGTAGTCGTGACCGTCGAGTTGATCGCCTTTCACCGCGAAGAAAAGCTCTCCCGCTCTAATCGTGCGCGAGTCGATGGAATATCCTGCGATGGAATAAACCCGGGCAACCTCCGGGAACAGATCAGCGTTTGCGCGGACAGCCGCCTCGGCTATCCCTGCATAATTTGTGGCAGAGATAAACTCGGCGATTTTCGAGAGCGGCAGCTTCATGCTTGAGCGCTGCGCCTCTGTTCGCATTCGAATCCCAGCCCACGCAAAGCCTCGCGAGCCACTGCCACGTCGTCAAAGGGATGAGATCCTTCGCGCGTGACCTGCACCTTCTCGTGTCCCTTGCCCGCAAGCAGGACTATATCTCCGGGGCGCGCTTCTGCGATGGCCAGCGCAATCGCCTTGCGGCGATCGACTTCTACACGGTACTTCACCCCCGTCTTCTGCAGTCCCACCAAAGCGTCGTTGATGATCGCCCGCGGATCTTCGCTGCGCGGATTGTCGGAAGTGAGCACCACAAAATAGCTGCCTCGGCCGGCGGCCTCGCCCATCAGCGGGCGCTTGGCGCGATCCCGATCGCCGCCACACCCGAACACCGTCAGGACTCTGGCGGTTCCTCCGCCGCGCGACACGAACTCGCGGGCCAGCGCCGTCAGGTTGCGTAAAGCATCGTCGGTGTGTGCATAGTCGACGACCACCGTAAATGCCTGGCCGCAGTCCACCCGCTCAAATCTTCCCGGCACATGGGTGAGCAACTCGACGCCGCGGGCAATCGCTTGCGAGTCGCAGCCGCGGGCGTAGCAGGCCGCCGCCGCGGCCAGAATGTTATACACATTCACGCGCCCGATGAGCGGGGAGAAGATGGGAATCTTCTCGAGCGGCGTGGCCATGTCGAGGCGCGTGCCGCGTGGGCTGATATCCACTTTCTCGGCGTGGAAGTCGCCGCGCTCCAAACCGTAAGTCAGCACCACCGAACTGCGCTTGCGGCTGAATCCGGCCAGCTTCTGCCCATATTCGTCGTCAAGGTTGGTCACGGCGGCGCGCGGCGCATCCGTGCCACAACCTGCGAAGAGCACTCGCTTGGCGGCGAAATATTCGTCCATCGTCTGGTGATAGTCGAGATGATCGCGCGTCAGGTTGGTGAATACGGCGACGTCAAAGGGCACCCCGAACACGCGCTCCTGCGCCAGCGCGTGCGAGGAAACTTCCATGACTGCGTCGGTCGCGCCCAGGGCCAGCGCCTCATGGAGCAGGCGAGCCAGTTCGAGCGCTTCCGGAGTCGTATGGGGTGCTGGATAGAGGTTGCCCGCCACGTGATATTCAATGGTTCCGATCAGAGCACTCTTGCGACCTGCCGCCGCCAGGATCGACTCAATGAGAAACGCGGTGGTGCTCTTCCCGTTGGTGCCCGTTATACCCGTGATCGCAATCCGCTCGGCAGGACGCTTGTAGAAGTTCGCGCTCAAGCGCGCCAGAGCTCGCCGACCATGCGGCACGACGGCCCAAGCCACGCCCTCGCGCGGCTTCTCCGCGGTCGAGTCGGTAACCACCGCTACGGCTCCGGCTTGAATCGCCTGATCGATGAAGCGATTGCCGTCAGACGTTTCCCCGCGCATGGCGACGAACGCAGTTCCTGGCTTGACCCGCCGCGAATCGTATTCCACACCACTGACGCCTGGGTCCCCGTTCTGGGCGAGAACCTCCGCGCCATCCAGCAGATGTTGGAAGGTCATTGCTCGGATTATAGGCCACGAAGAAATGGAGCGTTGCCGGGAACAAGCGTTGCTCGAGCTGTTTCCAGCCAGCCACGATTACCAAGGTCATTTTCCCCCGGCCGCCGCTCCGCGCTACATTACCTTCATGAGCACCGGAACCGGTCCCGCCAAATATCGTTGCGCCCAGTGCGACCAGACTGCGACTTCGTGTGACTGCGAAAAATTCTGCTGCCTCTGCCAGTCCGTCCTGGACATCCGCTTTTGCGAAGACGGGCTGATGTACTGCGAAGATTGCCGCAAGGCCTGCGATTACAAAACCGCCGACTAAGCCCACAGTTCTCTCTTCATTTGGGTGGCTTGCGATGGTTGCCTACCCTGGAGTCATCCCGACCGTTATCGTCTTTATCGTCTTTTAGGTGGACGCAAGGATCTGTCCCGCAGATATGTGCGCCAGGTGATGGCGTCCGTGCCAGGCGTAGAGGGCAACAGTCTTCTCTAGCGTCATAGTACCCAATTCAGGATGGCGGAACGTACGTTTCCATTCCTGCTGCGTCAGCGACTGGAGCAGGCGCACCCAGCGGTCGTGTAGCGATTCGAGCATGGTCAACGAAACCTCGATTGGCGTCGTTTTCGTATCTGCCAGTTCAGCCCAGCGATCTTCCGCATAGGGCTTGATGGTGGGCTCGTCTTCCGTGAGAGCCAGCTTGCAGCGCACGTAGGCATTCAGATGACTGTCGGGCAGGTGATGTACGACCTGGCGCACGGTCCATCCCCCGGGACGGTAGGGCGTGTCAAGTTGAGCGTCGGAGAGCCCCTTCACTGCGGCGCGCAGCTGCGCGGGAGCGCGGGCTATCTCGTCGAGGCAGGCTCGCTTCCGGTCTTCGGTAAGATCTCCGTCGTAGCAGAACTTGCCAATGGGATAGCGCAGGTCGTTCATGGTTCCTCCCTTTCTTGAAAGTGGCTGTCGTGAGGGATGATCTCGAGCGCGCTAAAGGTGCAATAAAGTCCTCCTCAGACACTACGATCCTGCTTGCCGCACCTCTGTCCCCTCTGGGCGCCCCCGCTCAACGGCTCGACGCCTGGTGTTCGAGATCCTGAAGGCTCAAGGCAGCAAATGACGGAGGTTCGCGTCATGCTCTCGGTTCTGCGGAACTCGGAACCCGTTCAGTCAACTACAACCGCTAGTGCTTACCCGCCACCGACCCCATTCCCTCTGGCTTCGAATTTCGATTCATCACGCCCTGATTTTGGTGCATCAAACGTGGGTTGTAGGCTAAACTCTCCCTGCCGTTGAGTTTAGCTAACTCGGTTCCGAAGCTGGTCAGAGCGCTGCCTTCGGAACTTCCCGCGAGGAACCTATGGCGTCGGTTTGGTCTGGTCATTTAACCTTCGGACTCATCTCCATGCCGGTGCGCCTGTTTTCCGGCGCGCGCAGCAGCGGCATTTCCTTCAACATGCTGCACCGTCCCGACAAGCAGCGGGTCAAGCAGCAATACATCTGTCCGCTGGAAAATGTCGTGGTCGATCGCGGCGAGATCGTAAAAGGCTACGAATTTCGCAAAGACGAATACATCGTCATCGAACCTGAGGAGATCAAGAAAATTGAACCCCAGACCGCGAAGACCATGGAGATCCTCGAATTTGTGAAGGCCGGCGACGTCGATCCCGTGTATTTCGAATCGTCGTACTACATGATGCCGGAAGAGGCAGGCCGGCGTCCGTACGCTCTGTTGACCAAGGCGCTCGAAGAGAGCGCATATGTCGCCATCGCCAAGATCACGATGCACAACCGCGAGTACACCGTGTTCCTGCGCCCTCATGAAGGCGGGCTCATGCTGCACACCATGTACTACGCCGAAGAAGTGAAAAAGGTGGAAGGCTTCGGCGCCCCCGATGTGGAACTGAAAGATGCCGAAGTGAAGGTTGCCCACCAGTTGATCGAGGCGCTGGCCGATGAGTGGGATCCGGAAAAGTACAAAGATACTTTCCAGGAAAATTTAAAGAAGCTGATCGAAGTCAAACTCGAAGGCGGAGAAGTCGCGGCCGTCGAGAGGCCGAAAAAACTGGCCCCTGTCGTGGATCTGATGGCGGCGCTGAAGCAGAGTCTGGCGCAGATGGAAGGCAGGAAGAAGCCCGCTGCGACAGCCAGTTCAGAAGAAGTTCCCGCCGCCGCTGCCGCGGCCAAGCCGCGACGACGCAGAGGGTAAAGCGGCTTAGGGCTTCCTGCTCACGGCGCACGATAGGACGCGGCGCGCCAGATCTCTGCGACTTTCCTCAGGATGACGCGCCCTTCGGTGGCTCCCGCCCTAACATCACGATCGTCCATCGGGCTTGCTTCTCTGCCTGTCGGCACGTTTCGCTCATCCAACTTCGGCCATCCGCCCGGCATCAGAGCGTGTAGCTGCGCCGACTGGAGCCGACCGCCGCTCGCTAGCGCGGATGGCCTGCAATCGTTACAATAATCGCTTCTGTGGCAATCATTCGAACCAGAACTTTTTCTTCGGGGTGCCGATGAGTTTTCGACGTGTGGGTTGGGTAACAGCGATTGCGCTGGCAACCTGGCTCGAACTTTCCTGTGGTCAGGTCTATCGCCCGGTAGTTATCCCGATCGACGTCACTGCACCGGATCCGCAGAACTTCCACGAGGTGTTTGCCATCAGCGCCAACGTGCCCTTCAGTCCGGGCACGGCGCTGCAGATCGACGTCTCAGGAGACAGCGAGATTGGCTCGGCCAACATGGGAGTCAATCCCACGCACGCTGCCATTCTGCCCAACAATTCGCGGGTCTTCGTGGCCAGCGCCGGGAGTCTGTTCACGGGAGACAGTGATGTCGTTACCGCGTTCTTTCCGGCCGGCGAGAGCTCCACGGCGACCGGACTGAGTGCGCCGGCGACGTTTACGCTGCCGAACATTGGTCCCGTCAATCCCAGCACCAATCAGCCCTTCCTCTGCTCCTACCTTCCTGATTTTGTGGCAACCTCGCAAAACACAAGCGTTTATGTGGCCAATTACGGAGTGGAAAACGACCCGAATTGCAATTTCAGCAGCACCGACTCCGTCGCATCCCTTAACCCTGCGCAGGACACTATTGTCAACATTGGATATCTCCCTGCGGGCTCGCACCCGGTCGCGATGGTCGAGACGGCTGACACGCTGAATCTTTACGTGCTCAACCAGGGCAGCAATACGGTCACCGACCTTTCGCCAACCGACTTGTCAACGCTGGCCACGATCCCGGTCGGCAACACGCCGGCCTGGGCGGCGGTGCGCCCCGACAATCAGCGGGTGTACGTCGTGACCCAGGGGGATGGGCAGCTCTACACCATTCGCACGGATACGAACGCAGTGATTCCGGGATCTCCTCAGTCGGTGGGAGGCGCCGGCGCCAATTTCGTGCTTTACGACAAAATTCTCAGCCGGTTGTATGTGACCAATCCCAATGCCGGCAACGTCTACGTTTTCGACGCCACCACCGACCCGCCTACGCCGATGGCGACTCTGACTGTTCCCCCTCCGCCGATTGTCGCGCCCGTGTCCACAGTTTGCGCGACCTCAACCTGTACGTATAGTTCGGTTATGCCGGTATCGCTAGCGGCATTGTCCGATGGCACCCGGTTCTACGTGGCCAGCTATGTCACGGGCACGGCTAGTTCAGGTTCGAGTTCAACCTGCCCGGACGCGAATGTGACCGCCGCGGCCGGTTGCATTATCCCGCAGGTGACTGTCTACAACGCCTTGACTTTAACCGTGAAGACGACGATATTCCCGCTCCAGCCTCCAGTCACCACGGCTGCCGGGTCGACGACCTATCCATTCGCCCTGACACCGGTTTCATTCTGCGCGCCCGTCATCCCTTACACCCCGGCCGGCTCCCGCTTCCGCATGTCCGCGGCCGCCGCGGTCGGTAGCAGCCGGGTATACGCCAGCATGTGCGACGGTGGTTCGGTGGCGGTCATCGCCGCCGCCACCGACACGATCGCTACGGGTGTGAATGCGGAGGATACTTTAGTGAACGATCTTCTCGCTCCGTTCAGCGCGGGCCCTGCACAACCGAATGGGGAACCGCTGCCGCAGAGTCCGGTCTTCCTGCTGACTGGACAGTAGGCGCCGATCGAGGAAGTGATGATTGATGATTTCTGTTGTCGATGGAAAACTCTAGGTCCGAACCACCTTGGCCAACAAACAGTAAGCACTCCAGCAGCAATCGCCTAAGCCTTGGCGGGAACTTCTTCTCTCACGATCTCCCTTGCCGCATAGTGCGAGTCCACGTATTCATCGAGAATCCCGATGAACTCGGCGACGATGCGATCGCCCTTTAGTGTAGTGAACAGCCGACCGTCGACATAGACCGGAGCTTTGGGTTCTTCGAACGTGCCGGGCAGCGAAATGCCGATGTTGGCGTGCTTCGATTCGCCGGGACCGTTGACCACGCAGCCCATCACGGCGAGCTTCATTTCTTCGACGCCGAGATAGCGGCCTTTCCATGACGGCATCTGCTCCCGC
Source organism: Candidatus Sulfotelmatobacter sp. (assembly GCA_036514015.1). Taxonomy (GTDB): domain Bacteria; phylum Acidobacteriota; class Terriglobia; order Terriglobales; family Acidobacteriaceae; genus Sulfotelmatobacter. Next base: position 38,997 of record DATBYA010000161.1, read on the forward strand.
AGATAAGTCTGGATCTGCTCGGCCATCTCCTGAAAGAAGGTGCTGGTGGTGCGTCCGCAGCCGGGGCACGCCGTGACCTGCGGCGTAAAGCTGCGAATGCCCATCGATTGCAGAATCTGCTGAGCCACCCGGACTTCTTCGGTGCGGTCACCGCCGGGCGCAGGGGTCAGCGAAACGCGAATGGTGTCGCCAATGCCGTCCTGCAGCACGACTCCCATGGCGGCTGCCGATGCCACCACGCCCTTGGCGCCCATGCCCGCTTCCGTGAGTCCCAGATGCAGAGCATATTCACAGCGCGCCGCCAGTGCGCGGTAGACATCGATTAAATCCTGCACGCCACTGACTTTCGCGCTCAGAATGATCTGGTCGGAGCGCAAGCCGAATTGCTCGGCCAGTTGGGCTGAGTTCAGCGCGCTCACCACCATGGCCTCCATGGTCACTTCGCGCGCGTCTTTCGGTTCGTCCAGGCACGAATTCTCGTCCATCATGCGGGTCAGCAGCACCTGGTCCAGCGATCCCCAGTTCACGCCGATGCGCACCGGCTTCTGATACTTCACCGCGACTTCGATCATGGTACGGAAATTGGAGTCGCCGCTTCGTCCGATGCTGGCGTTGCCGGGATTGATGCGGTACTTGGCCAAATCGCGGGCGCACTCGGGATATTTGGTGAGCAGAACGTGCCCGTTGTAATGAAAATCGCCGATGATGGGCACGCGAATGCCTTGCTTGTCGAGTTGCTCCACGATGTGGGGAACCGCCGCGGCGGCCTCATCATTGTTCACCGTAACGCGCACCAGTTCCGACCCGGCGCGGGCCAGCGCCGCCACCTGCTGCACCGTCGAGGGGATGTCGGCGGTGTCGGTATTCGTCATGGACTGCACCACAATCGGTGCATCCGAACCTACGCGCACACCCCCGACGACGGCGGTAGCGCTCTTCCTGCGTTGAATATTGGCCATATGCGAACCTCTATTTTATCACGTGTCAAGTGGGCCCTCGCGCGCCGCGGGATGAAACCAGCTTGGTCGACAAGTGCGCATCCCGGGGCGAAAAGGCGGAGAACACCGCATGCCGACGGGCGCTCTCAGAAAAGAGGTCGGCAGTCCCAATCTTCCCGCAATGTCGTGGTATCTGCTAATCTGCGTTTTCCCTTCCCGGAGAGGAAACAGAAAAATGTCATCGCACAAGCGGTTGTTCTCAACTTTCGCAGTGCTGTGGTGCCTCAGCTTTTCGGTATCGGCGGCCGACAAGAAATCGAAAGAGGTGAAACCCGACGAAGCCGGCCGGCCCTCGTACGAACTGCCGCAACCCGCGACCGAGAATCTGGACTTCACCATGTACCAGCGCATTCGCGACGAGGGCTTGGCGCACTCGCACGTGATGGAGTTTGCCTCGGCGCTGGCGGATGGAATTGGGCCCCGGCTGACGGGGTCGCCCAACTTGAAGCGCGCCAACGAATGGACCCGGGACCAGTTCGCCGCCATGGGATGCAGCAATGCCCACCTCGAGGATTGGGGCGAGTTTGGCATGGGCTGGCGGCAACTCAACACCTGGGCGCGCATGTCGACACCCGACACGGCGGTATTTATTGCGCAAGCGCTGCCCTGGTCGCCGTCGAGCAAAGGGCCGATCAACGGGGGCGCGATCTGGGTCAATGCGAAGGACGAGAAGGAGCTGGAAAAGTACAAAGGGAAACTGGCGGGCAAGATCGTTTTCTTCGGTGATATGCGCGAAGTGAAGTCTGTCGACAAGCCGCTGTTTGAACGCAGGGACGAAGCCAATCTCAAAACCACCGCCGAATTTCCCGTGCACCTCGGCGAGCAGGAGGATTTTTTCGCCACCTTCATCAAGCGGCTGGAATTCCGCGAGAAGGCTGGACAGTTTTTTGCCGCCGAGCACGCCGCCGGAATCGTGGTTCCGAGTCGCGACGGGCGCAATAACGGCGGTGCCGGCGGCACGATTTTTGACGATGGCGGATCGGGGATGGGATGGTTCACCTATCAGCGGGCGCACGCCGAGGCTCTGCCCATCGTTGTAATGGCGATTGAGAATTACGGACGCGTATACCGGCTGCTGAAGGCGAATGTGCCGGTCACGGTCGAGTTGGATGTGGAAACGGAATTTACCGGCGACCACGAGCACGGCTTTGACACGATTGCCGAAATTCCCGGCACCGATCCCAAGCTCAGAGATGAAGTTGTGATGGTCGGCGGGCACCTGGATTCGTGGGCTTCCGCCACAGGTGCCACCGATAACGGAGCGGGAACGGTGGTGGCGATGGAAGTGATGCGCATCCTGAACGCGTTGCACGTGCAGCCGCGGCGCACCATCCGAGTAGGCCTGTGGACCGGCGAAGAGCAGGGAGAGTTTGGCTCTTATGGTTATGTAAAGCAGCATTTTGGATACGTACCGCTCTCGACCGAACCCGAGCAGTTGAAGCTGCCGGATTTTATGCGCAAGCCTGCCGGTGCGGTTCAGGTGAAACCGGAGCAGCAGAAAATTTCCGGATACTTCAACCTGGATAATGGCTCGGGAAAAGTTCGCGGCGTTTATTTGCAGGAGAATGCTTCGGTAGGTCCCATCTTTCAGCAGTGGATTGCGCCGCTCGAGGACCTGGGTGTGAGCACGCTAACCATGAGAAATACGGGCGGCACCGATCACGAGGCGTTCGACTCGGTGGGCGTACCGGGGTTCCAGTTCATTCAGGACATGCTCGACTATGGATCGCGCACACATCATTCCAACATGGATACGTACGAACGTCTGCAACCCGACGATCTGGCGCAGGCGGCGGTGGTAGAAGCAATCTTCGTCTACAACACGGCGATGCGCGACCAGATGCTGCCGCGAAAGCCGCTGCCGCGTCCGGAACTCGAGGAGCAGCTTAAGGCTCCCCTCAAGAACGTGATGCCAGGAGCAGAGTCGGCAGCGGAAGAGATGAAGAAGCCGGGCAACTAACTAACTTGGCAAATGCAATTTTTGCGACCTCGGGGCGGCGGCTGCGAAAGCTGACGTTTCAGGTAAAGACCACTTGAGAAGCCAGGCTGCGCCCGGCGGAGAGCTGAGGGCGGCTGCACCCACATGCCCTGGCTAGTTCGAAAGCAGAAATGCCGCCGATTTTCTCGGCGGCATTTTTCTCTGCAACAAACTTTTCCCTAACGCGGCGCTTCCTCGAGCAATCCCTGCTCCTGCTTTTCCTGGCATTCGATGCAGTGGCGCGTCCAGGGAACGGCTTCCAGACGCTTGGCGTTGATCTCCTTGCCGCAGTGGATGCATTCGCCAAAGTTGCCTTCGCGAATGCGAACCAGAGCTTTATCGACCATCTGCAAGGTTTGGCGATCGTTGTTGCTCTGACTGAACAGGAATTCTTTGGTGTAGGAACTGGCGGCGCGGTCGGCGATATCCTGGGCAGTATCCTCGTCGGCAGAACGGCCGTCGGCCTGAGTACGATTCACGGTGCGGCGCAATTCCTGCTGCCGGGTCTCTAGACGTTTTTTGAATGCTTCCAGTTTCTTCTTATCCATAAGTCACTCTGATTCGGTTGATCCTAGCTCGGTTGATCCCAAAAATTCGGACCGATCAAACTTTGAGGACGCCCCATCCCGGAGGCGTCCGTGGCCTTATAGCCAAACGAAGATCATAAGCGCCAAAATTAAGATGCGTCAACCGTTCCAAGGGCTGCAAGGACTGCAGCGGGGTCGGGCGGTGCCGCGGCGCACGAGCCAACCTTTCGTCAACGGACCGCTTCTAAGGCAAGCCGGGGAGGCATGCTCCGGGGCGCTGCTCTCGATCCTTCGGGGTATTGAATTTTGCCCTTGGGCTTTGAATGCGAACGCAGACGTCAACCGGCACGAAGGGCCCGCCGTCGCAGAGATTCTGCCTATCTCGGCAGTGGGTCCTTCATGCTGGCCAAGGCATATCCCATCACCGCCATGGCGGCGGCGTTCTCACGCAACTCGCCGGGAACAATTTTGTCGAGCGTGTCCGCGGCGCTGTGATGGTAATTGAAGTAGGTGCGGCCGTCCTGCAGGACGCCCAGGGCGGGCACTCCAGCCTCTGACATGGCGGCAATGTCGGCTCCCGGCGGATAGCTGCTGGGCATCACCAGATTGGCTCCGAAGCTCTGCAGGATTGCGAGCACGGGGCGCAGGAGTTCTGCCGCATGCGGAGTCATTCTGACCTCGAATCCCAGCGGGTGCGCTGCCCCGGAATCGCTTTCGATCGCAGCCACACAACGGGGAAACTCGGCGGAATAATCCTTGGTATAGGCTTGGCTGCCGGAACCCCCGTTTTCTTCGTCCATCCAGGCGATCACTCGCAGCGTGCGCTTGGGTCGCAGATGAAGCTTCTCGAGAATCTCAGCCGCTTCCATCGCGATCACAACCCCAGCTCCGTCGTCGATCGCTCCTGTCCCCAGATCCCAGGAATCGAGATGTCCGGAGACGACGACGATCTGCTCGGGATGGTCGCTGCCCTTCAGGTCGGCGATGACGTTGTAGCTGGTCGCATCGGGCAGCTTCTGCGGAGTGAGCGTGAGATGCATGCGCACTTTGCCTTGGGACGAAAGATGGGCAATCAGATCGGCATCTTCCGCGGTCACGGCGCCGGCGGGAATTCCAGCGGGCATACTGAAGCCGGTATGCGGCAAGCGAAAGTCGGCGCCGCCCACGGAGCGTACTAAGGCAGCGACGGCGCCCAAGTCGGCGGCGGCTTTGGGTCCAGCGCCGCGATAACGCACGGCTTCGCCGTAGGCCATGAACGCCATTCCGCCCGCGGCTTTCTGTTTGTCGAAGAGTTCATTGAACAGGATGATCTTTCCGGCTACCCGGTCGCGGCCCAGGGCTTTCAGTTCGTCGAAGTCGTTGACCGCGACCACTTCGGCCATGATACCGTCTGCGGGTGTCGCTGTGCTTCCACCCAGCGCCGTCAGAACGACTTTCTGGGTGGTGCCGGCGGCTTGGCCCCGATATTCGATCAGTTCCGCGCTTTCCGCGCCGCGAACCCAGTGCGGCACTTTCACCTCTTCGAGACGAACCTCCAAGCCGAGCTGGCGCAATTCGGCCGCGACGTAGTCGACCGCGGCTTTCGCCTGCACAGATCCGCTGGGGCGCGGGCCGATGTTCTCGGTTAAATGGGCGACTTGGCGATAGGCATAGTCGTCAGACAACGCGGCGGCCTTGATCGCGGAAAGCTCTTCAAGCAGCGGTGGAGGGAAGTTCGCCTGCTCCGCCTGAGGTGTCTGGGCCTGCGCTGCGAACGGCATGGGCGGCTGGTTCTGGGCCTGGGCTGCGCGTAACCATAACGTCAAACATAGCATGAGGAAACAAAGTCTTGCCGCAGTGAGTCGGAAGGCAGAATGGGGTGGGGTCATAGTCGCAGGTCAGTGTATCCGACGGCGGCATGAGAGCGAAACAGAGATCCTTCGTGTTTCGTTTCGTGAATACATGATTTCGATCAGACCCGTTTGATGAACGTTGCCTGGCGGAGTGAGCACAGCGGTCTGACAGGATGGTTCGGCCTGTTCGTAAGCCTCCGAACAGCGTGCGGTTCGCCAATTCTTAAGTCAACCTGAAGAGCTGAAGTTTTATTCATCGGCTTCATCTGCCGGCGAAGACCTCGGCTTCCCCACACTCGGAAGCTGCATCCAAAAGCGATGATCCAGACAGGTAGGCTGTGGTGCCTTATCCTTGTGCTTTGCGCGAGCGTGTGTGGTACGCCGAATTGGGCCTGTGCACAACAGGGCAGCGCGGACCTGCCAGAGACTCCGTCCGAGGTATCTCGCGCTGCCCAACATGCCAATGAGCCGGGGTCGGAGCGAGACGTAACCTGGCGTTCTGTGCCCAAGGACTTTCTCCACGACCAGAAGGCGATCTGGCTGTTCCCGACTCAACTAGCGAACGGGCACTACTGGTTGCCCACTCTCGCCATCGCAGGGGGAACGGCGGGACTCATCTACGCCGATCCGCATGCCATGCCCTATTTTCGTTCTCATGCGAGGAACCTCGATGACATCAACGATGTCTTCGATGCGTCGATTACCACCGGAGAAGTCATCGCGGTGCCGGTCGCGCTCATGGTCGCAGGTTACGCCCGGCATGACTCCTATCAGGTGAGCACGGCATTACTCGCAGGCGAGGCCTACGCTGATAGCGCTGTCGTCGACCTTGCAATGAAGGCAATCACGCGCAGGAAACGACCGAGTGATGTTGCCGCGGGGACGTCTTTTAACGACACATTCTTTAGTGGAGGAAAGTCGCCGTTCAAGGGCAGCTCGTTCCCATCCGGGCACGCCGCCGGCGTTTTTTCGGTCGCCACCGTGGTCGCTAGCCGGTATCACAACCACCGCTGGGTGCCGTGGCTCTCGTACGGTTTCGCCACCGTGATCAGCTGTTCTCGCATCACGACACTTGCCCACTTTCCCTCGGACGTGTTTCTGGGAGCAGCTCTCGGCTACACGATTACACGCTACCAGACGCTAGCCCCGCGCTGAATCTCGGTTGAGGGGTATGGTAGGAGTCGTCACGTTCGTGCTTTTAATCGCCTGTACCAACGTCGCCGGCATCGTGCTCGCTCGCAGTGCATCGCGGCAGCGCGAAATCGCCGTCCGAGTTGCCTTGGGGGCGCGACCCGCGCGGCTGGTGCGGCAGTTGCTGACCGAAAGCATCCTGCTGGCGTTCGCCGGCGGTGCGGCCGGGCTCTTTCTCGTGGCCTGGGGTACGCGTCTGCCGGTCGCCGTACTGGCGAGAAATTTCCACATTCCGCGGCTGGCTGACACGCACATCGAAATCTGGGTTCTTGCTTTTACTTTCGGTGTGTCCGCTGCAGCCGGAATTTTGTTCGGAATCCTGCCTGCGCTGGGCACCGGGTCGGTTCACGCGCATGACGGTTTGCGCGAATCCTCGCGGACGACCGGAGGTCGGCGAGGCCAGCGCATTCGCGCGGCCTTGGTGATCATGGAAACGGCGCTGGCGCTCATCCTGCTCTCCGGAGCGGCCCTCTTGCTTAAGGGATTCCTGGTCATGCGCAGCACAGCCCCGGGCTTTCAGACCGACCATCTGTTGGCCGTGGATTTTTCCCTTCCCCGCATCAAGTTCGCAGCAACTGCAGAACGTTTTAATTATTTTGAAAACGTCCTCGACCGCATCGACGGTATTGCCGGTGTGCGCTCCAGCGCGCTGGTTGCGGACTTGCCCTTAGCTGGCGGCGAAGACGGTCTCGGATTTCACATCGCGGGACGTCCCGATCCGGCACCGGGACGCAGCTTTCAGGCGAATGTCAATATCGCCAGCGCAGGCTATTTCCGAACCATGGGAATTCCGTTGCGCGCCGGCCGCGAATTACCGCAAACAGTCCCGGGGTAGCGGTGGTGAACAGCTCGGCAGCGCAGCGCTTTTGGCCGGGCGAAGATCCGCTGGGGAAACAGATCAGCTTCGACGATACGCGGATGCTCACAATTGTAGGCATCATCGGAGCTGTGCGGCAACGAAGCCTCGGGGTCGCACCGCAACCAGAGATTTTTCTGGACTACCTGCAGCCGGGCCCGGATTGGCCATGGTTGGTTCTGGTTGTGAAGACCGAAAGCGAACCGGCGAAACTCGCAGGTACCCTCAAGGCGGTCGCACAGTCCGTGGATCGAGACGTGCCCGTCTTAGAGGTACGCACGATGGACGAGGTTCTTTCGTCTTCGCTGGCAGAGGCAGGCGTGTACGCACTATTGCTGAGCCTGTTTGCGTCCGTGGCGCTGGCTCTGGCGGCTGTCGGACTCTATGGCATCGTTTTGGTCTTTCGCTTCTCGCTTTGCCGGCACTTCATTCGTAGCGCAGTGCTACCAGCGGATTCACTCGAGCCGCGCGATGGGCTGGGAACCAGCAGGCCAGGAATCCAGTGATTAACAGCAGAACGGGAACGCACACCAACGTCCACGGATCGTAAGCCGAAACGCCCCACAGCTGTGTCGCCAGGATTCGCCCCAACGCCAGGCTGACGATCAAACCCACAACCACACCCATGGCTACCAGGCGCAACCCCATGCCAATCACCATACTAAGGACATCGGGGCCTTGGGCACCGAGCGCCATGCGGATACCGATTTCCTGCGTGCGTCGAGCGGTCGTGTAGGAGAGCAGGCTGTAAACGCCGATGGTGACGAGGATCAAGCCGATGGAGCCGAAGATGACCATCAGCATAAAACCGAATCGCGGCCCGGCGTAAGAGAACTGGCTGATGTAGCCCTCCAGGGTGCCGGTGAGGGTCAGAGCCACATCGGAGTCGGTGGCCCAGACTTCGTGGCGGACGGCTTTCAACATGGTCAGCGGGTCTTGAGCGGTGCGAACCAGAATGCCGCGAAATGCCGATCCTGTAACCGTATAGGGAATCCAGATTTCCGGTCCGGCGGGTTCCTGGAGCCCACGGTTCTTGACATCGGCCACCACGCCGATGATCTCGAATGTGGGATCTGGCACCTTGTCTTCAAACTCCGCTAATTGAGAAATGCGGACCTGCCTGCCGATGGGATTTTCCCCGGGCAAGTACTTTTTCAAAAAGGTCTGGTTCACGACTGCTAGTTTGCGCGCGCCCGCAACTTCGGCCTCGGTGAAGGGTCGGCCGTTGAGAAACTGGATTCTGAGAACCTGGAAGTAGGCTTCGCTGCAGAGTTGAAAGATGGATTCCCATTTTTCGGAATGGGTCTTTCCCGGAACTTCGATTTCGCTGGGGATGCCGCCATAGGGGGGAAGCGTGCTGGTCTCGGTGACCGCGACGACACCCGGCAGGGCTTTCAGGCGCAGCAACAACGGCCGATAGAAACCGGCGACCTGGTCGGCAGTTTTGTAGCGCTCCACCGGAAGCGGCAGCCTGGCTGACAGGACATGATCGGGTTGAAATCCGAGACGCACTTCGCGCAGGGCAACAAAACTCCGCATCAGAAGCCCGGCAGCAACCATCAGCGTGAGCGAAAGTGCAACCTCCAGGATGACGACTGCGTTGCGGAGTTTTCCGTGACGGAAACCGCCGCTGAGGCCCTTGCCGGTGTCGCGCAAGGGCTCGTTCAAATCTTTTCCGGCGGCCTTGAGCGCGGGGATCAGACCAAACGTCAGGGCCGTCAGCATGGTCACGCCCAGAGTGTAGATCAGCACCGGCGCGTTCAAGCGAATGACCGCCTCTGCGGGAATAATGTCTTGCGGCATCAGTGCAACGATGAATTTCAAACCTCCCCAAGCCAGCAGTGCTCCCAGGATGGCACCGCCCAGCGCCAGTATTAGACTCTCAACCAGAAGCTGGCGTATCAAACGGCTGCGGCTCGCGCCAAGCGCGGAACGAACGGCAAATTCTTTCTCCCGCGTCGTGGCTCTGGCCAGAAGAAGATTGGCCACGTTTCCACAACCGATGAGCAACAACAAACCCACGGCGGCCAGAACAATGTAGAGCGTGGTGCGGAAGCGTCCGACTACCAGGTCGGTGAGCGATTGCACCTCCACGGTAAAGTGCTTCGGATAATCTTTGGGATAAACCAGCGCCAGCCGCCTGGCTATGACAGTCAGATCCGCAACCGCTTCGCGCTGCGAGACTCCTGGCTTTAGATGTCCCATCAGCGACCAATAGCGGTTAAAGGCTCCGGCTACGACGTTCTTAACGACGGCGTGGGTTGGCTTGTCGGGAATCCATAAGTCGGCATCGCCCCATCCGAAGCGGGGCGGCATGATGCCGACCAGAGTTCGCGCCGTGTCGTTCAAAACGAAGGTCCGGTTCAAGACTTTGGGATCGGCGCCAAACTCGTTCACCCAGGTCTTGTAACGCAGCACGAAAACCGGAGGGGCGCCAGGTTCGTAGTCCGCCGGGAACATCACCCGGCCCAGCAGTGGAGTCATGCCCAGGAATTCAAAAGTGCCGGGAGTTACATAATTCCCGCGCAGGAGTTGAGTGCCTTCGGCGGAGCGGTAGAGCACATCTAAGCCGTCATTCGCGATAACCCGGTCGAAGACGTGATTCTGCGCCACATAGTCCAGGAACTCGGGGCCGCTGAACCCGTTGCGCCCGCCCGGCTCATTTCGTTCCGTGTCGTGAATCTCAAGGAACATGTAGTGCTGCGCATCGGGGTAGGGAAAAGGCTCCATCAAAATGTTTTCGAGAATGCTGAAGATGGCGGTGGAGGCCCCGATTCCGAGGGCCAGCGTCAGCACCGCGACAACGGCAAAGCCCGGAGTCCTTTGTAGATTCCGGAGCGCATAGCGCATATCTTGACGGAGTGTTTCCAGGGATCCCTCGCCTTCGTCCTAAATCTAGCGCCGCTTCATTTCACGCGCGTCCGCTCGGGTGGGCCACAAGACTTCAGTCCGTGACGCCCGTGCACCCGCAGTCTTCCTGGTTTGAGGTACGCAAGGAAGCCACTTTTTGTTCGACGCGCGCGGGCCCCCACGGGTGGCGCATCGGCTGCATATTTTTTGGCAGACAAAAAAATGGCCCCATTGCTGGGGCCAAATTTCAAGAGGCTACGGATTGGTGGGTGATGTCAGGAAAGGCGATAGACTCCGTTCCGCCATCTGGAACGGTTCGGGAAGTGACGCGCAGAAAGAGTGAAGGTCATGGTGCTAGAGTTTGCGGCCTCTTGGTTGTAATACACAGAAGCACTTCCCGCGCCAAAACTGGAAGCGGGCGCGAGTTCGGTCACGCCCCACATAAACCTATGACCACTAACCAGTTAATCCAGATCTGCGTTCGCTGGGATCCACCATCAAAATAATTGGCCAAAGGGGAAGTGCAGAACAATGCATATTCAATGCACTCCGGTACCAGGAAGACGACCCGCGAAGATACCAACCAAGATCAATCCCATGGCGGGATGCGGTCCAGCCATGGAATCGGTCACACAGAGAGTTCTTGCGATCTAGCTGTTACCGGCGACGGTGCGCAGCTTCCCCGGTAGAAAATGATAGGGAGGCCAGGGGCCGCTAATCGCGACTTCGCAGTTCTTCAACTGCTTGGCGGCGGTATTGTAGCGGTTCTGATACTTTTCCACGCTTTTGGAGTCGATCAGGTGGGCGATGTCGATCAACATGCCCTCGGGTGCGACCTTTTTGCAGCTGACTTCTTCCTCCAGGGGGTTGAATAGCTTGTGGACCTGGACGGAGAGAGCCCGGGCTTTGGTTTGACGCTCGCGCTCGCGAGAGGCCTTCACCTTCAGCTTCGACAAATAGTCGCCGCCGACGGTGTCGGGTAGTTCGATATCGATCATAGCTTCGCGCAGGGAGCCGTCACGAACCACCAGTTTGATGTGCATTTCCGACTTTCCACGCAGCTTGGCGACGCTCAGGCCAAAAGCCCGCCGGTTTACCCGGACAGCCTGGCGAAGGGCGTCATCTGTGTCGAAAATTGTGCCGAATTTGAAAGGTAGGACGGTGGAGTTACGGAAGCAGTTGCTGACCACGCGAGCATGCTCAATCGCGGATTTCTGGTCAAGTTCACCTGCCGTATGGTCGTATTCGCTGACAATGACTGCGAATTCACCACTGGGATAGCTGAGAACCGCAGCGCCGTTCACTCCTTGAACGCCCTCGAGTAAGAAAGGGCGGCGAGTGCGGGTTCCATTGGGAAGGGTTTGGTGCTCGGTAAGACAATACGCGTACCACGCCATAGTGAACTCTCCGAACCGGGATGGAGGCGGACCGGGCCACCTCTAACGTCGAGTTTTCGCCAAAACTTATAATGCGAGTGGTTGGAACGGGCGGTACTGGCTGTTAAACGATCCGGAAATGCCTTCAGTTCGCATTCCCTAAATGCATATTACTTTGTGCAACTAGGAAAATGCAACTTTTTCTTCGCGGGACGCATCGAAATTCGCTTATTTTCCAACCGCGGTGCGGTTGGCGCGCTCTTGTAACGCGAGCAGCACCACGCGCAGCATTTCGTCCCAGGGGGCGGGTTTGCCGGTCCAGATTTCGAACTGGCGTGCCGCCTGGTGGACGAACATCTCGATTCCCGGAATGATCTGCGCGCCGCGCTCTTTGGCTAATTTCAGGAAGCGAGTCTCCGCCGGATCGTAAATCATGTCAAAGACATAGCGGGCGTTGATTTCCTGCTCCTGCAGCGGGGATTCACGCCCATTGCCCATGCCAACCGGAGTCGCATTGATAATGACGTCGAACGCTAACTTCTTCAGCTCGGCGCGCTTAACGATTCGAGCTCGAGCCTGATGCGCTAGCTTCTTGGCCGGGGCAGCCGTGCGGTTCAAGATGTAAACTTCCGACCCTCTTTCCTTGAGGCCGAAGACGGCGGCGCGGGCTGCCCCTCCGGCTCCGATCACTAAAATGCGGGCGCCTTCCAGCGTGTTCAGACGGCGTTCCAGAGGCCGGACGATCCCGGCGGCGTCGGTATTGAAACCGTAGAGCTTGCCATCCTGCGCGCGAACGACCGTGTTGCAGGCACCGATTTTGGTAGTGTGTGCGTCGGTGTTGTCGAGGTGCGGAAGAATGGCTTCCTTGTAGGGCATGGTCACGCTGATGCCGTGGATGGGAATCTCGCGTACGCAGGTAAGGAGATCCTTTAGTGTCTTGGCGTGGAGCGCCAGGTAGACTGCATTTACATTTTCCCGGCGGAAGGCTGCATTCATGATCGCAGGGGACAGCGAGTGGGCGATGGGATCACCCACGACCGCATAGACTCGCGTGGCCACGTCCACCTGCTCGATGCGATAGACATTGCGCAATTCCTGCGCGGTGACCTGGCCGGGAGCAGTTTCTTCGCCGGCTACGGCCGAGGCGAAGGTAAACACACTTCCGGCGCGCACCCCCAGAACACGGCTGATAATGCCCTGTTCGCCCATGCACATGCCGACCAGGGAGTGCCGGTCGCCCTGCCGAGCCAGAAACTTGATCATGGCTACGTTGTCGGCGAGAGTGGTTGCCGTGCTCGCGACCTTATAAAAATCGGCGGGGTAGGCGAGCATCTTTTCCAGAGTTTCGCCAAGCTTCCGGGTGGCCCGAAAATCGTGGAAGGAAAGAATCAGCGCCGCCCGCGTGCGAAGTTTTTGCAATTGCGCGAGCTTGCACTTGCTGGCGGTTTGCAGTTCAACGTCGACTAACTGACAGCCTGCGGCCGCAGCCTTGCCCAGCAGGTCCAACTGCGAGTCGATCGAGCCGCGAAACTTTCCTCCGCTGACCGCACGGCGGCAAGTTGCGATGACCACCGTCCCGGGATGCGATTCCAAGAAGCGTTTGATTCTAGGAAGGGCTAAGCCGGGCTTCGAAAGGTAGTCTAACCTGAACTCAAGAAAGGGGTTATCCCGGACGAGGAACTCAACCTTTTCGGCTATCTGATTCGCCTCCGTGCCGATGACGGCCACGCATACTCGCGGCAATCGCAAGGGTAGGAGACGCGGCGCGTAAGGGGGAGCGGAATTCATCTTTCCTAGTTAAGTTCAGCCTTCCAGGTTCCAGTAGCCCAGGTTCCAGTAGCCCAGGTTCCAGTAGCCCAGGTGAAGAAAAGCAGGTTTCTCCACTCCGCATCTGTTCCCTACTGGAACCGATGCCTTGAGTCGAGATCACACCCCGGCTCTAGGGCCACACGGTAATGACGGCGAATTATTACAGGGCCTTAATTACTTATGCAACAACGGATTCACGGTCATTTCAGAAAAATCGGAAAAACTTCTGCTCCAGGGTGCCCAACACCCTCGTAACCTTGACCCACCCTTACCATCTTGTTACCTTCCGGCTGAAGCCTTTTCTTTTCCGGCATTTCACTAGGGAGGGACCCATGGCGGGTCCTTGCCCGGAGGTAACATGAAGAAAACAGGACTGTTCGTGTTGTTGCTCGCAACCGCGGCTTGGGCGCAGAACGGCTCGGACGCTAATTCTTTCGAGGCTCCTCAGGGGACTTCGCCGACCAGCTTCAGCTTTCCCACCCAGCGCGTGCAAACTCCCACCTATGCTGACCTGTATTGCGCCGGATTCATTAGCAAACAGATCTTGCCGGATGCCAACTTCGTAGCGGGGGGCTTGCAGACCCCGAACACGACGAAATTCACCCGTGGCGACATCATCTATCTCGAGGGCACCGGCTATAGCGCGGGCGCGGAGTACGAGATTGTGCGCGCCTTACGGGACGTCAACGAGTATGAAATGTTTCCCGGGCAAAAGAAATTGCTGAAAGAAACCGGCCAGCCTTATGAGGAAGTCGGACGGGTGAAAATCATTGACACCCGCAACAAAACCGCGATCGGCCAGATCGAGTATGCCTGTGACGGCGCCGATCCGGGCGATACCGCAATTCCATTCGCAGAAAAGCAGCCCGTGACCTTTCACACGCCGATTCATTTTGACCGCTTCCTGCCTCCGAGCAATAAGCTAACCGGCCGCATTGTCATGGGAAAAGATTTCGACTCTGTAATGGGGACCGGGCAGAAGCTCTACGTCAACGTCGGCGCCAATCAGGGTGTGAAGATCGGAGACTTCTTCCGCGCGGTGCGCCCCTATGATGCCGACTTAAAAGACCCGGTTGATTCTCTGTCGTTCAAGGCCGCGATTGCCGAGGACGATCAGGTAAAGACGCCTTCGATTGATCCCGCCAAGTTCACCAAGGGGAAAGGCCCGGTCATTCATGTGCGCGATCTGCCGCGAAGAGCGGTGGGCGAGATCGTGATCATCGGCGTCACCAACACCACCGCGACCGGTATGGTCGTCTTCTCCCTGGAAGATATGCATGCGGGCGACCGGGTGGAACTGGATCAAGTGCAATAATTCTTCACGCAATCGAGAGGACGGGAACGGGGACGGGAAACCGTCCCCGGTTCTGTTTTGGGTCCGTGACCGCAGCAACTACGGCACTCTGGGCTCAACCTCCAATGATTTTCCAACGCCTAAGACGCTGGCGGTCAATCCGGCGTGTGCTTTTCTCCGAAAACTTCGGCGGTGAAGGCCTCAATCGTCGCGCCGTTTTTCCATGCGTCCACAGGCAAGCCGGCTTTGCGGCAGGTTTGTTCGAGGAACGTCGCGCGGTCCCAGTTGTGCTCGGTTGGCACCTGGGGCAGAAGCAGGCCGCGACGGCCAGCCCTACTGATGAGCAGACCGTGGTGTCCGATCTCAATGGCTTCGGCGGGAACCGGTTGCGGCTGCGACAGGATGCTGAGTTCGATTTCGAGGTGACGAGCTTCGGGCAGCGTGACGGGAGGAAAGCGCCTGTCTTCGAAAGCGGCCGCGCGCGCGGTATCTGCGACGGCGCGATATACCGGGCTCACCGGAAGGACATAGCCCACGCATCCCCGCAACTGGCCGCTCAAGTAAAGCGAAGTGAAGGCGCCGCGCGGCTCGGCCAGATGAGCGGTCGGCGGGTCCAGGGGGATCTCGCGCCCTTCCAGCACGGAGAGAATGGAATCGTGGGCAAGCCGCAGCAGCGTGGTGCGTTCGTCTTGCGAGAACTCGCCCTCGGAAAGTTGGCCGGCATTGACCGCAATCGGACTAGGTCGAAGTAGCGACATCGCGGTCCGCCTGCGGCGGTGGCACGGGCTTTCTGCGCCGGCTCAGGATGAAGGCGCGGCGACGGCGCTTGACCACGCGCCGGTCGATCTTGGACCAGAAGGCAACAAAGTAGTCGATCGCCGACACCAGAGAAACGCAAACCATGAACCCGATCGCAACCGACGCGATCCAGTGGATGGGGAAGATGTAGTGGCTGTAGATGGGCAATTCCTTCCAGCGGTGATCGAGGATGACGGCGACCACGGAAACAATCTGTACCACCATTTTGAACTTGCCCAGTTCACTGGCTTCGATGGTGAAGCCCTCGGAGGCGGCGATGGAGCGAAGTCCACTCACCAGGAATTCTCGCCCGATCACGATCACGGCAATCCATGCCGGAACCAGGCTGGGATTCAACTGTACGAGGGTAATGAATGCAGCCGCGATCAGAAGCTTGTCGGCCAGCGGGTCCAGCAGAATTCCCATTGTGGTGATCTGCCCGCGCTTGCGGGCGAGATAGCCGTCGATCCCGTCAGTCATGGAAGCGGCGATGAACAGCGCCGAAGCCAGCAATTCCTTCTCTCCGTTGACGCTGCTGAAATGGCTGCTGGAAAGAATCCACATCAGCAGAGGGATGCTGAAGATCCGGATCAGCGTAATGGAGTTGGGCAGGTTCACACTTCGGGAGTCGCCGGTGGCCAGCCGGAATCTAGTTTTGATTATCCTCCTCGGGAAGAGGGAACGCAATGGAAGCAAAGTTACCGGGAGTGGCTCAGTGGAGCCCTTACCAAGTTACATGGCAGCTTCCGTGGAGACGCTGCAAGCAACCTCTGCGAGGCCCGATCACGTCGGGGAAAAGTTATTTCGGGGCCGGGGCCATAGCGCCTGCTTTGGTCTGCTTGGCGATGATCAGCTCCTTGCACTTGTCGTAGGTGGCCTGCGGGATGATTTTTCTGTGCACGAGATCGAGTTTGGTGCGGTAAGGGCGGCCGTCGATGATCTTCTGCGAATAGGCGTCGCCGATGCCGGGAAGCTGCTTCAGTTGATCCTTGGTGGCGCTGTTGATGTCGAGCTTGTCGGTCGCCGTCGCGGCCGTCATTTGCGCGGCGTCAGAAGAATTCGACGCGCCTGACTTACTCTCAGGGTTGGCTATTTCAGGAGCGGTTCCTCCGGGTTCGGCATTCTGAGCAACGGCGAGCCGAGGATCGCTGATCGAGACAATGAATCCAAACAAAATGGTCAGAACCAAAATCCCAAACTTCTTCATAACTCCCCCTCAGGCGTAGATGCCGCGCTGCCGGATGGTGTAGGCCACGCGGTCAATGGCCAGCATGTAAGCGGCGATGCGGTTGTTGACCCGGTGAGTCTCGGCGTAACGAACGACATCTTCGAACGACGACTTCATGATGGCGTCGAGCTGCTCGTTGACCACCGACTCTTTCCAGAAGTAGCCCTGGCGGTCCTGCACCCATTCGAAATACGAAGTGGTCACCCCCCCGGCGTTGGCCAGAATGTCGGGGATGACGAAGACGCCCTTGTCGCCCAGGATATCATCGGCGGCGGAAGTGGTCGGTCCGTTGGCGCCTTCCGCGAGGATGCGGCACTTCACCCGGTTGGCGTTGCGGCTGGTGATAACGTTCTCCGTGGCCGCGGGTATCAGAATTTCGCAGTCTTCGACGAGTAAGTCAGCAGCGTCGCACCCTTCTGCGCCGGGGAATCCGTGAACGGTTCCATGGTTCTGGCGAAAATCCACCAGCGCCTTTAGGTCGATGCCGTTGGTGTTGTGCAGGCCGCCGCCCACCTCGGCGATTCCAATCACCTTGTACCCTGCCTGATACATGAGCAGAGCGGCGTTCGAACCGACATTGCCGAAGCCCTGGATGATGACGCGGGACGTTTCGCGATTCAAACCCAGCTTCTGGCATGCCTCATCGCACACGATCATTACACCGCGTCCGGTGGCTTCGCGGCGTCCTCGTGATCCGCCGATGTTGATGGGCTTTCCGGTGACCACGGCGGTGACGGTCTGGCGCATGTGCATGGAGTAGGTGTCCATCATCCACGCCATGATTTGTTCGTTCGTGTTGACGTCGGGAGCGGGGACGTCTTTTTCGGGGCCGATGAATTCGATCAGTTCGGAGGTGTAACGCCGGGTCATGCGTTCGACTTCGCCCATCGACATCTTGTGCGGATCGCAGATCACGCCGCCTTTGGCGCCGCCGAAGGGAATGTTGACCACGGCGCACTTCCAGGTCATCCAACTGGCGAGAGCTCGAACTTCATCGAGGGTGACGTCAGGCGCGTAGCGGATGCCGCCCTTGGCCGGGCCGCGCGCGATGGAATGCTGCACCCGAAAGCCGGTGAAGACTTCGAGATGGCCGTCGTCCATTTGCACCGGGATGTAGACCGTAAGTTCGCGGTTGGGATAGCGCAACACGCGCCACAGGCCCTCGTCCAGGTTGAGTTTCTGCGCAGCCAGATCAAAGCGCGCCCGCTGCGACTCCCATGGATTGCTCTCTTTGTCCACGTGCGGGTCCGTCGCCATCGTCGTCATAAATGTGTCTCCGGAATCATTGCAGGAGTGCTGGCCGGCGCCGGGAGATTCCCAGTCGGAGGCGGGCAAACGTTCAGAGTATATGAGGGGGGATGGGGCAGAAGCAAGGCGCGGAGGTATCGGGAGTGGTGCCGTTGCACAGTTGAATCTGTCCGACGCTCCTCGTGCACTCAAGCAGCTTGGCAAGGCCTCGTGGAAATTCCCGCAGACCTTCACGAGTCCTCTCAAGAAACTGCACAACGCAGCTACCCCGCCCGCAATCACATTGTCTATAGCCAGGTCACACAATATCGTCCTCAACAATCTGATCATCGAGGGCGGGGCACCCCCTCTGTACGTTAGCGACTCGTCCAGCGCAACTCTCGTGCAGAACTGCACGGTGCAAAACACTACGGCCGACGGACTCGACATAGATGCGCACTCCGAACTTACAATCCAAAACTCCGGCGAAATCGT
This sequence comes from Candidatus Sulfotelmatobacter sp., assembly GCA_036514015.1. Lineage (GTDB taxonomy): Bacteria > Acidobacteriota > Terriglobia > Terriglobales > Acidobacteriaceae > Sulfotelmatobacter. The sequence goes on from DATBYA010000161.1 coordinate 57,456, forward strand.
TGACCCCGAGGGGGAAATATCACGACCGACACGAATTGTTTTTTGAGCAAGCAGGGCGACGAACAATTGCCGTAGAGCCAAGCGCAGGAAACTGCGGTCGTCATACTTGGGGAAATGGCGCTTTAGGCTGCGCCAGGTCGTTGCCACCAGGTACGAACAGACAGCAGAGAGGGGAGAAGTTGGGCGAACCAGATGCGGTCGAGCAACGGGTAAGCGGAATTGGCAGGGCGGCTTCTCGAGCCATGTCCAACCCAACCAGACTTGAACAAAACCAGACTGGAACAAACTTGAAACCTCAAGGCTCGCCGGCGCATCCTTACATGCTCTCGGGGATTGAGACTTGGGGAGAAAGCAATGACTCCGCAACCGGCAGGCAGTGGCACCGCTTCGGGCGGAGGTAATCCCTGGCTGGTCGCGATCGCGGTCATGCTGGCGACTTTCATGGAAGTGCTGGACACTTCCATCGCCGCCGTCGCGCTTCCCTATATTGCCGGCAGTTTGTCAGCGACCAACGATGAAGCTACCTGGGTGCTGACCAGCTACCTGGTGGCCAATGCCATTATCCTGCCGGCCAGTTCGTGGCTTTCGCTGCGCTTCGGGCGAAAAAGATTTCTCATCACCTGCATCGTTATCTTCACCATTTCGTCGTTTGCCTGCGGCGCGTCCACAAGTCTGGCGTGGATTCTGATTGCGCGCGCCGTGCAGGGTGCGGGCGGAGGAGCGCTGCAGCCGTTGTCACAATCGATTCTGCTGGAAACTTTTCCTCCGCAGAAGCGCGGGCTGGCTATGGCTGCGTTCGGCCTGGGCGTAGTGGTCGCGCCGGTATTGGGACCTACGCTAGGAGGATGGCTCACGGACGCTTATTCCTGGAGATGGGCGTTCTACATCAATATTCCCGTCGGCATCTTCGCCATATTCATGATTTCGCGGTATGTGGTCGATCCTCCGTATATCAAACATGCGCGTGCCGGCAAGTTCGATGGTATCGGACTGGGATTGCTGGCGGTCTGGCTCGGCGCTCTGCAAATTATTCTCGACAAAGGACAGGAGGACGATTGGTTTGGCGCAACCTGGATTCGCTGGGCGGCGGCGATTCTGCTCACCAGTCTCGTATCGTTTCTGATACGAGAGTTTCGCCACAAGCAGCCGCTGGTGAATTTGCGCGTCTTCCGCCATCGCAACTTCACCATCGGATGCGTGCTGATTGGCCTGTTCGGCGCCGGAATCTACGCACTCGTGACCCTGCTGCCGCTCTTCTATCAGGAACTCATGGGCTACACCGCTCTCGAAGCGGGTTGGGCGGTGAGTCCGCGCGGTATTGGAGCGATTCTCGCCATGCCGCTCATCGGCTACCTGACGGCGAAGGTGGATAACCGCTATTTGATCGCGTTTGGATTCTCTCTTTTCGGAGTTGCCAGTTTGTGGTTCGGCACACTCAATCTTTCCATCGGACAATGGACATTTTTGTGGGCGATTCTGATCAGCGGCTTCGGCTCAGGATGTGTCTTCGTTCCGCTATCGACGACCACCATGGCGTTTCTGAAGAACGAAGAAATCGGCAATGCCAGCGGCCTCTACAATCTGCTGCGCAACATCGGAGGCAGCATCGGAATTTCGGTGGTCAACACCATCGTTGCCCGCCACGAACAATTGCATCGTAACGAACTGGCGGCGTCGCTGGCTCCGGGTCGCGCCACGGTTCAAGGAACCCTGGGAGGAATGCAACAGTACCTGAGCGCGCAGGGAGCTTCTTCCACTACGGCCCTGCGGCAATCCTACGGATTATTGAATCTGGCTCTCGACGCGCAGGCGCGTCTGTGGTCGTACGTGGATGATTTCCGCTACATCGCATTAGTCTGTTTCGGTTGCGTGCCCATCGTTTTCGCGCTGAAGAAAGCGGTCGGGAAAAAGGGCGCGGTCGGCGCAGGACACTAGCGAAAGGAATGGTTTAGCAACTCTGCTTGCCTAGTCCGAATCCCCACTTCTCGCAGAGCAGGCGGGAAATGGGGCAGCAGGCTTAGACAGGTTTAGCCGAGGCCTTGACGACCTAGAGAGCGAGCGACGGGAGACATTCGGCTGGGTAACCCCGTATCGGGCGTTTTTCTGGCTCGGCTGCGGAATTGAGGCGGGCTGCTATTGGGCCGATTTTCGCTTCCCGCCGATCCTCTCCTCGATGCCATCCGAAGCAACCCGCGCTTTCCGAAAACCTGCTAAAGATGGCTCACCTCGGAAACGTCTTGAACGCCGCTGCGAGCTGATACCTCATCTGCGGTCTGGAGACTCGGCGCTGGATCCGCGCCGCCCAAACCGCAGATGCCGGCACAGAACGGCTTACCTCGGAATCTCGAAACGAAGGATCTCTCCCATCCCCGGTCCAAGATCGCCGGCATTGGAGATATACAGCGCGTCCTCGGGGCCAAAGGCCATGCCTCCAGGCAGGCTCAAACCCGTGATCACAGTCTGAATGCTGCCGTCAGCGTTGAATCTCACCACCTTGCCGTCGCCCGGATTCGGAAATCCTCCTGGAGTGTCGGAGAGCTCCAGTGCGTAGAGCAGACCGTCCGGCCCCATTTTCAGACTGACAACCGTGGTGAATCCTGCCCGGGAGCCAGCAACTCTGAACACGTTCGATCTGGTACCTAGTCCAGTCATGGTTTCATGGAAACCGATATCCCGAGTCAGGGTGGTGACGCGTTCCCATTGCGACGCGATCGGGAAAAGGCCGAGATTGCCGATATACAGATTCCCGTCATTTGCCACGATCGATGTCGGAACAACATGTCCGAAGTGGAGCGAAAAATCGAAGACTTCCTTCGTTTCGCCGTCGGGGGTTGTTGCCGTGATTGTTCCATGGTTGGGTTCAACGGCGAAAAGTCGGCCTTGGTGAGCGATCATGCTGTAAGGAACTCCATCCGGCTCAAAGTCGGCGGCATCTGGATAGGCGGCGGGATGTTCCATGTAGAACAGGCTCAGGTCCGTGATGTAATCCCATCTGCCGTTGCTCAGGTTCACCTTCACAATGCCGTTGGGCAGATTGGGATTTCCGTGGGAGCATCCTCCCCGCCAATGAGGGCGTGAAGCTTGCCATCGAGAAAAGCAACATCTGCGACGCCGATAATGTCGCCCTGCATTGCTACAAACGAAGGCAGGCCCGTAGCGAGGGCCGACAGCGTGCCATTGGGCGACAGCTTCGATACCCGGGCGCTGGGACCTCCTTTATAAGGTCCGATTGGCGGGAGCCCCTATATGAGTCTGTCGAAGGCTTATTGGCTGAAGGGTATGTGGAAAGAATCGCAGCAGGAACTGGAAAAAGGTCTTCAACTCGAAAGCAGACTTGACGCAGCGGCGGCCGTCCACAAAGCCTGGGAACAAAGCGGCGAGAAGGCCGTCAAACAATGGGGTGCCAACAACGTTAAGGTCCCCGCCGGCAAAGAATACACTCCATCCTGGGACATCGCGTTCTTAGTCGCCTTCACCGGGAACAAAGACGAAACCTTGAAGTATCTCGAAGCCGCCTACCGCGAACATTCCCCGTCACTCACTGGCCTCGAAAACGAACCCGTCTTCGACTTTCTCCATTCCGAACCGCGATATCAGGCTTTGGTAAAAAAAGTGGGCCTGCCGCCCGCATATTAGCCTGGGAGTTCGGACTCCCGTGTATTCCGTCGGAGCGAACCTGAGATTCCAAGGCGGGTGCTACAGCACGATTTCCATGCCTTCGGCGGCGGCACGAACTTTGGGATAGTAGTTGCGCGCATCGGCGACGACTTTGTCGATCACAGAGTCGGTGTGGTCGGGGTCGTGGTGGTAGAGGATCAACTCTTTGGCGCCGCTTTCCATGACTACGTTGACGGCCTCGCGCCAGTGGCTGTGTCCCCAGCCGCGACGCCGGGCTTCGTATTCTTCGGGAAGATATTGCGCGTCATAGATCAGCACGTCGGCGCCTTCGGCCAGTTTGCGCACGGCTCTGTCGAATTTTGCATCGCCCGGCTCGTTGTCGGTAGCATAGACCAGCACGCCTTCTTTTGTCTCGATTCGAAATCCCATGCATCCTTGGGGATGGTTCAGCCACGCGGTTTTGATCTGGATGCCTTCGCCCATGGGCAGGCATCCATTGTCGATATCGTAGAAATCGCGCTTCGCCTTCATCTGGTCAAGGTTGACGGGAAAATAAGGAGAAGCCATCTGCTCGGCAAACACCTGCTCCAGAGTGCGGGTTTGGGTGGAGGAGTGGAAGGTGAACTGGCTGTTGGGATTGTTGTACAGCGGGCGGAAAAACGGCATTCCCTGAATGTGGTCCCAGTGGAAATGCGAGACGAAAACATGCGCGGCGAACGGCCGGTCGCCGAACTCGCGTTCTAGTGCGTGCCCCAGCACGCGGAATCCGGTGCCGCAATCGAAGATGCAGATTTGGTCTCCCAGACGCACTTCGACGCAGGAGGTATTGCCCCCATAGCGCAGGTTCTCGGCCTGTGGAGTGGGCGTCGAACCGCGGACGCCCCAAAACTTGACTCGCATAAGTTCGGTTGCTGCCTAATTCCGTGCTTTCAAATAAACCATATCCAAGATGTTCATAATACTCGGGATATTCAAGATTCTAGCGGTTGCCGAGGGACCCACAAGTGACCAAAGTTTCCCATCTTGGGGCGAGTGGACGTATCGCCAAGGATGGAGATTTTCAGGTTTTTTGATCTTCAGTGCATTGATTCGTCGGTTCATTATGCTTCAAAGATGATCAAGGCCGCGCTGGCGGGCGGAAGTTCAATGACCGCCGCGCCATTCTCGATCCCCAGCATTTCTTCCCGCGCCGCCGACCAGGCGCCATCTGCCCCCACGGGAGTCGCGCCCAAGGTCGTGTCCGTGGTGTCGTCCACTCGCGGGGCGTGCAAACGAAGCGACCTTACCCGCGGTGCGCGCTGTCCGGCATCGATCGTGAGGCGAATGGCGCGATCCAGATTCTTGTTGAAAGCCGTTACTTTAAGTGCTCCTTGGCCATTGCGCAAGCCGTAAGCGGTTAGCGAGGCGGCCTGTTCCAAGGGCTCGAATTTGGTCTCCACCAACTGCCCGGGACCGGCCTGGGCAAAAAGCAGCATGCCGTAATAGAGCGGGCGTGCCAGGAATCCATCTTCCCGCGTTCCCGCAATCGGGGTGTACCATCCGTAACCGCCGCCATGAAAGTTGATGCCGGCGCCGCCCGCGGCTGCCAGCTGATACATCAGGTCTGCACCCCACATCGCCGAGGCGAAAGTGTCGCTGACGCCCGGTTTGCCTCCCTGGTAGCAGGAGTTCGTTTCCGCCAGTCGGAAGGGTAGGCCGGATTCCTGCATGGTCGTCTTCATTCCCTCGAATTCGTCTTGCAGCCTGGGATTCGGTCGCAGCAGCCGTTCCCTCGTCATGGACGGATCGGTCGGCGGACCCTCCGCGTAATAATGCTGCGAAAGGAATACGGCTTCCCGCTTGAATTGTTTGGCGAAAGGGACAAGCCATTCGTTGTTGTAGGCCGTATCCGGCCCGGCGAAGCGTGCATTCGGAAGCCGCGCGCGGATGGTTTGGTAAAAATGTTGCCACTCCACGGCAAATTGCGTGAAGTCATAATCCGACTTGCGAATTCCGTTGCGAAAGAAAAGATCGGGCTCGTTGCAGAGTTGGAAAGCGATCAGCTTCGAACCAGCGGCGTCCATCACGCGAGCGGCCTCGTCGGCTGCATTCTGAGCCGTGCCGGTGCCCATGTTCAGGCCGTAGATCAGCTTCCAGCCGCAGGCGTCGAGGAAATCCCTCAAATGGCGGATGGCTTCGGGTGTAATGCGCACCGGCGCGGGCGCTTTGTGCCCGGTGTCGGACCCGACGGCCATGGCAAATGCAGCCGGATTCGCTTTGTCCCCAGTAAGGGCGCGGTCAGAATTCGGAACGGCAGATTGCTCTGCCGGATTCGGAGTCCAATGGGAAAACTCGCTGGTGTTGCCTCCGATCCGCAGGACGCCGGACGGTCCCAACCCTCGCATGAATCCTGCCAGCGCGGTGTTGCCGCCAGAGAAGAAATCAGGATTCCCGAGTTGCGCCGATTCATAGCTCAGCCCGGTGAAATCGTCGACGATTTTGTTGCCCAGACGATCGGGGCGAACCGTCAGGCGAACGGAAGGACTGGAGTTGCTCTCGGCAACGCTCGGTGGAGGGTGGAACATAGCCACCGAGGCCGCGGCTGAGAGGCGAATAAAATCGCGACGATTCATACCCAATGCAATTGCACCACAGGTTGCGGTTGGCGGCAACGCAAATGGACAGGGGGGGCACCGGCACGCGAAACCATTCCTGCAGATTGCGCGCGCCTGACGCGCCTGGGCAGCATTCTGCGTTCTGAGGTGTCTGCCCTATAATAAAAACCCTCGCTTTCGGTCCGTTGAGCAACTTGTAAAGACCTCGGCGCCGACGCGGTGGTTCGGACCGCAAACGATGCTGCAACCGGATTTCAAGCAATTCTCGCGGCTGGCACGAGAGGCCACGCTCGTTCCGGTGGTGAAATCCGTCAGCGCTGATTTGCTGACTCCGGTTTCCGCATTTCTCGCCATTGCGGAAAAAGAACCGCACGCGTTTTTGCTGGAGTCGGTGGAGCGCGGCGAGCAGATCGGCCGCTACACGTTTCTGGGCGCACGGCCCTACATGCGGGTGAAGGCACGGCAGGGTGTGGTCGAGATTGAACGCGGCCGGCGGCGCGAAGTCGTGCAGCAGAACATTTTCGAGGTGGTCAAGCGCCTGCTGCGGGAACATCACCCGGCCAATGTTCCCGGACTGCCTCCATTCACCGCCGGAGCGGTCGGATACTTTGCCTACGACGTGGTTCGGCAGTTGGAAAACATCGGCGAGCACGCGAAAGATGATTTGAAGCTGCCCGACGCCGAACTGATGTTCTTCGATCGACTGCTGGCGTTTGATCATCTGCGGCACCAGATTCACATTGTTGCCGCCGTCGACGTTGCCCACGAGAGTCCGCGGCGCGCCTATGACCGCGCGCTTCGAGACCTTGCCAGGTTGGAGCGGAAACTGGCGGCGGGACTTAGCCCGGCTCTCTGGCGCAAGTCGGCAACGGCGAAGCCGGGCAAGCTGAAAGTTCATGCCGGCACGCGGCGCGAGACTTTCCTGCGAAGCGTCAAGCGTTGCAAAGAGTACATTGCCGCGGGCGATATCTTCCAGGTTGTGCTCTCGCAACGGCTGGACTTCATTCCTGAAGTGGACCCCTTTGATTTGTATCGCGCGCTGCGGCAGGTGAACCCTTCGCCCTATCTTTATTTTCTGCGCATGGGGGACACCCACATTCTCGGTTCTTCTCCCGAGATGTTAGTGCGGGTGACGGGGCGCCGACTGGAGTACCGTCCCATCGCGGGGACGCACCCTCGGGGCCGCGACGAAGCCGAAGACCTGCGCCTCGAACAGCAGATGCGCACCGACGAAAAAGAACGCGCCGAACACGTGATTCTGGTCGACCTGGGCCGCAACGATCTGGGGCGAGTGAGCGATTACGGCTCGGTCAAGGTGAAAGATCTGATGTACGTCGAGCGGTATTCACACGTGATGCATCTGGTGTCGGCGCTGGAAGGCACGCTGCGCAAGGATCTCGATGCCCTCGACGCCTTCGCCGCCTGCTTTCCCGCAGGCACGCTCAGCGGAGCCCCGAAGGTGCGGGCCCTGCAAATCATCGAAGAACTCGAACCTACTCGCCGCGGGATTTATGGAGGGTCAGTGCTGTACGCGGATTTTGCGGGTAATCTGGATTCCTGCATCGGCATTCGCACGCTATTGATGCAAGGCAAGAAAGCGTATCTGCAGGCGGGCGCCGGGATTGTCGCGGACTCCGATCCGGCCAGCGAGTTTCAGGAGTCGATGAACAAAGCCCAAGCCCTGCTGCGCGCGGTCGAGAAAGCCAGAGGCCAATGATTAACGATCAATGATCAATGATCAATGATCAACTTTTCTAATGAGCTTGACCGGCTGACGCTGCTGTCTTCGCGGGTGCCGGCGTGCAACGCGGCGTAAGATCCACGGCGTGAGGATCAATGTTCTGCGAATTGTGAGCGAAGCACCAGGGGATCAGCGTGGCCGGATAACGCTGCCGCACATACTTCGGCACGTCGGATTCGTGTAACTCTTCGAACCTAAACTGGATGGTGCCGTCCCCGGAAACGGTGGCCAGAAGGTAGCCGTAAACATCTGTCTTTGCGGACCGCGGCGCCCCGTTCGGCAGGGGATAGCGTACGGCTCCGGCAGTTCCGATAATCCAGCCGAGTAGAGGTTTGGCGCCATTTTGCTTCAGCGCGGGGGTATCAAAAATATTCTCCATATAAAAATGCGAGTGGCTGGCCAGCACATAGACGGGCTTGTGGCTTTCGTCGCCAAAATTGGTCAGAGCCCGATAGACTCGTTCGCCGCTGGGGCGGCCGGTCTGGTTGTCGCCCATGCTATGCGAATTGGCGATGCTGTCGGGCAGGGCTTCGTGCATGCCCATGACGACGCTCTTCACTTCGGGATTGCCTTTGGCACTTTCCAGACGACGCGTCAGCCAGCCCAGTTCATCGTCAGAGAAAACATTGGTGGCATTGTCGAGGTAGATGAAATCGACGCCGCCCTGAATCCAATGATAGTAAGGCTCGGGCTCCGCCGGTTCTTTGTCCTGCAAACGCTGGTCGCGGAGTGCTGGCTGGTCCAGCCAGTCGTGGAATTGGCGTTTGAAAGCGGCCTCCGTTTTCGGCGGAATGACTTCGTGATTGCCAATGCCAACATAGAAGGGAAGGTCGCCGAATGCGGCGATTTGATTCTCGACGAAATCGTTCCAGGCCAGCCTTTCATAGGCTGCGCAGGCCACGGTCTGGCCCTGGTTCTCGGTCTCGAATGCCAGATCTTCATCAATCTTGTAGATGGCGCGCAGGTCGCCCAGATGCCAGTAGAAAGTGGGAGCAAACTGGGCGCTGTGTGCCGAAATGGCAGGCATGACGACGTCGCCGCAATTGCGCGAGTCTCCGGAAACGATGAAGCGCCACGATGCTTGGGGCAACGCTGCTGCGGAGCGCTTCTCCGGCGTTGGTTCTTCAGCGTGATCTCGGGCAGGCGTCGACTGGGCTGCGCCGGCACCGCCAAAGCTAGTCAGGGCAAGGCCGGCCGTCAGCACGGCAGCAGAAAGCTTTACGCGAACGAATTGTGGATTGCAGAAACCTGGCATGCGACGAATCCCCCGCAAGACGAACCGATTGCGATATCTGGAGCGCTTAGAAACAATGAAGTATCGATGAATATGAGCGCGGCCCCTGGCAACGAAGCGCCACCGCCGGCTCTACAGCGCGAGAAAGTTCGCCACCAGTTTCCTCCCCGCATCCGTCAACACGCTTTCCGGATGGAATTGCACACCCTCGACTGCGTGCTGGCGGTGGCGCAGGCCCATGATGGTGCGGGAGCCGTCTTTTTCCCGGGTCCAGGCGCTGACTTCCAATTCTGCAGGAAAATCTTTTTCTTCGACGATGAGCGAATGATAACGGGTGGCCGTCATCGGCATCGGGAGACCTTGAAAGACGGTTTTGTTGTCGTGCATCACCGCGCTGGTTTTGCCATGCATAAGATGAGCGGCGCGAACCACGCGGCCGCCAAAGGCTTCCCCGATTGCCTGGTGACCGAGGCAGACCCCAAGTACTGGAATTTTTCCTGCGAAGTGGCGGATCAGATCGATGCTGATGCCCGCCTCATGCGGCGTACACGGACCGGGGGAAACGACAATCCGCTCCGGCTGCATGTCCTCAACCTGGTTGACCGTAACCTGATCGTTGCGACAAACCTGGACCTCCGCGCCCAACTCGCCGATGTATTGGACGAGGTTGTAAGTGAACGAATCGTAATTGTCGAGTACGAAAATCAAGCGTCTGGCACTCCTGACATAAGCTTACACCGGAGATGATGGCACAATGCTGAATGCAGAATTTCGATTCATTGGACCGCTTTTGCGATCTGCGTTCTGATCTCTGAATTTTCAAATAGAGCCTAGCCCCCCGAAAGAGCTACCTGCTTCCCCAACAGTGGTGTTGACCGAGACCAGGAGGCGGGGCATGCTCCTCATTGCGAATGATACTTGGCGCCACCCGGAGGATGTATGGCTGAACCCCATCAGGAGAAGCGGGCTGCACGACGCTTTCCGCTCCGCGTACCCGTCACCGTTGATCACGAAAACGCGACTCATGCTGCCCAGATTCGCGATGTCAGCGCCCGCGGCATCTCTTTTTACCTCGCGTCCGTGGTAACGCAGGGCTCGCCCATAGGATTTACCTTGACTCTCCCGCCCGAGATCACGCTCACCGAAAGCATCCGCGTGCAATGCAAAGGCCGCGTGGTGCGCGTGGAAAACGGAAGCGACGACGGCAAATTGGCGGTCGCTGCCGTCATTGATGAGTACGAATTCCTGCCGGAAGCCTGAAAGCCGCCCCCCGACCTCGAACCTCCAATCCAGGCTGCCGCCGCCTTGATCGCCGTCCAGCGGACGGAGTCGCGCAGAACGGGCGCGACGCCCGCCGGACTGCCGCCCGGACCTCGGCGCCACCGGGGGCCGGCACAAGAAAGCTGAGGTACCGTCCGCGACCACCGCACGTTCGCAAGTCACTTCTCTAGCTGCATCGCAAGTGATATGTTTCCTTCAAGCCCCCGAGGAATTCCTTGCCGCGATCTGCGCTCAAATTTGCGTGTCTCACGATGTTGGCGGCATTGATTACTGGCGAAGTTGCTGCCCAAACCTTTGGCCCGCCGCCGCTGATCAAGGGGGTTCGCATCATTCATGAACGCGGCGTTCCCGTAGTCGAGATCCTGTCCAGCGGTCCCGTCATTCCCGAAATACAAACGCTCGATTCTCCGCCGCGCCTGGTCATCGATCTGCCCAACTCGCGCCTGGGAACAATCGTGAGGCGGACTTCGATTCAAAAAGAAAACATCCTCGCCATGCGCGTCGATCAATATCAGCAACATCCCCCGGTCACGCGCATCGTTCTGGACTTGCTCGAGCCCTATGGCTACTCGTGGGATGGGGCAGGCACTCGGTTGCTGGTACGTCTCAAGCCGGCTGAGGATGGGAACGCGAGTAACAGATCAGCGCGGTTTCAACCTCCGACCGTTCCCGGCATTTCGCTGGACGCCGCTCCGGCTGTGGTTCCGGTCACGGCGGGGGATGGCGCCCTGGTGTTGGCAGGAAGCCGTCTCGGTTCCGGTTCGACGGTGACGGCCGGTGCGGAAACAACGATCCTGCGTTTGTCGCGCGGAGGAGAACTTCGCGTGTGCCCGGGCACGACGGTTTCAGTGACGCCTTCGCAGACCAAGCGCGACCTGATGCTCGGCTTAAGCACCGGCGCAATCGAGGCTCACTATACACTGCGCGCATCAGCCGACACGGTGCTGACTCCGGACTTCCGTATTTTGTTTGCCGGACCCGGAGAATTCCACTATGCCCTGAGCGCCGACCCGCACGGCAATACCTGCGTCCGGGCGCTGAAGGGCAACACTTCTTCGGCGATCGTCTCTGAGCTGATGGGAGACCGCATTTACCAGGTCAAGCCCACCGAGCAGGCGATGTTTCACTCAGGACAGATCGACAAAGTTGACACCGAAGTTCCGCTGGAGTGTGGATGCCCTCCGCCTTCGCCGCTCATGCGGGCGCAGGCTCCTTTTGCCCCCAACGTGCCGGACTCGGAATTGCCGGCCTCGGCGCGCATCGGGGGCAGTCGGGTTGCATCTGCGGAAAGTGGTTCTCTGGGCACGACCGCTTCGACTACAAGGCTGTCGAATGGGCCAGAGACCGCGTCCCTGCCGCCTCCCCAGCCGAATGACGTTCACGTGCAGGTTGACGTGCCGTTTGTATTTACTCCGCAGGACCGCGCGGCCAGCGCGTTACCCACGCCCCTCGAAGCCGCCAGGGATTTGCCGGTGGAGGATTCGCCGGCCCGTCAGGTGCACCTCGATGCCGTAATTGAGTCGCCACCGCCGGAGAAGCAAGCCCAGCCTGAGCACCGCGGCTTTTTCCGCAGAGTGAAAGGAATGTTGTCCGCCATCTTTGGGTAAGCCGCACCGGCGTCTCGCCCAGTCGGCGGCGCGACACTCGGAAGATTTTCTTCCCTGGAAATCCTTTTCGCAGTCTCCGGCGTCTTACGGCACGTTGGGCTGAGATTGTTGGCGACAACTCGTCGGCAGGAGCGCGTCATGACCGCTGCATCTCCCGGACCGGGCCCTCTTCTATTCTCGATACTGTCGGGCGAAAACAATGGCGGGCATCGAGCCCGCCGCGAGACTTTTCTGCTCTCGCTGCTCGGACAAGCAGCACTCCTCGGACTGCTCATTTACTTCACAAGCTGCGTAATCCGCAGCGCACCCGAAATCGCCAGCCGCTTACCCAAGTTCAACGAGCTGCCTCTGGTGTTCTCCGGGCACAACGGCGGCGGCGGCGGAAACCACGACCCGCTTCCGGCATCGCACGGCAATCTCCCCCGAGCCTCGCTCGATCCTCAACTCGCGCCGCCGACGGTTATCCTTCCCAAGGAACCGCCCAAGCTTCCGGTGGAGGAGACGGTGGTGGTGGCTCCGGACGTTCGGATGCCCAAGGGCGGTCCAATCGGCGATCCCATGGCGCAATTTTCTCGCGTGCTGTCGAACGGACCAGGCGGTCTTGGAGGGATCGGACCCGGTTGTTGCGATGGCGTCGGACCTTCCTCGGGGCCGGGATTCGGCCCCGGGCCGTCTGGAATTTATCCCGCAGGAAAGATGGGTGTGACCGTGCCGCAGGTGATTTTCAATCCTGAGCCAAGCTTTTCGGATGAAGCCCGCAAGGCTAAGGCGCAGGGAATCGTGACGCTGCTTCTCGTCGTGGGCAAGGACGGGCGGCCCTATGACATCCGTGTTGGGCAGGCTCGGGGTATGGGCTTAGACGAGAAGGCGATCGAGGCCGTCTCCCGCTGGCGCTTCCGACCGGCCACGATGAACGGCCAGCCGGTGGCCACTCAAATTGCGGTCCAGGTGGATTTTCGATTGTACTAAAATGAAAACGGCGCCGGACCTCAGCCGTCGGGGGCTCTGAGGTCCGACGTCGTTCTTCTTTACCTCGCTTGTTAACTTCGGTTGATGGCGCGGCGCAGGGGCTCAACTTTTTCACGCAGATCGTCGGCGAGATCGGCGCCCCGGGCGGCCGCATCGCGCACGCGGTCACTGGCGACCCGCACGCGGTCTTTGGCCTCGTCGGCCCAATCCTCAAGAGTGCCTTTGGCATCTTTGTAGCCACGTTGCAGGTCGCGGCGCATTTGTTTGCCGGTCTTGGGAGCGAGCATCAGCGCGGCCAAGGCTCCGGCGCCCAGCCCAATCAAAAGAAATGTGACTGCGACGCCGACGCTGCTGCCTTCTGAAGATTCGTAATTTCCAATTTTCATCATGAAGACCTCAATTTTTCCGCCCGGGAGTGTTCGGGCATATTGCCAAAGAGTGCGCCGAATCCGGCGACACCTCATTCTAGTCCTACCGCGGGATCCCGGCGCATCCAATACCGAAGGAAGGATTGCGCTCCACTTCGATGAGTTCGGCTTCGAGAAGGTTTCCCTTCCGCCACACCTGAGTGTAAAATAGCCTCTTAGCCCTCGTGGCGGCGGAACTTGTGGCCTGCCCGCCTTCCGCCGGCTTCAAACCGCAATCGCACAAGGAGACTTTTTCAAGCGATGTCGATCCCTGCCACCCAGCTTCGTCCGGGCATGATCATCAAGCACAACAATGATCTGCACTCCGTCTTCAGTGTCGAACACCGCACCCCCGGCAACCTGCGGGCATTTATTCAAGCCAAGCTGCGCAACCTGCGAACTGGCGCCATGTTCGAACACCGTTTTCGCTCCCCCGATCCTATCGAGAAGGTCAACGTGGACGAGGTGGAGATGCAATTTCTCTATGCCGACGGCGACAGCTATTACTTCATGGACACGCAGAACTACGAGCAGACTCACCTGAGCAAGGAAGTACTGGGCGACGCTGTCGATTACCTGATCGCCAACCTCGAAATCAAAGTGGAATTCTTCGATGGCAAGGCCGTCGGCATCGAATTGCCGCAAACCGTGATTCTGACCGTAGTCGAGACCGAGCCTGGACTGAAGAGCGCTACCGCTTCCAGCGTGACCAAGGCCGCCAAGACCGAGACCGGACTCGTGGTGCAAGTGCCGCCCTTCATCAACGAAGGCGAAAAAATTAAGGTCGATACCTCGGAAGGCGCGTATCTGTCCAGAGCATAAAAGTTCAAGGGTAATGTTGAGCGTAACGAGAACCTCGCAATGCGAAATGTCGCGGAGTCGACGGATCCCTGCTCTGCATAGGATCGCGGCAGCGCGGCAAGGCACTCGCCAGAGAATCGATTGAAAGTCCTCGCAGCGCCCGCGGAATTTTGACATTGCGGAATCTAGAGATCGTTCGATTACGAATCCGCTTCGCGTTCACGATGCCCATTCTCCGCTCAGGATCACATTTTTTGCGAAATGACTCTTACTGAAAAGCCGGTTGAGGCCCGCCGGTTCCTCGTCCGCGGACGCGTACAAGGCGTCGGTTTCCGCTGGTTTGTCGAGCGCGAGGCTCATATTCTGGGCATTGCCGGGTGGGTGCGGAACAATCACGATGGCAGCGTGGAAGTTCTTGCCCAGGGGACTCGCGACCAGCTCTCAGGATTGCATTCCCGCCTGCGTGAGGGCCCACGCGCGGCTCGCGTGGATGCGGTCGAGGTATCCGACGCCCCACCGGCCGCTGGGCTGAATTCATTTCGTATTGAAGGAGCGTGGTAAATGCACTTGCCGTCTGTCCCGGCCATGGATGCCGACCAATTAAAGAAACTTATTCGTGAGATTCCCGACTTTCCCAAGAAGGGAATTCTGTTTTACGACATCACGACTCTGTTAAAGGACAAGACCGGCTTCGCCACGCTGATCGACAAGCTCTCCGAGCACTACATCGCGCAGAACATTGACCTGGTGCTCGGTATGGAAGCGCGCGGTTTTATTTTTGCTCCGGCGCTGGCGTATCGTCTGAATGCCGGGTTCGTTCCCGTGCGCAAGCCCGGCAAACTTCCCGCCGAGTGCGTGAAGTACGACTATGCCCTGGAGTATGGGACGAACTCGCTGGAAATTCATAAGGATGCCATTCAGAAAGGGCAGCGCGTCTTGATCGTCGACGATCTGCTGGCCACCGGCGGCACCGCCCAGGCCACGGCTAAGCTGGCAGCTATGCTGGGCGCTAGCATCGCCGGCTTGGGATTTGTGGTGGAACTGGAATTTCTGAAGGGCCGCGACAAACTCAAGGGATACGAGGTGATGTCGCTGCTGCGTTACGACAGGTAGGGCCAAACGAAAAACGTTTGGCGCACAGTCGTAGCGTTGTATTTCACGCCCAATTAAAATGAGCCTAGCGCAAGAGCCGCGCTATGATCAGCACAATTCCGGACCAGATGCTTGCACTGAAAGCAATCGATAACGCCAGCCCTGAAATCGCATCGTGGCCTTTTCGGTCTCCGTCAAGATCCGACTCATCCGCGAGCCAGGAAGGCGGAAGCCCAATCTCTCGCGAACTCGTTACTGACGCGTTCCACGAATCTGGGATCGCGGTTCTAGACTTTATCACGTCGGTGCTTGCTTGGGGGGACAGCTGCAAGACTTTGTAGCTCAATGAAGCACCTCCTCGAATTCGATTTCATTCCAGGGCCGTTCTCAACCGCGGCCCAAGTCGCTCAATATGAGGCTTATCCTTTCAAGTGGGTTGCCGGATTTCCGCATGGCATCAAAGAATCCTACGTCGCTGCCGATTTTACGAGCTCATACACACGTTCTAATGCTACACCCTAGCCATTGAATGACGAAATTGTCGCTGAAGTTCCCTGGACTTGATATACAGGAAAGACCTGAGTTTGCAATAGAGTGGTTCGACCATCAGGGCTCCCCCAGGAACAGATGTGACTCCTTCGGTAAATAGCCTTTCCGCTTAAACCAATCCTCCATTGCGTCCCTGAGTCGGTCCACGGGCACGCTGGAACCGATTTCCATCTGGCCGTCGGAAAGTGGAAGAGTGTCATCGAAGACGCTGGCATTGGTGAAGTTGCGCATGGAAAAACTGTCGAGCCACTTCAGCGGGCAAGGAAGCCTGCGGCCGTTAGCCTCGTACTCCACGCGAATCTTTCGAGCGAACATCAATTGATTTAACCACAGGAAGGGGGGCAGCAATCACAAGCGGGACCCGGTCGGAAAAAAGGGAGGGCTACGCACGCCAGACAGCCGGGGGCGGCTGTCTCCACCAGATGCTCATGTAGTGACAGCCGACTAGAAGCCGACTCGACTGTTAAGCCTGGCTGCACGGCTCCAAAGCCGGGCATCCTCAGCCATCTCAACACACGGCCACGGCATCCACGCCTCCAGATACCGCACCGCAGGTGTCTAAACCCACGTAGGGTCCGCTTCTCGAGCGAAGAGTAGCGCCGCCACCCGTTCTGTTTCCGGCGTTCGTTGCCGATAGGGACCCACCTCCACGGAGGAGTTATGCGCTCCATGAAAACCGCAGCATTGTGGTTGGCGCTTGCCGCAGTTTCCTCTGGCCGGTTTTCCCTCGGTCAGTCTTCTTTTGGCAAGTCTTCCCTTGGCCAATCTTCCACTCCGGGGCCGTCGGCTGACCTTGCCGCACGCCTGCCGGTAACCCACGTCATTCTCTACAAAAATGGGGTCGGCTACTTCGAACACGCAGGGCGTGTTCACGGCAGCCAGGATATCAACGTCAACTTCACTACGGCGCAACTGAACGATGTGCTGAAGTCGCTAACCGTTCTCGACCTGGGCAAAGGCCGCATTACCGGAGTGAGCTACAACTCGGCTGCGCCTCTGGAGCGGCGACTCGGCTCGCTGCGTCTGCCGGTCGGAGAAAATCCGACCACGGCGCAGTTTCTCGACGCACTACGCGGGGCACGGCTGGAGGTGCGGAGCGGCTCCGAGAGCGCTTCAGGCCGCCTGCTGAGCATTGAAGAGCGGGATTTGCCGGGCAAAGTCGATCAGAAGATCACGGTTACGCAAATCTCGGTCGTGAGTGAGAGCGGCGAAATACGCCTCTTTGATTTGACTCCTTCGACCAGCGTACGCGTGGCGGAAAAGGAAGTGAACGAAGAAGTTGGCAAGTATCTCGGGCTCGTCGCCTCGACGCGTGATCAGGATGTCCGGCGGATGACGATCTCGACCGCTGGGGATGGCGAGCGAAGCCTGCTGGTCAGCTATATCAGCGAGGTGCCGGTGTGGAAAAGCACCTACCGGATCGTGATTCCGAGCGAGGGCAAGCCGCTACTGCAGGGATGGGCGATCGTCGACAACACGGTGGGGGAAGACTGGAACGATGTTGAGTTATCGCTGGTCGCAGGTGCCCCGCAGTCGTTCGTACAGCAACTGTCGCAGCCTTACTACACACGGCGGCCGGTGGTGGCGCTGCCGGAAAATGCGATGCTCACGCCGCAGACGCATGAAGCGACGATCGAGCCGCAGACGGTGGTCGTGAACGGCCAGCTTGCCTCGCCAGCGATGATAGCCGGCGGGGTGCCCGGCGGAGCGATGGGCGGAGCGATCGGAGGGGTCGTGAGCAGTATCCCTCAGGCGCAAACGAGCTCCGGCAGTGGGGGCGGAGTTGGCGGTGGCAACTTCAAGGCTTGGATCGCCCGTCCCGACGCCACTGAGGTTGCAGAGAATCTCGAATCCGGAACCACCGTCGGCGAAACCCACGAACTCGGTGACCTGTTCGAGTACAAGCTCAAAGACCGCGTCACCATCCGCAAGAACCAGTCCGCGCTGGTGCCCATCTTGCAATCGCGCATCGACGCGGAAAAAGTTTCGGTCTGGAATCCCTCCCAAAGCTCCGTCCTGCGCGCGCTCTGGGTGAATAACACCAGCAACCTTACGCTTGACGGCGGCAGCTTCAACGTGCTCGAGGACGCCGCCTTCGCCGGCGAGGGCTTGATGGACGCGATCAAGCCGGGCGAGAAGCGGCTCCTGTCCTACGCTGCCGACCTCGGCGTGCTGGTCAATGCCAAACAAAAAGCCGATAATCAGCGGGTCACCAAAGTGATCATCGAGCACGGCCTGATGACGCAGTCGACCGAGGAGCGCCAGGAAAACACCTATACGATTCGCAATCGCGATGCATCCCCGCGCGAGGTTGTGATCGAACATCCGGCGCGCCCCGGCTGGAAACTCACGGATAATGAAAAGCCCGCGGAGAGTTCCGCATCCTTCCATCGCTTCCGGATCACGGTGGAACCGAGAAAGACCACAACCTTGCTGGTCAAGGAGTACCGGCCAATCAGCAACCGATACCAGCTCTCGAACGTGACCGACAATGACATCAAGTTCTTCCTCGATCAGAAGATGATCAATGCAGACGTGGAAAAAGCGTTGCGGCGCATTGTGGCGCAGAAAAATGACATCGCCGTGCTCGAAGCGGTGATTACCGGACGCCGCGCCCAAGTGTCAAGCATCTCCGACGATCAGCAGCGGGTTCGCGAAAATATGAAAGCGTTGAAAGGCAGCGCCGAAGAAAAGGCGTTGGTCGAAAGATACGTTCGCGAACTGAACGAGCAGGAAGATCGGGTGCAGTCTTTGCGCCGCGAGATCGCCGAGACGCAGCAAAAGCGCGATACCGCCCAGGGCGCACTCCAGGGAATGATTGAAGCGCTCCAGATGGAGGCGACGCTTTAGCCCCTTAGCCCCTTGATAGCGTCGTCTGGCGCCAGAATTCACTGGCTGCTGGAAGAATGAGACGGGAACCAGTCTGAGAACTCGGAGCTCGGTCCGAGGCGATAGAATACGCGCGATATTTTTCTAAGGAGACGTTCGCTACTTTTGGGCCTTCGGCCCCGCTGCCTTCACTTCCGGCGGGGCATCGAAGTTCTCGAAATTTCTGGCGAAGCGGTTGCGCAGGTCTTCAGCGGCTTTGTCGTACGCCGCCTTGTCTGGCCACGCGTTGCGCGAATTCAATATGTAGGGCGGGACACCGTCGCATGCCTTGGGAATGCTAAAACCAAACGTCGGTTCGATTTCAAATTCCTCCCGGATCAGTACGCCCTCAACCGCCGCGTCGACCATGGCGCGGGTATGCGGTATCGCCGTGCGCTTGCCGACGCCGTACGGCCCGCCCTGCCAGCCGGTATTCACTAGCCAGCATTGCGCGTTATGTTCACGCAAGCGGCGGCCTAGCATTTCCGCATAGACTTTCGGCGGCAAGGGAAGAAACGGTGCTCCGAAACAGGTAGAGAACGTCGCCGTGGGTTCCTTCACACCGGCTTCGGTTCCCGCAATCTTCGCCGTATATCCCGACAGGAAGTGATACATTGCCTGCTCCGGCGTCAGCTTCGAGATCGGCGGTAAAACGCCAAAGGCATCCGCTGTAAGAAATACAATATTCTTGGGATGTCCGCCGATGCCCGGAATTACCGCATTCTCGATGAAGTCCACGGGGTAGGCGGCACGCGTGTTCTCGGTCTTGCTATCGTCGTTATAGTCAGGCGCGCGGGTGGCGGAATCCAGGGCGACGTTCTCCAGCACGCAGCCGAAGCGGAGCGCGTTCCAGATTTGCGGTTCGTTCTTTTTCGAAAGCTTGATGCATTTGGCGTAGCATCCGCCTTCGAAGTTGAAAATCCCGTCGGCGCTCCAGCCATGCTCGTCGTCGCCAATAAGGTCGCGCGAGGGATCGGCCGACAGCGTGGTTTTACCGGTGCCCGAGAGCCCGAAGAATAGCGCGCTCACACCGTTGCGGCCAACATTGGCCGAGCAGTGCATGGGGAAGACATTCCGAGGCGGCAGCAGGAAGTTCATAACACTGAAGATGCACTTCTTCATCTCTCCCGCGTACGAGGTTCCGCCGATCAGCACGGTGCGGCGCGTGAAATTCAACAGGATGAAGACTTCCGAGGCCACCCCGTCACGTCTGGGATCGGCCTTAAACTCCGGGGCCGCGATGACGGTAAATTCTGCATGATGCTGCTTGAGCTCCTCCCTTGTCGGCCGCAAAAACAACTGCCGCACAAACAGGTTGTGCCAGGCATATTCATTCACGATTCGAACCGGCAACCGGTAACTGGGATCGGCGCCGCAGAAAAGATCCTGCACAAAAAGCTCCTGTCCGCGCAGATGCTCCATCACGCGCCCGTAGAGGGCGTCAAACTTCTCCGGCTCGAAGGGCAGGTTGACCGCACCCCAAGCGACGTTGTGTGCCGTGGTCTCATCCTTTACGATGAATTTGTCTTTGGGAGAACGCCCGGTGCGATTGGTGTAGCCGACGAGCGCTCCATTGGCCGCCAGCATCGCTTCATCGCGCCGTATGGAGTGCTCCACCAGCAACGCCGGAGAAAGATTAAAATGCGTCCGGCCTTCGCTCAGCAACTCGGCTATGTCGCTGACGTGCATCGTGGTCGCCATGAAGTCTCCTCGTCGGGATCGAAAACAGTCATAAAACGCCAAACATATTATTTTCCCTCAAAAATCATCGCGCTGCCAAATATTATGGGCTGGAGTTGGGGTAGAGCAGGGATGCAGTCGTTTTGACAACCTTTATCCCGTGAGACTCTTCCGAACCCTAGCCGTTTTTCAGGTATAAGAAAATTGCGCGCCGACCGGCGCGGAAGGTCCGCCAGATCCCGCTCCCGGCTCGCTCCGACTCGATCACGTAATTCCGACTCTCCACAGACAATAACTTGTCGCTTCGCGCAGCACCGCGACCGCGCGCTGCAACACGCCGTGCGGCCGCGAGTCAGGGCGCGGCGCAACGTAAACCGGGGCGATACCTTCGTACTCCAAAAGCTTGCGGATACGAAAGACGTGGTACGCATCGCTCACGGCGACGCAACTGTGCAGGCCGTTGGCATGCATGATCACCGCCACGCGCACGGCCGATTCCGAGGTATCGCGGCCCTGCGTCTCAGCAATCAGGCTGCGCTCGGGAACGCCGTGACGCATCAGATAGTCGCGGCCCACGCCACCTTCGCTGAAACTGGGATCGCCAGCAGCGCCGCCCGTAGTGATGATGATCGGCGCCATGGCGCGATGGAACAGATCGAGAGCGTGATCGAGGCGCGCCCGCAAGACCGGGGACGGGCGTCCGGAGTACTCTGCCGCACCGAACACGATAATCGCATCCGCCGCGTGGATTTCCTCGAGAGAAGCCGTGTGCGCAACCTGAAAGGCCGTGATCGCCAGAACTGCCGCAACCACCAGCGCGGTGAGGACCAACAGACGAAGCCACCAGCGCGGTGGTCGATGCTGGTTGGCGCCTTCATCGGTCATTCTTCGCAGTTCATCCTTCGCAGTTCATCCTTGGGCAAAGAAGCTGGAAATTTCGTCGGCGGCAATCGCGCCTTCGCGAATGATGCGCCAGCGAGTCGCTTCGTCACTGAGATCGACGATGGTGGAGGCAACGTCCCGCGGAGAAATCCCGCCGTCAACAATGATGCTGATGCGCCCCTTGAGCTGGTCGCGTACCTGCTCGGCGCTGGTGCACTCCGAGGCGCCGCTCAGGTTCGCTGAAGTTGCGGTAATCGGAATGGCTGCTGCGGCTACGACTGCCCGCGGAATTGCTGCGTTGGGCACCCGCAATGCGACGTTGCCCGTATTGGCCGTCACTTTAAGGGGCAAGCGCGATCCGGCCTTTACGATGATGGTCAGCGGCCCTGGCCAGAACTTCCGCGCCAGAGCATAAAATTCTTCGGGCAGGGGCTTAGCCAGTTCTTCCGCCTGATCTGTACTCTCGATCAGCAGAGACAATGGCTTGTGGCGCGAACGCGTCTTGATATCGTAAACGCGCTCCACCGCGCGCAGGTTGAAGGGATCCGCAGCCAGGCCGTAAAACGTGTCGGTCGGCATGCCCAGCACCTCGCCGGAACGGATCTGATCGGCGGCGTATTTGATCAGGGACGACTCAGGAGTCTCGCTATTAATTTTTACGATCTCGGCGCGCACGGCGCTCCTTCTGTTCTGCCACAAGCTCGATTTATTTAGACGGATTTATTTAGACCGCGAAACCTATCATAATACGGCAAATCGAGGCAACCTGAGGCGACAGCGTAGCGTATCATGCAGTCAGCGTAAATGAGTCGAACCTCAGAAACTACGCCCAGCCCCCAGCACCGGCTCCGCCGGATCGAAGGCCGCCACAATGCTTTAGTGAAGCAACTCCGTCAGGCGTTCGCGCACGCGGAACGTACCGAAGATGGTAGCTGCGCCATCGAAGGCCTCCGCATCGTTGAAGAGGCCATCCGCAGCGGGCTGCGCTTTCGAGCTGTGTTCTTTAAGGAATCCGCGCAGAACCTGGCAGAACGCCTGCTGCCCCAGATCGGCGCCAACGTCGACGCGTTATTGCTTCCCGACAAGCTTTTCGACGGCATCGTTCCCAGCGAGAGTCCGCAGGGAGTCGCAGCGCTGCTGCGACTGAAAGAATTTTCTTTCGCCGACGTGCTGGAGCGATTACAGGTCGGCCCCGTCATCGTTCTCGCGGGACTGCAAGATCCCGGCAATCTGGGAACCATTCTGCGCTCGGCAGAGGCCTTTGGCAGCGCGGGCGTAGTGCTCGGCGAGGGTACTGTCAGTCCGTTCAATTCGAAGGTAATTCGTGCCTCAGCGGGATCGATCTTCCGGCTGCCGGTTATCCTCACGAAAGCGGCGGGCGGACTGGATGAGATTTCCGCCAAACTGCGCGCCCAGAGTGTGCGCCTGCTGGCCACGTCATCCCACAAGGGCACGCCGCTGGATCAGGCAAACCTTCGCGGCCCGGTTGCAGTTTTCGTTGGGAGCGAGGGATCAGGCCTACCCCGTGCGCTGATGGGGCAAGCCGATGCCTTGGTCGCAATCCCGCACATGCCCCAGGTGGAATCCTTGAATGCAGGCGTCGCGGGGAGCATCGTGCTCTACGAAGCGGCGCGCCAACGGCAGGGCCGATAATTACGCCAGTCCCCCTCCGTCGACCACAAGCGCCGCGCCCGTGATCCAACTCGCCATCGGACTCACCAGAAACAGGACTGCATTGGCAATATCGTCAGGCGTGCCGACGCGGCCCAACGGACGATTGGCGGCCGCCCGCATGAAAGCCTGCACGTCCTCGCCAAGCTGTGCGCATTCGCTGCGCAGCAGGGGAGTTTCAACGTCTCCCGGGCAAACGCTATTCACCCGGATATTATTTTTGCCGTGGTCGATGGCCATCGCCCGGGTCAGGTTTACCGTCCCGCCTTTGGCGGCACAATACGATGCGGCGCGCGGACCGCCTTTGAGCGACCATCCCGAGCCGATATTCACAATGCTGCCTCCACCGTTGCGAATCATGTGGGGCACGACTTCGTGCGACAGCAGATAAATTCCTTTGAGGGTCACGTCGAGAGCCAGGTCCCATTCGTCCTCGGTGAGATCGATGACATCCTTGCGAATGGCAACGCCCGCGCAGTTGCAGAGAATGTCTATCCTGCCCGAACGTTCGATGACGGTTCCCACGGCACGCCGGCATTCGGCGGCGCTGCGGACATCTGTATTTAGAAAAATCGCTGCGCCTGCCTGCGCTTCAATTTCAGCGGCGCTCTCGCGTCCTTTCACGTCATCGATGTCAAGCAGAGCAACCAGTGCGCCCATCTCCGCCAAGCAAAACGCAATCCTGCGGCCGATCCCGGACGCCGCGCCGGTAACCATCGCAATCTTGCCCTCCAGCGAGAGCATTCGGGCCGCCCGTTCTTCGATTTTCATGGACCCCATATTCATCTTGATGCGATCGAGCCGGTAATACTCAGTCCGAAGAACCTGCACAATCTGCGCAGGCCGTACAGACTAACCACTACTTTCATAACAGACTTTTGACGCCTTGTTTTGCCCCTGTTAAACTGGTGGTTCGTCTCATTATTCAATAGCCCGCCGTTATTTTCAGAAGGGAAGTCCGTGCGCGCAGAAACCCGCCATCATCTGAAACAGGACGCTTTTAGCCGTGTCACCATCGACGCCGCCGAAAAGACAGCCGATTGGACAGTCGAGCATCGAACCGTTGTCATCATCACCGCGGTTGCGGTCGCAATCGTTCTCGGTGCCGCCATCGGCGGATGGTATTACCTGAGCGCGCAGGACGAAAAAGCCAGCTTCGACCTGTCCCTGGCAGTTCGAACCATGGACACTCAGCTTCGGCCGGAAGGAACGCCAGCCCAGCCTGATGTCCCCAGCTTCACTTCGGCCAAAGAACGGGCCCTTGCTGCCCAGAAACAATTTCAAGCGATCGTCGACAAATACCCGCACACTCGCACCGCCGACCTCGCCCATTATTTCCTGGGAGTGACTGCGGCCACTTTGTCGGATAACGCAACCGCCGAGCGTAACTTTAAACAGGTGGCCTCCGCCGGCAACCGCGAGGTTGCAGCCGTAGCCAAGTCTGCCCTCGCTGCGCTCTACGGCCAGACCAATCGCACCAAGCAAGCCGCAGCTCTCTATCAGGAGTTGATCAACAAGCCGACCGCGTCGCTCGGCAAAGTAACCGCCCAACTGCAGTTGGCCGAACTCTACCGGAACGCCAACCAGCCGCTCGACGCCAAGAGAATCTACGAGCAGATAAAAAAAGAAAATCCCAGCAGCGAAGCCGGACAACTTGCCACCCAGAAACTGGCAGAACTGAAGTAGTCTTTGTTCGAACCCGTTCGGTAGCGTTCGGTTCGTTACCTTGGTAAGGCTCCTCTGACGTTTTGCCGCGGCTCTCGCGACCTCGCTCAACGAGAATTACGGAGACCACATTCTCCGTTGTCGGGCGAGGTCAAATCATGCTCTGTCCAAGCTGCCGTCCGTGCTTCTTCCTGATCCTTCTGGGATTACTCCCCACCCTTACGTTCAGCCAGGAAAGTTCCGGTTCGCAAAGCCTGGGTGATGTTGCCCGCAAGCTGCGCAAGGACACAACCAACGAAGTCCGCATGAGCGACGAGGACACGAAAAAGCTCTTCGAGTCCGTTGACAAAATCTTCGACTTCGCCGCCGAAGACACGGGCATGCCCAAGCACACGGCGGTGAAGCGACGATTGGTCAGCAAAGCCGATGTGGAGAAGTACGCCAGCGGCGCACTGGCCAAGGAGGAATTCACCAAACGGTTCGCCCAGGAAGAATTGAGTATGAAGAAACTCGGCTTCCTGCCGCGCGATTTCAACCTCAAGGAATTTCTGGTGAAGTCCACGGGCCAGCAGATTGCGGGCTACTACGACTTCGAAACCAAAACCATTTCCCTGTTGAACTGGGTTCCGCCCGACCGGCAGGAACCGATCCTGGCTCATGAGCTGACTCACGCCCTGCAGGATCAGAACTATGATCTCGGGAAATGGATGAAGGCTGCTCGCAAGCCGGCAGGAAATGGTTCCAAGCATGTCGAAACCGGCAATGATGACGGCGCGACCGCCCGCAAGGCCGTGGTGGAAGGCCAAGCCATGGTGGTTTACGTCGACTATCTGCTGGCCCCGATGGGGCGTAACCTGGTGAACACGCCCGATCTGATCTACCAGATGGAAGAGCCCGCGGTCAAGGCGGTAGCGGACTCGCAGATGTTGCACGATGCCCCCATGATTCTCCGCGAGTCGGGATCGTTTGCTTACAACGAAGGCCTGATCTTTGAAGGCGAATTGCTGCATAAGGGCGGGAAAGAAATGGCCTTTGCCGGCGCTTTCGCACGTCCGCCGCGGAACTCGCACGAAATACTGCAGCCACAGGCTTACATCAGTGAAGAAAAGCTGCCCCCGGTCGCCGTACCAGACTTGAAGCAGTTACTGGGTGACCAGTACGACGTATTCGATTCGGGAGGCATTGGGCAACTCGACGTCCGTGCGCTGCTGAAACAGTACGGCGAGCGGAAAATTGCCGACGATCTTTCTTCCGCCTGGCAGGGTGGCGCCTACGTCACTTTCCATCGCAAGAACAACGTCGCGAGCGCAGAATCCGCGACCACGGCCGACTTGGCGCTGCTGTATATTTCGCGATGGACAACACCGCAGGCCGCCGAGCGCTTCGCGCGTTTCTACGCCTCTGCGGTCACACAGCGTTATCAAACCGCAACCCTGCAGCCCGCGTCCGCCTGCAGCGGTCCTAACTGCCCCGTATCCCGCGCTGAAATCATCACCGAGGAAGGACCGGTGCTGGTGGAGCACTGGGGAGACAACAGCGTGCTCGTGACCGAAAGTTTCGACACGACCACGGCCGCCAAAGTACACAATGCGGTGCGGGATGGCGCCGCCAGCCTACGCGCCGGGAATTCTCCACTCGACGAAATCGGGCTGCGGCTCTACGAGATCCCGGCTTTCAGGAAGATGGCAGAGCAGCTGGGTACGCAGATCGCGCGGGACATGGTACTGGCTCCCACTCCTTAAACCTCTCCATCTGCTTTCGCTCGCACCGCCGACTTTAGGTCCGCTCCGCCATTCCCCTTTTTCGGCAGGTTGGTTACCATGTTGGGCAGTTTCCAAACTGCACCACTGGAACTCCATGGCAGACATCGCGCTCCGCGTCAACGGCAGTGAAAAGAAACTCAGCGTCTCGCCGGAGACGCCTTTACTCTGGGTTCTCCGCGACACCCTCAAACTCACAGGAACGAAATTCGGCTGCGGCGCGGGACTGTGCGGCGCCTGCACGATCCACGTCGACGGCAACCCGATTCGATCCTGCTCAACTCCGGTTTCCCAGGTCGCGGGAAAAAGCGTTACTACCATTGAAGGTCTCGGAGCCAACGGCCTGCACCTGCTGCAGCAAGCCTGGATCGCGGAAGAGGTTCCGCAATGCGGCTACTGCCAGACAGGACAGATCATGTCCGCCGCGGCGCTGCTCGCGAGAACTCCCCACCCGACCGACGAGCAAATCACGCAGGCGATGAACGGCAACCTGTGCCGCTGCGGAACCTATGAACGCATTCGCAAAGCGGTGCATCGCGCCGCCGGCAACGGAGGCTCGCGATGAGCCCACTCTCCCGCCGTGAATTCGTGGCCGCGGGAGTTGCCGCCGGCGCCGGCTTGGTGATCGGCTTCTACCTCCCGCACCAGGCTTCTTCCGAAAAGGAGTCCTTCTCGCCCAGCGCCTATCTGCGCATTACGCCTGACAACAAAATCACGATCGTGGTCGCACGCTCGGAGATGGGCCAGGGCGTGCGCACCGCACTGCCCATGATCCTCGCCGAAGAACTTGAGGCGGACTGGAAGCAGATCACCATCGAGCAGGCCGGAGCGAGCACCCTGTTCGGCGATCAAACTACGGGAGGAAGCGCGAGCATCCGCACCACCTGGGATCCGATGCGCAAAGCCGGCGCAGCCGCGCGGGAGATGCTGATATCCGCCGCAGCCTTGACCTGGAATGTTTCACGATCTTCCTGCGCAGCGGAGAACAGTCGCATCAAGCACGCCGCAACCAACCGCAGTTTGAGCTATGGCGAACTCGCCAACAAAGCCGCAACCTTGCCCGTTCCGACCGACCTGCCGTTCAAGCAAAGCAAGGATTACAAGATCGTTGGCCAACCCCTGCCGCGCCTAGACTCGCCGGCCAAAGTGAAGGGTGAAGCGGTGTTCGGAATCGACTACCGCATGCCGGGGATGAAGTTTGCTGTGCTCTCGCGGTGTCCCACGATCGCCGGTAAGGTCTCGGCATTCGATGATCAAGAATCAAAGAAGCTTTCCGGCATCAGTTATGTTGGAAGAATCGGCGACTCGGCAGTCGCGGTGGTGGGCGACAGTGTTTGGCAAGCGATGGAAGGCCGCCGCGTGCTCAACGTCACCTGGGATGAGGGAGCGAACGCGGACCTGAATACCACGGCGGTCATGGCATCGCTGAAGCAGGCCGCGTCGAAAAAAAGTGTGAGCCTTTACGCAGCGGGAGATCCCAAAAAAGTTTCCGGCCGGCATATCTCCGCCGAATACGAATTGCCTTTCATGGCGCACGCGCCCATGGAGCCGGGCAATTGCACAGCGCACTTTCAGAAAACGAAGTGCGAACTGTGGGCGCCGACGCAAGTTCCCCAGGATTGCCGCGATGCGGTGGCGACCGCCATCGGCCTCGATCCCGACCAGGTGAAGGTCAACGTCACGCTGATGGGTGGAGGATTTGGTCGACGCCTGGAGCACGACTATGCGGTCGAGGCCGCGCTGGTGTCGAAAGCCATCCAGGCTCCGGTCAAAGTGATATGGACGCGCGAAGATGACATGCGCTTCTCTACCTACCGTCCGGCCAGCCTTCATCAACTCAACGCTGCCGTCGACGGGACAGGATTTCCCGTCGCACTCACGCATCGCATCATCGCGCCATCCATCAGCGGACAAAAAGGACAGCCGGTTCCGGGGGGTGTGGATCCCGATCTGCCCGACGAAGCGGGACCGGTGTACGGGCTGCCTAACTATTCGATCGAATACGTAATGACCGAGACGCCGGTTCCGTTGGGCTGGATGCGCTCGGTCTACGCCCTGCAGGCGGCATTTGCGCTGGAAAGTTTCATCGACGAGCTCGCGGTCGCGGCGGGCACCGATCCGCTGCAGTATCGGCTGCGTCTGCTGGCGAAGGATCACGAATTGCAGTACTTCTCGACGACCTGGCACACGGCCCGCATGCGCGCCGTGCTGCAACTGGCCGCCCAGAAAGCTGGCTGGGACAAGCCTTTGCCCGCGGGCCACTATCGTGGAGTGGCCTGCTTCGGCTGCTTCGCCTCGTATATGGCCGAGGTGGTCGAGATCACCCTGGAGAATGGCCAACCGCGCGTGCATCGTGTCGTCGCAGTGGTCGATTGCGGGCAAATCGTAAATCCCGGCATTCTGGAACAGCAGATTCAGGGCGGGGTCGTCTACGGCTTGGGCAATGCTCTGCGCGCGAAAATCACGATTGAGAAAGGGCGCATCGTGCAAGGCAACTTTGACGACTACGCTCCGCTGCGGATGGAAGAAACGCCGGTGGTCGAAGTTTATGCCATTGCGAGCGCTGAGGCTCCGACGGGAATTGGCGAGCCATCGGTGCCGCCGGTCGCGCCGGCGCTATGCAACGCGATTTATGCCGCGACCAAGAAGAGGATTCGCGCGCTGCCGATTCTCGGCTGAGAACTCATGATTCCGGAGTAATGCATGATTGATAAGTGGAGCGCTGTCCTTTTATTTCTGGTTTGCGCGTCGTTGACGCCGGCACAGATGGCCGGGCAATCGCCGTCCGCAGTTCCGGCGTCGCGCCTGGCACACATTCGCCATGGCATCAATCTGAGCGAATGGTTCGCGCAGGTCTACGATCCCAAGGGTTACACAAAGGAGCACTTTGAAAACTGGACCACGGCGTCAGACATTGCGTTGATCAAGTCTGCCGGCTTCGATCACGTGCGGCTCAGCGTGAATCCGCAGCCGATGATGGAGGCCGCACGCCGCCGCAACGGCAGCGCGGAATATTTCGGATATCTCGATGCCGCGGTCAAGATGATTCTGGATGCGGGCCTGGCCGTCGAGATCGACATGCATCCCGACTCCGACTTTAAAGCACGGCTGGCCAAGGAAGACGACTTCGTCGAACGCTTTGCCGATTTCTGGAGCACGGTGGCCCAGCACTATGCTTCCTGGGATCCCGACCGCGTGTTCTTCGAAATCCTGAACGAGCCCGAGATGCGCGACGCTTACCGCTGGTATGGAGTGGAGGCGAAGTTGGCCGCCGCCATTCGGCGAGGATCCCCTGCCAATACCATCATCGCCGCCGGCGCGCGCTGGGAC
The DNA here is from genome assembly GCA_036514015.1 of Candidatus Sulfotelmatobacter sp. Taxonomy (GTDB): domain Bacteria; phylum Acidobacteriota; class Terriglobia; order Terriglobales; family Acidobacteriaceae; genus Sulfotelmatobacter. The sequence continues at coordinate 87,205 of DATBYA010000161.1, forward strand.
GACGATGACGACCTGGTCTTTCTCGAGCCGCTGCCTGATAACAACGTCATCTACGTATTTCATTTTTATGAGCCGCACATCTTCACGCATCAGGGTGCGGGATGGGGAGCGTACTACTGGCATTGGCTGAAAGACCTGCACTATCCGTCATCGCCGGAGAATGCGGCGCAGGTGGCGACACTCCTGCCCGAGGCGCGCGATCGCCTGCAGGTGATCCGTTACGGACAAGATCATTGGGACGCGGCGCGCATCGATGCGGAAATGAATCAGGCCGCCGACTGGGCCAAGCAACGCGGTGTTCCGCTCGTCTGCAATGAGTTCGGTGTGTACCGTGCGTTCGCCGATCCGCAGGATCGCGCGCGCTGGATCGCCGACGTGCGCACCTCGCTCGAACGCCACAACATTGGCTGGGCCATGTGGGATTATTCCGGCAGCTTCGGCGTAGTCACAAATCGCGAGACAAAAGCCAAGCTGGACGAAGTGACGGTGCGTGCGCTGGGCTTGAAGATGCCGACAGGCCAATGACTCTTCCACGGAACGTATCGCGCGTCAGCGGTGTCTAACCTAGAATTACAGGGGTGTTCTCCGCTCCGCCGCCTGAAGTCTCCTCTTGCGAGGTGGTCCGTGCTCGAAGCCGTGCACCTGACGAAGCGCTACGCGTCATTGCCCGCGGTGCAGGATTTGTCCTTCTCCATGCGGCCCGGACAGGTTTTGGGATGTCTCGGTCCGAACGGCTCGGGCAAGAGCACGACGGTGAAGATGCTCACCGGATTGTTGCAACCCACACGCGGCGTGGTGCAGTTCGACGGTCATAACATTCAGGACAATCTCGAGGCTTACCGAAAACACTTGGGCTACGTTCCTGAGGAGCCGAATTTATATCCCTATTTGACCGGCTGGGAATATCTGGAGTTGATCGGAAGTCTGCGCGGGATGGCACAGCCGAATCTCGAAGCCAAGATCAATTCCCTGCTGGAACTGTTCTCTTTGCACCCGCAACGGCACGCCAGCATTGGCTCCTATTCCAAAGGAATGCGGCAGCGCATTCTGCTCATCGCCGCGATCATGGACGATCCCGACATCTTTATTTTTGACGAGCCGCTTTCCGGGCTCGACGTGACCTCCGCGCTGATCTTCAAGAATTTAGTGCAGGCCCTCGGACAGCAAGGAAAACTTGTCTTCTATTGCTCCCACGTGCTGGAGGTGGTCGAAAAAGTTTGCTCGGACGTTCTGATTCTGCGCAAGGGCGTGGTGATCGCGCAGGATACGGTCGAGAACATTGGCCAGATTCTGGGGCAATCCCTTGAAAATACCTTTCTGCATCTGGTCGACGATGTGGACACGATGAGCGTGGCGCGCGACATTGTCACGGTGATGAAGATGAAGGGCGCATGATTACAGAAGTGATGGAAGAAATCTTTCGCCGGTGGGAGGAGCGCAGCCAGCGTCCCTTCTGGCGGATGGTCCGACTCTTCATTGCCCGCATTTTTCGCGGCGGAGGCGACTCCGATGCCGAAGGCCTTGATCTCGGCATTGGTCTCGTGCTCACGCTGCTTGCCATGCCCGGGGGCTTTGTATCCCTTCTCTTGCTCAACAAATATGGAACCTTCCTCCAATGGCTGCGCGGCACCACCAATGTGGACCCGCTTCTAGTTGTGCTTCCGGACGAATACTTCTTCATTGTCCTTTCCATGACCGTTACCGGCGCGGTTGCCGTGTGGCGATGGGACGCCATTTTTCCCGACCGCCGCGACTATATGAATCTGGTCCCGCTGCCCATTTCGACACGGAGTCTCTTTTTCGCCAACCTGGTCGCAGTACTTTTCTTAGTGGGATTGGTCGCATTCGACGTCAATGCAGTCTCGAGCATCCTGTTTCCCATGGTGGTGGGAGCAACGCAAAGCAAATTCCTGTTCTTCGCGAAGTTCGCGGTGGTGCATGCGGTCGGAGTAGTGCTAGCGAGTATCTTCGCCTTCTTTGCGGTGTTCTCGGTTTTGGGTCTTCTCATGGCAGTGCTGCCTCCCCGGGCTTTCAAACGATTTTCAGCCTACATCCGGGGCATCGTAGTGGTTTACCTGGTCGCGCTTCTCTGCACCACTGTCGCGGTTCCGGACTCGTTGCGGCGGACGAAGGGACCTGCACCCTCATGGACATTCCTGATGCCTTCGTGCTGGTTTCTGGCCTTGTGTCAATCGTGGCGCGACCGCGCCGGTCCAGTGCTTAGGGAGTTGTCGAGACTGGCGGTGCCTGGGGTCGCAGCGGTAGTGGTGGTTGCGCTCTGTGCTTACGCGGTGGGTTACCAGCGCCACTTTGTACGCATTGCCGAGATTGCCGATACCACTTCTACACCCAGCACTCCTCGCACTTCGCGCCTGGGCGTTCTGTTGGATCGGCTGGTGCTTCGCACTCCATTCCAAAGAGCATGCTTTCGTTTTGTGTTCAGAACGGTGTTGCGCAGCGAAGCACATCGCCTGGTTCTGACCGCCATTGGCGGACTCAGCTTAGTCCTGGTAGCTCAAGCTCTGATGGATGCTTTTGAAACCGCGAAGTCGTGGCGGCAGGCCATGCTATCGACTGACGCTCTCTCGATCCCGTTTATTGTTTGCTTCCTGGGCATTATGAGTCTCCGCTTCGTCTTTGAAATTCCGGTGGATTTGCGCTCCAACTGGATCTTCCAGTTATTGCTGGATCAAGATGGAGAAGAGTGCGAGCCCCTGGCGAGAAAAGTGATTTTGATCCTGGTGTTGCCTTGGCTGCTTGCGATCACGTTTCTCGTCTACCTCTACACGGCGGGCTGGTTCGTCGCATGTCTTCACACGCTGCTGGTGGCGACCTGGGCTCTGTTGTTGACGAATATCGTCCTCATTCGGTTCCGTAAGCTGCCGTTTACTTGCACGCTACCTGTCTTCAAACAGCATTCCTTTGTGACGCTTATTTCCGTCTGTTTCGGATTTCTTCTGTATGCAGTGTCAACTCCGGATTTTGAATCGTCGGCCCTAAACTACCCGCTGCGAATGATCGGCCTTGTACCCGTCGCCGCCGTGGCGTGGTATATCCCGTACCATCTCGCGAAAAGCACCATCAATATCGAAAGAAAACTGATCTTCGAGGAATCTCCGGTGCAGACGATTCAGGCGCTGCGGTTGAGCGAATAGGCTTTAGCGCTCAGCGAAGGGACTGGTTCCGGTTCAAATCAGAACGCACCGAGCCACTTGACCGGCAAGTGGGCTGCGAGAGCATTGGCCAGTCGTTCGTCCGCTGTGATCATTTCGCTTTTGGATTGCATGGCTAAGGCGACATACACACTGTCATATACGGTACGGCCGTGCCGTACGGCCAACATGAGCGCTTGAGGCAAGAGATCGTAAGAAGGAACCGTCGCGATGTCGAGGTCGCGCACCAGTGTCATTGCTGTTTGGGCGTCGTCGATCGAAATCTCCGTTCGCCGGGCCGCTTTCCACAAAGCATTTGCCAGTTCCACCCAGAACAAGTCAGGGACTAGAAATCGAATTTCCTCGCGCCGGTACGACGACAACAGTTCTTCCGCCTGCGCGACGAACGGCTCCCGCTGGGAAAGACACCACTTTACTGCAACGCTCGCGTCGACGACGACGCGCCTCACCGTTCGCGATCCTCGCGAATCATCTCCTCGGCCGACGGAAAGGGCCCTGGAGTGAGTGGCGGCTTCGCTCGCAGCCGAGCCAATCCTTCAAAAGCTTTACCGCGGCGTTTCAGTTCCGCCTCAGTCGGAATGTTCTCTTCCAAAAGCGAAATTACTTCAGCGGCAATCGACTTCCGGTTCGCGCGAGCGCGCTTGCGGAGAGCCTTGTAAATTTCGTCGGGAACGTTTTCCACGTAAAGCGTTGCCATAGGTCATTCCTAGGGACAGTCTAGCACATTCCAAGGCAACATCAGGGTCGCTTTTCTTGACACATCCTCTCCTTCCCCCTTATCCTAAGTCTTGCTCCGTGCGGTACTTACGCCTCTTGGCGTGCTTCCGCGGAACTGGGTTGGCAACATTGGCGCGGAGGTTTCGCTATGTTCCTGGACATCCATGAATTGGAACGTCATCCTCTGGATTTTGAGGAGGAATTTGCGCCCGAGGTCATCGACTTGGGTGGCGAAGCCCGGCAGCGCACGCCGCTGAAGGCGTCCGGACACGCCGAAATCGTCGAAGAACATCACGGCAAGCATCAGATTATTACCGACATCCGCCTGCGCGGGCGACTGACGGCGGGGCTGGAATTGCAATGCGCCCGCTGCGTTGAGCCGGTGGCACGGGATATAACGCGCGAGTTCGAATTGCTGTACCGGCCGCTGGGGGCAGACGCCGGCCGCGATGAGCTTTCCGTCACGGACGCGGAAGCTGAGATCGGCTATTATCAAGGCGACGGCATCCTGCTCGAAGACGTTTTGCGCGAGCAGGTGCTGTTGGCGCTGCCGTTAAAAGTCACCTGCCGCGAAGATTGCAAAGGCTTGTGCGTGCATTGCGGCAAGAATTTGAATGAGGAACAGTGCGGCTGCACGACTGTGATCGAAGATCCGCGCTGGACGGCATTGCGCGAGATTCGCAGCAAGTTAGAGCACTAAAACAAGCCATCAGCTTTCCGCCAGGGGCGGATGCTTTCATGACTGCCGGCTCGGACTGAATTAGGTTTTGTACGAAGCAATCGGCAGAAATTGCAGGGCTTAGAGCTGGAGGCTGACAGCTTTTTCGCGAGAGGAATTCAATATCATGCCCAATCCAAAACGGCGACACTCCCAGAAACGCACTTCGACCCGGCGGGCGCACGACGCACTCAAAAGCCACAGCCTTTCCGAGTGCCCCAACTGTCACGAGAAAAAAATGCCGCATCACGCCTGCGCCAAGTGCGGTTACTATAAGGGACGCGAAGTTCTGGACATTAAAGAAGCCAGCTAGCTCAAAGACACACCATGCCTAGCGTGATCGCGCTGGATGCGATGGGCTCGGACCGCGCTCCCAAGCCTGAGATTGAGGGTGCCATACAAGCGGCGCGTCAATACGGCGTGCGGGTGCTGTTGGTCGGCCCGGAAACTTTGGTCCGGGCGGAGCTGGATCGCCACTCGGGAGCGGCGCGCCTCTCCATCGCAGTCGTCCACGCCAGCGAATTCATCACCATGGAAGATAAGGTGGAGGCGATTCGCGCCAAACGCGATTCGTCGATGCGCGTTGGCCTGCGCATGGTGCGCGATGGTCAGGCCGGGGGCTTCGTTACCGCGGGCAACACGGGCGCGGCCATGGCCACTGCAAAAGTCGTGCTGGGCGCGGTGCCGGGCGTCGATCGTCCCGCGCTGGCCGCAGTCTTCCCGACCGCACCGGGAAATCCGGCCATGCTGCTCGACGTCGGCGCCAATGTCGACTGCACGCCGCAGAACCTCGAACAATTTGCGGTGATGGGCGACATCTATTTTCGCGCGATGTTCGGCAAGAAAGCCGGGACTGCGGGACCGCGCGTGGGATTGCTTTCCATTGGCGAAGAAGAAAGCAAGGGAAACGAACTTACGCGTCAATCGTTCCAATTGCTCAAGCAGCTTCCGCTGAATTTTGTGGGCAACGTGGAAGGCCGCGATCTTTACAACGGGCAGGTCGACGTGATTGTGGCCGACGGATTTGTGGGTAACGTTGCTTTGAAGATTTCCGAGGGCGTGGCGAATCTGGTCCGCACCGCGTTAAAGGAATCGCTGAAAGCAACCATCACTCGGCAGGTGGGCGCGTTGCTTTCGCGGAGCGCCTTCACGGATTTCAAGAAGCGGCTCGATCACACTGAATATGGCGGCGCGCCATTGTTGGGGGTAAAGGGCGCGTGCATCATTACCCATGGGTCGTCGAACGCGAATGCCATCAAAAATGCGGTGCGCGTAGCGGCAGAATTTTCCGAACGCGGGATTAACGGATCGATTGAACGCGGTCTGGCGGCGGTGCGGCAGGCGGTTGGCACCGTGTAGCAGTTCAGCTGTTTCGATCTGATCCCGGGGCGGGCGAAGGACCCATGCCACGGCTGGAAAGTGACACCGGCCTTCGCGCAGAAAACGCGCGAAGGATGACAACCATTTGATTTTTTCATCAATTTCATGACGGAAAACACAATTGCATTGCTGTTCCCCGGCCAGGGCTCGCAGGCGGTGGGAATGGGAAAAGATCTAGCTGAAAAATATCCCCTCGCCCACCGCACGTTTGAGGAAGCGGACGACGCTCTCGGCTACAAGCTTTCCGCCGTCTGTTTTGCCGGGCCTGAAGATCAGCTTCGTCGGACCGAGATCACGCAGCCGGCGATTTTAACCGTGTCAGTCGCGGTGCTGCGCGTTCTAGAGACGCGCATGCCCAGGGTCAGTTTCCTCGCCGGACACAGCCTGGGCGAATATTCCGCTCACGTCGCTTCCGGGACGTTCAGCTTTGCCGAAGCCATCCGCACGGTGCGCAACCGAGGCAAGTACATGCAGGAAGCCGTACCAGAGGGCGTGGGTGCGATGGCCGCCGTCCTCGGCATGGATTTGGTAAAAGTGACGGCCATCTGCCGCGACGCAGCCCAGGGCGAAGTCTGTGAGCCTGCAAATATCAATTCGCCGGAGCAGATCGTGATCTCCGGCAACACCGCCGCGGTGGAGAGGGCTGCGAAACTGGCCGACGAACGCGGGGCGAAGCGCGCCAAGCTGTTACCGGTCAGCGCGCCCTTTCATTGTTCTCTGATGAAGCCGGCGCAGGATCGCCTGGGAGGCGATCTCAACGCTCTCAGTCTGCAGAAGCCAGTCTATCCAGTGGCATGCAACGTGGACGCCGAACTGGTGACCGATGATTTGCGCGCCCGGGACACACTGCTGCGGCAGGTCACGGGGTCGGTGAAGTGGGATGCATGCGTGCGTCTGCTGATTGCGCACGGCGTACAGACCTTCATTGAAGCTGGGCCGGGAAAAGTGTTGTGCGGGCTGCTGCGGCAGATCGATCGTGCCAAGGCCTGCCTGAATGTCAATGACGATAGTAGCCTGAAGAAAACCCTCGAATCGCTCGCGCAATCGCACCCGGAACATTAACGCGGGTCGAACCCTAGTGGAAAAGCAGCTCGCAAGGCGGATAGCTTAGCGTGTGGTCCGACTTCTCTACCCACACCTGCGCATGTTCGGTGCGTTCGTTCACGATCACATCGACCACCACGCCGCTGCCGCCGCCGGGACAACTGCTAGCGCCGTAGACCTTCTGGGTCTTGATGAGCCCCCACTCTCCCCCCGGTCCCCAGTCCCGATAAAAGTCATTGAATGGATATTTAGGACGCTCGTCGGGATGCTGCTGCCACTGCGGATCGTGCATCCAGATGCCGTAGGCGGTCTTGTAATCCTGCTTCTGCAGGGCGTCAAAGAAATGGCCGACGATGCGTTCTTCCGGCCAATAGCGGTTAAACCAGACCACAGCGAGAACAATCACCAGGAGCGCGATCGCCGAAATGATTTGCTTCCTGCGTTTTCGCGCCTTTTCCGGGTCGTACTCTTGAGCGTCCAGGAGTGTCATACCTCTCTAGCATAACGGACGCCGCGGACAAGTCAAAAGTTCCCGGGAAGCATCGAGGATGAGCAATTTAGGAATTGCGTGATTTTGCATAAACCCAGCCGCCGGGTCTTCCCTGACCCAATTTCAAAATCACACAACTACAAACCTTCCTACAGGGTTCGCTTGAACAAGGGGATGGCGATGCCCAGCGTGATTGCGGCGAAGATGGAAAGGAACATCATGTCCCCCCCGACCGCCGAGAGGGTCGTTTCTTTCAGCAGCAGGCACTTAAAGCCGTCTACCGCATAGGTGAACGGATCGCACCTCGCAATCGCGCGCAGCCAGGGAGGAAACGCCTGGATGGGATACACCGAACCGCTGGGGAAAAACAGCAGCGTGTTGAGGATGCCGAACATAGCTCGGGGGACCAGTGGATCTTCGATACGCACCATGAGCAGGAACATCATGGTGTTGAAAGCCAGAGAGGTGAGCACGATCATAATCAGCAGTCCGCATATGGTCAGGGGATTGAAGATGGTGCCAACTCCCGCCATCAGAGAGCCAATGAACACAATGATCACACCCGTCATGATGGCCTTGATCGCACCCGCCAGGTTCAGGCCCAGTACGAGTTCCAACTTTGTGATCGGCGTAACCAGGTAGCCCTCGTGAACGCCGCGCGCTTTGTCGTCGATATAGAGCATGCCTCCGCCAATCATCACCGACACGAACATCGCCAGCGCCAGCGAACCGGGCAGAAGATACTTCATGTACTCAATGTAGGGATAGAGTTCCACGATATCGAGCGCGGTTTGCTGCAGGATGCGAGGCGAGACCGTGGGCTGGTTGAGCGAGTTGGTCAAATCGGTCAATTCCGATTCGACTGCCGAACTCATGAAGTTGTCGCTGTTGTCGACGACCAGCGCGATCCGCGGGTGATTCTCCTCGTACACCCGCCGCGAAAACTGCGGCGGAATGATGACCGCGCCTTCCAGTTTGCCATTGCGCACATCTTCCATCGCTTGCTTGTCGCTGTCATAATAGATGGGAACGAAGGTGCGAATGTTCGCGCGCACCGAGTCGAAGGCTTCGCGGACCCGCAACGCCTGCGGGCCGCCGTCCTGGTCAACGATGGCTACCCGGGCGTCATGAATTTTTCCCCCGAACGCGTTGCCCAGAATGATCAGCTGCACCAGCGGAAAGATCATGGACGCCAGCATCAGCGCCGGCGAGCGAAAGAACTTGCGCATTTCGCGCTCGACAATCGCCATCATTCTGTTCATATTTGCGACCTCATGGCTGCAACCCCGGCCGCGGCGGCATTACGAAGGCATACGCTTTTTGCAGTTCGTCGCGCAGTTGTCTTCCGGTGTAATGCACGAAGACGTCGTCGAGCGTGGTATTTTGCACGGACAGCGACTTCACCGGTATTTTGCTTCGCACCGCCATTTCGACCAGTTCGGTCGTGGTGCCCGAGCCGTTGCCGGTGAGTACGCGATACATGCCCGCGCCTTCATGCTGCACGGAAGTAACTTCGTTGAGCGTGCGCAGGCGCTGCTCCCAATCGGCGGGAGCATTGTCGAACTGCGCTTCAATGACGGTTGATCCCGGCACGCTCGCCTTCAGAGCCATGGGAGTATCGAGCGCCACCAGCTTGCCGTGATCGACGATGGCAATGCGGTCGCACAGACGGTCTGCTTCGTCCATGTAGTGGGTCGTGATCAGAATGGTGAGTTGCCGATGTTCCTTGATGTTTCCCAGCATTTCCCACACCGCGACGCGGGAAACCGGGTCCAATCCGGTGGTCGGCTCGTCCAGAAAAAAGATTCGGGGATGATGCACCAGGCCGCGGGCAATTTCGAGCCGCCGCCGCATGCCGCCGGAGAGCGTTTTGGTGGCAGCATCGCGCCACTTCGTCAAGTCGACCAATTCCAGAAGTTCATCGATCGACTTCTTGCGTTCCTTGGCCGGGACGTCGTACAGCTTGGCGTAAATATTCATGTTCTCTGCGACGGTCAAATCGAGGTCGCTTGTAAGTGCCTGCGGAATGACGCCAATCATGCGCCGCGCGGCGTTAGGCTCTTTGGCCACATCGTGTCCGGCGATGCGCGCATGACCCGAGCTGATCGGGATCAGCGTGGTCATCATGCGGATCAGCGTCGACTTCCCTGCCCCATTGGGTCCCAGCAGGCCGAAAATTTCGCCCTCAGTCACCCTGAAGGAAACGTCGTCCACAGCCGTAAAGTCGCCGTACTTTTTGACAATGTGCTCAACTTCGATGGCGGACGGCGCGGTGGGATCGTAGACCGGCTTCTCGGGTGCTGAACTCGACCCGGCTGCGGGCATATTCGCCTGGCCATTTCCTTCGGCCGTCATCGTTGCTCCGCGGCTGCGGCGCTCTGCGTGTTGCCGCCTTTTAATTGCTCCGGCGAGACTAGTGCTTCGGCAGTCATGCCGGGCACATACGCTCCCTTGGGATTGTCCATACGGATTTTGAGCACGATGGTTTTGATGTCGCGCTTGCGGCGGCTCACATCGCGCTGGGTGGCGAAATCGCCTTCCACGCCTTTGAAAAAAACCTTGCCGCTGGTAACGGTTCCACCCGGCAGGCGCACGCGAAGTACGTCGCCGTATCCGATGTGGTCGGCATAAGTTTCTGGAATTGCCACTCGCGCCCAGGTATCGCTCAAATCGACGATGGTGACGATGGGCGCTCCGATGTTGACGACTTCTCCCTGGCGCGCGGCCCGCACGGAAACGGTTCCGCTCACCGGCGCATAGACGTTCGTGTAACCTAACCGGACCGCGGCCTGATTTTTCAAGGCAACTGCATTGCTGAGGTCTGCCTGGGTGGAGGCCACGGTGCTCTTCGCTGCCTTCGCCTGATGAGTGCGCGCCACGGCCGAACTCAAATCGGCGTCGGCGGCTTTGACCAGTTCCTGCTGAGCCTGAACCGTCGCCTGGGCGGCCTGTAAATTAGTCTCGGCCTGCACTCGCTCCTGATCCGAAGTGATTCCTGCCTTGGCCAATTCGATGGCCCGGCGGCTGTCGCTTGCGGTGCGGTCTAACGCCGCCTTGGCCTGCAGCAGTTGCGCTTTCGCCGACGATAGCTTGGCCTGCGCGTTGGCCACATCGCTTGAAGTTGAACCTGAGGTGGATTGTTCCGTGTCCTGCATCTCGGCGACTTTGTGTTGCAAGCTGGCAATCGTCGCCGTGGATGCGGCTTCTTGCGCCGCCAATTCGGAAGGGTCGAGAACCGCGATCAAGTCTCCCACTTTCACCGGCGTGCCCTCGTCCACCAATAGCTTCTCAATGCGGCCTTCAACCTGCGCGCTCACGATCACCTGGTTCGCGTCAACGGTGCCGATCAGTACCAGATCAGGCGAGTGGTCGGTGGAAAGAAAGTAGTAGGTCGCGGCCATCACGAAGATGATTCCGAGAAGGATAATAAATTTGTTACGCGCGCTCATGAGCGTGCTCCTTAGGTGGCGCGGCGTTGTGTGGTGGGCGGAACAACGCGGCGGAAATGAAATCCAGGACCGCGGCTCGCCGTTCGGCGATCCGCGCGCGAGTCAGAGGATTGTATCCAACGATCCTCTGCATCATGGGGGCACTGCTGAAATAGAAAACGATCATGGCAACCATGGAGGGCACGAAGTGCGCGGGGTTGACCGGACGGAATTCGCCGTCGGCGATTCCCTGGCGCATCAGTTCACCGACGCGCAGGAAAATGGGCTGGATATAGGTCTTGACCACCTTGTCGATGTGCTGGGACTGGCCTTCGCGCGCCCGCATCATCTCGCGCTGCATGAGTCGCGGATAAATCTGGTTGGAAGCGATGAAATCGAAATATGCGCCGGCATAGGCCATCATCTTCTCGCGCGGCGGCAGGTTGCCGTCGAGCACCCGGAACACCGTTGCCTTCAGCCCGGCAAACGCTTCGTCGAGCACGGCGCCGTACAGCGTTTCTTTGTCCTTGAAGTAGTAGTACAGCAGAGCCTTGTTGACCCGGGCCGTGCCCGCGATGGCATCGGTGCGCGCGCCAGCAATGCCGTGCTCGGAAAACTCCTGCGCGGCGGCCTGCAGAATGGCGGCGCGGCTCTCCTCAGGCTGGCCGCGGGAACCCATGCGGCGGGGCAGAGCACTCCGGCGATGGAGAAGTTTTTCCATTAATTAACCAGTTAGTTAGATTATACACCACTCTCTTGGGTGCACCATAGTTGTTGCGAAGCTACGCGGATTTAGCGCCCACATTTACCGGGCCTAAGTTGGATGGGCTGGGGAGAAGTTGCTGGGGAGAACCTAAGGTCTACTCGGCGCCCCCTGCGATTGACGGCACCAGCAAGACTTCGTCGCCCTCCTGGAAGGCGTAGGTGGGTCCGCCCAGGAAGCGGATGTCTTCCTCATTCACATAAATGTTGAGGAAGCGGCGGACCTGTCCTTGGTCGTCGCGCAAGTGTGGCTTTAACTGGGGAAACTTTTCGTCGAGGACAGAGAACAATTCGCCGAGGTTCGCCGCCGTGCACTTGATGGAACCGACGCCCAACGTGTGACGGCGCAATGCGGTCGGAATTTGCACCGTGATCGGCATGCTCACGCTCCAACGGCTTCTGCGATCACGCCGGGGATATCGGACGGGCTCAGGGTCTGTCGCAGGTAGCGTTCGAACTCCGTCAGCTTGGGAGCGATGGGAAGCTCGGTTTCGTATACCCCGGCCAGCACGTCAGTGGTCTTCAGGCCGTTGCCCGTGATGCACAGCACGGTGGTCTCTTCGGGCAGGATGCGGTCTTGACGGTACAGTTTGCCCGCAGTACCAACGGTCACGCCGCCGGCAGTTTCGGTAAAGACGCCTTCAGTTTCCGCCAGCAGTTTGATCGAGTTGATCACTTCCGGATCACTGACATCTTCGCTCCATCCGCCGCTGCCCTTGATTACTTTGATGGCGTAGTGCCCGTCAGCGGGATTTCCGATCGCGAGTGACCGCGCGATCGTGGACGGCTTCTGGGGCTCGATCTCCGAACTGCCGGTCTTGACGGCAGTCGAAATGGGAGAGCAGCCGGTAGCCTGCGCGCCGAAGAATTTCACTTCCTTACCTTCGACCAAGCCGAGCTTAATCAGTTCATCGAACGCCTTCTTGATCTTGACGATCAGCGAGCCGCCGGCCATGGGACAAACGACGTTATCGGGCAACCGCCAGCCTAACTGCTCGGCGATTTCGAAGCCCACCGTCTTTGATCCTTCGGCGTAGTAGGGCCGCAAATTTACGTTAACGAAGCCCCAGTGATGTTCTTCGGCAATCTGCGAGCACAGGCGGTTCACCTGATCGTAATTGCCGGCGATGCGTACGACTTTCGCGCCAAAAACGTTGGTGCCCAAAATTTTTGCCGGTTCGAGGTCCGACGGGACAAAGATCCAGGCCTTGAGTCCCTCGCGGGCAGCGTGTGCAGCCACGGCATTAGCCAGGTTTCCGGTCGAAGAGCAGGACACGGTGTCGAAGCCGAAGGCTTTCGCCTGCGACAGAGCGACAGCAACGACCCGATCTTTAAAACTTAACGTGGGGAGGCAGACGGCATCGTTCTTGAGGTAGAGATTTTTCGCGGCGGCGGTCGTCCCACTCAACTGCTCAGCGAGACGTGGAGCCTGAAGCAGTGGAGTGAAGCCGACCGGCAGCCGCGGCTCATAGCCCTGGGGGAGGGGTAAAAGTTCGGAGTAGCGCCACATGTTCGGCGGCCGCTGGGAGATCTGCTCACGGCTAACGGACCCACGCAAAGCATCATAGTCGTAGGCGACTTCCAGAGGAGAGAAACAGTCGTCGCAGATGGAGCGGGGCTGGTTTCCCCAGATCTTTCCGCATTCCCGACACCGAAGTTCGTAAGAAGACATGTGCTACTCGCTTTCTTGGCTTTGCGGCTTTCTTTGTGCAAAGCTAGCGAATAGCTGAGGACGAGCCCGAAAAAGCGGCCCCTAAAAAGCAAAGGCCTCTTTTTCCGGAAAAAGGAAAAGAGGTCGGAATGCAAATACAGCGCGCATGCCGAATCCCATGTTCCCCGTTTCCAGGAGAGAGTTGGCACCAGACACCTGGGATATATGATCCCAGATCGGTTGCCGTGGCGTCACAGGGCTCGTCCCTCAGCCACTCTGCATGAAATTCAGGTCCACTCCGCAATCAAATTGAAAAGTGGACTTGTTGTTACGATGCTACAAAAAGTGGGGGGCGGCGTCAAGGGAAAATTTGGCAACAATGTACTTGACTGACTGAGCGGCTTCCCTGTCGCCTAACGCATACTCAGTGAAGGATATCACTGCCGAGAATTTCGGAATTATGCCTTTGACGTACCCCACTAGTCAGGAAAGCACTACTCCTCCTAAAGGCGGCTTGCCATTCTGGTATCGTTCGTAAGCAGATTCGGCAAGTCTCTTCCCCGTTCTCTCGGAGATCCAAAGCAGAATCAGAGTAAACAATATCGCCAGCGGGAAAAAAGATCAGGGCGTGCGGGCCGCTCCCCTTCAGGGAAGGGATAGCGGACGTGCTCAAAAGTGAAGCTGCCGAAGAAACCAAGCCCTATGCCTTTTTCTTGCTTTTGCCCAAGTCGCTAGTGGGTCGCTGTAGGCGTGCAATCCGTCGTACCCACATTTGGCGAACCTCTTCAGTCCCCTTTGGTGGCTTGCTGCCATTCCTGCTCGCCACGATGCAATAAAGCCTCGCGATCTTCGGGCAAAATCCAGCGTTGCTTCACCAGATCGTCGACCGCGCTTTGGTAGCGGCTCATGTAGTCTTCGCGATTTACGTAGCGTTCTGCGATGGACTTCCGTGGGTCACCGGTCTTCTGACCCTCCGCGGCGGTGGGGGGAAATGGCAGATACGACACCTCGAAGGAAACTCGCTGATCGGACGCCCCAATCGAGGGATCGCGAAGATTCCAACCCGTGTAAGTCGCCAGGGGAACGGTGATCTCCGGCAAGCGCACACCGTCGCGTTCGTTGCCATCGGCATCGACTTGGGGCACGAGCACAGGGAAAGACTGGCTCACTTTTGGCGGTTCGATGCTGAGAATTCCATCTCGCCATTTCGGCCCGAAATCGAGATGCCAGGCTTCATTCGCTTCATGCGGACGATTCACCCCTGGGATTGCGGGTGGCGCGTATTCGCGCAACGGCACAAGAGTTCCATCCGCGATTTTCGGATAACTGCTGGGTGGCGGAAGAGTGTTGCTGCGCACCCACGCGTCCATGTTGCCAATCATCGCGCGCCAGAAATATTTGACCGGAAGCGGCGACTGCGGCTGCTGTCCCAGCAGATCTCCTTTTCCTTTCTCCGGAGGGAACGGTCCGGAGAAATGCTGCAGGCCGGTGAAATGATAGATGCGGACGTTATCCGAAATTGGCGCATCTGCCTTGCCGCCAGCGGTGACGTGAATCAGGGCGGCGGCGCGGCCCCAATATTCATAAGACGTGTTCGAGAAGAAAATCCTGGGCATGACTTTGTCGTCTACTGCGCGGTCGAGCAAGCCGCCCGTTTCTCCGCTGACGGGATCTTTCTCAGCTAGATCGGTAAAGGGAAAGATGTCGGTCGGAAAGAAAACAGACGAGGTCGGCTGCGCGTCGCGCGAGGGTTGGGCGAAGCGGTAATTGAAGCTGCCGCGGCCGGCCCCGGCAACATGAGCCAGAACGCCATCGAGCGCGATCCTTCCTTCTTCGTCGGCGTTGAAATCTTGATAGAGAAAATCGCGAAGAAAGCGTCCGTTCTGGGAAATGCCTTCGCCGTAGACGCGCGCCGCGGGAGTGACCGCATCGGGGGCATGCTTGGCATAGGACGCGAAGTCGCGGATCGCAGCAAAGCCCACGCCGGCCACGACGGGATCGGCGACGACGTAAACGTATTCATAAATCTTGCCCGGCTGAAAACCTCGGTTGAGGTGGATATACCGGCCGCTAGGGATGAGTTTGCCTTCGACGGTCTGCGCGTACTGCCACTCGGCGCGGGGAATCACAGTGCGCGGTCCCTCGCGGGAGTCGCGCACCGTGAGCACGTCGCGCGGATCGTCTGGCGCGGCAACCGGATATTCAGTCCCACCGATACTGCCCAGGATGAAATGTCCCAGCGGAATTTCCGGCATCGCTTTCGAGGGCATCAGGTCACCGCGCAGCAAGCCGGCGATGGTTTTTCCGTTTTCCTTTGCGACTGGAGCATTCAATCGCAGCGCGTCGGTCCCGGCTGCGTCCCACTGCCAGCCGAGGGTCACGATGGTGAAACCGCTGCGCAAAAGCCAGGCATCGCCTGCATCGTTCGCGAGATCCCAGTCACCGCCGTCGACGAGACCGATGATGCGTCCGCGCCCGCGATTGGGAACTTCCAGCAGCATTGAGCCGTTTCCCTTGTGGGCCTCCCTGGGGCGAACGGCGATAAAGTCGGCGGAGAACTCGACCTCACCGTTTTTCAAGTTCACCGAATTGTTCAGATCGACAATGCGCAGGTTGTGCGAATTAGCCACTGCCAGCGCGAAGTAGACACGTCCGGTAATACGCTCATACGCCCCGGCGTCGCCGAACTGCTTGCCGCCAAGAACATCGGTGCGAGAAGCGATCTCCACGCGAAGAACGCGCGCGTTCAAGGGTAAGACGTTCAGAGCTAGAGAGAGAAGTAAGGCGCCAAACCGTAAGCTGCAAAACCCGAGACGCATTGGCATGCGGGGAAGGATAGCACGCGCGACCCATCCTTCCGTTGCGAGGCCGGTGTACAATTCCTTCCACTCGCAGAGTCCAGAAAATCTGGTCGCGACAAACCATTCGTGGGGACTGAATCATGCAGAGAATTTCATCGACGCTCGGTGCCTTCTTCTTCGCGCTGATCTTGGCTACATCCTGCGCCATAACTTCTTTCGCGCAACAACCGGAACCTCCCAAAGCGGCTGCGGCTCCAAAGAAACCGGCACAAACCGCCGAAAAGCCTTCGGAGAAGCCAGAGGCTGCCGCCGAACCAAGGCCGGCCCAGCGCGAGGCCGCGCCCGACAACAAAGACAAAGACAAAGAAGAGCATTACGACATGACCGAGGTCGCCCCCGCTGTGAGCCATCACCAGATCACCGTCGACGGGAAATTGCTGAAGTACAGCGCCACCGCCGGGCGCCTGCCCATCAAGCGCGGCGATGGCAGGATCGAAGCGGAAATGTTCTACGTGGCCTACACGCTCGACGGCCAGGACAGCGCCAAACGGCCGCTGACGTTCGCCTACAATGGCGGCCCCGGTTCCGCGTCCATCTGGCTGCACATGGGAGCGCTCGGTCCCAGGAAAGTAGTACTGCAGCCGGATGGCTTCATGCCTGCGGCGCCCTACCACATGGAGGACAATCCTTACACGCTCCTCGATAAGAGCGATCTGGTGCTCATCGATGCGATTGGCACGGGCTTCAGCCGCGCCGCGGATGCCGAGATGTTCAAGAAATTCTGGGGAGTGAAGGGCGACATTGAAGCCTTCAGCGAATTCATACGGCTCTACATCACGCGCAACGAGCGCTGGGCTTCGCCGCTGTTCCTCTTCGGCGAAAGTTACGGAACCACGCGCTCCGCCGGCATCGCCGGATATCTCGCCGATCGGGGCATTTCGTTCAATGGCATTACACTACTCTCGACGGTGCTGAACTTCGAAACGCTCGAAGACAACCACACCAACGATCAGCCTTACATATTTCTGATTCCGTCATTCACCATGATCGCGGGCTACCACCACAAACTGCCCTCCGATCTGGCGCAGGACATGAACCGCGCTCGCCAGGAATCGGAACAGTGGGCTTCGACCGAGTACGAGCAGGCGCTCGACAAGGGCGACGCCCTCACACCGCAGGAGCGCCAGAAAATCATTGACCAACTCGCTCGCTTTACCGGGCTGAGCAAAGAGGTGATTGACGAGGCCAACCTGCGCATCAACGTCCAAAAGTTCACCCACTATCTGCTGATCGATCAGAAGCTGCGCGTCGGACGACTTGATGCGCGCTACACCGGCCCCGATCCCAACGGCTTGCTTGACACCCCCTTCTACGATCCGACCGGATCGGCCACGCAACCGCCATTTAACTCGGTCTTCAACAATTACATTCGCACTGAACTGGGATACAAGACCGACATGCCATACTACGTGCGAGCGCAGGATGTGGGCTTCGACAAGTGGGATTGGGGTTCGGCCATTCAGGGATTTCCCGACACCGCTTCGGCGATGCGCCAGGCAATCGTAAAAAATCCTTACTTAAAGATTCTGGTGATGGAAGGCTATTACGATCTAGCCACGCCCTATTACGCCGCCAACTACACCGTGGACCACCTCAACCTGCCGCAGAAATATCGGGATAACGTTTCGTTTGCGACTTTCGATTCAGGACACATGGTGTACCTGCCGATGGAAGGCTTGAAGAAGATGAAAGCGGATCAGGCTGCATTCATGGGAAAGGCCGAGGCGCAATAGAGATCTCGCTCGCGGAGTATTCATGAAAACGCGCCATCGTTACTGGCTCCCGGTCGCTTGGTTTTTGGCCGCGTGGTTTCTGCTCGTAGCGAGCGCAATCTGTTCCTCACAGCAGTGCCAAAAGCTGACCGCGACTAAAATTCCCGGCGCCACAATTACGGTGGCGCAGACCTTTGCCGCTGGAACGTTCGTGCCTCCTGCCTTGCCCTATCCCGTTGCCGACCAGAGCGCATTCTACAAGGGCCTGCCGGCATTCTGCCGCGTTGTAGCGGAGTCGAAGCCGACTGCGGACTCCGCTATCGGAATCGAAGTCTGGATGCCGATCGCGGGATGGAACGGAAAGCTGCAAGCCATTGGCAACGGTGGATTCGCCGGCATGATCGACGACGGGCAACTCGGCGCGGCCCTGAGCCGGGGATATGCGGCGACAGCTACAGACACCGGCCACGTGGGATCGCCCCTCGATGCGAACTGGGCGCTGGGGCATCCGGAGAAGGTCGTCGACTTCGGTCATCGCGGAATTCACGAGATGACGCGGGTCGCCAAGGAAGCGGCGCACGCGTTCTACGGAAAGGATGTGCAGCAATCTTATTTTGCGGGATGCTCTGACGGGGGGCGCGAGGGGTTGATGGAGGCGCAGCGCTATCCTGCCGATTATGACGGCATTCTGGCCGGGGCTCCGGCCAACTACTGGACGGCCTTGCTCTCGACTGCGGCATCCGACACCCAGGCGCTCACTCTTGATCCGGCCAGCTTCATCCCTCCCTCGAAAATTCCCACGATCTCGGCGGCGGTGCTCACCGCCTGTGATGAACTTGATGGCGTGCGCGACGGGATCCTAAACGATCCCCGGCAGTGCCGATTCGATCCGGCGACGATCCAATGCAAGGCGGGCCAAGACACCGACAATTGCCTGACCCCGGCGCAGGCCGCCGCGCTGAAGCAGATCTACGCCGGTCCACACGATGGGCTTGGACACGAAGTCTTCCCCGGTTTTTTGCCGGGTGCGGAAAACGGGGAGGCCGGGTGGGGACTCTGGATTCTCGGTCCGACCCCGGCAAAAAGCCTGATGGCAGCCTTCGGCATCGGATATTTCTCCAACATGGTTTATGAAAAATCCGGCTGGGATTACCGGACCTTCACTCTTGAAGCGGGGTTGAAGTTAGCTGAGGAAAAAACCGCCAGCGCACTGAATGCGACCAATGCAGATCTGAAACCTTTCAAGGCTCGGGGCGGCAAGCTGATTCTGTATCACGGGTGGGACGATCCGGCGATCCCGGCGATCAACACCGTCAACTATTACCAGAGCGTTATCGCGAAAATGGGGCAACGCGACGCAGATTCATTCGTGCGCCTTTACATGGTGCCGGGAATGCAGCACTGCGACAACGGCCCCGGCCCTGACTCTTTTGGACAAGTTGGTAAGTTAACATTCGACGATCCTCAGCACAGCATCAACGCGGCTCTGGAACGATGGTTCGAGAAGGGGATGGCGCCGTCGACGATCATCACCTCGAAGTACGCTGCGGACGACGAGCCGCACCCCACCATGACTCGGCCGTTGTGCGCGTATCCGGAAGCCGCCAGGTATAAAGGGAGCGGCGACACCAATGACGCGGCTAGTTTTGTATGTGACGTGGGGAAGTAGCTGGGCTGCGTTGTGATTTGGTGAAGCGCCAATTCGATAAAGCCTGATTCAGAAAAAGTGGTGATTCCTTCGTCGAACGGAAGCCGCCATTTCCCGAATCAGTTCGCGCGCGATGCCGGAGACAAACTGCCAGGGCGACCGCAGCGGACATGTAGAAACGGGAGACGGGCCGGGGAAATGCATCAAAGATCTCCAGTAAATCGTCCGCCATGATTTCGTCGGTTTGGTCCTGTTCACTCCTGGCGATGACCGCAGCCGTGGTTCTGCGGTTTCCCAGGAAAGCCATACCGCGGAATCGTCGGGACCAAGGGTTCGCAACCGCTGTCCTGCCGAAGCTTCTCCATGACGAACAATCTGAATTCTGTCGCTCGGGCCACCCTCGTGGATGATCTCGTCACGATCTCGTCACCCAGTTTGAAGATTCGGCGCTCGGTCTTGGCGCTGATCAACGTCCAGTCGTTCGCGGTCAGGTACAGTACCGATTGGCGCCCCCCAGGTCTGTTATCGGCAAGAAAGCCTGCAACCCGTACCCTTACCGACTGTATTGATTTTGTTTCTTGTCTTTGTGCCGCTCCATGCCGAGTTCAATCAGGCGGTCGATCAAGTCTGGATAGGCCAGCCCGGATGCGCCCCACAGCTTTGGATACATGCTGATCGCGGTAAATCCCGGCATGGTGTTGATCTCATTCAAATAGATCTTCGCCGTCAGCGGGTCCATGAGGAAGTCGACCCGCGCTAAGCCCGAACAATCCACCGCTTTAAAGGCTGCCACCGCCAGGTCTTGTACCCTTTTTGTTTGGGATTTGGTGAGCTTCGCGGGAATGTTCGATTGCGAACCTTCGTCGACGTACTTTGCCGTGTAGTCGTAGAACTCCTTGCCCGGAACGATCTCGCCGGGGACGGAAACTACCGGTTCGTCGTTGCCCAGCACCGAGCACTCAATCTCGCGGGCTTTCTCTTTCTTACCGCCCACTCCCTGTTCGATGACAATCTTGCGATCGAATTTCGCCGCCTCTTCAATGGCCGGTCCAAGCTCTTTGCGGTTGTGCGCCTTGCTGATGCCCACCGACGATCCCAGGTTCGCCGGCTTCACAAACAGGGGATACTTCAGCTTGCTCTCGACCAGTTTCTCGATTTTTTTCGGATCTCTTTCCCACGCGCCGCGCAGGATGGTGACATGTTTCACGATGGGGATTCCCGCGGCAATGAACAACGACTTCATAATGTCCTTGTCCATGCCCGCCGCAGAGCCCAGGACGCCTGCGCCCACATAAGGAATGTCGGCGAGTTCGAGTAGACCCTGGATCGTACCGTCCTCACCAAACGTGCCGTGCAGCACGGGAAAAATTATGTCCACGTTGATGACCCGGTCGCTGGCGCGCCGCGTTAGCCGGGCATCGCTCTGAAAGGGGACTAAACCACTCTGCCGCCGCACCGGTTCCGGGGGAACCATGACGGCTTCGCCGCGCGCCAGCACGGCTGCCGGAGAAGTGGTCTCCGGATCACCAGCGCGCAGATGCCGCGGCTCAATCATGAGTTTGCCTTGCAGCAGGTTCTCGGCGTGCTCGGCGGTCAGCCAGCGGCCATCTTTGGTGATGCCGATGGGTACGACTTCATATTTCTCTTTATCGATTGCGTTGAGCAGGGACGCGGCTGAAAGCAGCGAAACCTCGTGCTCTCCACTGCGCCCGCCGAACAAGATCCCTACCCGAAGTTTTTGCATGACCTTCCAGTGTGGACGCAGCTGGAGTTCCGCGTCAATCGCACGATTGGTACACTTGTGGGCGACCATCCAGATCTAATGTCGCGCACCCTGTCCATTCTGCGCCGCTGATTGGTTCACGATGGGCGACCGGTTGCGGTCCGCCATCTCGAAGTGAACCTGGTGGTGAATGGCCCCGGCATGCGGGCCGCTGACGTTTTCAATTTGAATTTTGAAGGGTAACCCCGGGGCAGGCTACAGAATTTTCTTTCCGAATGCGGAGAGTGCGAGTTCGACTGCCAGATCGGCTGTCTTGTTGTGCTCGTCGATCACCGGGTTCACCTCGACAATTTCGAAGCTCAGCATGCGGCCGTGGTCGGCGATGATTTCCATCGCAAGGTGAGCCTCGCGGTACGTGGCACCGCCGCGCACCGGAGTTCCCACGCCCGGCGCGTCTTCCGGGTCGACCCAGTCCATGTCGAGCGAAATGTGGTAGCCGGCGGTGCCGCGACCGGCCATGCGCAGAGCCTCTTCCATCACGGTACGCATGCCGCGCTCGTCAATGTCGCGCATGGTGAAGACGCCAATACCGGCGCGCCGCACATTTTCCTTCTCCACCGCGTCGATGTCTCGCACCCCGACCAACACACAGTTCTGTGGTTTTACCTTCGGTGAAAAGTCGAAGATGTTTCCGAGTTCCGAAGGCCACAGTCCCAGCAGCGCGGCCAGCGGCATGCCATGCACGTTGCCGCTGGGCGAAGATTCGGGGGTGTTGATGTCGGTATGCGCGTCGATCCAGATCAAGCCGACGGACTGATTCTGACGACGATAAAATTCCCCGACGCCCGAGACGGTACCCGCCGCCATGGAATGATCCCCGCCCAGGGCCAAAGGAACTCTCCCGGCCTCGAGAGTTTTGACCACCAGTTCCGCATGCTTGGTGCAGGTAGCCGTAATTTCTTTCAAATACTTCGCGTGCGTGTCACCTTCCTTTTTTTGTTCAGGCATGGCGACGGCCACGTTGCCGCCGTCTTCTACTTCGTGACCCAGCGCCTCAAGGCGCGCCTCGAGCCCCGCCACGCGGACAGCCGAAGGCCCCATGTCGACGCCACGCCGGGACTGGCCCAGATCAAGGGGCACGCCGATGACGCGAATCTTTCGGGAAGCAATGCTGGAGGAAGGGGCAGACGTGGTCATCATGGACGTGAAGTATAGATTGTGTCATTGGGGAAGCCTGTAAGCGGGTAATTGGATCGGAAAACCGGTTCACATTACTCCGCTACAAAATTTCCCAACTGCTTAAGTTCTCAAGGGTACAGCCGGTACAGCATGCGGGGAAACGGAATCGTTTCTCGCACGTGTTCCAGGCCGCAGATCCAAGCCACGACGCGTTCAATGCCCATGCCGAAGCCGCCGTGGGGCACGCTGCCGAACTTGCGCAGATCGAGGTACCACTGGAACGATGCTTCTGGCAGGCCGTGTTCGCGAATGCGCTGGAGCAATAATTCGTGCGACGCCATACGCTGCGAGCCGCCGATGATTTCCCCGTAGCCTTCGGGCGCGAGCACGTCCACGCACAAAGCCAGCTCCGGACGCTGCGGATCGGGCTCCATGTAGAACGCTTTTACCTTCGCGGGGTAACGATGCACCATCACCGGCTTGTCGAATTGCGCCGACAGATAAGTTTCATCCGGCGAACCCAGGTCGCCGCCCCACTCGAATTTCGATTCCAGCGCGCCCTTAGCGTGGCCTTCCTGGAGATTCTTCACCGCGTCGTCGTAGCTGATGCGCGGGAACGGCGCCTCAATTTTTTCCAGCTTGGAGATGTCGCGGCCAATGGTCTCGAAATCGACACGCCGCTTGTCCAGGCAACGCTTTACGATAAAACTAATCAGCCCCTCCGCCAGTTCCATCACATCGTCGAGTTCAGCATAGGCCACTTCCGGTTCGACCATCCAAAATTCGGTGAGATGGCGCCGCGTCTTCGACTTCTCCGCACGAAATGTGGGACCGAACGAATACACTTTGCCCAGCGCCATCGCAGTCGCTTCCACATAAAGCTGTCCCGACTGGGTAAGAAACGCCTGCTCGTCGAAGTAGTCCACGGGGAAGAGCGTGCTCGTGCCCTCGCACGCCGCCGGAGTAATGATGGGCGGATCGGTCAGTGTGAAGCCGTGTTCGTCAAAGAAGTCACGCGCCGCCTTGATGATCTCGGCCCGCACTCGCAAAATCGCCGCCTGTCGCTGCGACCGCACCCAGAGATGCCGGTGCTCCATCAGGAAATCAGTGCCGTGCTCCTTCGGAGTAATCGGGTATGGTGAAGACTCGGGCACGCGTTGTATCACTCGCACGTTGGCGACATCAAGTTCGTAACCGCCGTGCGCGCGCTTATCGGCGCGAACCTTGCCTTCGACGATCACGCTCGATTCCTGCGTCAGAGTCTTGATTGCGTCGAACACTTGGGGTGAAACCGCGTTCTTGGGCACCACACCTTGAATCACTCCCGAGCCATCGCGAAATTGGGGAAACAAAAGCTTCCCACTTTCACGCAGGTTGTAGAGCCAGCCGCGGATCGTGACCGATTGGCCTTCATGTTTGCCGATTTCTGCAATGGTCGTTACCGGTGAGGACATAGATCAGATTTTGTAACCGGGGAATTTAGTAATTGGATAACGAACTATCCACGGATTTCACGCTGGTTTTTCCGATTACTCAATTATCCCATTGCCTCGAGCTGCTCGAATGCCGGACCCAGCTTCTCCAGCGCATTTACCTTCTCATCTTCGGCCAGTTCCAGCAGCAGAGGCGGAGTTTGAGGGGCCGAACGCAGTAGTTCCATGGCTTCTTTCCAGTCGACGGTTCCTTGCCCCGGCCAGAGATGTGAATCCTTGTCTTTGGCGTTGTCGTGAACGTGGGTGGAGCGAATATAATTCCGCAAAATTTCAAACCCAGCCCGCACTGAGCCCTCCAGGTGGGCGTGCCCGAAATCGAAACAGACACCAACATCATCGAAGTGCGCGCCCCGAATCATTTCCACCAGCCGATCGGGGGTAGAAAGTTCATTGGGAATGTTCTCCAGCAGGATGCGTACGCCCAAGGGTTTGGCAAATGCCCGCAGGTGCTCGATGGAGGTCATTGCCGCTTCGAACTTTTTTTCGCTGAAACCTTCATTCGGCGTTCCCAGATGCTGCACCAGGAAACGGAATGGAATCTGTTCGGCAATTTCCAGAGCGCGCTTGATCTCGTCCATGGCCTCGATTCGCGCACCGCGGTCGGTCGACGCCACATTGACCGGCGCAGCTCCAGCCCGCCCCCACTCATAATCAGAGTACAGAGGGGAGTGCACTGAGGTAAGCGGGATGCCGCTGCCGCGAAACCAGTCGGCAATTTCTTTGACGTGCGCTTTGCGGTTGGCATAGTCCAGATGCTGCCGCGCCGCAAAAATCTCGATCGCCTGCACCCCGCTGCGAGACAGTCCGTCCAGAATGCCGGGATGAAGCCGTTCCTTTACGAACAGATAAGTGGAAACCGCTCTCTGCATATGCGTCTCTTAAAGCATTGTTGATGCTTAATTGATGAGGATTGACGATTTAAACCCTCAACGCCCGAGGGTCGATTTCAATCAATTATCAGCAATCGTCTTGCTAGTAGCCGACCGCCTTGCCGCCATCCCGCACATCGCTGGCGCCCAGCCGTTCTCCAGTCTTGGCATCGACCGCGATGCACTCGGCGTCACTCCAATAGGGCGCAACATTCGTCCCATAGTGAAGGCCGACCTCGACGTTATATCCCCCGTGTTGCAGCACATTCACGGTGTCGAGCGAAAACCATTTTTCCACATTCACAACGTCGGGCAACCACTGATTGTGGAACCGCGGGGCATTCACCGCCTCCTGAATATTCATTCCGTAGTCCACCACCCCCATTAGAACATTGGCCACGGTGGTGATGATCTTGGAACTGCCCGGCGAACCCAGCACCATCACGGTCCTGCCATCGTGCACCACCATCGTCGGAGTCATCGACGACAGCGGCCGCTTGCCGGGCCCAATTGCATTGGTGCTGCTTTGAATCAAGCCGTCCCCGTTGGGCACGCCCGCTTTGGCGGAAAAATCGTCCATCTCATCGTTCAGCAAAAAGCCCAGGCCCTCGGCCGTCACCCGCGATCCGAACCAATCATTGATCGTCGTGGTCACGGCGACGGCATTACCATCCGCGTCCATGACAGAATAGTGCGTCGTGTGGTTCGACTCGTGCGGCGCCACCACCGGTGGGTGCGCGGCGGCATATTGTTCGAGTTCGCTGAAAATCGCCGGCCGCTTCAAATCTTTGCTCGCAGTGGCGTGCTCGGGATCGATCGTTTCCTGCCAGGCCGCTGCGTATCTTTTGTCGATGAGTTGCGCCACCGGGATCTTCGCGAAATCGGGATCGCCCATGAACTCGGCGCGATCGAAAAATGCCCTCCGAAAGGCCTCAATCGTGTAATGCATCGCTTGCGCCGACCGGTCCCCCATCTTGCCGAGATCGTAGCCTTCCAGAATATTAAGGATTTCGATCAGCACGGCTCCGCCCGAAGAAGGCGGGGGGGCGCTGATCACCTCATAACCACGATAGGTGCCTCGCACCGGCTCGCGTTCTTTCACTTCATAGTGCGCCAGATCGTCGGCGGTGATCAGACCTCCGCCCTTTTGCATCGCCGCCGCCAGTTCGCGGGCGAGAGAGCCGTGGTAGAAATCGTCCGGGTGCTCGGCAATCCGCTCCAAGGTTCGCGCCAGGTCGGGTTGACGGAAGATCTCTCCGGGCTTGTAGTAGTCGCCGTTCCGTTGAAACACGCGGTGCGATTCGGAGAACTCGGCCAGATGCCGGTCGTGCATGTCCGAGGCCTCCTCCCAGGTCAAAACATACCCTTCGCGCGCCAGCTGGATCGCGGGAGCGATCACTTGCCGGAGTGTCAGCTTTCCATATTTCTGCTCGGCGTAGACCATGCCTGCGACCGAACCCGGCACGCCGATCGCCTTGTAGCCAATGTCGCTGGCGCCGGGAATCACATTGCCCTGTCCGTCCAGATACATGTCGCGGGTCGCCGCCGCGGGTGCCATTTCGCGGTAATCGAGAAAGTGCGTCTTCCCATCCGCCATGCGAATGAGCATGAACCCGCCGCCCCCAATATTTCCTGCGGCGGGATGCACCACCGCCAACGCGAATCCCGTGGCCACGGCTGCATCGACAGCATTCCCGCCGGCCTGCATAATTTCCACGCCGACATGCGAAGCCAATTCGTGCACGCTCACCACGATTGCGTGCTGCGCGTGTACCGGGTGCACCGACGCCGTGGCGGGAGCCGCAGCGCCTACCCCCAGCAGCGTTATGAACAGCAAAATCAATACTCTGTGTGGAGATCGCATTCAGGTTGAAAGGGCTCGAAGCCTCAAGGATGAACTCTGAGGCTAGCCGACGGCGGCAAGTGGAGTCAAATCAGTCGGGGGGCGCGACGCGATGCGTTTGCGTCTGGCGCCGGCCATGCTTATAGGCTTCATCGCTTCGCTCGTCATCCTCAGGAGACGTTCTTCAGACAGAAGGAAGGATCGCGCGCGCAGACTGACTAACGCTGCCGTTTACTACCCTGCGATGCTGCAGGTTTCTTCTTCGCGGTCTGCGGTTTCGATTTCCCAGGCGCCTTCGCCGCCACCATCGCATACGATTGCTGAATCCAGTCCTGCAGCTGGCTCCTGCCCAGCGCGTCCAGCCGGTCGAGGATCACCCACTTGTAGCGACCCACATAGGGCGCGGGACGAATGTGCTCACGCTCCAAGAGACCATCAAAGGTTTCCGTAACGCATTTGAAGCACACCTTCTGGGGAACGGCCCTCAAGGCAAGCGGGGCAAAAACTTTCCCGCGAATTGAAGCAAAGGTCGTCTCCCCATTGCAGATTCTCAGTCGCCCCCGGAAAGGACAGACAATAGGTGCGAATCTCATCCCCATTCATTTCCATCTCTCTGAATCGGAACTACTTTCTCAGGAATCGAATTTTAAAGGAGAATGGGATGCAAACCCGCAAACTTGGCAGCTCAGATCTGCACATCACTCCAGTTGGTTACGGGGCTTGGGCCATTGGGGGTTCCGGCTGGCAATTCGCTTGGGGACATCAGGACGATAACGACTCCATCGCCGCGATTCATCGCGCGCTCGAACTGGGCGTGAACTGGATTGACACCCCCGCCGTCTACGGTCTGGGGCATTCTGAACAGGTCGTCGCCCGGGCTCTCAAGGGATGGTCTGGCCCGCGCCCCTACATTTTCACCAAGTGCGGCCTGCGCTGGGACGCCAGCGGCCAAGTGCAAAAAGTGCTCCGCGCCGACTCCATCCGAGCCGAAGTGGAATACAGCCTGCGCCGACTCGGGATCGCCGAGATCGATCTCTACCAGATTCATTGGCCGCCCGATCCCGATTCCACCGTTCTCGAAGAAGGCTGGGCCACGCTGTCAAATCTGAAACAGGAGGGGAAAGTCCGCTGGATCGGCGTCTCCAACTTCAATCTGCAGCAACTGGGGCGGGCGATTGCGATTGCGCCCGTCACTTCCCTCCAGCCCCCGTACTCGCTGCTTCATCGCGAGGTCGAGAGCGATATTCTTCCGCATTGCAAGAGTGAAGGAATCGGGGTGATCGTTTACTCGCCGATGGCCTCCGGTCTGCTCACCGGGGCCATGACTCGCGAACATATCGCCAACCTTCCCAACGACGACTGGCGCAAGGGACATCCCGACTTCACCGAGCCGAACCTCTCTTGTAATCTTGCGCTGGTTGATCGTGTAAAGGAAGTCGCGCGCCGCCGGGGCCGCTTCGCGGGCGAAGTTGCGGTCGCGTGGACCCTGCATCATCCGGCCGTCACCGCGGCCATTGTGGGCGCACGCAACGCTCATCAGGCCGAAGGCGTAATGCGCGCCGGCGAACTATGCCTCACCGAGGAAGAGATTCATGAGATTGAAGCCGGCTTCGTGACGGAGACGGCCGCTTAAGCACGCTGGTTGCGTTCAGTTCCCAAACGCAGCCGTTCTTAGGCGCCTCGCCCGTCGGCCTATTGCTTGATCACGGTAACTTTGCTATACGCCAGGCGAAAGCCGCTCCGCGTTGCGCTGCGAGGTTGTGCCGCCCTGCGTGACCACGACCGCATACTCGCATCCGGCTCCGGCCGCGGCCGCCATGCGAACGCGCAACAGTGCCGTCTGCAGGCCGCGTCCGCGAAATTCAGCGAGTGTACCCGCGCCGCACAGAGCAAAGACTCCGTGCTCCGGGATGACCAACCCCGTGCCGCAGGCGACCAGCCTGCCTTCAACACTGGCGACGAACGCCAGCGCCCGCTCCATCTGGTAAAACGGCGCTACCAAGCCCCGAAAAATTTCAGGCGCTCCCTCGGGAAAGAATGCACTCTCCACGATGCCACCGGCAACGGCGGCTTCCTCCGCTCGACTGCGTCGAATCTCGCATCCCGGCGGAGCGGGAAGAAACTCTTCCTCCGCGTCCAGCTTCCGGTACAACACATTGTTCAGCTCCGCGATCGCATACCCGCGATCCTTGAACATCCCGAGAACCTCCGCTTCGTGCAAGGGACACAAATCCACTTGCGACGGCGCTTGGTGAGCGCGATAGAACTGCTCCACTTGATTCAGATCCGTGGCTGTGAACGGGCGGTCGAGCCCTACCCCGGTCGCCCGCCCAATCGGCGAGCCCAGCCCCGCAAACACCATGTGCCCGCCGCAAATTTCCTCCTCTGCCGCCCCAATTTCGGGCCGCGTCTTCTGCAACATTCGTGCGTACAATACCTGCGGCATCTCCTCGACCGACTCCAGACGGCGAGCGAAGGCCTTATCCACGAATTGCATGGGAAAATCCTTTCTTTGGAAATGGTTCGAAAAGAGGAGCGTCGCGCGCCCACCCAGCCGCGCATCTCTCGCTCAAGGGTCACAACCCGCGGACTAAAGGACGGCAGTCATAGGGAGGGGCGAGAGACTATCGTGGAACCAATAAGTTTTCAAGTCGAGGCCGGGTAATGCGGGTAATGCCTGGAAATCCTTACTGGGAAATCCATCCTGCTTTGAACAGCATTTCGTGAGCGATCTGAGTCACCGAACGAGCGTCGCTGTTCACGCTAAAATCCTCCAGTCGCGCACCATCCAGGATGGAGTTCAACTTAGCAACCCGAGCCACAAACTGTTCCTGCAATACCCCCGATTCGCGCCTCCTGACCCGCCGCCGCATGCTTCCAATGTTCGCAACAAGACGACAAACCATCGTGCTCTTAGCGGCAACAGCCTCGCGGCAACATTGCAATGCGGCTCGGTCCTCGATCGCGCGCGCCACCAGGAATCGCCGCACTCCGAGGGCAGCATAGTTTTTGCAGACACATTGAAAATTGCGGTACATGATGGCATCGTTGCTCGCGCCGGACGGCAAATGTGCAAACCCGAACGCATCGAGGTCGAGAGCCGCGTGCACAATGCTTTGCCGAGCCAAGATATCGGAGGCTTCGCAAAGAACGCTGCTCTTGCCCGCTCCCATCGAACCGGTAATGATAAGCAACGATTTCCCCTGCATTACCCTTCAATCATTCCCTCGATAAGCGCCTTACCTGAAAGCTGAGGCTTAGCCCCTGTTTTTTATTACACCTGCTGCCGCGCTTCACCCAGCGACACGCT
Organism: Candidatus Sulfotelmatobacter sp.; assembly: GCA_036514015.1. Classification (GTDB taxonomy): domain Bacteria; phylum Acidobacteriota; class Terriglobia; order Terriglobales; family Acidobacteriaceae; genus Sulfotelmatobacter. Next base: position 117,206 of record DATBYA010000161.1, read on the forward strand.
CACGTCCATCTTCTTTTTATTCCGGTAAATCGTTATCTTTACCGTGTCGCCGGCGCGATGGTTGTTCATCATCTGCGAGAGATCCTGCTCGTCCTCCACTTTCTGATCGTCGATGGCGACAATTAAGTCGCCACCCAGCATGATCGCCATATTCCCTAAGTAAGCCCTCTCGGTGCCGGCGTGAAGCCCCGCTTGGTCAGCGGAGCCGCCCGGAGTTACCTGAATGATCAGCAGTCCGAAATCGACGGGCAATCCGATTTCATCCGCCAGTTCTGGACTGATGGCAATTGTGCGCACGCCCAGCGCGGGACGTCGCACCCGTCCGAGCGTCATCAGATCATTCAACACCGCTTTCGCGGTATTGATCGGGATGGCAAAGCCGATCCCCGCATTCTGTCCAACGCTGGAAAGAATCATGGTATTGATTCCGATGACTTCCCCATGCCAGTTCATCAGCGGTCCGCCGGAGTTGCCGGGATTAATCGCCGCGTCGGTCTGGATGGCTTCGTCAATCATCGCCCCGTTCGGCTCGCGCACCGGACGGATCGAACTCACAATTCCCCGCGTCATCGTTCCCGCCAAGCCAAACGGATTGCCGATGGCATAAACTTTCTGTCCGACCTGCAGATTGCGCGAATCGCCGAGCACGGCCGGAACCAGATCCGGCGCCTTGATCTGGATCACCGCCAGATCATGCGGCGGGTCGCTGCCGACGACCGTCGCCTTATACTTCTTGCGATTGTGCATCGTGACTTCCACCTGCCGCGCGTCGGCGATCACGTGATAGTTCGTCAGTATGTGTCCCTCCTTGTCGATCACAAACCCCGAACCTTGCCCCTCCTGTGGCACCAGACCATAGAAAAAATCAAACGCCATGGCCCGCGAGGTGACGTTCACCACCGCCGGAATATTTCTCTTGTAAACCGAAATGTTGTTCTGCTCTTCGCCGTCCAGCGCTTCATTCGGAGCCGCCTCGGTGATCTCCACCTGCGCCGGATGGCTCAGCCAGTTCGAGGGATGCAATCCGCCCACCTGGGAATTCGACCGCCAAGTCGTGAAGTAAAAGAACGCGGTGGCCATGGCCACCGCGAAGATCAAAGGCCGCATGAGTTTCATAATTTCAAACCATCCCGATTCCAACATCTTCAGACATCAAAAATAAGTACGATGTCGAGGAGTAAAAAGGTCCCTCATCGATTCTAAACGCTCCGCCGTAAAGCGCGACGCCGGAACAGTTAGGTGGCGACAGCCGCCTCGGCCGCCGGCAGGAGCAAGTCCGGCCGCAAGAATCGCTGTTCTAGATTGCGCTCCCAGGAGCGGACAGTTTTCCCCAGACCTGTCGCACCTGCTCTCGGGTCTGGGCGAGCGTGCCCGAATTGTCGATTACATAATCGGCGACTTTGATCTTTTCTTCGTCAGGCAGTTGCGTGGCCATGCGCCGCACCACTTCCTTGCGGGAAGCCTCGAGGTCGATCTTCTGTCGGGCGGCAAAGCGCGACACGCGCTGATCCGCGCTGCAAGTTACCACAATCAGACGATCAAAACGATCAGCGGCGCCCGCCTCGAGAATCAAAGCGGCTTCGACGATCGCGACCGCATGTGGATCTTGACGCCCCGTCTCCTGCATCCACGCATCCTGATTGCGAATGACCACGGGGTGCACAATACGGTTTAGTTCCTCGATGCGTGACTGCTGGATGCGGGACACGCCTTCCTCGGAAGTCGCCGGCCCGAACGCGGCCTCGGCCAGCTTAGCGCGATTGACGCTGCCGTCCCGATTGAGAATCTCCCGACCAAAATGGCGCACCACTTCGTTATAAACCGCTTCGCCCGGCTGCATCAGCGAATGCGCAATCCGGTCCGCCTGCACGAGGTGCGCCCCCAGCGCCACCAACATTTCACCCACCACCGACTTGCCGGCAGCAATGCCTCCGGTCAGGCCAACCTTCAGCAAGCGGCCTCCACACGAAAACGCTTAAAGACACAGAGGCGCTGAGAAAAACGAACAAAGAAAAAGCAAGGGTTTCTCCGCGCCTCCGAGTCTCTCTGGTGGATTCGCATTGAATCGTTAGGCGCGCGAGAATTCCGGCACACCCTTCCCCCGCCGCATCTTCGCCGCGTTCATCGTGTTGAACATCAGCCTCGCAATGGTCAGAGGGCCCACGCCTCCGGGCACAGGCGTAAGCGCTCCTGCAATCTCCGCGACTTCAGGATGCACGTCGCCGATCAGGGTCGATCCCTTCTTGCGGAAGCCTTCTTCTCGTTTTGCGTTGCCCGCAAAAAACCGCTGAACTTCCGCGGCATCGGTCACGGTATTCATTCCTACGTCGATCACCGTCGCCCCTGGTTTCACGAAATCCCGGGTAATCATCCCGGCGCGCCCGATCGCGGCCACCAGAATGTCGGCGCGCCGGCAGACGCCTGGCAAGTCATGGGTCTTCGAGTGGCACACGGTAACCGTGGCGTTCGCATTCAGCAACAGCATGGCCGCAGGCTTGCCCACAATGTCGCTGCGTCCGACCACCACTGCTTCCCGCCCGGAAATTGCAATATTGCTGCGCTTCAGAATCTCCAGCACGCCGGCGGGCGTGCATGGAACCAGCCCGGGGCGCTGCGTAGAGAGGAAGCCGACGTTCATCGGATGAAATCCGTCGACATCCTTGGCCGGATCGACCGCCATCAAGATCTTTTTCGCATCGACCTGAACGGGCAGAGGCAATTGGACCAGAATCCCGTCGATATCGTCGCGCCGGTTGAGGTCTTCGATCAGCGCCAGCAGTTCGGCGGTAGTCACCGTCTCAGGCGGGGTCAGCTTTTCGCTGTAAAGCCCCACTTCTTCGCAAGCTTTGACTTTGCCGCGTACGTAGATTTCGGACGCCGGGTCGTGTCCCACCAGGACCACCGCCAGCCCGGGACGCACCCCCCCTGCGGTCATGATCTTCACTTCCGCAGCAACCTCACTCCGGATATTTTGCGCGATTTTAGTTCCGTCGAGAACTGTGGCGGACATTCGAGCTCCGGAGAAATTCTATCGCACTACCGAGAAGACTTCTCGCCACAGAATGGCCAACAGCCGATGTCGTACAATGCACAATCATGATTGCCAAAGAATTACTCGATATTCTGGTTTGTCCGAAATGCAAGCAGGAGCTCGAATACCGCCAGAAGCCGGAAAGCCTGAAGTGCAAGCAGTGTCACCGCGTCTACGCGGTAAAGGACGACATCCCGATCATGCTGATCGATGAGGCAATCGTCGAGCTTTAGCTCCGGATCGGATCCTTCCAGTTTGAGCGGCGTTAAGCGCAGAGCTCCTGCCGAGACTCCCCACGCCACTTCTCTGTCCTGAATGGCGAGAAAATGACACATAGTGTCATTGTTGAGATTACTTCTCGGTACGAAAGAAACCTACCGAACGGCCACTACCCGTTTGTGTCCTTCGCAACTTTCGCCATTCACACGGGTTAAACAAATCAACCGGGTTCGGGGGACCGTACAGGAAAAACTGCATAATTACGGCAAAAGAATTGCATGCAACTTACACAACTGCCGGTGACTCTAATACGGCAAGGAAGCGATAGGTCGGAATCGGAGGTGATGACGGCCATGAATGACAAGCTGATGAACGATAAAGACAGATTCACGATGACCGAGCTGGCGGCGCTGAGGAACGATCTCCTTCAGGGTGGCATGATCGATTCCTATGAGGCGGCCGAACTGCTGCAGGTGTTTCTGATGGGCCGCGGCTATGGCGTTTCGCCGAAGGCGGCGCTGGACGCTGCCGGCCGCGTCGAGATGGCTGGCTGTGCGCTGCCCGTCTTGATGCACGAGCTTGAGAACCTGGCAATGGTGATGTAAGAGTTGAAAGCGGCGCGGGCCGGTGACCCCGCGACGCAGCTGAGACTGATTGCGCGCGCCGCGCCAATGAGTGAAAAGACGTAGGGAAGAAAGCTTAGCAAGATTGACATACTGGGTCGGCCAACGAAACAAGATTGGGCGAATCAGTTCCAAATAAGGGAAGCCGGGCCAATCAGCCCGGCTTTGTTGTTCTTGCGCCTCCCCGACCCTTGCGAAAGGCTGGGACCAACTCCACCTGCTTTACGGGTTGAGTTTTGGGCTTTGCCTTTCCGTTAGGGGCCCGGCTCCGTCGCGTTCCCAGTGCCCTCCGACTGGAGCAGGGTGAGCGAATCCGCAGCGTTTGGAGGGGGAATTCCCGCACAGAGTTTTGCGACGCCGGCCCCGCATTATTCGGAGTGATATCCACAGGGCGGTTGCTGGCCAGGAGAATCTACCCCGTATTATCGAGCACTCTCGGCCGCTCTTCCGGGCTTAACTCAGGGTTGCGTTCCACGGCGGCCCTTACCAGCTTATCGGTGAAGTTTTTCTGTTCGCCGAAGGCCTCGGTCTGAATGTTCTGTCCTGGTTCAGTAAGATGGAGAAGCAGCGTTCTCCGCTCTTGTCGGTTCCGCCCCATCGGGGCGGGGATTTTCAAGGCATGGGGGTCTATCGTCCGATGCTATTTCCGTCACCGCTGTACACAGCGCGAGAGAGTTGGACTCCCGATAGCTCGTTCGGGAATCCGATCCATGGCAGATGGTAAAGAACGAAGCCGCTGTTTCTGTCTCTTTGGGTATTGTCGCAGCGCTCCGAATCAATCCAGGTTGACCATTTTGTAACTTGTGTTGACAGCCCTGGTATCGTGGGTCATAATCTCGCCCATTGAAAGACGGTTCCTCGCAGTCTTGAGGAGGACTTGTATGGCGTCGGCTCACGATCTCGCAGAGATCGCTCGCAGCGCGTCGGAAGCCAGCAAGATCAGACTTCTGGACGTAGATCTTACGCGATACCAAACCCCCACTGCTGACACAAGCTACCCACTGGAATATGTTTTCTATCTGCTTGGGGACGTTCAGGACAAGCTGGTCGTGGACCTCGGTTGCGGATCAGGCGAAGAAGTCGTACCGCTCCGAAAGCGGGGTGCTCGTGTCATCGGCATAGACATTTCGCCGCATCTGATTGCCGTTGGCCGCGAACGATTGCGAAAGTACGGAGTGGATGCCGAATTACGGGTCGGCTCGGCTTATGAGACGCATTTATTGGACGAGTCGGTCGATGTTGTCTTCTGCATGTCCATCCTCCACCACTTACAATTGGATCGCGTTAAGAACGAGATACGACGCATCTTGAAGCCGCATGGCCTATTTATTTTCAAGGAGCCAATCCGGTTCTCCTGGACGATGAAACAGCTACGTCGACTATTTCCATCTGCAGAAGATGTGTCAGAGTTCGAGTATCCCCTAAATTCTAAGCAATTGAACGCACTAGTTGACGGCTTCCAAGTGCTCGCCAGCCGCAGCTTTCGGACTCCTTTCGTACCCCTGCTCACGCGAACGATCAAAGTGCCTTACCTACAGAAGGGCATCTGGTCCCGCGATGCGTGGGTCCTGAGACAGTTTCCAGTGCTTGCACACTTCGCTACAGTCCGCGTGATGGCTCTGAGGCCCACGATATCGTCTGTCGCCTCGGCTACGAAACACGACCAGTCTGCCGGCGAATCTGCCGCTGTTGCCTAGCTGCGGCCAACTTCCGGTCCGTTCCCTAGGAATCTGGCGCTGCCGCCCAGCAAGCATATCCTTGACAGTTCGCCATGCTCCAATCCGGGCTGCCTTCTCCGCTAATCCATGGCATTTTTATGCAGATGTCCATACGGGGGTTGTTCGTGGGGTGACTCAGCTTGCGTCGTTGCATAGGTTGGGCGATGACGGCGTCGTCAACGCAAACGGGGGTCGGGCCAATCCCGATTCAAATCGTATCCTTAGTTCGTTTTTACCGCGATTGACATCATTGCATCTCGGTAATGGCAAAATTTCGACAACTTTCCTGCAACCACGTTGGTACCTACAGATTTGCAAACAAAAGTATTTCGAGAGGAGGACGACCTGCTCTACTCGTAGCGCAGACTTTCAACTGGATCCAGCTGCGAGGCGCGCGTGGCCGGGACGGTGCCGAAGATGATTCCCACAATCGACGACACGATGATGGCGATGATTGCCGACAGGCCTGAGATCGGCATTGGGAAAGGAGTGAGGAAGCGTAGCGAGTAGGGGATGGCCAGGCCGACCACGATTCCGGCGATGCCGCCGGTGAACGAAATCAGAATCGCTTCCGCGAGAAACTGGAAGCGAATTTCGCGATTGGTTGCCCCGATGGCTTTACGAATCCCAATCTCGCGAATGCGGGACGTCACCGTCGCCAGCATGATATTCATGATGCCGATTCCGCTCACCAGCAGGGTTACGAATGCGACCAGCATAAGGATCAACGTGAGAGCGTCGGCGATTCGCCCCGCCACGGTGAGAAGCTGAGTTAGGTTCTGCACACTGTAGACCGACTCCGAACGATGCCGCGACTGCAGGACGCGCTTAATAGCGGCGGTAGCCGGGATCACATCCTGCGGAGTCGCCACCGAGAAATAAATTTGGTACACCGCCGCGGTAGGCGTGAAGAAGCGACTGACCGTGTAAGGGATCAGCATGGTTTCTTCCTGAATGTCCGACTGTCCGAAGGTGTCCACGCTTTCCTTGAACACGCCGATGATGGTGAACGGGAGACCGCCGCTCAGCTTGATGACCTGACCAACCGCCGACTGGTCTGAGCCGAAAAGTTTCTGCGCCAGTTTCTCGGTAATGACGCCAACTTTGTTCCGTCCAGAGGAATCTTCAGAATCAAAAAAACGGCCGAAGAGAACTTTCAGGTTGCGTACCCGCATGTAAGCAGGGTCTACGCCCAGGACCAGGATGTCGCTCTGTTTTCCCGCGCCGACGCTGATGCGGTCTCCCAAGGCCACGGTGGGCGAAGCGGCCACTACGCTGGAAACCTGCTCGCGCACCGCCTGCACATCCTCTACCGTCATGGGATCGGGCGTGGAGTCGATGCGCTGCGCTCCACCTTGATAGTCGGCATAAATCATGTTGGTGCCGATGGATTGCAACTGGCGCAGGATGTACTGCTTTCCCGTCAGGCCGATGGTGGACACCAGAATCACCGAAGCGGTGCCCACAGCCATCGCCAAAGCGGTGAGCGTGAACTGAAGCTTGTTGCTGCAGAAGGCGTCGTAGGCGAAGTTCAGGATCTCGCTGGCCCCAATCGTGAAGCGGCGCTGAGATGTGAAAGGTAAAGAGGTCGCGTTCGCCATCGCCAGTTAGATGTTAAACCCCACGCGAGACAGGCTGCAATGCGCCTGGTTTCCGAGACATCTCGGATGGAGAACGTCCGACAACGCCAAGGGCTGCGAGGACGACGATGAGCGGATCGACGGGACGAAAGTAATAAGTTTCCGGATGGGAGAAATAGTAGGTGAGTGGAAACAATAAAAGCACGATGGCGAAACGCACGCCCAGGGACGGATCACGCCGCCAGACGCGGCGTAGGCCCCACAGTGCCAGAATCGTCATCGTAGTGTTCACGAAAATATTTGGAGGATCGAGCGGCTCATCTTTCAGATACGCACGGTCAAAGCTCCAGTAGCCCGTCCACATGTAGACGATGCGGCGACAAGTCATCCACACAAACCATGCGGGATGGCTGCGGATGTAGTCTTTGCCTTGCTGAAGTTTGTGATCCATGTAGGCGACCTCACCCACCCGTTCGTACTCAGAAAGTTCGGCGTCGCTGTGGTTGGGATGGAGCGCACGGTTCACCCAGTGCCCGGAGTAGCCGTTGTTGCCGATGTAGAGTTCGAGACCGTAGCCACTGCGTACGGGAATGAACCGGTGAAAGAGCATATAGTTCCGCACGAGCCAGGGAGACAGCGTTGCTACTCCGGCCAGGGCTACGGCGATCGTCTGAACTTTCCACGGGCGGGCGAGCCGATAGCGCCGATACAGAGTCCAGATCCCCAGCCAGGGAAGAACGGCCATCACGACCGGTTCGGTGAGGGCTGCAATGCCGCTGAGAGCGCCGAAGAGCACCCAGTCGCGTTTGCGCGAGGAACCTTCCAGGCGCCAGGCAAACAAAAATAACCAACACAATTCGAGCGCGACCAGGCAGGTCGACCAAGCCCAGTCGGCGCCGTAGTAGACGCCGTACGGAGAAAAAGCCCATCCCCAGCCCGCCCACTTGGCCACGCGCTGGCCGAAAGCCTGGCGCGCCAGCAGAAAAACTGGCACGCAGGTGAGAGCCGAAAATACACTGTTCAACGAGAGCGCAGCGAGCACCGAGGCCCTGGTCTCAATCCCGAAAACTTTGAAGATGCCCGCCAGCAGATAGGAATAGACCGGCGGCAATAGAGCCGACAATCCTGTGTCGGCGAAAGGGCTGCCGAAACCGTGGCCGGAGGCGATGGACCGGGCGATCCTTCCGAAGGCCCAATGCTCGAGCACGAACGGATCCATCCAGTCGTGATAGACAAAGGGGATGACGGCCAGACGGACTGCAAGGGCCACGAGCGCGATCGGGACATAAGGCGATAGGCGGGTTGGAGAAGAAGATTCTCTGGACATGAGTGCGGAATTCCCGAACGAAGCGGAGACCTTGGAGCGAAAGCCCGCGTACCCGGCAGGACTGACGGCACGGCTTGAAGCAGTGCCCTTCCCAAAACCTGTTCTTAGAATCAGGCCGCTATCAGTATAAACGGCAGACTTGAAGCTGACTGTTCTGATAGGGGCAGGTCATTCCCGAGGCTGTATCATGATTTGCTTGCGAGCTGTTCTCTGCTGGATGCCAGAGGATGACCCAGGTCACTCCAAATTCGGTTTTGAGACGCTGGAAATCCGCGGGCTGAAAATTCTGCCAAGCGCTTTGTGCATTCACTTCTTTGAGCCAGCGTGGAGCCAGGCGGGGAACACGGGCGGCCATGCCACCATCTTTCTCATAATCGGCGAGCGCGCTGCGCTCGGCGAGGGCGCGGAATCCATGATAATCCTCGCCCGGCAACGTCATGTAGTGGGGATCGAGCGCGAACAGGCTGTCGACTGGAGTGTTTTGCCGAATCCAGGCAAAGGCTTGCAGCCATGCGTTCTGCTCCGCGACACCCGGCAACTCCAGATGCGCGCATGCGGGATACATCTGGTGCTGCGCATAAATCATGCTCGCACTCAGAGGAAGAAAAAACAGCAGCCAGCGATAGACATGGCGGTCGAGCACGTGGCGTCCGAGAAGACCACCCACGATCAGAACGAACAAAAGATAAAGCAAGTGCAGATACCGCATCGGCTCGAATGGCCGCAAGCGCTCGAGACTGGGAGGGAGCACGATGAGGAGACCGACGGCAGTTTGGAAGACTCCATAATAAAGGAGAGTTGAAACCATTAACCCCAGGGCTGTGCCTTTGCCTTCCGATCCTTCGCTAAGTTGTATAAACATCTTAAAGATGAACAGCAAAGCCAACGGAGCGAACACTCCCAGCCATTCATACCAGTGCCATCGCATCGGGAAGTAAAAACCGCGAGTGGCGGCCGCCTGACGCCAGGCATCAGAGGTGGGTTCAAAGATCCATCCTAGCGGGAGCACAAGGGCGACCCCCAAAAGCAGGCCCGACGAAGGCCGCGGACGGGCGCGCTGGTTCCAGAGCAAAAAGGCGCAAAAAGAAATTCCGAAGCTGGCCATGATGGCATGGATCGCGAAGGCGAGAGCGAGCAGAATTCCCGCCAGCCAGAAGCGTCGGTCGATCACGGCAACGATGGCGGCAAGAATCGCGGCCGTCGCCAAGGTGCGGGGATGAAGATACTGGTCGGCGAGCGCGATGGCGATGCCGGGCAGGGGAAGCGTCAGCAAGACGGCCACGGTCGTCACGGCTGCCCACTGGGTCGCAGGCTGGGCAAAGCATCGGCGGCTGATCCGCCACGCACCTTGGAGAAGCAGAAAGATCGCAGCGACCTGCCACAACAAGGCAGTCCACGCCAAAGACAGATGGCTGAGACGTACGGAAAAGGCGATCAGTTTATCGAAGATAGTGGCCTGAAACTGCAGGCGGAAAAATTCTGAATCATGCGGAAACAAGGCCGGATTGAGATTCCTCTTGATGGCCGCCAGGTAGAACGCATCGTCTTCCAGGCCCGGATGGTAGCCCGCGATCCACAGGGCGAACGCGGTAAGCGCGGCCAGCAGCGCCAGATTCGTGACCGTGGAGTCGCCCTTGCCCCATGCGGCTCCAGACGGATTTTGCCGACGGTGAGACACTAAAATTGCTTTTCAAACCTGGGAGGACAGGCGCCCCCGGCTGTCCGGGCGAGCAGAGCTCGCCAGCGCATTTGGGCCGCAGCACGGCGCCACCGACGACGCCTACGAGCTGAGCCGAGTTGCGATCGGCATCGAGCGCCGATGGCGGCTGCCCCCCCACAAGAAATCAGTTCTGGCTTATCGCAACGCCTAAAAGCACTGCGCCACTCAAGCACATTGTTGAGAAAATCCTAGACCGGGCGGGCGGTCTCTGAACGGTCGACGTAGTAAGTCTCTCCCGCCGCTTCGAGTTTGCGCCCTTTGTCGCTAAAACGCGGCACATGAAACAGGCCGATTCGCTGTAGGGCAAACTGGAAGGTTGTGGCCAGCACGCCGAAACCGTACTTCACGCTGCGGCGAAAGTTGATGGACGAAGCCTCTTCGAAATACTTCGTGGGGCAGGAGACTTCGCCGATACGGAAGCCGAAGTGCACGCACTGGGCCAGCATCTGGTTGTCGAAGACGAAGTCGTCGGAGTTTTCCAGCAGCGGCAGTTCGGTGAGTACCTTGCGGCTGAAGGCGCGGTATCCCGTATGGTACTCGGAGAGTTTCACTCCCAGAAAAAGATTCTCGAACGCGGTAAGGAACCGGTTCGCAATGTATTTGTAAATGGGCATGCCGCCGCGCAAGGCCCGGCCCCCAATGATGCGAGAACCCAGCACGACGTCATATACATCGTAGGCGACCATGCTCGCCATCGCCGTAACCAGCAGCGGCGTGTACTGGTAATCGGGATGAAGCATGATGACGACGTCGGCGCCGGCGGCCAAAGCTTCGCGATAGCAGGTTTGCTGGTTGCGTCCGTAGCCGTAGTTGCGGTTGTGTTGGAAGACATACAAGCCAAACTGCCGGGCTAGATCGACGGTGCGGTCAGAACTGTGATCGTCCACAAGAATGCGGATGTCTACCAGGTCAGGCAGCTCTCCCACCGTGACCTGCAGGGTTTTCTCCGCGTTGTAAGCGGGCATGACGACTGCGATGCGCTTGCCGTTAATCATTTTGCTGAGACCAAGAGGGCACGAATAGTTTACCTGAGACGACGGGCAGCGGCAGCGCAAAGAAGGGTTGAGGACCCAGATTCCGGCCCGCCAATTTTCCAGCACGAATTGCCATTACGAATGATCGACCCATGCGCAACCCGTTGCACATCGTCGCGTCCGAAAGAGCCTTGCGGCGCAGGTTTCGCCTTTATCCTTATCAATTTACAGTACAATGAACAGAACCGCGATGGCACGGCACTTGCGAGCAATAAATGTTAATTCTTTCCGCGAGACGCCGAATCTAA